>JABMNZ010000001.1 GCA_013204395.1 Parcubacteria group bacterium
CCACCAAGGTATAAGCTTGGCGCTCTAACCAACTGAGCTACGGGCCCCCTTTCATCTATAGTATAGCATTGACGCGACAAAATGCGTGCTATACTACCCATCGATATGGATGCACAAATTACCTCATTTTTCATCATTCTGTCGATTCTTTGGTTCTTAATGTACTGGGTATTGGGTGGAGTATTCTTTGCTGTTATTACGATTATTCGTCTTGGTAGACTAAGAAAGCTCAGGTTTAGCTGTTTATTTAGCTTATTGGCCCTGATAGCTGGGGTGGTATCAGCCTACTTTGGAATCAATGGTTCCCAAGATGCTGTTGGTGATTGCCTGGCAACAGCGGTAACACGAGCAGAGAAAGTTACAGCAGTGTTCGGATGTGGTTTTGCATCGATTCTTGGAGCGTTTTTGCTAGGAGCCCTTGCACTTACAATCGGCGGATTCATTATCATGGCCCTTTCAAAATCCAAGACCAAGCCATGGATCACTCTTGAGCCAGAGATGGAGGGTCCTGAGTCTCAGGAGCCTTCTCAAATCGAGACAAAGAGTAAGTTTTTCTAGTATTGACGATAGGTTGCCCGTCCCATACAATCGCATGCGTTAAGGGTTCATAGCTCAGTTGGTTAGAGCGCCACATTGACATTGTGGAGGTCAGAGGTTCAACTCCTCTTGGACCCACCAAAAACACCCAGGCTAATCCTGGGTGTTTTTTTGATTCTTGATGTATTTGAGAGCTGCTTCGCGGGTCATGAGTTTGCCGTCTAGTTGCTTGTCTCTTATGTGATCGAGGATGAGACGGACTCCTGGGCCGGCATCGATTCCAGAGGCTAGGATGTCGTTTCCAGAGAGTAGTGGTGCTATGGTCTCGTCGCTGTCTACGAGCCATAGGCCCTCAATATTTTGTCTTCGGTCTCTGGCGCTTTGTGCCACATCTCCCTGGCCGAGAAGTTCCAGACATCGGTTCAAAAGCTCACCTTTTCCGTTCATGAACTTTCTTTCAAATGAACTTGCTGGCATGACATCGACGGTCTTAGTCGTTAGGCCCGCGTGCAGCTGTTTAATGAGCCACAGGACCAGATCTGGATTTAGTTTACTGGAAGATCCTTTTGGCATGGTGTCCAGGCCGGCGAAGCGGATGGCTTCTTTGAGTGTTTGCTCAGATAGGCCGCGTAGTAGCAATGCGATGGTTATGGTTGGTTCATCTGCACGCACCTCCCATAGGGGGTCTAGATATCGCTCGTCTACTTCTACGATCCGTTGCACTTCAGGGAGCAATGCTGAGAGCACTCCGTGTTTAAGAAATTCTTTTATTGCTTTGACTGGCGATCGACTCAGGGCTTTGGTGATTTCAAGGCCAATGATTTCTCTGGGCACGACAAAGACTTGCTTGCCGTCGATTTCACGAATGCGATTGATTTCGATGATGTGATCAACGATGGCCTTAGAGGTTGTGTCTTCAATATCAAAATGAAGTTCTGCGGCAAAGCGTAGTCCGCGAAGCATTCGTGAGAGATCCTCTTGGAAACGTTCGGCTGGATCGCCTACGGCCCGTATGCGTCTGTCCTCTAGGTCAACTTGTCCATTGAATGGATCAGTGAGCTTGCGTGTGCGAAGGTCAAAAGCCATGGCGTTAATAGTGAAGTCGCGTCTTGCTAGATCGTCCTCTATTGGGAGAGACGGATCTGACTGGATATCAAAGTCCTTGTACCCCCCAAGAGCTCCATCTTTTACGGCCTCTGTTCGAGGTAGGGCAATGTCGATAAATTCTATTTGATCTGTAGTGAAACCAGTTGGCAAGAACTTGTAGACACCAAAGTGTTGCCCCACAAGTGAAAGACCGCCAAATGCACTGAACCAAGTTTCGATTTTTTCTGGAGCAAGACCCTGAATAACAAAATCAAAATCAATGGTCCTCATTTTTCGTCCAAGGAGTCCATCTCGGACCGCGCCGCCAACAAGATAGAGATTGGCTTCAGGATGCTCAGACAAAAAATCCTCTACCCAAAAGAGAGATTCTTGTTCACGGATTAATTGCATGAGTCGTTCCTCCTGAGACATACGCAAGTAGTATATCAAACCAACTGCTTATAGACCTCATGGGTCTGTTCACACATGCTCTTGAGAGAAAATTCGCCAAGTGTTTTTGCGCGGCCGGCATCACCCATTTGTTTGCGCAGATTAGCGTCTGTGATGAGTCGCTTTAGAGCTTGCGTGAGAGCACTTTGGTGGCCACGTGGCACAAGAAGACCCGCATCGTCGCCAATGGCCTCAGAGACGCCCCCAACGTCTGTAGCGATCACAGGCAGGCCATGAGCCATGGCTTCTAGGATGGAACGGGGGAGTCCTTCCCAGTTTGATGTGAGAATAAACAGGTCTGAAGATGAGTATTTTTTAAAAAGTTCACGACGCTCGAGCCTTGGTGTGATGGAGATCGAGCTCTCGAGCTTGTATTGTGTAATCAACAGTCGAGTTGGGTTTTCCAAAGGGCCGTCTCCAACGATAGTGAGGTGGAATTTTTCTAGGGTTGCTTCTGGGAGAGCGGCTACGGCACCAATGAGTAGAAGCGGATCTTTTTGATTAACGAGACGACCAACGAAGATGGCTTCGACACTCTGATTTTTTCCGTCATTGCGAGGGAGTGGAACGACCGAAGCAATCTCCTCCACACCATTGTGAACCGTCTGTAATTTTGTTGGGGTTCCCACACCGCTGTTAAGGGCAAGCTCGCGGTCGTAGTTGCTCACACAGATGATGGATGCGGCGTGGCGAGCAGCAAGACGTTCAAGGATGGCCACGACAGATCGACGCGGTTGAGGAATTCCAGGAGCGAATCCCCATCCGTGGGCGGTGAAGATGGTTGGTACATTACCTCGAAGAGCAAAGCGTCCGACTAGTCCAGCGATCGTGCTGTGGCAGCTGACGAGGTCAGGTTTAAAGCGATCGACAGCTTGGGTAAGCGAGCGACCAGCTCGCCAAAGTTTAAGAGGATTCAGTGAGTTGTCGATGTCTGGGTTTTCAAAATAAGCAACATCGAGTTCATCCGCGCGCTCAGACAACCATCCACCAGGCCGCGACATAATCGCAACCTCATGCCCCCGCTCAATCATAAAACGAGCGAGTTGCATGACATGCGTCTGCGCCCCGCCACCACCCTCTGATTTGGTAATGAAGTAAAGAAGTTTCAGATGTTTTATTCAGATTTAAGGTGATTGTAGCATGGGGGTAGGGGTGCTACAATTTATATTCTGTGAGTATCTAATAAATAATTGACTGGTTTTTTAGATCTTTGATCGTTATTACCAGCTCCCAGTATACGCTATGAAATTTGTTCCACAACAATTTAAACATAAAGTTAAAAAGCTAATTGGTTATCAATCTCCGCCAGAGAGATTAATGTATCGTATTCCTTTGTATGAGGATTTCTTGAGGATCTCTGGAGGAATTTCCCCCGGGAAGCGTATTTTGGAAGTTGGTCCAAAGGACGGGATGGACACGAAGCGTCTTGCGTCACTAAAACCGAAAGAGCTCGTTTTTATCGACCTTCCTGAAAAACGTGAAGGGAATCGATTGTGGATGGAGGAAATGAATTATCCACTTTCGTATGTAGAAGCAAATTTTTTATACATGACCCCAGAAGAGCGGGAGCGGATGGGCACGTTTGATGTGATTTATTTTACTGGCATTCTTTATCATAATGCCGAGCAGTTACGTTTTTTGAGACAGCTTTATAAGATGTTGAACCCTGGTGGTTATCTTGTTTTAGAGAGTGCGACATTGCGATCAAACCGAAAGATGAGGAACGGGGCCTATGTTGAGATTTTTTATCCGAATACGTATAGAAATACAGGATCAGTTACCCATCTTCCAAGTAAGGGTGCGATCAATGCGTGGTTGCAAATGGTCGGATTCCATGAGGTGACTGAGTCGCGGTGTTATAAGAAGTTTAATAGGAGGATTGTTGGTCAACGTTACGCATGTATTGCCAAGAAGAGCTCCGAAGATGATGGAGGAACCTACAAAAGTGATGATGCGTTAAACCCTCCTTATAAATTTGGAGATGCTACTTAGGACAAATGTTATTGTGTCCATAAACTGAGTGAGTTGCATAACATGTGTCTGCACCTCGCCCCATCTTCAGATTTGATAATGAAGTAAGTTAGAGTGATCGTAGCATTGGGGCATGGGTGCTACAATCATACCAAGCAAAGATATGTTTTTATGTAGAATGGACTTTTCTTGCTTACGATTTTCCAACAACTTAACTCTCGACAAGCATATTTAAGTTATGGTTTTTCTTGATCCTGAGTCTGGGCAACTATTACAATTTAAAGAAAAAGCAACAACTGAGTTTTGGGATCAACAATGGGGTGAGTGTGATCTCAAAGAGAAAGTTACCCGACAACGTCGAAATCGCTTGGTAGATGCAGTAACAAAGAAGTACCTTGCTCCAGGCTCTCGAGTGCTTGACGCTGGTTGTGGAATTGGTGCGACGGTCCATGGACTTGATCTTCTTGGTTACGATGCCGTTGGAATTGATACGGCAGAAAATACGGTTAAATTGATCAATCAGCATTTTCCGAAATTAGAGGTGTCAGTTCAAGATGTGCAGTCTACTGATTTTCCAGATGAAAGTTTTGACGGATGTTGGTCACTTGGTGTGATTGAACATGATTTGAACGGTTACGATCAAATTATTATAGAGACACATCGTATACTTAAACCAGGTGGATTCCTTTTTTTAACATTTCCGTGCATGTCTCCACTACGTAGAGTAAAAGCGAGGTTTGGTTTGTATAACAACCTCTTAAAGAATCAAGATTACGATACGTTTTATCAATTCATGCTAGAGCCATCTATGGTTATAGACCGATTAAAGAATTTTGGTTTTGTTATTCGGTCAAGAACATATGCTGATGGAACAAAGGGGCTGAAAGATGAGATATCTTTTCTTAAGCCATTGTTGCAGAGGATTTATAATGGAAAGAACATGGTAGCGAAGGTTCTAAATTTTGCTATTTCAAAAACTTGCGCCCCTTTTGCAGGTCATGGTGTGCTTCTGGTCTGTGAAAAAATAAACAAAGGAGACTAATATATGAAACTCTTCCTTTATAAAACTGCAGCTAAGGTTTTTCTTTACATCCACTCATCTGCTTATCACTGGTCAGGTCATTGTGCAGCGCGAGCTGAAGGTGGATTACATCCAAAACACAGAATAATGAGATACCATGATTTTTTTGTAGATCGTGTGACGGGTGATGATGATGTTCTTGATATTGGATGTAATAATGGGGCACTTGGGTATTCTGTTGCAAAGGTTGCAAAAAGTGTTGTTGGAATTGAAATCAAGTCAAAGCATAAAAAGAGTTGGGTAGAGAAATACGCTGCTGATAACATTACATATCAGGTGGGAGATGCAACAACCTTCTCGTTTTCCAAGAAGTTCGACGTAGCGCTCCTTTCAAATGTTTTAGAGCATATCGAAAATCGTCATGATTTTTTAACACGAATTAAACCACTCGCATCAACTTTTTTATTTCGTATTCCGATGATTAATCGTGATTGGGTGACCCCGTATAAGAAAGAGTTGGGAATGTATTGGAAATGTGACCCAACACATTTCATCGAGTATACATTCGAGACATTTTCAGATGAGTTAGAAAAGGCTGGGTATCAGATAGTTGAGTATTCAATTCAGTTCGGCGAGATTTGGGCGGTGGCAAAGCCTCTATAGAATATGTGTTTACGTACTTTTCTAAATGAAAAAAGTTAATAATCAGTACCATTTTCATGACTTATTCACTGAAAGAAAAAACTTTAGCGCTGTTTTTTACCCGGGGAGTTTCACTCCAGCGTTGGGACGAGGTGGGTAATCTTTCACGTGAAATTGTCATATACAATAAATTAGCACCGCACATGAAGCGGATTTATTTTTTTACCTATGGGACCAAGGATGATTTGAAGTATCAGGATCAGCTTGCAGAAAATATTGTGATTGTTCCAAAGATGCTTCCATTACCAAGTTTGCTGTATATGTTTGCGCTTCCATTTTTGGCACATGCAGAATGCCGTGACTCAGATATTTTCAAGACAAACCAGATGAAAGGAGGGTTGGCAGCAATGATCGCTGCTCATGTGTACCGTAAGAAATTGATTGTTCGTTGTGGCTATGAATGGTTGAATAGTTCCATTCGAGCAGGTTCAATCTGGTGGAAGTTGTTGATCATTAAACTGATTGAGAAGGTGGTGTATCGAAATGCAAATCACATTATTTTGAGTGCTCATAATATCAAGGATTTTGTACTCGAGCGATTTAGTGTTCCTGAAAAACTAATAACCGTCATTCCAAATTACATTGACACGGTGCTTTTTTCTCCAAAACAATCTACAAAGCATCAAAAAACGATTTACTTTGTTGGTCGGTTAAGCGCGGAGAAGAATCTTTTTAATCTTATTACAGCACTATCTGGTCTTGATTTTAATTTGGTTGTCTTCGGTTCTGGCATTCTCGATTCAGATCTTAAACTGCACGCTGAATCTGAGAACGTGCGAGTAGAGTTTCGTGGTAACATTTCAAATGATCTTCTGCCAGAAGAACTGAACAAGGCAGAAATATTTATCTTACCTTCATTATTCGAGGGTAACCCAAAGGCCCTTTTAGAAGCTATGGCATGCGGTCTACCCGTGATAGCAACAAACGTAGTTGGGAATCAAGAGTTAATCTCACATAAAGAAAATGGGTATCTATGTGAGACTAGTGTTGAGTCGATTCGAGAGGCTATTGTTGCCGTTACATCTGATACATTATTAATGTCTACAATGGGCACAGGTGCGCGCAAGACAATTCTAGAAGGATTTTCTATTGAACATGTTTTGAAATCGGAGATGAATATTTATTCTTCATTATGATTGGAAAGTACCCACAGCTATTGAAAGCGCTTCTATCAAATTGTGTTTCGAATATTTCTGGTAAAGAACTCACTTACATTATCGATGGAAGATCTTGGGTTATAAAGGAAATTGGAAAATCAATAACAAAATCTCTTTCTCAAAGAAATCAACTGGCCGCCCGTATCAGTTATGATTCGATTGGTATTCGGAATCAGATCATTCATTTTGGATCAGTGGGTCATTTCTTCATTCGTGGAGGAGAGGGGGGGTGGCACAAACCACATTCCTCAAATCAATTTATTTTAACCTGGTTTCATGTTGCACCAGGGGACCCACGTTTGGCATACATGAAAATAGCCCAAGAGGATTTGGTGGCAATTCATACATCTTGTAACTCAACAAAAAAGACATTGATTGAATCTGGTGTGAACCCGCTAAAAGTTCATGTAATTCCACTTGGAATCGATCTTAGTAAATTCCACGCAGCTTCTGATGAGGAGAAAGGCTCTATTCAAAGATCACTGGAAATTCCAGAGAATCGATTTGTTATTGGATCCTTTCAAAAAGACGGTGAAGGTTGGGGTGATGGTTTGGAGCCTAAGCTGGTAAAAGGCCCGGATGTTTTTGTTGATACAGTTATTCAAGTAAAAGACTTGAGACCTTTCGTTTTGTTGACAGGGCCATCAAGGGGATATGTAAAGAAGCGACTTTCAGAAAACGGTATTGATTTTAAACACATTTACATTGATAATTTCTCAGAAATTCCAAGGATGTATAATGCGCTAGATCTCTATATCATCGCTTCGCGTGTTGAGGGTGGTCCGATGGCTATTTTGGAATCCTGGGCGAGTGGTGTTCCGGTTGTATCGACAAAAGTGGGCATGGTGCCTGATATAGCAGTTGATCGTGAGACCGCTCTTTTGTGTAATGTTGAGGATGTTGTTTCGTTGGTAAGTAATGTCAAAAAAATATCGAAGGATAAGGTTTTAAGAACACAAATGGTCAAAAAATCCCTTGAGCAAGTTCAGGAATATTCTTGGGACAAGATATCGGATCGCCATTTTATCGAGTTGTATAAACCATTGGTATGAAAGTAAGTATTAATAGCAAATTCTTAGATGGTCCATATGGAGGTGGAATGATGTTTGCAATTTTTCTAAAGAAGTTTCTTTCAAAAAAAGAAGTAGGTGTTGTGAATCACTTAAATGACGATGACATTGATGTAATCCTACACGTGAGCCCATTCCCTCATCTTATGAAAGCTGCCTCGTATTCATATTTAAATGCCTGGGCTTACAAACTTATACATCCAAGAACAGTAATCATTCAAAGAGTGAATGAATGTGATGAGCGGAAAGGTACTTCGTATATCAATCGTCTGCTCTTAAAAGTAAGTCGACGTTCAGATTTTGTTGTTTTTATCTCCACGTGGTTAAAGAGAAATCTTATTGCAGCTGGATTTGATAAAGACAAACCAAATCAGGTTATATTAAATGGAGCTGATGATTCAGTCTTTTTTTCATCTTCAAATACTCCAGTTGGGCAGAACAATGAACAATTGAAGTTTGTAACTCATCACTGGAGTTCCAACATGATGAAGGGGCATGATGTATATAAACAAATTGATGAATTATTGGGAGACGAAGAATTTTCAAAAATGTTTTCATTTACATATATTGGTAATGTTCCAAGTGGGCTGTCATATGAAAATACAAGAGTGTTAGCGCCACTGTCTGGTGAGGAGTTGGCAGAAGAATTACGTGCACACGATTTTTACTTAACAGCCACGCTTAATGAACCAGCTGGTATGCACCACATCGAGGGTGCCTTGTGCAGGCTCCCATTGCTCTATAGAAATTCCGGGGCATTACCAGAATACTGTACTGGATTCGGCCTGATGTTTGATGAGAACAATTTTAAGGAAAAGCTTGTTCAGATGAAAAATGAATTCAGAAACTGGAACGAAAGGATTGGTGATTATTCAAATACAGCAGATCATATGGCACAGGAGTATTTGAATCTAATTAATCAACTATACCAAGATGCCGATAAGTTTCAGTTGAAACCAAAAACTTTATTTACAGAGATTGTGGCCGTGTTATTTAAAACATTTTCTAAAGTACACACATTCATTTACAAAGTGATTGTTGTGGTGAAACGTAGATTTTCTGTATGAGTGAGATATATGAACCACAAGTAGGTGTGGAAACTTACAAGTCAAAAAAATACAACACATCTTCAAGATGGTGGTCTCATGCACTTGTCATTAAAGAGGTGTTGGAAATGAATCCCAAGACTATATTAGAAGTTGGACCAGGGAATATGATTGTTTTATAAGTTTTATTAATTATGGGATTTGAAATTAAGACAATGGATATTGACGAGCGTATTAAGCCTGATTTTGTTTGTGATGTTTCCTCAGAAGGTCTTCTGAAATTAAATGCCAATTTTGATTTGGTGATTGCAGCTGAGGTTCTGGAGCACATTAGATATGAAGATTCTCTCAAGGTGCTAGACAATCTGAGAAGTATTACTAGTAAGTTGCTCATAACTTTGCCACACACAAATAATGGTGCGACATTTTGGTACATGAAATTAAAAATTCCCATGTTCAAGATATGGTCTTTTTCAACAAAGTTTTTTTCAGAAGAGAAATACATGAATTTAATGGACAACATTACTGGGAAATTGGAAAAAAAGGATATAGTCTAAAACGTCTTTTAAAGGATGTGGAAAACATTGGGTGGAAAGTTGAAAAAACATATATCAATCCAGATAATACATATCACCAAGTTTTTGTGTTATCAAAAAAGTAACTCTATGAGTGATCTCGACTGGATATTTGAACTTAAGAATAAAGTCCCAGCTTTTTTAAGGCACCTAGAAGGTCATGAGACACCTGGTTTTTTTAAGTACTCATTAACCGGAGACTTATTTGATGAGACTGACAGATGGGGATTGGGAAATACTGTTTTTGCAATAAAATGTTATTACACTTTAAATCTTCTTGAGACACTTCCATCTTCACAACTTGATTCGATGATCAAGTTTATTAAGAGTTTTCAAAAGGACGATGGATTTATCTTCGACCCACTCATACGCCGGAGGGCATTTTTTAGAGAAAAACTGTCCGCTCTAAAACAAAATGATTTTCAGAATTTCTTTCATCAAAAAATTATTCGGGCGGAAACACGTCAGTCCATCTCTTCGCTTTTACTTTTAGGTCAAAAACCAGATTATTTTCCGTTAAACATTCCAAATACTCGCAAGGCGATTAACACATATTTATCTAAATTAAATTGGAAAAGTCCTTGGGGAGCGGGAAGTCATTTTTCTCATTTGTTATTTTTTTTGGCTAACAGTGATTTGCTAAATAAAGAGGAGTTAGTCGATTATTCAATTAACTGGGTCAATCGGATTCAAGATAAAGATTCAGGTTCATGGTTTAAAGGTGAGCCGTCAGTAGTAGAGAAAATTAATGGAGCAATGAAGGTGCTTACGGGATTCAAAGCGGCTGATAAAATGAAGATGGCTTATCCTGAGCAAATGATAGATCTTGCATTAGGTGCAAGAAATGATCGACACGCTTGTGATAACTTTAATGTTATCTACGTGTTAAAGTACGCCAACGAGGCAACAAACGGCTCATATCGTCTAGACGAAATAAAGCAATTCGCACATGACCGTCTTTCTATTTACCATGAGTACTACTGGCCCGAGCACGGAGGCTTTTCATTTCACAAAGGAAGAGCAAATACGTATTATTACAAAGCAATTATTACAAAGGGACTGCCTGAACCAGATGTTCACGGAACTGTGCTCTTTCTTTGGGGAATCTCTCTTATCGCTCAGATTCTAAATATAGATAAGGAACTTGGTTTTAAGGAGTTTGTAACATAACTATACTTCGTCTAGGATGAATACTTATATGAAGAAAAAAGCTCTTATTTCAGGAATTACTGGTCAAGATGGTTCCTACCTTGCTGAATTTTTACTAGATAAAGGGTATGAGGTTCATGGAATTGTACGTAGAACTAGTACGTTTAACGGTGAGCGCATTGAACACATTTGCGGGAATTCAAAGGATGAGGCAATGAAGGCGCATCTACATTATGGTGATCTCGCAGATGCGACCGTTCTGTCACATCTTCTTAAAGAGATTGAGCCAGATGAGGTCTATCACTTGGGGGCACAATCCCATGTTCGTGTGAGCTTCGATATTCCAGAATATACCTGCGACATAACAGGGCTGGGAACCCTTCGAATGCTTGATGCGATTCTTCGAGTGAATCCAAGTATAAAGTTTTATCAAGCGGGATCGAGCGAGATGTTTGGTAATCCTGTGAGCGAGCCACCTTTCAATGAAGAGACTCAGTTTTTACCTCAAAGCCCATATGGATGTGCAAAGGTTTTTGCAAATCACATAACACGTAATTATCGAGAGTCATACGGCATTTTTGCATGTAACGGGATTCTTTTTAATCACGAGTCACCACGGCGTGGAAAGGAGTTCGTGACACGAAAAATAACACATAGCATCGCGCGCATAAAAGCTGGACTCGATACAAAATTATATCTAGGTAACTTGAGCGCTCAGCGTGATTGGGGTTACGCACCAGAATACGTCGAGGCAATGTGGAAAATGCTTCAACAAGATAAGCCTGATGATTACGTGATCTCTACCGGGAAGTTACATTCAGTCGAAGAGTTTGTGTATGCGGCGTTTTCACATGCAGGGCTTGATCCAGAACAGTATCTTGATATTGATGAAAATCTTTTTCGACCAAGTGAGGTGCATAAGCTTAGAGGCGATTCCACAAAAGCAAGAAACGCATTTGGGTGGAATCCACAAGTTGGTTTTGATGAGCTAGTAAAGATAATGGTGGAGGCGGATGAAAAAGCGTTGCTTGAGCGTATGGAAGGTAAGGTGCGATAAGCTTATGGGTAAGTGTGCTTTTATTACAGGGGTGTGTGGCCAGGATGGTGGCTACTTGGCGGAATTACTTTTAAAAAAGGGGTACACAGTGCATGGACTGGCTCATGAAGAGACAGATATTTCCCATGATGGAGTTATTTTACATTTAGGGAATATTCTTGATTCAGAAAGATTGAGAGAGGTTATAGAGAAGGTTCGACCAGATGAAGTGTATAATTTCGCTGCACAAAGCAGTGTGTATCAATCGTTTCAAGATCCTGTTTTTACAGGGAATGTAACTGGATTAGGGGCGTTGAGAGTATTAGAGGCTGTGAGACAGCTAAACCCTGACACGAAATTTTTCCAAGCAAGTTCAAGCGAAGTGTTTGGGTGTCCAGAGGTGGACATGCTCTGTACTGAGAAAACACCGTTTAACCCGCGGAACCCATACGGGAATGCAAAAGTGTTTGCTCAGCAGTCAGCGAGTCTGTACAGGGACGCGTTTGGCATGTTTGTGTGTAATGGTATTTTGTTTAATCATGAATCCCCACGTCGTCCTGAGCGTTTTGTTACAAGAAAAATTACAAGTGGAGTGGCACGTATTAAAGCTGGTAAACAAGATGTTCTGTCACTTGGAAATATAGATGTTAAGCGTGATTGGGGTTATGCACCAGAATACGTCGAAGCAATGTGGAAAATGCTACAGCAAGAAGAGCCGGGTGATTATGTTTTAGCAACAGGTGAGGCACATACAATTGAGGAGTTCATTAAAGAGTCTTTTCTTGTTGTTGGGATCGAAGATTGGGAGAAATGTGTTGAGCTTGATGAAATAAACATGAGACCAAGTGAGACAGCTGTTGTGGTTGGCGACGCATCAAAGGCAAAAGATTTACTTGGATGGGAACCAAGGGTTGGGTTCAAGGAGTTGGTAAGGATTATGGTTGAAGCAGATTTGAGTGCGATTATAAAAGAGATGGCTGGGCAATGATTCTCTGGGAGAAAAATACGACATTGGATATCTTAACAGATGGAACACGAAAGTATTCATATTATTCGTGAGGCTGTTGCTCAGTCGAGGAATTTAGGCATTTTTTCCTATTGGAAAGGACACTTCCACGTTGCTTTATTTGCCTGTAGAGCGAGTTTTTGACTTGATCTAACATCTCTTGCAACAGATGGAGATGTCCGTTACTGTTGTAATTATTATCTACAAGTTTTTTTATGGAAGAAGATTTGCAAGTCGCGATTGTTGGTTGTGGCCGAGTGGCTCAGCACATAAAGCAATTTTTTATTTCAGGTATTTCTGGAGTGAATGTATCGATGGTCTGTGATGTTGTTCAAGAGAAGGCAGATATGCTTTCAGATGAGTTGGGAGCAGAGGCTGTCTATGAGCTTGGAACCATTCTTCATAACGCTAAGATTCACACAGTGTTGATACTGACCGAGTCGGGGAATCATGGAGAGCATGCTCGTATGGCCCTTGAGGCTGGCAAACATGTTATTGTCGAAAAACCCATTGCACTTCGCCCGCAGGAAGTTTTGGACAATATGAAGTTGGCAGCTGAAAAAGATTTGATGTACGCAGAGATAAAACAGAATCGTTTTAATCCCGCTATAGTTAAACTTAAAGAAACTTACGATCAGAAAAAATTTGGGAAAATCGTAATGGCAAGTATTCGCCTCGTGTGGTGCCGATATCAGGAGTACTATGAGGATGGTTGGCATGGAACCTGGGCCATGGACGGTGGGGTTATTAACCAACAAGCGATTCATCATATTGATGCACTTCGTTGGATCTGTGGTCCGGTAAAAGAGGTTGTAAGCGCGCAGACGAATGCACTGAACAATCTGGAGGCTGAGGACACAACTGTAGCCCTTGTTCGATTCAAAAGTGGAGCGTTGGGAGTGATTGAAGCAACGACCGCAGCCCGTCCAGATGACAAAGAGGCATCACTCATGATTGTTGGAGAAAATGGGACGGCTGAAGTTGGGGGAGTGGCTCTGAATCAAATTACACGTTGGGAGATTAAAGGAGATGATGCTGAAAAGGTAATGATGGAACATTCACAGGAGGTGCCAAATGGTTATGGTCTTTCACATGGCCCTCTGTTGGAGGAAATATTTTCTCGATTGAAAGCGGGAAACATAGAACCTCCGATTACTGCAGAAGATGCATTGGAGACACTCTCCTTTGTGCATGCGCTGTACAAGAGTGCTGAAGATCATGCGTGGGTACACCTGGATGAAGCCCCATCTTCAAAATATTTAGGTCGGAGCCTATGACATCTTTTCAAACGTATGTTGGAAATGCCCAGGACTTAGATCTTTCTGATGTTGATTATTACGCCGCGATTCTTGGGGAGAAGCCCTCCCAGGGTGCGAAGTCACCCTCATTATGGAATGCGGCGTTTCGTGCACATGGAATTTCTGCAAAAATGGTCCCGATGGATGTCAGTGTTGATAACCTGGGAAAACTAATTGAGGTCCTCCGTGACGACGCGCGGTTTATCGGGGGTGCGGTAACCATGCCCTATAAAGAGGTGGTCGGCCAGTACCTTGATGAATTGGAAGACACTGCTCAGGTTATCGGAGCGGTGAATGTCTTATATCGTCAAGGAACAAAATTGGTGGGTGCTAATACAGATGGAGCTGGTGCGTTAGCGAGCTTGGAGGCACAGATTGATGGCAGTCTGTCAGGAATGACCATATTAATTCTAGGATTAGGTGGTGCTGGTAAGGCCGTTGCTGCATTTCTTGCACAAGCTGTTGGAAAGGATGGAACGATGCTATTAGCGAACAGAACCCAAGCGAGTTCAGATGAATATGCAGGTCGCCTTCGAGATTGGTGTAACGTGGAGGTTGTTCAATGGCCGGTGGGTGCGGCATCGATTGCTAAAGTTGATACAATTGTAAACTGCACATCTGTTGGTTTTGAAGGGGAGCGTTCAGGTGCTCAAGGAGTCTATTCACTCGAGGGATTTAGCCCACTTGGTGAACTTGAATCGGTCCCACACCTAGTGGGTGATTTTCACAAGCAGTCATTTCTTAAAAAAGCCGCTCCAGCGATCGGAAAGAATGTTTCACAGAGCCTAGCGCTTCTGGCGGAGGCCAAGGTTTCAACATCAGTCTTCGATATTGTCTATCAACCAGTAGTCACAACACTTCTTTCTCATGCAAAACTTGCGGGACTCAGGACGGTGTCTGGTACTGGCATGAATCTTGAACAGGCAGTGATAGCTTGTCATAAGGCCATAATACATAACGAATTATCTCAATTAACTCCTAGTCAAGTACGAGAGGCTATGAAGCCCCTCTGGTAACCTATGAAAGATCTAAGCGAGAAAGACATTCAAAAAAATCTTCCAAAAGCATGTCGTCTGGGAGAAAAAGAGCCCGTTCAAGTTGGAGATGTGCTTGTGGGTGGTCCTGAGCCAATCCTTATGGCCGGTCCATGTACGGTAGAAAGTCGTGATCAGGTATTTGCTATTGCCAAGGCTGTGAAAGATGCTGGAGGTCAGATTCTTCGTGGAGGCGTTTTCAAGCCGCTCACATTTCCTTACGGAGACCCTCTTAGGCTACCGGATTCCGATGATACAACCTCCTCCCCGCTGGAAAATCCAATTCTTTCAACGGATCAAATGCTCGAACGCGCCGAGAGACGTTTTCAGTATTTTGCCGAGGCTGGAAAAGCTCATAATTTACCGATTGTCTCTGAGGTAACATTCGCAGCTGCCGTAGAAATGATGGAGCCGTATGTTGACATGTTTCAAATTGGCTATCGTCACATGTTCAATATGGATTTGTTATACCGATTAGCGGAGTCAGACAAACCAATCCTTCTCAAACGCCACTACGGAGAATCTATTCGGTCGCTCTTGGGAATGGTTGAGCACTACTATGCAAGAGGAAAAACAAATTTGATAATTTGCGAGCGCGGTGTGTCAGTGCCTCATACTCATAACGTTGTCTCACGCGCTGTGCTTGATGTTCAGGCCATTGTTGCATTGAATGAATATGCCCCAACGATTCCGGTGGTAGCAGACCCTTCTCACTCAACATTCCGACGGTCCTACGTTGTGCCTATGTCCCGAGCAGCTATCGCGGCTGGGGCTGATGGATTGCTTATTGACGTGCATCCAACACCTGATGACGCCTGGGTTGATCCGCTACAGGCACTAGATTTTGATGGATTTGCTGGTTTAGCACAAGACGTGAGGAGTGTGGCTCGTTCCATTGGGAGACTGTAGAAGATATGAATCCACTTGTTTCTATTATTATTCGTGCCAAGAACGAGGGGGCGTGGATTGGCAAAACACTTGAAGCATTATCGAAGCAGACCTATAAGTCGTTCGAAGTCATTGTTGTTGATAATTTGTCTACGGACAATACGGTAAAGATTGTGGAGCAGTACGGGCATACAGTAGTTCCATTTACTGGTGAGTATCGACCAGGTCTGGCGATTAATGAGGGGATACGTGCCTCACGCGGGTCAATGATTGCCGTGTTGTCCGCTCATGCTGTGCCCGTGAATGAACACTGGCTTTCTCGTATGGTGGATGCTCTGTTGGAACATGCAGACCATGCGGGTGTTTATGGCCGACAGCTTCCTACTGAGGAATCCTCACCATTTGATAAACGTGATTTGGTGATAACCTTTGGACCAGAGCGTCGACTTCAGCGTGTTGACAGTTTTTTCCATAACGCCAATTCTCTCTTACATAGACATTTGTGGGAACGGCATCCTTTTGATGAGAGTGTCACAAACATTGAGGACCGTCTTTGGGCAAAGACCGTTCAAGCGCAAGGAGGTGTCATTGTCTACGAGCCTCGGGCACAGGTATATCATCACCATGGCATACACCAACACGGGAACGTCAAGCGAGCGGAAACAACGGTGAAGGTGTTGGATGCTCTAGAAAAAAGCGGTGAGGTTGTTGCTGTAGATAATCCGCAAGTATCTCAACTTATCTTGTCGGACGTGCTCACGATAGTTCCCATCTCACCTGACACAGCACGTAGAATGCTCCGGTGTCCTGCTGGAGGAAAGCGTACGTTTCTTGATGATTGTTTTGTTGAGCTTACCTCCTCGGTTCATGTGGGTGATGTTGTTGTGGCATCTGACCACTCAGAGGTGATTATGAGAGCTCAAGAAGTAGGTTTCAGAACGTTTTTTTATTCAACGGATGATTTTGATGGACCTTCCGCCTCTCTCAGCCAAGTCCTAGCAAGATCACTGAAGGAAGTTGAGGACACTTCTTCAAATACATCGAGATATGTACTCTATCTTTCCCCTACACATGTTTTTCGACCAAAGGGTCTCCTAGATAGATTGATTGAGAAAATAGTTGAAGAAGATGTTGATTCAGTGTTTGCAGCCAAACGAGATTATCGGGCGTGTTGGGCTGCAACCGGAGATTCATTTGTGCGGTTAGATGAAGGGTTTGTAAAACGTACGGCAAAACATCCGCTCTGGATGGGGTACACTGGTCTTGGATGTGTAACAATCACAGATCTTATTAGGCAAGGGAAACGGGTTGGGGATTCTGTGGCACTGGTGCCAGTCGAGGATCCAATTGCTTTGCTGGATTTGCGAGAAGAACAAGATTTTGAAACAGCCAGACGTATTTATTCTGTCTATAAACATGTATGAGTCAAAGTAATATCGTTGCGATTATTCCTGCACGTGGAGGATCAAAGGGTTTGAGCAAAAAGAATATCCAGTTAATAACCGGACATCCGTTAATCGCATTTGCGATTGAAGCAGCGCGACAATCATCACTTATTCAGCGTGTTGTTGTAGCGACAGATGATGAAGGAATTGCTCAGGCGGGACGTGACTATGGTGGCGAGGTTCCAGAACTACTTCCAGATGAGTTAACACAGGATTACACTAGGCTTGAGGATACGTTTGCCTATATGACCAAACGTCTTCTTAAGGAGGATTCAACCATCACACACATTTGTTTTGTTGATCCCACTCGACCAATACGCCCACCAGGATTTTTAGATGAGGCATTACAATGCATGTTGGATGGAGGATACGACTCAGTGATTAGTGGTGTGAAGGAGCACAAGTCGATTTGGAGGCAGCGTGATGATCAGCTTGAGAGACTTGACAGTGGCTTTACCACACGACAGTTAAAGAAGGATAAGCTGTTTGTTTGTTTTAGTGGAATGATCACATGTTCAAGAGCAGCTCTTATGGCACAGGGTCGTCGGCTTGGGGACAAGGTGAAGATTTTTGAGTTTGATGATTTGAATATGACAGTCGATATTCATACAAAAGACGAGCTTCGGCTTGCAGAGTTAATTATTCAAGAGTGGGGTCCAGAACGTTACATCGTTCCATCCAGGCCTTCTGGTTCTTATGGCAAAGCTGATTCAATTTGACCCACAGACAAGACGGGTTGCTGACGAAAGAGCAAGGAATCTTTCCAAGACATGGTTTTGTCATCAAGGAATTGATCACACCGTTTATCGTGGTCAATCATTGGGGTCCGTCATAGAGCTACAAGTTTTTCTGCAGGCAAGAAAGACAGGTCGGCAATTTTGTGGGCGTCTGATTTATGGAAAAAAAATGGTCCGAGCCATTTTTTCTTGCCTCATGCTTCTTATAAGAGAGAGGAGATTTGTGAAATCGAATTTTCATGTGGGGGCAGATGAGTATGTGTTCGTTCTTACCAAGTCCTCCCCACAAAGTTCCGTGGTAAAACCATTGTTGCCTGTTATAAGGGGGTTGGTTAAGGGAGGGGCTAAGGTGGTGCTCCTTACAGGTTCACAGGCAACCAAGGCAGAGCTAGCATGCTTGGTTCCGGGGGGCCGTGTGGTAAACATTGTCTCTTCAGATCACAGAAGATTTTTTGGTCAAGTCAGCTATCTTTGTAGGATCTTTTTTTTCGGAATCGTGGCGAGTGGGGAGAGGCGGTTTGCGTACGCAAATCTTTTGCACGAGGCACCAGAGCTCCTGTTTGCTGTTAGAGGGCTGGATACTTTGTCTGAACAAGCCCACCTTCTTGTTGCCGCTACCGAGCGTCATGTGCACGAACGTTTCATCATGGAGCACATGAAAGCTAGAGGAGTAGCGTTTATCTTATTTCAGCACGGGGTCACAGAGGAGACGGTAAAAAATATCATGGTAAATACCCCTTCTCAGGCCGATAAAATTTTTGCGTGGGGGGAGTTATCTAAACAATTTTTTCTTCACCACGGTGTTTGTGAGGAAAAGATTGTGGTGACTGGATCACCGATATTTGATAATTTCACTGTCCTTAATCGAGATCAACTTGCACCAATTTTTGAAAAATATCGACTTCCACGAAGACCAACCATTTTTTTCTCCGGTCAAAACTTTCTTCCTGAGAAGAATACGCAGTTGATAAAAATCGTTCTTGAGTCGTTTAACAATCTTCTTCACCAAGATACGGATTTCAAGCCACAACTTCTTATCTCACCCCATCCAGCCAGTGCGGCCCAGACAAGCGAGAGTTACTATGAAGCCTTGGTTCATGAATCAGGTTTGAAATTAGATGAGAATGTGTTTATTCGAAGGATCAGGAACAATATTGAAAAGGTTTTACAGATTTCTGATGTGGTCATTAGCTCATCTTCAACGCTACATGTCTTTGCTGCACTTTCAAGAAAATCAACTATTTTGTTGAATATTGACGATGTTTCATCTATGGACGCCGTAAACATTGGAGCAGCTCTTGAGGCGACAAACAAGGAGTCTCTTATCAATCATCTACGAACATTGCTTTATAATAAAGAGGATCACTCTCGTTTAGAAAATCAAGAAAAGTTTGTTCGACAATATTGTCATTGGCCGCACTATGCAACTGATGACATTATCAAAGATTTACGTGAATTTGTCAGATTATGAATTTTATTTGCCCCTCCTGCAGTTCTACTATTGGGAAACATATTTTTTCGTCAGCCGAACGATTGCATGGGAGAGAGAAGAATACACACAACATTGTTCGCTGCTCGTCATGTGAACTTGTTTCGCTTAGTCCTCTTTCAAAAAAGGAAGACTACAAAATCCATTACCCAGCAAATTATATCTCACATCGACCCGCTCTAAACGTGGCTACTCCATTGTCTTTAAGAAAAGAGACATGTGTCCATAGAGTGCGTTCATTTGTCTGGAGTTCTTGGGTGATGGAACAATGGGGTTGGCCTTCACGCGTTTTAGGTCACAGTCTCTCCGTGTTCCGATGGTTTCGTGCGCGCCCCATTGGATTTTTTGGAAAAGAGAGAACGCTTCTTGATATTGGTTGTGGTGCTGGGGTGTTTTTACGACAGCAGGCTCAGCTAGGGTGGAGCGTCTTTGGTCTTGAGCCTTCTTATGACATGGTTGAGTCCTGTAGAAAAAAGGGGTTAGACGTTCGTCAGGGGTTCAGCATCTCACAGGGATGGACCGAAAAGAAGTTCGACGTAATTTCATTGAATCAGGTTTTTGAACATGTCGACAATCCCCGCGAAGTCCTAATGGATGTGTATGAGTCTTTGCAGTTGGGTGGTGTGCTTGTCATGAATCTACCAAACTGGAGAAGTGGTGCAGCTCAAATTTTTCGATCCTACTGGTACAATCTAGACACCCCTCGTCATAACCTACTTGTGACACCTGGTACCCTCAGGGCAATGGTTGTTGAATCCGGTTTTCAAATTAAGGGCATGTACACATTATCAAGCATGAAGGGTTGGACTGGGTCCATTGAATATTGGTTAAGAGATTTTTTAGGTATTCATGTGTCCGAAGGGGCGATTAGTGGGAGCAAGTTTTTAAACTTGTTACTCAAGCCAATGGTTAAAGTTTTGGATCTACTCTATTTAGGGGATAATCTTCACGTAATTGCAAAAAAAAAATGATATGAAATCAACTTGTTGTCTTATTTGTCAGAGCACTAGTTCGAGTGAGTTGCTTGTGAACTACCAAGATCCGTTTGCAAGAAAAATGGGAATTAAAGAGACACGGTATGTCATCTGTACACCATGTGGTTTTGTGTATCAAAACCCAATGCTTAGTGAGGAAATCGAAAAATTGTATACGGAGGATTATTACGAGGAAAAGGATTGGAGAGCGTTCGATCAGTATGCACTGAAGAAAGGAGGAGTACGCCAGGCAGACATTCGATTGGATATCAACACACGTAAATGTGATTGACTCCTCTGTTGAAAAAAGGATTTTGGACATCGGTTGTAATACTGGGGCACTGCTTTCTCATTTTGTCTTCTGTGGATGGACGTATGATGGGTTCGAGCCGTCCCCGAACATGGTTTCAATTGCGAGAAATCGTTATGATCTTACAAATGTTCAAAATACTTTTTTTACAAGAAATGTTTTACCAGATCGTTCGGTTGATTTTATTACTTTGTTACATACACTTGAGCATATTGAGGATCCATCCGAGATTCTCGAAGATGTTTCGATGGTTTTAAAAGATGGTGGGCTCTTGTATGTTGAAGTCCCAAACATTTTTGCTCCAAAGAGTTGCTTTTACACATCCTATTTCGCTGCTCCACACATTTATATGTTCTCTCCAAATTCTTTGAAAAGAATCTTGGAGCAGCATGGGTACATCGTGATGTTGGAGGGCACGCTTCCTCGTGGGATTTGTGCGCTAGCCAGAAAGGGGGTTCGGAAGTCTTCTGGAAAGGGTGATGATGTCAAGAGTATTACAAGTCTCATTCAGGGGTATAAAAAACAGCATGATCGACGGGCGATGTTGTACCGTCATGTTCTACACACCCTTCCTGTTCGAGCACTTATCAAGTTGCGAATTCCCATTATCAGTAAGTTACTAGCGAAGCTGAAGGAACATATACGTATTAACAAGGTGATTTAATTACGAGCGCTTAACAAGTATAAGTCGATAAATTAGGTCAATTAGCTCGGTTACAAGAACTGAAATGACAATTCCCATAACCCCAAAAAACGGGAGAAGGCACAGCATGCTAACCAGCTTAATCGTTGGGCTTACGATGTTAATAATGTAGAGCTGTTTTTTTAACATCTGTGAGTGGAAGAATGGGGAAAGAAGCCTGTCGCCTTGCATAAGAAGTTTTAACGAGTAGATCTGAGAGAGTAGAATAGCTGCGGAGTATTGAGGGAAGAGATAAGAAAAGAGGTGTGGTGCCAGGAGAATGTACCCGACGACTATGGGTAATGAGAATAGTCCTATCTTAAAGATTTTTCCCAACAGACGTTGTTTCAAAACCAGCTTCGACCTATTGCTAAACTTTGGAAGAGCAAGGGTGCTAATGGGGTTGAACAGTCGAGAAAGTTCTTTTGTGGGCGCAGTGGCAAATGCGTAGAGAGCCACTTGAGCCGGTCCCAAAAAGTGCCAGAGTAAAATTTTGTCGAGATGACTTACGATGACGCTGTAACTACCCAGAAAACTCAATTCTCTTCCAAGGGTTATGGCTTCACGGTCTATGGCTGCCTCTTGAATCTCTTTTTTGAACCGTGTTTTTACATACAAAAACGAACTCACTCTTAGAATAGAGTGGGAGACAAAGTACGAGAAGAGAATAACGAGAAAGCTGTCAGTGAGATAAGAGACACTAGCGGCAACGATGACATGGATGATCTGTGTAATTATCTGAAGCAGAGCGGTGAGGCGAAAGTTTTGCTTCCCATTAAGGTATGCATTGTATAATGCATGTGGTTGCATGACCGGCGTGAAAATACCGACCATTACAAATGCCATTCCCAAAGAGACATTTCCCACAAGGAAATAGTAAACTGCTAGCAAAAATGCTACGCCAGCACTTGCAAAACTCCAACGTAGCTTACAGAGATAGGATTCTAAAAAAGTCTTTGAATACCCTGCGGCAACTGCTCTTGTGACAGGGGTGCTCATTTTATCAAGACTGAGAATGGCAAGAATGGCCGTAACGGAAATTACTGTCGAGTATGCTCCGTACGTTTCTGGCGATAGAAAGTTTGCGTAAGCCACAGATAGGATTAATCCTGCAACTGAAGCTGATGCATAGCCAGTATTAATCCAGATACCATTTCGGAGAAGATAAGGCATGTCTGTTCCTAGTTTTCTTCCCAACCAGTTTATAAAGTTTACAAAAGCTGCTCTTATCATAAGCAGGCGCGAATGAGTGAGAATATCTTTTCTTCAAAGTTTTTCCATGACAGTTGTTCCGTAGCTGTTATCCTCGCGTGTTTTCCGAGATTTCTGGCAAATTCTGTGTTTTTACAAACAAGAAGAATCTTATGTAGGAGCTCTTGTGAGTTGCCAGGTTCAACGAGTAAACAATTATGTCCATCTTTTAAGTGATAACCATTTTTTATTGCTTCAGTTTCGGTAACAATTACAGGTTTTTCCAGTGCCATCGCTTGTAGTAGTGTTGTTGTGGCTCCAGAATAAGAATTTTCCTTAACAGGAAGAACGATTAGTGAAGCACTATCCATGAGATCTTTCATTTTTTCAAAAGCAAGATTTTGAATGATGGAAATATTTTTTGGAAAAGGAGAAAGTTTATGTTCTAGGACACGTGCATGATGTGCATTCGTTACGATGGTAATCGGTGAGGGTATCTGATGAGCAATACTAATGAGTAATTCAAAATCTCGATGTGGATCAGCGCCGATACTCACAATATGTTGAGTTGTTTCCTCACTAATTGGTCTAAATAGATCGACCTGAACTCCGAACGGGACAAACGTAACAATGTCCCCCTTGTCTTTCAGGAGTTCTTTGAGGGTCTGCGCCTCTTGCCATCCATAACAAACAATAGAATCTACATGTTGTGTCAGTGAACTGATAAAAAAGTGTTTATAAATTCCTCTCATTTTTTTTAGTCTTTTTGGAAGGCCAATGCTTATGTAGAGGATGGGTTTTTTCTCGATGAGGCCGAGTTTCATTAAAAGAATGAGTGGGATTCCAACCCGATCTGATGTTGAGATTATGATGTCAGTTTTTGCAATGGAGCGTTTTAGCGTTAGGATTTTGAACCAATCGCCTCCGTACCCACCTATAATTTTTATGAATTTATTTAGAAGAAAATTCAACTTGATTCCAATCCATTTTTTTTCTGAGTTGCTCTGGGTCTCTGTGGTCTCTATAACCTGATGTCCAAAAGTATTTGCGTGATTTGCACCAAACAGGGCGTAATCCATTTTGTAGGATCCTGAGGAGGGATTTTCTATTTCGGACCTAGACCTAGCATTTGCATACAGGTACAGTAATTTCATATGAGGAATTCAGTTGTAATTCCTGCATATAATACAACCTACAGTCAGGAAAAGACAATTAGCAAAGTTTCAAATAAATCGATGCAAACATTGGTATCTTCAACACTGACATTGTCTGCGTGAGTGGGGTAGGTTGTGTAATTAGGGTTTTTCTTGACTGTGATATGAGGTTTGGTAACGTAAACTGACTGAATGGCAAACAGTGTGTGACTTTTCTAAGATCCGAACTTAAGCAGGGAATTGTATAGCATGAAAATCTCCATCATCATTCCAACACACAATAGCGCTCAATGTTTACCCAGGGCATTAAAGAGTGTTCTTTCGCAGTCTTATCAGGACTTTGAAATTCTTGTAGTTGATGATGCTTCAACAGATGAGACTGAGAGCATTATGAAGACGTTTGTCGAGTTTGATAATAGAATTCAGTACATCCGTTTGAGTAAAAACTCTGGTGGAGCCGCAAAACCAAAAAATATTGGAATTGGCGCTTCAACTGGAGAAATTATCGCGATACTTGATGCTGATGATGAGTGGATGCCAACTAAACTGGAGAAACAACTTGAGTTATTTCAGGAGGATACGAACCTGGGTTTTGTTGGATGTAATGCAATCATCGTAAATCGATTTGGCAAGGAGAGATTCTTTCAACTTGAAAAACCAGAGAGTATTCTGGATCGGATTCTGGAATCAGACTACATGGGGAGTGGAAGTAGTACAGTTTATCGAAGAGAGGTTTTTCAAAAGGTTGGACTCTTTGATGAAGATTTAACCAGAGGACAGGATAGAGACATGCGGATTCGACTTGCACAATCTTTCAAATTCGATTTTGTTGATGGCGCTCCTCTAATTAAGTATCACCGACGCAAAAAACCTCTTTCTTCAACGTACTCTAAGGTGCAGGCAGAAAATATAAATAAACTTGAAGACAAGTATAAAAGCCTCTATTTGGGGCGTCCAAAAATCTACAGTGAGAAGTTGCGACATGATGGAATAGGCTATATACTTGCTCGTGATCGCAAAAGAGCCTTTGGCGCTTTTGGCAAATCCATCGCACAAAATCCTCTTAACCTGAAAACTTTTTGTTTCGCAATAATCTCGTTGTTTGGAAGGCGAGGTTTCGATGTCCTAAAAAATTTAAACGATTTGCGCCTAAGAAACGCCAACGAAACTATGGCTTCACAGAACACACCCTATAGTGAAATGGATAAGAACAAGTTTTCATACGGGAAAAATTGGGCGAATTATTCAAAAAAAAAATTGGATAAAAACAGCTTACAAATTGCAGAAGATTCTTTGATGGATTTTCTTCCAAAAGAAGAATATCAAGGAGCAACATTTATCGACATTGGAAGTGGAAGTGGTATTTTCTCTCTTGCTGCACTAAAACACGGCGCAAAGGAAATCTTTAGTGTTGATGTGGATGAGAGTAGTCTTTCGACTACAAAAGCAACAAAAGAAAAGTTCGCTCCAGATGCAGAAAACTGGAATATCAATTTCGGAGACATTCTCAAGGAATCTACTGTTGAACACCTGAGAGAAAAAGGTGACATTGTTTATAGCTGGGGGGTATTGATGGCTACGGGCGATATGTACAAGGCGTTTGATAACATCGTGAAGCTTGTAAAACCCGGTGGTCATCTGATCATCGCAGTGTATAACACCACACCTTCATCAGAATTTTGGTGGCACACAAAAAAGATTTATAAAAAAGCCCCGTGGATCGTTCAAAAACTTATGGTTTATGCCATGTTTTTATACTGGATGATCAAACGCATGATTGGGAACGTTTATCTGTTCCTATCAAAGAAGCCTCTCAAAAATATTTTCTACCAACGACGTGGAATGCACATCTACAACGATACCGTAGATTGGCTTGGTGGATTCCCTTATGAGTACTGCACATTTGAGGAGGGAAAGGACTATATAGAAAAACACGGATTTAAACTCGTGAAAGCTCCAACAAAATTACCGTCGCACAAAAAGACTCTTTGGAATAGATGTGTATTTGCAAATACAGGTAACCATGAGTGGGTCTTTCAAAAACTCGCTAAGTAAACCAAGCCTTGAGCCAGTGCTTAAGCATGATAAGAGACCACAGGCGTAGTGAGTGATCACTACGTCTTTGTGTATGTTCTTGTATAAGTTGTTCGATGTGACCACGATTGAATCCGTGACGCAAAAATTCTTCGTCAAAGAGTTGTTCTTCTACATAAGTTTGCAAAGACCCTCGTAGCCACGTCTCGCGCGGAATGCCAAAGCCACGCTTTTTTTGTTTGACGATTTCTTTTGGAAGGAGCCCCGTAGCAATTTCTTTGAGCAGGATCTTTCCGCGTTTCCCCTGACGCTTTAGTTCTACTGGCATGGAAGCCGTGAGTTCCATTAGGACGTGATCTAGAAAAGGTGAGCGTACCTCAAGGGCATGTGCCATTGATGCCATATCGACTTTTACAAGGAGGTCATCTGGAAGATAAGAGGCAATGTCTACAGCAAGAAGCTGGTCTACTCGTTGAAGAGAATTTGTTTGTGCAAAAAGATTTTTTAATGGAAAAGGTGAGTTTTTAGTGGCTCTTGGGAGAAGTTTGGCGATTGAGACTTCGTTAAAAAATCCAAACTGTCGTTGGTAGGTCTCATGAGTCTGAGCGCTATACCACTTCAGAAGTTTTTGGACTTTTCGGAAGATTTTTTTGTTGGAGAATTTATAAAGACTTTGGCTTACACTGACACCTGGCTTGTGCAGGCCCTGAACAAGGGGGTCAATTTTTTTGAGTGTCTCGTACATCCCCATGAGGTGGTATCGATTGTAGCCAGAAAAGTTTTCATCACCTCCGTCGCCATTTAAAGCGACGGTCACATGCTCTCGAGTCAGTTCGCTCAGTAGCCAAGTGGGTAGGGCACTCGAGTCAGCAAAAGGTTCTTCGTAGTGAGCGGCGACGTCTGCAAGAATATCGGTATTGGATGGGTTCACGACGAACTCATGGTGTTGTGTGCCGTATCGGTCAGCGATCTGTCGTGCGCGTGGAAGTTCACTGTCTGTATCTCCCTCAAAACCAATAGAGAATGTTCTTACGGGTTCAGAACTATTTTGTGCCATTAGCGCGGTGATTATCCCTGAGTCGATTCCTCCTGAGAGGTGAGCGCCAACGGGTACATCAGAGATCATACGAAGTCGGACAGCCTCTGTGAGTGTGTCCGTGACTTGCTCACGCCATTGCGCTGTGGACTGTGAAGGTTTTGTTTTGTAATCCAATTCCCAATAGCGTTCAGTGACCATAGTTCCGTTGGTACTTACGATGGCGTAGTGCGCTGGGGGAAGTTTGGCGATGCCTTTGAAGCCGGTCATTGGGCCTGGCACATATCCAAGTTTGAGATAGTCTTGAATGGCATCCCAGTCGATTTGTTTTTTAACTCCTGTGCTCAATATAGCTTTCAACTCTGAAGCAAAAACAAACTGCTTATCGTCGATGTAATACTTGAGTGGCTTTTGACCAAGCCGATCTCGCGCTAAAAAGAGTTCCTGTTTTTCTTTATCCCAAATACCGAAAGCAAACATGCCACGAAGACGTTGTAGACAACTTGTTCCATGTCGAGCAAATAGATGTAGCAAGACTTCTGTGTCTGAGTCGGACACGAAAGTTACTCCTTGTGTTACTAGTTCATCTCGAAGCTCTTGATAGTTATAGATTTCTCCATTGAACGAAATGGTGTAGCGGCCATCCATGATTGACATGGGTTGGTGTCCTCGCGGTGAGAGATCTATAATGGACAGGCGTCGATGGGCAAGGCCACAAGGGCCGTCAATAAAAACACCAGAGTCATCTGGGCCTCGATGAGCAATAGCATCCCCCATCGACTTCAGTTGAGTTTCCTCTGGCCAATAGGTAGGATTAAAAGCAAGTTTTCCGGCAATGCCACACATATGCATCAGAGTATACCAAAAAAGATAAAACTATTTTTCCTTACCACCTCTGCCCGCATGGCCGGAGCTGAGAAGATGCTTTTTGAGCTTGCAAGTCGACTTGATCGCGATCAGTACGAAGTGACCGTGTGTACCCTTAAAACAGCTTCTGAGGGGCCTCTTTTAGATAAGTTGGATGCTGTGGGGGTGAAGACTGTCTCTCTTGATATTGGATCTAAACGTCAGTGGTGGAAACTGTTTGGGCTCTATGGTCTGCTTCGTCGGGAGTGCCCGGATATCCTCCAAAGCTTTCTTTTTTTCGATAATATCGCAGCACGTGTATTCGGTCATCTGGCTCGAGTTCCCGTGATTATCAGTGGTCAGCGGAATGCACGTCACGAACCTAAGGTACGTTTTTGGCTAGATCGGCTTACAGAGTCACTGTGTCACAAAATCGTTAGTAATTCTCAGGCGGGTAAAGATAAGTTGGTTGACCGTCACGGTGTTGAATCAAGTAAAGTTGATGTTATTTACAATGGGGTGGAGCCTGCTTCTAGTCGTAGGGATGTTCGAGAGCTTACTGAGATACCAGAGTCTTCAATCGTCATGGGTTTTGTTGGGACGCTCTCAAAACAAAAAGGTTTGCATATTCTCATTCCGACCTTGTTGAAACTTTCTCAGAATGTTGATTTGTTACTCATTGGAGAGGGGGATGAGCGACATGTTCTTGAGATGCAGATTGACCGGCTTGGTTTGAATGATCGTGTGAAGCTTCTTGGTCATGTAAGTAGTGCAGATAGCTACATAGGTTCTCTTGATCTTCTTGTTCTCCCGTCGCTTCGAGAGGGAATGCCTAATGTGGTTATGGAGGCTATGGCTCAGGGGACACTTTGTGTTGCAACTTCTGTGGGTGGCGTACCTGAACTTATTGAAGATACAAAAACAGGCTTCCTTGCGGAGCCTGGTTCAGTGGAAAGTTTATCTGAGGTGATCGACAGAGCTCTTTCTCTCTCTGAGCAGGAACGATCAGTGATGCTGCAACGAGCCAGTAAGAGGATTTTAGAAAAGTTTACGTTCAAGATAATGCTCGATAGGTACCAAGACCTTTATCGAGAACTTCTGTCAGGTGACAGCCCTAGTTCTTGTGATAATAATCTTTGTACCAAGCCACAAAACTTTTAAGTCCCTCGGTCAGAGAAGTTTTTGATTCCCAGCCGAGGAGTTCCTTGGCCAGTGATGTGTCTGCCCAGGTTTCGCGGACGTCGCCTGGTTGCATGTCTAGATAGGTTTTCTCAAAAGTGATGTCTGTGTAGCCCTCGATCAGTTTGATCATGTCCATGAGGGGCTCAGCGTGGCCTCGACCAAGATTCATAACCGCCCAAGGGTGGTTTTTTTCTATGGAGAGAACAATTCCATCAACAATGTCGTCGATATAGGTGAAGTCGCGTTCCATCTCTCCTTGGCCGTATACCTCTATTCCTTTGCCAGCATAGGCCAAATCCATAAACTTGAAGTAAGCCATGTCAGGGCGACCCCAGGGGCCATATACGGTGAAATAGCGTAGGCAGGTGATGGGAATGTCGTAAAGATGGTGGTAGGCATGGGCCATGTGCTCTGTGGCACGTTTGGTGGCGGCATACAGGGAGATCGGCTTATCCTCGCAGTCAGACTCTTGGATCGGGATGTTTGTGGCGTCACCGTACACAGAAGAGCTGGATGCCATGGAGATACCTTTAACCCCATGACGCCGAGCTAGTTCAAGGATGTGCAATGTTCCCATCAAGTTAGACTCGCCATAGGCAAAAGGATTGTCGATGGAGTAGCGCACACCAGCCTGAGCACCTTGGTGGGCAATGTGATCGATCTGGTGTTTTTCAAAAATAGCTTCAAGGGCTGGCAGGTCGCTGAGATCTGCTCGGTATAGGGTATGAGGGGTGTCTTTAAGAAGCTTTGAGATCCGAGCTTCTTTTAATCCAGGATCGTAATAATCATTAAAATTGTCGAGCAGGATAAGCTCGTGACCATCTTGCCCAAGTCGTTTGGCTAGGTGAGCTCCAATGAATCCAGCTCCGCCAGTAATGAGAATCGTTTTTTTCATAAAAGTAGGCTGTTGTTACGTTGCGATATGCGAGTTTCTCCACTACAATAGCACATATTCTATGACATTTCGTGGAGAAAATAAGTCTCTCTGGATTGAGAGAATTGCTCGCTATAGTGTGTATCTGGTGCTTCTGGTTCCGCTCCTTTCTTCAGATAAACTATTTTTTCCATATAGCTCAACAAAGGGGTACGTGATAATGGCTCTTGTGGAGATTGCGGTTGTGGCAACACTTTGGCTACTTGTTGTGCGTCCACAAAGGCGGATCTCATGGGACCCCATCTCTATCGCCTTAACAGCCTTTGTTGGGATCCTGGAGCTGGCATCTATTTTTGGTGTGGATCCAACGTTCAGTTTTTGGGCAAGCATTGATCGCATTACCGGTGGGCTCATGTGGCTTCATATTTTGGCGCTGTATTTCATTGTTCGAATTCTTTTCCAAACGAAAGAAGACTGGGTGAAGTTGTTTACGGTGTCAGTGGGAGTTGGTCTCATTACGGCTGGAATTCATTTGGCACAACTAGCAGGAATTGAGTTTTCGGTTGGGTCTAATGGGGGATCAACTTTAGGTAACTCATCTTTCTTTGCAGCATACATTCTTTTTCAAATCGCTTTTGCCGCGTGGATCTGGTTGGAGGGAGCGGATAAGCGCATGCGAACCTATGGTGCTGTTTCGATGTTTGCTTTGATCGGTACACTTCTTTCTATTTCAACTCATGCATCCATTATTGCTTTCTTCGGTGCGCTTGTTCTTGTTCTTGGTGTGTGGCTTTGGGGGTCGGCAAAGGAAAAAGTATCTCGCGGAGGTATTGGTTTATTGATTGTCATGGTCGTAACATTCTTTTCTATTGTTGGTTTGGCTTTTGTTCCAGATTCCGTTGTTCAAAATACTTTTACGGATTTTTCGACGTCCTCACGGTTTGTTGTGTGGGACATGGCAGTGCAGGCTATAAAGGATCGACCGTTTTTAGGATGGGGTCTTGAGAACTTTCAATATGTGAGCTTGGAATATTATAATCCTTGTCTTGGGACTGATATTTGTGGGCAAGAGATGTGGTACGACAGGGCTCATAACAAACTCCTAGATGTTGGAGTAGAGGCCGGAATCATTGGGCTTTTGAGTTACCTGGCGGTATTCGTTGTTACATTACTTGCTCTTGGCAAGATGGTTGTGTCGGCAAGGCATTCACGTGTGGCAGGTAGGTCCTTGCGAGGAACAGCGGCAATCGCTGTGGGTATTCTCGCCGCATACTTTGTTCAAAACTTAACCGTGTTGGATATTTCGGTCACCATGATGTTGTGGGTGCTGACACTCGCATGGATCTCATCTGTTGGGTCGTGGGGTAAAAAACCAGAGTCTTCAAAACGGCCAACGTGGATTGTTCCACCGGCCTTACTAGTCTCGTTCTTTTTACCAGTGATACTTTCTTCATTTGTCATTCATCCAGTACGGGCTAATGCCGCTTTGATGAATGTGGTGCATGCAAAGACTTATGATGAGCGCTTAACGAATCTTCCTATCGCCCTGGATGGTTCACCTGAGGGAGAAGATTTACGACGAGTTTTTCTTGCTAATGATACGGCCAGAAATATTTGGGCCACGGATCCAGAGGGGTTGTCAGCACTTGAAGAGCCAGTTAACTATGAGATCGATCTACTTGTTGCATCACTGCTGGATACAATGGAAAATTCACCTAATTATCTCCGCGCTCCACTTGCGATAGCACTGCTCGCTCAGGCTCGCGGTAGATTGTATGATGTTGAGCAGTTCGCTCTGGCTGAACAGGTTTTGCTTGATGCTATCGAACTTAATCCTGTACACCCAAAGCCGTATTGGGCTTTAGCCTCTGTCTATCTTGAACAGGGGAAAGTAGATGAGGCACTGGAACTATTAGATGAGGTACGCACATTTGCACCTGATCTGGATGGGAGTCATTATAAGTACGTAATGGGGGTGATGTTCTTGCAAAACGATGATATCCTCTCTCAGGTGGCGAATGACGCGCTTGCCGATCATCCTGGTATTTTAGCGGATCTTCAACGTCTTTTATCTAATAATATTGAACAAAACAAAGTTCAAATTCTGTATCAATTTCATTTGTAGTCTATGAGTCATCCACACAAAACCGATCATTTACAAACAATTCTTCGCTGGGGAGTTTATCTTGTCCTCACAGCTCCGCTTTTAACCTCGAAGGCTTTTCTCTTCCCACACACCACTACAAAGGCCTACATAATGATGGCATTGGTGGAGCTGCTAGGCCTCGGACTCATATGGCTAATGTGGCATCGCCCAGATGTGCGTCCAATAAAAAGTGCTCTGGGAATCGCACTAAGCATATTCGTGGGGATTGCCCTCCTTGCTTCTGTATTGGGCGTTGATCCGTCATTTAGTTTTTGGGCGAGTGTTGATCGCGTGACCGGAGGACTCATGTGGGTACACATGCTCGGATTCTTTTGGATTGTGACCACATTGTTTCAAACAAAAGCACAGTGGCAACGAGTTATTGCGGTAAGCGTGCTTGTCGGTCTTGGGGCAGCATGTGTTCACCTACTGTCTTTTGCTGGGATTGAGCTAGGATCTGGACAGCGTGGTGGTTCTACGTTTGGAAACTCATCGTTCTTTGGAACGTACTTATTATTTCAAATTGGTTTGGCGGCCTACCTTGCAATGACCACAAAAGGAAAAATGTGGAACTATGGTGTCACTGCCACAGGAATATTGTCACTTGCCTTATTACTTACAACAGCAAATGCCGCAAAGATTTCTTTTGTGGGGGCAGCGATATTGTTCGTAGCCCTCTTTTTTATCGTGAATGGAAAGACGGTGAGTCGTCGAAAAACTGGTTGGGGCATTTTTATTGCCTTGAGCGCCGCATTCGTACTTACGATTGTTCTGGCGTTTCAGGAGGGAAGTATTGTCTACGACGAGTTTGTAAAGATTGCCACGGGATCACGTTTTGTGGTTTGGAATATGGCCTGGCAAGCTTTTCTTGAACATCCATTTTTAGGGTGGGGTCTTGAGAATTTCCAGCTTGTCTCTTTAAAGTTTTATGATCCGTGTTTAGGCTCACCTTTGTGCGGAAGTGAGATGTGGTTTGATCGAGCACACAATAAGGTCTTAGATCTTCTTGTGGAGGTGGGGATTGTGGGACTCATAAGTTATCTCTCAATTTTTACATTGGCTATTTATAGCCTTTGGAAAAAGAAGAGCGTGGAGATTATTGTTGTGGGATCTGTATTGGCAGCTTATTTTGTTCAGAACCTGACCATTTTGGACACATCAACCATTATGATGACATGGGTATTCTTTCTTGCCTTTGCATCTGCTGCTAGCACAAAGGAATTTGATGAAGAAACTGGGTCACCGAATAAAAAGACATTTTCCGTTGCGGTGCCCGCAGCACTAAGCTTGGTTTGGGTGTTTACGTTTACACTATTTGTTATCCAGCCAATTCAAGGAAACATGGCCATCAAGCAAACACTTGAATCACGGTCTATTGATGAGCGTCTTGAGTCCTACGAGAAGGCTGTAACTCTATCTCAGCAGGGAATTGATTTCAGAAGGATTTATCTTGCAAATCAAACAGCGGGTATGTTGTGGAATGTGCCAGCCGGAGGAGAGGGGGTAAATAAAGAATTTTTGTTGTCAGAAATAGCTCTTATTGAGAAGGCTGTAAATGAGACATTAGCTAACTCCCCAAATTATTTGCGTGGAAATTTAGAATTATCTTATGTTCTTCAGGGGGCATCTCACACCCTTGATACAGAAATGTTGGATCGTGCTGAGGTTCTCATGCGAGATGCTGTTGCAAATAACCCAGTGCATCCACAGGCTTATTGGGCTCTGGCATCCGTTTTAATAGACCAGGGAAAAATTGAAGAGGCGGTTGAAGTCACACGTTCTGTAACAACATTTGCACCGGACATTTCACGCGCACAAGTTTTTCATATGATAGCGGTTCTGTTCTTGGATGATCGCGAAGCATTGGAACTTGCTGCTCAAGAAGCTTTAGCTTTGTTCCCATCGATCCAACCTGATGTACAGACTCTTTTAATAGCTGATCCTGTTGCACAGCGTAGTCAGCTGCTTTCCTTCCTACATTTCTAAAGCGTACTTTTATGATCAATATGCACCTGCCAATAAAATTGGATAGGTACCTGCTATGGGGGGTGCGTGTTGGGGTATATCTTCACCTCTTGATATTATTTGTTTATTCAAAGGAACTCTTGTTTCCTTTTGGCACAACAAAAGCACACTTGTTCCTTTTGATCGGAGAGCTAACTTTTATTTTATACCTGTGGCTCGCTGCTAGAAAAAAAGAATACGCACCGCAGATAGGGGTGGTGGGCAAGTGGCTGTATTTGTTTATTGGGGTACTTTGTTTGGCAACGATTTTTGGAGTTGATCCTTTAGCAAGTTTTTGGTCAGGAGTTGAGAGGTCCACTGGACTTCTTTTTTGGATCCACCTTGGCATGCTGTACATGGTAATCACTGGCGTGATGCAATCGCGTCGCGACTGGAATATTTTTCTGGGTGTCATTGCCGCAGCGTCTGTGGTGGTAGCCCTTTGTTTTTTAGGGGAGGAGTTCAAGCTATTTGTTATCCCAGCGACTAAGGGGGGATCGACCATTGGAAATTCATCGTTTTTTGGAACTTATTTGATATTAAGCATGACTTTGGTTGGTGTATTGGCAGCGCGTGTTAACTCTAGGCTACAGCGTATTTTGGCATTGGGAGCTTTGTTTGTTCTTATATTTGCCCTGCTTTTCACATCAGCATACGCGGCAATTTATTCTTTTTTTGGAGGAGGTGTTTTGTTTGCTGCTTTGGCCCTGTGGCAGAGCGCGCAGTCATCTCGTGGGAAGTACGCAGCCATTGGTATCGTTTCGATTCTTGGTTTGGTTTTTTTATCTATCTCAGTACTCGCTCTGACACCTGGGAGTTCTGTTAGACAAGCTGTGATAGACATGACTGGTGAGGGGAGATTTGTTGTGTGGGATATTGCTCTTGATGGAATCGCTCAGCGGCCACTACTTGGGTGGGGGCCAGAAAATGTCCCCGCTGTTGTTGCCGAACATTACAACCCATGTTTTGGTTCGAGTCGTTGTGATGATGCGTGGTTTGATCGTGTACATAATAAAGTTTTGGATGTGCTTCTTGATGCAGGTGTCCTTGGCCTGATTGCTCTTGTTGGTTTGTGGTTTGTTGTTGCCAAAGGTTTGATTGCACGTTTAAGGGATGGTGATTTAACTCAACCAATCTTACTAACGGGCTTTGCTGCATATATCGTCCAGAGCCTTACGGTTTTTGATACGCTCTCATCTTTTCTTATTTGGATAATCGCTCTTGCCTTTGTTGATCAGTTATTTCAAAACAAAAAGATCCTTCCTGTCTCAATGATTGTTCTAATAGTGGCGACCTTGCTTTTGCCGATAACCTTTTGGTTTTTTGTGATAGGACCGTTTGTTGGCAATTGGTCTTCTGTGGAATTACTTTCAGCGCCAGATGAGCAGACACGTCTTGCACTCTATGAGATTGCAGCAACAAGATCTGGATATGGTATCGACGTTCGCCGTGCGTTCTTGGCTCAAGAGACAGGGAGAGCTCTTTGGAAAGTAAATGCTGAGCAAGCATCTGGATTGTCAGATCTATTTGAAAAAGAAATTGCACTGACACAGCAGGCTAATCTAGATACGATTGAACGTGCTCCACATGCTTTGCGAAATTATGTTGAGCTTGCATATGTTTACCATGGGGCATCTAGAAATTTTGACACATACACCCTTGAGGATGCCGAGCTACTTCTTAAAAGGGGACTTGAGGTTTCACCAATCTCACATGAACTTAATTGGGCACTAGCTTCTGTGTATTTGGGACAAGGGCGCAATGAGGAAGCGCTGGCTCTTACAGCGTCATCATTGGAGGCGGGCCCGGATGTTCCAAGAGCGCAGGAGCTACATACCCTGGCTCAGCAGATTGCCTCGGGAGAGGCATCGCTCGCACTTTTGGAGAAGTTCTACTAAGATGCCGGCAAACAGATAATGAAAAGTATGCATTTACGTGAGAAGAAAATAGTCCTTCTTTTGGGGGATATTCTGCTGATGTATGGAGCTCTTGTGCTGACCATGTGGATTCGTTTTGGCGATTTGTACACGCATCAGCTTGTTGAGCATATAATCCCTTTTTCTTTTGTATACATACTTTGGCTCGTGGGTTTCTATGTTTTGGGGCTTTATGATCTGTCTACAATACCCTCGTCACAGCGATTTTTAGGCAGGTTTTTTGGAGGATTGATATTAATGATAGCAATTGGTTCAGCATTTTTTTATCTCATTCCCACAACAGCCATTACCCCTAAGACCAATCTTGTCGTTCACGTTGCACTGCTTGGTGGGCTAGTTCTTCTTTGGAGGAGTGTCTATTTTAGAAAGTTGGCGACATTGAATCCATGGCGCATCGGAATTTTCGGTGAGCCAAAAGAGGTTCAGGATTTGCATGCACTTATTCGACTACATAAACATCTTGGTTTTGAGAGTGTGACGTTTTCATTATTGGATGCATCTTTACCAGACAAGATTCGCAAGCACGGACTACATGTGGTTGTACTTCCAAGCACGGCTGTTTCAGATCCTGAGTTGCTGCAGGTTATGTATGCGACACTTCCAATGGGCACGGCTTACATGAACTTTGCTCAGGCATACGAACGATTCTCAAAAAAAATACCTTTGTCAGCAATAGATCAGAGGTGGTTTTTAAACAATGTGGCAGAGCGTCACGATGGTTTGTATCAACAAGTGAAACGTCTTGGCGACTTTGTTACATCACTACTGCTTCTAACACTTTCATTTCCTGTCTGGGTCTTGATTGCACTAGCCATCAAGATTGAAGATAGGGGACATATTTTTTACACTCAAAGGCGAGTGGGAAAGAACAGTAAATTATTTTCAATTATTAAATTTCGTTCCATGCGAAAGGATGCGGAAGTCTATGGGGCGCAGTGGGCACAGAAGCGAGACGCACGCGTTACGCGTGTTGGAAAGTTTTTAAGAGCGTCACATTTGGATGAATTGCCTCAGTTGATCAATGTGCTACGTGGGGATATCTCGCTGGTTGGACCACGACCAGAACGTCCAGAGTTTGTCACGCGACTTGAAAAAGAAGTTCCTCACTACAATGTTCGTCATTTAATCACTCCGGGATTCACTGGGTGGGCACAGATAAATTTCCGTTACGCTCGCTCTGTGATGGACTCACGAGAGAAATTTGAATACGACCTGTACTACATAAAGAACAGATCGCTTTTTCTAGATTTACTTATTCTACTGAAAACAGCCCGACTCTTTTTTCCACAGTCTGAGGGATAAAATGAAGGTGTGGATAGCATCAGTTGTCCATGCTGCCTTAGACAAAAACAAGACGATATAAAACTCGTCTTGTTTTTATACAAAACCTATCCACACACACCAACCATCACCACCCCCCCCAACCACCACCCACCAGCGAGGAAAACAAGCACTGGAAAAACTTTGAGTCGGCCTACCTGCGACCGATCTCACAAGTTCTTTCCAGGGATTGTTTTCCCCACGCTAAACCCACTACATTTTTTCTCCAACTTTATACACAGTTGTAGCTACAAAGCACTTGTTCATCATGTTATAATTTCTGCGAATCTTTTGGCGTTACCCGCGCCATCAATTTACATTTAACCGCCTAATAATTTTTTTCTATGCAGAAGACCGCCGTCCTATTCCTTGGCCTTGCGATCTCCATCGCAAGCTTCGGCATCTCCACGGTCCACGCTTCAGGCGCGGCCACGTTCTCGCTGTCTCCAACAAACACTTCGGTGGATACGGGAGACAGTTTTAGTTTGAGCGTACTCATCGATCCTAGTGGGGAGTCTCTCGACACTGCGCGTGTGGAGATTGAGTTTGACGCAGCCTTACTCGAGGTCACAGCCTTTGATCTTGGAAGTCTGTTCCCATACGTTTCACCATCAAGCGAAATTGATAATACCGCTGGTGAACTTTCGCAAGGAGCATTTAAGTTCGGAACAGCCGTGACGAGTTCAGGAACATTCGGAACGGTTACGTTTCGCGCCTTGAGTTCTGGAGCAGCCACAATTTCAGTGACGAGCGACTCACGACTAATTTCAGACGGAGTTGAAAAGATAAACACAAGCTCTCTTGGATCTGCAACGATCTCAATCGACGGTGCTGAGGTTGAGGCAATCGCCGATGAAGTAACAACCGATGAGTCTTCGTCTGGTAGTGGGTCTTCATCATCGGCTTCACTAGAAGAGCAGGCACTTGTCTACTTCGGAGCTTTCTACGCACGCATGCCATCAAATGCTAATGATTGGGCAGCCCTTCACTGTATCGCCTACGGCGGCTGTCAGGGTGACCCACGAAATGTGGATGCTGAGTCTGCAGCGCTCGTTATATATGGAGCAAAATATGGAGCCATGCCTGCAACTTCAATGGAATGGAATGTAATCCATACATTGGCTTATACAGATTTCCTAGGTGAATCAACTCAGGTTGTTTCAGAAGAGACATCTGAGGTTGCTGAAGTGGTTGTAGAAGAAGAGGTGGTTGAAGAAGAGGTCGCCACCGAAGAAGAGGTAGTGGTAGAAGAGGTTGAAGAAGTAGTAGTAGAAACAGATGTGAGCCTTGAGGCTCAGGCACTTGTCTACTTCGGAGCTTTCTACGCACGCATGCCATCGTCTAGCAATGACTGGGAAGCACTTCACTGCATCGCCTACGGCGGTTGTCAGGGTGACCCACGAGATCTAGTGGCAGAACAAAATGCTCTCATCTTGTTTGGTCAGAAGTACGCCAAGATGCCAGCAACGTCTATGGAATGGAATGTGCTTCACACAATTGCTTACACAGACCTACTTACCTACGACATGCAGGGAGATGAAGAGGAAGTAGTAGAAGAGATTATTGAAGAAGTCGTTGAAGAGGTAGTAGAAGAGGTAGTAGAGGAAGAGGTTGTCGAAGAGCTTACAGTTGAGCAGCAGGCGATTGGCTGGTTTGGCCAATTGACTGGTGCACTTCCATCTTCTGATGCCGACTGGACAGCAGTTGATTATATGGTGAACGGATACACACCTGAGACACAGGACCTAGAGGCTGAGTCTGCAGCGATAACAACATTTGTAAGCACATTCGGTGCACTTCCTGGATCTGATCAGGACTGGAACATTGTTGCAGCAATTGCTTACTCAGGAGCCTTCTAAGTCACTTGTCAATCGAGCATACGATTATGAGATATACAACACTACCGCTCTTGCTCGTGGCTTTCACCCTCTTTGCACTCCCATGGGGTGTGGGTGCAGTCTCTTCAACGAGCTACGAAGTGCTTCCGGAGCAAGGATTCCTTTCCACCCATGGTGGTGAAGCTACATCAACAAGTTATCAGCTTCAGGGAGCCATTGAGTCTATTCCAGGATTCTCAACGTCATCAAGTTATGAATTAGAAAGTGGAGATGGATTCGAGTATTTCTGTGGAGATGGATTTATTGATCCGGGTGAGACCTGTGATGGAGCGTCTTTAGATGGTGAGACCTGTAGCTCACAAGGATTCGCTAGCGGAACATTAACATGTAGCAGCACATGCACACTCGTCACAAGCGCCTGTAACGTCGGAGGTGGCGGAGGTGGCGGCGGCGGAGGTGGCGGAGGCAGTTCATCTGCAACAAGCGCCCCATCCGTTGATGATTCACTTACAGACATCACCTTTACTTACTCCAGCTCACTTATTCTCTTCGGAGATAAGGAGACTACAGCCGATAGCGTTACAGTAGAGGGCAGTGCAAGTTCAGTGACATACCCAACAACAACATCATGGAGCAAGACAGTTACTCTGACTTACGGAACGAATGAGTTTGAGGTTATTGCCATGAATGGGACAACTCCCTCAGCTGCTACGACCTATGAGATTTACCGGCGTCTCATAGGGGACCTGACTCAAGATGACACGGTAGATGATTACGACCTAAGCCGATTCGTCGGTATGTGGGGAGACGATAATAGAGAGGGGGACTTCAATGAGGACAGCACGGTTGATGATTACGACTTCTCAATGCTAGTGGCTCGATGGAACACCTCAGTATAAATAAGTAACACAAGGCGGGAACATACCGCACCATGACCACGGTGGTCCTGAAGCGATATGTTCCCGCCTACATAGAATTAAGAGACGGAGGAAGACGGAAAACCTATGAAACACTTATTCTCTGGATTACTGATTGCGGTCGTTGTGATGTTGCCTGGGATGTCCCTTGCGGCAGGCAACGCAACAATGAGCTTCGCTGAAGTAACGGTATCCGCTGAACAAGGAGAGTCGTTTGACCTCACAGTCCAAGTTCAACCCAATGGGGAAGCCTTGGACACTGTTCGCTCAATTGTTACCTACGACCCAGCAACTCTCAGTGCGCAGTATGTGACACTGACAGGAGCGTTTGATCGCTCAGCACCTGGGAACTATATCGACAATAGAACAGGAAAAGTTTCATGGGGAGGGTTCACACTCGATGGGCCTGTATCAAGCACAACATCGTTCGTTTCCATTAACTTCTTGGCTCTTCAGGAAGGAACCACAGCAGTCTCAATTAATGGAGACTCTAGGGCCATCTCAGCTGGTACTGAGAACATTGATCCAACAGATCTAGGATCAAGTGTGGTTACTGTGGGTGCTGCCGCTGTGGCAGATCCAACTCTCTCACTGGTTATTCTAGAGTCTGACTCTCATCCAGATCAGAACGCCTGGTATTCAAATGCCAGTGTGAACCTAAACTGGATAGAGATAGCTGCAGATAGCAGAATCGCATCGTACCTCTATGACTTCGATCAGTCGTCTTCAACAGACCCTTCTACGGCATTGGCCGCAGGATCCACTGAGATGACTCAGGAGGTCACAGAAGATGGAATCTACTACTTCCATATAAAGGGAGTACAGACAGACGGTCGTGAGACAGACGTTGTACATCACCGCGTTCAAGTAGATACAACAGACCCAAATCCTATAGAGCTCTCTGTACAAGATGCAAAGCTCTTAGAAGGGGAGTCAGCCTGGTTCACCTTTGCAACCACTGACGACACAGCAGGTGTCCTGCAGTATCAGATCGCTCTGAACTCGAGTGATTTCAAGGTCCAGTCAAGCCCGCTTGAAATGGAAGACCTGGATCCAGGTACGTACTTTTTCCGAGTTGTGGCCCTGGACAGAGCAGGGAATACAGCCTATGGGAGCACTTCTGTGCGAGTGTATCCAGAAGGAACAGATGTTGATCGGCCAGAGGGCTATGAGCCAGCTTCAGAGATAACAGCAGTGGTAAGTTCCTTATCTGGCAGTGATGATGAAACGGCGTCGAGTACTCAAACATTAATAACTCTCGTTTTGGGAGTCCTAATAGCGCTTGGTCTAATCTATGCAATCGCCAGGCGTAAGAAATCTTAACTAAGCCCTTATGGATTCAGGAATTGACTGAGTGATTTGGTGACGAAGCGACCGTGTGTACCCACACATGGGCTTTGGCCATCTGTGGTTTTGTCACCAGAATCACTCAACAACTCTGAACCCATTTCATAAAAAATGCCTAAATAACGCACCTAACGTATGCGAACCGCCAAATTATTACTGCACACGTTAGTAGGGATCTCGATGGTTTTTTCGACACTCGCCATCGCCCTACTCGCAGCTCCGTCCTCTGCCTTAGCGCAGGCCCCTACCTCTATTGGGTATAACGGAAGACTTTTTAATGCATCAGGTACTGCACTGTCTGGTACCTACTACTTCTGGTTCAACTTGGACGACGCTCTGACCGCTGGGAACGAGGTCGCAGCTGACATCCAGGGACTGAACTTCCTTGCAACTCCAACTGCAGCGATTACCGTCACAAACGGTTTCTTCTCGTTGCAGATCCCATTGTCTACTGACCTTGGAGATTTTGTAGAGGATCTTTATCTTGAGATGCAAATAAGTGCAACGACCTTAATTGGGGCCGCTGAAACACTTACCCCTCGAACACAGATGTTCAAGACGCCTTATTCCATCATCACTCAAGGAATTGAGAATGGAACAAGCGACCCTGCTTCAAACGTTTCGTTTGAAGGACGCATGTACTACAACACCTCAACTGATGAGGTGATGGTTCGACGTAATGGTGCATGGGTACAGCTTTCTTCAACACTTGACGATGGTTATGACGCATTTGGAGCAAGCGCACAGATAATCACTGTTGATGACGCTACTACCGGACTTTCATTTGACATCAATACTGTTGCAAATCTTGATTTTGACATGCAGAGTTCCGGAGACGTGACTTTTCAGGATTCTGGAACCGCGTGGGCAACCTTAGGAATTGATGGATCTGATGATTCATTTATCACGGTTGATACAACAGCGGGAATTTCTCTAGACGCTGATGCCGCTTCAAACTTTAATACTTCAGCTGGAAACCTAACCTTAAATGCAGAGGATGCAGCTTTGGACCTTGATGGTTCAAGTTCTGTAACCATTGATTCTGCCGTAGGTGGTGTATCTGTTGATGGAGCCGCTGCTTCAAACTTCACCACATCTGCTGGTGCTTTGACCCTGACGTCTGCCGCGGCAGCAACATGGTCAACAGGAGCCGGTGCACTTTCAATAGACGGTGCTAGTGGTATCAATCTTATTGGAAACTCTAGCGAAGTTGATATCACAACAACTGGTGCACTTGATCTCAATAGTGCTGCCGGTACATGGGATTCATCCGCTGGACTTGCCTTTACCGGTGCTACCGCCTCTACCTTCACAACAGCCGCTGGCGATCTCACACTGACAGCCTCTGCTGCCTCTGTGAATCTTGTTGGTATAGAAGCTGTTGGTACAGCCATCTTCCTCGATGCAAATGGTGTCAGTGGGGCTGGTGTAACTATTGATACGTATGGTTCTGGTGCAAACACATCAGGAATTGTCACTACCAATACATCAGAATTCGAAGTGAACTCTTATGGATTGAGTGGGGCTGGTGTTGATATCAACGCTCTTGCTGGAAGCATTACACTCGATACCACTGACGGAGCCATCTCATTAACTGGTGGTGGATCTTCTGGTGACATATCGATTGCTTCTGCGGCAAGTAATATCACCATAAACACTTCAAGCTCATCAAAGATTATAAATATTGGAACCTCAGCATTCTCTCGTCAGATCCTTATTGGTACTGGTGACGATGCTGATACTGTAAAGATTGCCACGAACACGACGGCTGCAGACGTGGTTCAGATTGGTCACGGTGGCGACACGACTTCAATTGAAATGGATGCTGGATCGGGCGGAATTGTCGCTGATACAACAGCTGGTGGAACCATCTCCCTTGATGCTGCCGGCGCAGCCTCAAACTTTACGTTAACATCAGATGGAGTCGCAGAAGATTTGACCATTGCCCTGGCGGGTGCAACGGATTCATCTCTCGTACTTAGTTCAACTGGAACTGCTGAAGATGCTTTGCAGATCACTACAACAGCTGGTGGAATGAACATCACCGTTGGTGGAACAGCTGCTGGAGAAGATCTAGACATCACTGCAACGGGTACAGCAACAGAGATTCGAGTTACCACAGCTTCTACACAAGCCGACGCGTTCCGTTTGAACGCTTCTGCTGGTGGAATTGACATTGATGGTAACAACTCAACATTAACTGTTAACAATGCCGCAGACGGGGCAGCAGACGACATCACCATTCAGCTTACTGGTGCACAAGACTCGTCTGTACATATC
>JABMNZ010000005.1 GCA_013204395.1 Parcubacteria group bacterium
AAAGGGGGCCCGTAGCTCAGTTGGTTAGAGCGCCAAGCTTATACCTTGGTGGTCGATGGTTCGAGTCCATCCGGGCCCACCAAAAAACTATGCCATTTTTATTTATAGGAATCCTATTGCTAGGCATCGGAGTTTTCTTTCTGCGCCGAGCAATCAAACACGAAGACAAGGAAGGTGTTGTGGGACTCACAGCGCTCATTATTGCGGCAGTGATCCTTATTCTTTTCTACGGTTTATTCTACTCCATCACCATTCCATAATATGCCAACAATCGTCATTACCGATGAAGCGGCTGGACAACGTCTGGATCTTTTTTTAGTTTCTCAAATGGAGACCTCCAGAGCTCAAATACAAAAACTGATTAAACTTGAAGTGGTACAAGTAAATGACGCTCCCGCACGCGCCAAAACCCTTTTGGTAGCAGGCGACAAAGTATTTTTTCCTGAAGTCGATCTCTCTCCACCAAAGAAAACATCTGAGACCCCCATCCTAGACATCGTCTATCAAGATGACGACCTCCTTGTCATCAACAAACCAGCGGGTCTTCTTGTGCACGATGCAACGGAAAGAGAAACTCGTTCAACGCTTGTCGATGGTCTTTTGGAAATGTTCCCAGAAATATCAGAGATTGGAGACAACCCGGCTCGTCCTGGAATTGTTCACCGTCTAGATAAAGATGTTTCTGGACTCATGGTGGTCGCTAAAACACAGGAAACATTCGAACATCTCAAAAAACAATTCCAAGACCGTACCGTTCACAAAGAATACCTCACGCTCGTTTATGGAGAGCTTCCAAGGCCAGATGACATTATCAACTTAAAAATCGCCCGATCAAAAGCACGGGGACGAATGGTGGCAAAAACTGGTGATCAAGAGGGCAAGGAAGCTATCACAGAGTACACGGTCATTACTCGCTACACCTTTACAACCTACGCTCGCATTAAAATCCACACAGGACGCACTCACCAAATTCGAGTGCACATGCTGGCAATCGAGCATCCCATTGTTGGTGACAAACTCTACAAACTCAAAAAGATGAAAATCAATCCACTAGAGATGAATCGCATTTTCCTTCACTCGACGAGACTGCAAATTAATCTCATCGATGGAACACCAATGAAGTTTGAGGCTCCTCTCCCTGCAGAACTAGAAGCTGTTTTACAGACCTTGAAATAATATGAAAGGACGACTCTACATCCTCACAGGCCCAAGCGGTGTTGGAAAAACAACCGTGGCCAAAGAGCTGCTTGGAAACCGTCCATCATTAAAAAAAGTTGTCACCTGCACCACTAGGGAACCACGTGAAGGTGAGGTAGATGGAGTGGACTATCATTTTCTCGATACTCAAACCATCGAAGACCTCATTGCCCGAGATGAAATGTTTGAATGGGACGTACACTATGGTGGGTACTACGGCTCAAGAAAGTTAGATGTTGAAGAGCTCCTTACGTCGGGGGTAGACGTGTTATTTGTCGTCGATGTTGCGGGGGCTAAAACCATCAAAGAACACAGCCCGGAAACCAAAATCATTTTCTTGATGGCCGAGGATGAAGAAACCCTATTGAATAGAATCGACAAGCGAGACCAGGGAAAGACGTCTAATTTAGAAGAAAGAAAAAGGGCCCTAGAGGACGAGTTGGCATTTGGCCAAACCGTGAAACACAAAATTCTGAATAAAACGGGGGCTTTGGATGAAACAATTAGGGCTGTCGGAGAGCTCATGGACAACCTTGACTCAAATACGTAAATTCGCTATAGTCTCGCCGTATTTAAGCGCTGATTTACGAACACTGATCTTTAAGGATGTGTTCCGCTGGACGGTGATCTAAAAGAAAACTATGTCAGACGAAGACAAAAAGCCTGCTGAGGAAGAGGTGCCTGAGGCAGCTCCTGAAGTGGCTACTGAAGAAGTAGCTCCTGAGGCAACGGTTACTGAAGAGCCTGTTGCTGAGGCCATAGAAACAGAAACTCCCGCTGAAGCAGAGGCTCCTGCAGAAGAAGCTGTAGAAGAGGTTGTAGAAACCGATCCTGCACTCGCCTACAAAGCAAAGCTCGTTGGCATTACCGACGTACGTCCAGGAATGACCGTTAAGCTCTCTGAGCGTATCAAAGATATTTCTCCAAAGGGAGAGGAACGCGAACGTGTTCAGGTGTTTGAAGGAATCGTCCTTGCTATGGGAGGTAAAGGCATTACTCGTACTCTCACCATCCGAAAAATTTCAAAGGGATTCGGTGTTGAAAAGATTTATCCAATCAACTCCCCCGTCGTTTCACAGATTGAGCTTGTAAAGACCGCCAAGGTCCGCCGAGCAAAACTAAACTACCTGAAGGATCCAAAACGTCGCTTCAAGCGAAAGCTCAAAGAAGTGTTCGTAGAGATGACGGGTGGAAAGAAGAAGAAAAGAAAACGATAAACACAAGCACGACCCACACCGGGTCGTGTTTTGTTTTCTTTGTTAAGTGTGGGCGAACCGATCACTGGTACGAACTTGCGAGATCGGTCGCAGATAAGCCGACTCGAAGTTGTCCCAGCGCTCGTTCGCTGTGGCTATCGTGGTGTGCAGATCGATTAATGCATTATGTCACCTGATGTCCGAAACAAAGTTGTCTCGATGTTAGTTCGATGTGTTTATCGCAATGAATGGAAAAGAGGTAAATGAAACACCCCGCCGACAGCAGAGCTCCCGAAGGGGTGCTTCATGCTGTGCAGCGGGGTCGTGTGGTCGCTATACCAGGGTCGGGAACGAGAGGCCTTGTGGCCAACGGCCGACGGGACTGACGCTCACGCTGGTGATACGTGGATTGTCCCCACCCATGAGCAACAGGGCCTCCATGTCGGGGTCGTGTCCGCTCCTTTTCATCAGATCGAAGGGCATGAGACAGAAGTTCGGGCGATCCTCACCGTTTCGGGCCCAGAGCACCTCAGGATGTTGGGCCATGGCAGCCAGGACTTCGAGTCCTGCCAGCGTGCCGATGTCGACACCCTTGCCATGTGGTTCGAAACTGCTCTTCACCTTGAAGCCGGAGCCGTAGTGCTTCCCCTTGTGGGTATCGAGCTTGATCCTCACCCAGCGAATGGTCCAAGGCTTGAAGCTGCCCTTGTTCACGTACCTGAAGCGGAACCGACTGTCGGCCACGTGATCCTGAAGGTGAACCCCGAGGACCTCGCTGAGCCACTTCACCAGGAAGCTGTGCGTCTGCTCGGGCGTGTCAAGCGAAGGCACCAAAGCGACCGCCACTTCATGATCATCAGTGAAGCACGGGACGCCCGTGTCTGTCAGCCATGCGAATCGACCTTCATCGATCCCACATTCCCTGAGCTGATCGACAAGCATCTTGCCGAGTCGATCCTGAGACTCGAACACATCGTGAATCAGCTGGAAGGCTTGATGCTCTCGCCGAACCGCGGCGAGCATGACGTCCCAGGCGTCCGGGTTTTCGTGGAGCTTCTGAAGCTCTCGAGCTCCGAAGCGGCGACCAAACTCCCTCTGAAGCTGATCGATTACCCCGTAGGGCAGTTCTGCGAGACGGGCCATAGCCATGGCGGGTCCCTTTCTTTGTTGCCGTAGGCGGGTACTGGTTCTCACGGGTGCGAGAAGATAAACGTACGGGCCTTAGTTCAACACGGCAGCCCGAAGTCTTTAAGACAAAAACTTCAGGAGCCAAGTTGGACAATCCAACACGTACCAAGAAGCCACGCTCGAAGGCGTGGCTTCATAATCTATGTTTGATTATTAGATACTTCGGACATCATCACCGTCGGCGACGTTGTCACCTGTAGCATACTGCCATAGGTAAGTGCTATTCACTTCGATGATTCCTTGATTCCAATCAGATCCGTAAATCTCATCGGCTACTGTCTCGGAAGTGATCCAGTGAAGCTTAGAGTCGTTTCCAACCACGTAAACGCGGCTAGAGCCGACACCCTTCACACGGGTACCAGGGGCAAACTTGAGCTCACCACCATTTACATACCCATCAAGGTAAATATTGATAGTTGAGTCACTTACCTTTAGTACATCATCCCAAGAGTCGAACCATGAGAAGTACACACTCTCGTTTGGAACGGTCCAGATCTGCTTGTCAGAGACAAGGTAGACGGTTGAACCGCTGTAAGAAGCAAATGCCTCAACCTCTGGACGCTCTAGGTCTAGAAGTGGGGAAAATGTCACCTGGTAAACATGTCCATCAGTACCCTGCCAGTAGGCATGCTCACGATCCGTCAGTGACGGAGCTGCGCCAAACCCAATGTTCATAAGGTAACCGTTTGTCATGTTCTCATACCAGACGTCACCATTTGCATCGATTCCCACGCGGATATCCTCAAAGGTATCAGTCACATGGTAGGTGTTGGTCTCCCAAACACCGGTGTCAAATGTATAACCAGTATACTCGCCGTCGAGATTCTGGAATTGTATTGTTGAATCAGTAAGTGTGAAGAATGCATTAAGAGCAACTCCGAACTTGCTTGTACCTCTCAGATCAGAAACGTACAAACCATTCTCGTCGTCTACCCAGGCAATACGGTCACCCGCAACCTGAACGTTATCTTCAGCTTCACTGTACCAGTTAAGGTACGCTCCACCGGCTTCCTGAGGTGTCTCATCGACGCCCTGCTCATAAGTGAACAAACGGAAGTTACGGAAGAAACGCACTGTACCATCACTTAAAAAGTGAGGTGCAACGATCTCAGCACCTGGATCAGTCCAAGTGTTTGGGATTGCTTCCATTGTTCGCTGTGTGTGATCGATCAACCAAAGCTGATCGTAGCCACCTTCAAACTGGAATCGTACGAGTGCAACTCCATTGTGCACATCGACAATCTCCTGCCATGGGGCAGTCAACTGATAACTAAAGTCGTCACGGCTATAATCAGAACCGTAGTCGAATACAGATAGCTGCGCCTCAATGTCACCAGTCTCCTTCTCTTCAGAAAGAATTGACGTAAAGATTCTCTCACCCTCAGTGGCAAAAGTCATGAAGGCAATTCCGTTGTCGTGAAAAACAAGGTCTTGATAACGAGTAAGCTCTATGAGCTCAGTAAGCGCACCAGTTTGTGCATCGTACTCATAAACGGTACCCCAATTCTCATCTCCCTCAGAAGGGACACGGAAAATGAAACGTTCGTCCTGAGCTGTCTGCCAAAATGGGTTAGCGATTGAATCGGCAACACCTTCTATAGTTAAAGACTCTCCGTCTTTTAATATAGTGATGTCAACAAGGTCACATAACTCTGGAAATTCACAGAGTTCAGAGACCTGTGTCAGAAACACCGTATCGGCGAACTGATGGGGACCTGAAACATCATCGTTGAGATCAAGTCTCTCGACGTTGTAATAGTCATAGTCCCAAGCAGCGGTGGCCATGTTAGTAGAAAAGCTACCTGAATCCGCAAACAATTGCGGAACCAGTGGGCTGATTCCTACAGCGATGGCAAACGCGGCAATAAGTGATTTCTTAAGCATAGGTCTCAGTAATTACTTTTTGATAATTTAACGAAGGAAGATACCAAATTTTGGCGATTTTGTCAATGCCCTTGAGTGGATATTTGACTAAGTTTAGTCAAAAAGAAAAGCCCTGACACAGAGCCATACTCTCTTCTGTCAGGACTTTTCTGGTTTACCTTATTTCAGGACGCTCTTTAAATATTGACCCGTAATACTATCTTTTGACTTGGCAATCTCTTTTGGAGTCCCCTCAGCGATCACATACCCCCCCTTGATTCCTCCCTCAGGCCCCATATCAATGACCCAATCGGCCCCCTTAATCACGTCCAGGTTGTGTTCGATGATAACCACCGTGTTCCCCTTATCTACCAACTGATGCAGTACACCTAATAGACGTTTTATATCTTCAAAGTGCAAACCAGTTGTTGGCTCGTCCAAAACGTACAAAGTTCTACCAGTAGCGCGCCGTGACAATTCGGTTGCCAGTTTCACACGTTGAGCCTCACCACCGGAGAGTGTCGTCGCCGGCTGCCCCAAACGAATGTAACCAAGACCAACCTCATGTAAAATATTCAACTTGTCGAAAATCGCTGACTTGTCCGCAAAGAACCGTCGACCCTCCTCAACGGTCATGTCCAACACATCAGCAATGTGTTTTTGTTTGTAATGAATCTCTAGTGACTCATGGTTGTATCGAGTTCCACGACACTCCGTACACTCAACGTATACGTCTGGCAAGAACTGCATCTCAATGCGACGCATACCATCTCCCCCACAGGCCTCACAACGACCCCCACCTTTCACATTAAACGAAAACTTCCCTGCATCAAACTTTCTCATCACCGCTTCAGGTACCTCGGTGTACAAATCACGAATGGCTGTGAACACTCCGGTGTAGGTCGCTGGATTAGAACGTGGTGTTCTTCCGATCGGAGACTGGTCTACAGCAACGATCTTATCGATATGTTCAATTCCAGTAATTGCCTTGTGGGCACCAGGATAAGTCTTTGCTCGATAAAACTTCTTTGAAAGAGACTTGGAAAGAATATCTAGAATCAGTGTTGACTTTCCAGAACCGGACACACCCGTCACACAAACGAGTTTGCCCAAAGGGATATCGACATCAACATTCTTTAGATTAAATGCGCTCGCTCCTTGAATAGAAATATTTTTTCCACTCCCCTTACGATATTTCTTTGGAAGTGAGATGGATTTTTTTCCAGATAAGTACTGCCCAGTAAGTGAATCGGGTTGTTTCTTAATTTGTGCCGCCGTTCCCTCCGCCACTATTTGACCACCATATTCTCCCGCACCAGGACCTACATCAAACACATAATCAGCTGCCATGATCATCGCTTCATCATGTTCAACGACGATGACCGAATTCCCGAAATCTCGTAAATCACGAATCGTTTCAATCAGATGATCATTGTCACGTGGGTGTAGTCCGATAGAAGGCTCGTCCAAAATATAGATAACCCCTGAAAGCTTGGACCCAAGCTGTGTGGCTAAACGCACACGTTGAGACTCTCCCCCTGAAAGGGTCATGGCGCTACGATCAAGCGTTAAATACCCAAGTCCCACCTGAGTGAGTTGCTTGAGTCGCGCCAGCACTTCTTTTGCCACACGCTCCACAACCAATTTCTCATCACTTGTAAGACCTACTGCCAGTTCCTCATTCAAAGACACGAAGAACTTTGCCACATCCTCAACGGGCATGTTCACAACGTCAGCGATAGACTTATCAGCAATAGTAATGGCAAGAACAGCCGGCTGAAGACGCTTGGCGTCGCACCCAGGACACCGCATACGACGCATGTAGCTCTCAAGCTCACTACGAACATATTCAGAATCAGTCTCACGATATTTCTGTTCCAACTGCTTCAATATTCCAGGGAACGTAATCCTTACCCCCTTATAAGAATATTCTTCTTCTCCTGTTCCATTGAGCACAATGTCCATCTTTGCCTTCACAATGGTCGACACAGGCTTATTCATCGGGATGCGGTGCTTTTTTGCAACGATCTTAACAATGTCCATGTAACTAGTCTGGTTTCCAGCGATACGTGTCCATGGACGGACAGCCCCTTCGGCAAAAGTGAGGCGCTTATTTGGAATGATCAAATCGGCCTCAAGAACCAATTTTTCACCTAAGCCCGTGCAGTCAGTACACGCTCCAAATGGAGAGTTGAAAGAAAACAAACGCGGCTCTGGTTTTGGAAGATTTAACCCACAAGGGGCGCACATATAACTTTGAGAAAGCGTGAGCTCGTCCCCTATCTCATCGTTGAGAAGTGTCACAAAGCCATTGCCGTAATCAAGAGCTTTCTTAAGCTGCTGTGTGACCTGATCTTTAGAGTACTTTTGCTGTCCATCAAATCCAAAGATTACCACATCAACATCATGCGGCTTTTTCTTATCCCGACGCATGGTCATGGCCTCTTGTGTGTCCATCACCATTCCGTCAAAACGCACCCTAGTGAACCCGGCGTTCAAAGCCCCTTGAAGCACTTGCTTGTGCTCACCTTTCTGTTGTCCGATCACAGGCGCCATTAATAGGGTTGGGTCCTTCTTGATCATCTCTTCAACAATGGCCACCAGCTGTGGCAATGTCTGCTCTCCAACAATCGTTCCGCACTGAGGACAATGTGGACGTCCGGCGCGCGCAAATAGAACGCGTAAAAAATCATAAATCTCCGTCACGGTACCCACGGTTGAACGCGGATTGTGCGACGAAGATTTTTGGTCGATGGCGATGGTCGGGGACAGCCCAAGAATCTCATCAACGTCTGGCTTGTCTTGTAGTTCTAAAAATTGCCGCGCGTAACTGGAGAGAGACTCCATGTACCGACGCTGGCCTTCTGCATAAATTGTATCAAAGGCGAGTGAAGATTTTCCCGAGCCAGACAACCCTGTCACCACAACAAGTTTGTTCTTGGGGATGTCCACGTTAATATTTTACAAATTATGCACGCGTGCCCCCCGAACGGAAATCTTGTCTGACATAAGCTCTAATAGATATGAAAAATGTAGGCGGCTGGCACACTACCACAAAAGAAAACACAGGGCAATAGTTGAACCACGTGTTTACGTAATTGACCTTAGTCGAATAATGTATAGAACCAACCTCCAGTGTCAGGTGATGTCTTGCAACTGTAGCTATAGGGAACATCTGGGATAGCATCCGCGATGGCTGCCATAGATCCATAATCGATATAACACGCCTTATCAGCATCTGATCGTTCCCATGCGCATATATCATTCAAAGAACCTTTACCTGAACAAAAACTTCCAAGTGTAATATCACCTAATTTATCGTAAAGAATTTTTCCCAGACCACTATCAGTCCCATTCAAACCAGAAGTTTTTCCAAGATCCATCTTTCCAAGAGTTGTTTGCCCACCCCCACCAAACACAGGCCTTGTCATGTAATCAGCGCAGGTGTTTATCTCACTACACTGAACAACCACACGAGCACATGAAGGACGCAATGGAAATTCCCCACCCACATCCGCATCAAAAGATAGGAAGCATTGTTCGTACTTGGTATAGACTTGTTCTTCCCATTCTATCGGCTTTCCTTTATTTGGCCCCGAATTGGGGGTGTACGTAGCTTTATGTATAGCCTTGTCAGTCTCATAACTCGGAAGAGCATTGAAGGCTGAACAAATATCTGCCGTTGGCACCAATACGTTATTATCTGAAGTTAACTGTTCGCACCCCATACATGTCGGCTCATCACCAGGGACACAAATTTCGCGTTCACGATTAGGATCAGCCCCAGCCCCTGTGCAATTTGTGAAATTACACACCGTTCCATCTGGAACAGCATTGCCCTCAGGATCCTCTGTGACCGTACCAACAGTTCCACATGATTCAGGGCCATCAAAGTCTATCTTATACCTCTTACACTCCACATCTGTCCCAGTACATGAACGATTAAGGAGATCTGAACAGGAAGATGCGTTCAGAAGTGATATTTGCTTGATCATCGGCAACCTAGGAACCTGAAGACTTACAAGATCTGGGTTTACGGTAAATAGAATCATGTAAGTGCATAAAAGCAGGACAAGACCAATAAGCGCATTGGACATCATCTTTTTTGCGGCTGCTATCTGATCTGATGCGGCCCCAAGGGTGTATCGAATACCTCCAATCATGAGCATGATGACCGCAAGCAAAACAGCAGATGAAACCATCCACCGATACATGACACCAATGTATTCACCAAAATCTATAGACGATGAATACGTCCCGATTTTTACCTGCAACTCTACCTTTTGTCCTGTCGTTGGATTTGGATAACAATATCTAAATCCAGTTGTACACTCTGGTGGCTGATACCCAGAATTCCACTCCCCACCCTTTTCCGCACAGTCCTCAGCATCAAAACAAAACGGGGTCCTAGATGGGTGCTGGTTAGCGCCACAGGCAAAGGCGGCCACGTTTTCTTTTTTCTCTGTACATTTTGTATTACATTCATCGGATGTAATCTTTGCATCTACTGGCTTTTTTGCTCCCCCGTAATCTGTACAATAACAATCGCACATCTCGGCCGCTGCTGCATTCACCACCGTCAGTGGAACGAAAGTTCCCACCAGAGCCATGGCCACAATCGAACCGGCAAGAAATTTTTTGAAAATCGTTTGCATACTACTGAGCAGAGATAATTGATTGAACAAGATCATCAAGAACGTCAGCCGGAATAGAGCCGGCGATTCGATTTCCATTTAAGAAAAAAGTTGGGGTACCTCTTACCGATGCCTCAAGGCCATCCAAGTAATCTTCAATAACTTCGTCCGTATGCTGACCAGAGCTAAGGCATCCTTCAAAACGTTTAACGTTCATATTCAACTGC
>JABMNZ010000006.1 GCA_013204395.1 Parcubacteria group bacterium
AGCTACGGTGGCCTTTGTTCTTACCGTAGCGAAGTTGGTGATCCAACTGCCTGTCCCCCGAAGCACTCTTGATGCGAAGGGGGAAGCTACGGTGGCCTTTGTTCTTACCGTAGCGAAGTTGGTGATCCAACTGCCTGTCCCCCGAAGCACTCTTGATGCGAAGGGGGAAGCTACGGTGGCGTGACTCGCGCCATAGTAGCAGAGACAATTTTCTTTATCAATCTATTCCTCCCCGAAATATCTCTTGATTTTTGCTGCTTCAATATAGTCATTCACAACCTCCTCGAGAGTTGTTTTTGGAACCGTGATAGTCATTAAATGGAGCTGGGTATCTGTGTCACCATCAATCCTCTCTTCAAGGCGAAAGATGGCGTAACCCTCTGGCAAATCAAGCACTTCTGTTATTCCACCCACCTCAAGAGCGTTCACAATTTCTGCCCAAGTTGGAGGGATATTTGATAGCTTTACAAACCCCAGATCGCTCTCTAATCCCGGAAAGCCACTGTGCACATCTTTAGCCACGACCGCAAATGCCTCACCACCCACGACTCTTTCGTAAGACTGTTGAGCTAACTCACTTTTTTCAATCTGCAAATCTGTATCAGAGAGAACGGCTTCACCCATCTGAAGAGCAAGAACGATCGACTCTACGATCCGTTCTTTAAACTCATCTTGCGTCCATCCAAAGGTTCTTTTAAGCTCGGACTCAAACAACTCCTCACTTTGCTGCCCCGCAATAACACTCTGATAGTAAGCTTCAACTTTTTCACTATCTAGCTCCAACCCACGCTCAGTGGCGAGTTGCTGCATAGCCTTCTTATTAGTAAGTGTTTCAGCGATCATAACTTCAAGTTGATCTGCTGGCGGAGAAACCTCCCCTTCTGTCGAGCTGAAGTACTGAACGAGCGCATCGTATTCAATAAGAAACTCTTTTATCGATACTGTCGTTCCATTAACTGAAAGAGCGGGATAAGGAATAACATTACTCAACGTACGTACAAATCCATCTGTGACTGGTCGACTGTACACTTGCATAGTGGCAAGAGTGAATAGAATGACCGCACCAACAGCTAGGCCTATGTATTTCCCATTCTTAGTTTTAAGAAATAACGCGAGTTTTGAATCTACTTTATTGTCCTTACGACAACAGTCGTCCTTGTGTTCATGTTCTTCATTCATATCTACTGAGCTGGTTAAACCTTATTTTGTCAAAGAAGTAATACCACCACTTAGACGGGTTTGCAACCGCAACAGGTAACGGATCCGTGCCTATTACGTATCCAAATGGATCAGCTTCATCGCCAGTGAGTTGCTGTACAGCTCCGCTTTTCTCCTGAATAACCACCACCGTCTCACCAGGTTTTTTCATCCCCAACTTCAAACGTGCCTCTCTCTCGATAAAAGATTCTGTCTGCATGGCCGTTTTCAACTCACTAATTTCAATGTTACGCGATGTAAGTTCTTGTGCCTCAGATTCAAGGGCTGAGATCTCCGTATTAATGGATCTATTACGTACAACCTCTCTTCCCAATGAAGCTCCTAAAAACAAAATAATAAGAATATTCACGACTACCAAATAGCGCCATCTAATGAGCCTGTGAACAAATGACTTATCGTTTCTTGCCATGCACTTCACTTCTAAGGTCATTAATCTTATCGGAAATCTTGGCTGGCTTTTTTATGTGATGCACCTCTATGTCTGCCGCAGATCCATTAAGCTGAACACGAAGGGTCCCATATCTAAACAGCGTTGAAGCTACCCCCTTAACTTGATAGCTGACTTCATCAATTTGATCATACCGAGCCTCGGTAACAACGCGGTCAAAAAATCCTTTTTGATCATGGTCAACGACCCGACGGTCTGTAATAACCAATACGGTATGAGACCATTTCAAATAGGCTCGTCCCAGTATGATCAACCCTGACAAAACCCAAAGAATGAGTAGCCAAACCCCCCATGTTCCTTCTCGTAACAATGGAAACAAAAAGAAAAACGGTAAAAGAAGCCAGGTCACCATTAGGGAGAACTTTAATAAATTGGGCGCCATGGATGCATGAAGCACCTCAAGGACATCCTCCTCGGCTTTAAGTTGAAGAAACTTTGGTGCGTCCATATCTATTGTGTAATGCCCTACGAGCGGCCACTCGGTCGTCCCATGGAACTTTTTTCCCTTGTTCGACAGCCATAACAGGTTCTGATCCTTTTCCCGTAATCAGGACAATGTCACCTGGATTAGCCAGATCAATCGCTCTATCAACAGCTTCTTGACGATCCAAAATACGGAGGAGGTCTACCCCATCTTGTTTTCCCGCTAAGGCCACAGCATCTGCCACGTGATTAATTATCTGCCATGGATCCTCGTCATAGGGATCTTCATTCGTCACAATCACGATATCATCATGCTCTGCAGACATCTTTCCAAGAATTTCTCGACGGGCCACATCACGCCCACCACCGGCTGATCCCACAACATGAATAAGTCTACCATCTGTCTGGATAAGTTCTAAAGCTTCGTAGACCGCCCCAAGCCCCGCGGGTTCATAGGCATAATCAACAATCACATCAAATGGTTGGCCTTCTTCGATTCGTTCAAATCGCCCTGGAACAGATTTTAACTGTTCAATCCCATCAACCACCAATTCTTGACTAAGCCCCAAGGCCCTAACACTGGACGCGGCAGCAAGAACGTTTTCTAAATTGAATCTACCAGCTGGTTTAAAGTGGACAACTTGTCCATTCCACTTGAATGTTGTGCAACCAGATTCATACCCAACTTCTTTAGCAATCACAGGAGGAAGGGTTAACTGTGTCCCAAGCTCACCAACATTCTCAATGGCAAATCCACCGTAGTTCAGAGCTTCAAAAGAAAGAAAGTACTTCGCGTGCTCATCATTCAAGTTCACAATGATTGATTCGGTTGCGACGGTAAATAATTTCCCCTTTGCAAGTTTATAAGCCTCGAACCCACCATGTGCCTCGATATGCTCAGGTGTTAAATTTGTAAATACGGCCATTTTGTAATCAATGCCGATATGCCGTGACTGTAAAATCCCCTGAGAAGATGTCTCGATAATTGCATGTGTACATCCCGCCGACACCATCTCGCGAAGACGCCTCTGGGTTTGAAAGCGTCCCAACATGGTCATCTTTTGATCGTTAACCCACTCGTGCTCGGCAACTTTAAAACTAGCTGTGGTGGTCCATCCAACACGGTATCCAGCATGCTCAAGAAGGTGACCAATAAACTGAACCGTTGATGACTTACCGTTCGTACCCGTCACGCCCACAACGATTAATGCTCGTGAGGGGTGTCGGTACCAAATAGCGGCCATATGCGCTAATGCGCGATGGTACAGATTCAAAATCGGCTCTGGGACAAGTGACCTAATCAATGTTTTCATAATAGACCCATAACAGTCTCAAAAACCTTTTCCTCACTTACCCCATCGGTATCGACCAAGATTGCCTGTGATCGATTCTTACGAAACGTATCCATCTTGTCCCAAAACTCATCGCACTTCTCCGGAGTAAGCAAACCATTTTCCTTAAACCCACGATCCCGTGCTCTCCCCATCACAACATCCTTCGGGGCCCAAAGCAAAAATTCAAAAATCTCAGCGTTATTCTCTTCTGCAATTTTCCGATATGCGTCGATCAAAATAGGATCGTACAACATCTTATCAATAACAATATCGCGCCCCTCAGAAAACACGGCCTTCACCATAGCCTCTCCTATAGCCCTAACAAGCTTCCATCGCTCTTCTCTATATTCCGTATAGTGACTGATGTATCTTGAAATATCGTCTAAGGCGAGCCTAAACGACAAGGGCAGAGTCTCAGACACTTTTCTGCCAAGAATGCTTTTACCCACGCCGCATGGCCCATTGATAATAATCATCTTCATAACCTTACTATTCTACCAAATCCATCGCCTAGATACGATCAAAAGTAAAAACAGGCCCATGTGAGCCTGTTTATAGAGCCAGTCGTTCTTTTATCTGTCCGACTTCTAACTTAGTCTGTTTTAAATCCTCTTCGACACGCTGAATCCACGCAGCTGTGAAGTGCCGTTCCTCGTCAAGACGTCTGAGTATGGTGATCATTTCATCATTAGCCGTCGACTGTTGATTTCTAAAAGATTTCAGCTCATCCACAACAACACCAATCTGATCAAGCTTTTGATCATGTTCAATGAGTTTTTCAATGATCTTATCTTCGTTCATACATAGATATCATAACTGCTTCGTATACATGAATCAAATAGATTCTTCAATCTTATCTTGATTCAAGTAAAACTTGTTGTTGAACTATTTCTTCTTCTTTTTTTTAATCTCTTCTAAAACTTTAGTGTACCCAACCTTAAACTGGTCTCCTCGATCAAATTCATTCTTAAATATTCCAAAGCTTGACGTGCCAGGTGAAAGCAAAATCACATCCCCAAGTTTTGCATTGTCAAAAGCATTGCTCACGGCATCTGCCATATTATCCACTCGAACACTTGGTGCACCATCCCCTATGGTCCGCTCAATTTCATCTGTGGCCGTACCATCAAAGAGAACAACAAACTTGCATTGTTCACCAACCATAACTCCCATTTCTCCATAATCAAGCCCTTTAGCTGATCCGCCAGAGATAAGCACAATATTTCCCCCCTTCCCAAATCTCTTAAGGGCCGCCATGACCCCCTCTGGAGACGTGGCTGTTGTGTCGTTTACAAACAACACCCCTTCAATTTCACCCACGACTTCCTGTCGCCCTGGAAGTCCGGAAAATTCTTTCAAACTTGCGTGAATATCTTCATCACTTACGCCTGCCAAATGTGCTGCAATAGAAGCGCTCAAAGCATTAGCGATATTGTGATCCCCCTCAATCTTGATATCGTGAACATGCGCAAACGGAACGTCTTTGCCATCCATTCGCCTTACCAAATTATCTCCATCTCTAAAAACGCCATTTTTTCCTTCTGGTAAAACCTTTTGTGAAAACCAATACTTTTTGTTTGATGGAACACGAGCCGCAATCTCATCCGATATTTCCTGGTCCCCATTAAAGATGGAAAACTGAGACTCGTTCTGCTCTTTAAAGATAAGCTCCTTGGCCCATAGGTAATGCTCAAACGAATCATATCGATCAAGGTGATCCTTAAATGCATTCGTTAGAATAGCAATTTCGGGCCCAAGCCCCATTCCCTCAATGGACTCCAATAACCAAGACGAGAGCTCGAGAACAATTGGCACAGGCTCATTCTCTTTCAAAATCCAATCCAGATCTTCCAGTGGTGATCGTGTAATATTGCCGGCCACAACCGTCTTTGGATGCTTGTGCTTTAACATCTCTCCCAGCAACGCTGTGGTCGTTGACTTACCGCGTGTTCCTGTAATCGAAAAGATTGGGAACGGACAATATCTAAAAAACAAAGATATGTCTGACTCCACGTGTACGCCCTGCTCCTTAGCCAGTGCCACAAATTCGCTTTCGCGAGCCACACCTGGATTCTGTACAACAAGATCCACATTAGTAAAGTTGTCAGCATTATGTTTACCAAGCACAAATACCGGTTGGTAGATCTCTCTATCTGGATACTCGGCGCGGTACTGGAGATACCATGTCTCGATCTCAGAAATACTCTCGCGCAAATCTTCCTCATCTTTAAGATCTGTAATAACAAGTTGAGCCCCATGACGCATCAACCACTTGGCCGCGCCAATACCACTCCCCTTTTTATATCGACCAAGACCCATAACCGTAATCATGGCGTCTTGAAAATTATCAATGGAACTCAAATCAATGGACATACCTAAAATTCATTACGCAAACGAGCAGCTCGTACGATTAACATCGCCTTAGCTACCACATACCACATTTTGACATATTGTATCACAGCGCGCCACAGTCCTACTTTTTGATATTTACGACGCATTGTAAGACCTTTCAAAATAACCGCACCATAACTATACCCACGAGATCGACAAAAATAATTCAAGGCACTCTCCACCATGAACCCCCCAAGGTATTTATCCGGTACTCCATCCATCACCTTGCGCAACATAACTCTTTCTCCACCAACCAACGGAAGATGTTTGGTAATGAATGTTCCAACCACCCCCTTATCCCTTAATCCAACGTTCATGACTCTGCGGCTCGATATAACAGGAAGGACAAGCTGCTCAATATGATTGGTAGTAAGTCCGATTAAGTCTGCATCAAAAAAACCAATGATCTGGGCCGTTGTAAGATTAAAACCGGAAAGCATTGCCTGACCCTTCCCCCCTTGTTCTGACAACTCCTGCACTGTCACCCCTTCAGACCGAGCAATTTCTACTGTTTTATCTGTTGAACCATCTGAGACAACTAAAATCTCACCAACATAAGGTGAGGCCTTCAAAGGACGTATGACATTAACGATCGTTTTTTCTTCATTATGAGCTGGAATAATAGCGGCAATCTTCTGGAGGCTCATAGATTATTTTTCTTGCGTTTAATCATGGCTAATTGACCAATAACAATCGCATGCAACTCCTGAGCTTGTATACGCAGTTTTTCCAAAGATTCACTGGGTTGATCTATAATCATCACCAGGGTTAGAGACTCTAAAATACGTTCTAGGTAAGTCTGACCCAAATGATATTCTTGTTCAGCCACCTCCAAACCTATCTGATCCCCATGCTGTTCTTCATGAAGGGCCGTAAACAGTTTGATCGGCACCAAGTTTACGTTTACATAGATACGAAAAACATCTCCGCGACCAGCACCGCCACTTTCATAAGAACCCTTGGCCCACGCATGTAATTCAGCCGCCCATAATCGAGCCCGTTGATAGATTGGGTGAAGACGCATGTTGCCCACGTCATGATGAGGTCTCTTGTGATCACTGAAAGGAGTTTCTCCTAACACTGGGTCGTCTGGTTCAAACAATCCCAGGCCTAGTCGAGCTGATAATTCAGCATCTGATTGTTCTTCTGTTTCTACCTGCTCATGGAGAACCTGAACTTCCATCTCACTACTTTTCTTAGAACCAAGACCGTACTTTTGAAATAAATCTTCAATCTCGTCTTCAAGCAAATCAATTTCATCTCGACCAAACACCCAAGGATATTCATCATCAGGAGTCTTCATAGCTATTTGTCTCGGATGGCTAAATCGTAAGTCATCCCCTCAAGACGACTCAGATTCTTTTTTGCTTGATCAAATTTTGTTCGAAGGTAACCAGTCAAATCCATATCAAGTAAATACTCAACAACCATTTCTACAGACTCGTACACCTTTGGAACAACATCAGTGTTCCCAAGAGTTATTTCTCTAACGGCATAACGAACCATCTCACCGGTTGTATCTGTAAGTCCTGCCAGGTACACGGCAGGTTCCATGGCCCGCTCATGAATCTTGCCTAACTTTCCCGTTCGCAGGTATCCTTCAAATAAAAGCGCTTCAGCATATTCCTCAAGAGCAGCTTTATAAGCCCCCTCGTACTCAAGGGCTTCATAACGCTTAAAGGATTTCTCAGCTTGTGTGAAAAGCACATCGGCTTGTGAAAGGAGATTTGCTGCCTCCTTATGATCATCACGATGCAACGCAAAAATGGCACGCTTTGATTTACTGAGAGCCTCATTCGACTTTCCTATCAATGCACGCCGCGCTTCTTGTTGACCGTGATAACGTTTTTGAAGTTGTGAAAAAATGGCTGGACGTTTCATGTAGTTGGGCGAGTTTCATCTATTCGAGAAATGAGTGCGGAGATTAATACATCTTGTTCTTCCTTATTTTGCGTTGTGCGACGTATCTTCGCCTTCTCAGTTCGAATATGCTTAGCAAGTGATCGTGGGTACTTTGAGTGAGCCATACTATCAATGTTTAGACCTTAGAATAAAGACTTCCTTAGCAATTTCAATCGCTATCAGCTTGACCATACCAATGATAAGCAATAGTAACCAGTGTGACAAACTTAGCGGCATTATATGAAACACATACTGAAAGAACGGATGGAGAAGCGCGAGAAACATGAGACCAAATCCCATCCCAACACCAACGACAAGATATGGGTTTGAAAATGGGTTAGATCTAAAGATCGATGAATGAAACTTTCTTACAGAAAAAATAAATAAAAGCGAATCGATACTCACGGCGGCAAACATAATCGACTGCATTTGTTCAACTTCCATTCCCTGCCCAAGCAACCAAAAATAAAGAGCAAAAAAACCAATGTTCAAAATCAGTGCCGCTGACAGTATCATCTTAATCATAGAGCTATTCAAAACAGCTTCTTTGCGAGGACGAGGACTTCGACGCATGACCCCTTTCTCACCTGGCTCCATTGTTAGGCCAGCGCCTGGAAAACTATCAGCAAAAAGATTGATCCAAAGAATCTGAGTTGCTGTAATCGGCAACGGAAGCCCCAATGCAATCGATCCAGCAATAAGAGAAATCTCAGAAAAGGATCCAGCCAGAAGATAGACGGTGCTCTTACGGATATTGTCGAACATGATCCTCCCCTCCTCAATGGCGGCCGTAATGGTGCCAAGATCATTATTCAGCAGGACAACATCAGCCGCTTGCTTGGCTACCTCCGTACCAGAACCCAGAGCCACACCTATGTCAGCAGCCTTTAGTGCCGGCGCATCGTTCACCCCATCACCTGTCATGGCCACCACCTCACCACGTGCCTGCCACGCTTTCACGATTCGAATCTTATGTCGCGGCTCAACACGAGCATAAATCTGAATCTTTGAAACGCGCCTCTCTAATTCTGAATCGCTCCACTCATCAAGCTGAGAACCGATCACCACACCGTCGGCTTCGACAGATAGCCCAGCTTCAATCCCAATGGCTTTTGCGGTTTGTGGATGATCTCCTGTGATAATAATTGTTTTAACCCCAGCCCTCTCGGCAGCTCTGATCTGTTGTCTTGCCTCTTTCCTCAAAGGATCACGCAAACCAATAAAACCCGAAAATGTATACCCGCTCAACTCATGACCACTTAGATCTGTAACAACTGTTTTGCTTTGTTTATATGCCGTCGCAATGATCCGCAATCCCTTTTGTGTAAGCAAGTCCACCTGAGCAACCAATTTCTTTCTCTGTTCATCAGTCATCTTTATAGATTTTCCATCCAACCTGATGCGATCACAAGCTTTTAAGATAATTCCAGGAGCACCTTTAAATAGAAGCCTTGATCCGCCACTCCAGTCATTTGCCGTCAGCATGAACTTATGAGAACTATCAAATGGAATCTCTGCCGTTCGCTTATGTCTGGATGTTAATTCATCCACATCAATACCAAGGTCAATCACGGCCCGCATCAAAGCTCTCTCTGTCGGACTTCCCTTTAACTCCATTCCATCTTCACAGGCAACTAAATCAGCATCATTACACAACGCTATATTGTGAATAATCTTTTTGATTTCGTCTGGATAACCATCTAACAGATCTCTCACAAGATAACTCTCTGTGAAACTCACAACATCAGTCACTCTCATCTCACCCTCAGTGATCGTTCCAGTTTTATCGGAACAAATAACAGAAACGCTTCCAAGTGTTTCAGCGGCAACCAATCGTCTGACAAGTGACTTGCGTTTAAGAATCCTCTGCATTCCAATTGCAAGTATGACCGTCACGGCAACTACAAGCCCCTCAGGAATAGCTGCAACAGCAAGTGCGACTGAGACTTCAAACATTTCAAAAGTTGAAAATCCTTTCAGTAGACCCAGTAAAAAAACAAAAGCTACTAACACACAGACAACCACTGAAATCCATCGTGCCAAACGCTTCAGCTGCACTTGCAGTGGCGTACTTGTCTCCTCTGTATTTTGTACAAGCTCTGCAATCTTCCCAAGCTCAGAATTCACACCTGTCTCAATAACAACAGCAAGACCCCTACCAGCCGTAATTGTTGTTCCTGCGTAAAGAATGTTGGATCGCTCTGCAAGTAATGTTCCCACAGGAAGAACATTCAGTTCTTTTGTTACTGGAAGAGACTCACCAGTGAGTGCTGACTCATTGACGACAAGGTTTACCACCTCAACCAAACGAGCGTCAGCACTAATACGGTCACCGATTTTAATAATCAAAATGTCTCCAGGAACAAGTTGTGTTGCATCAACCTCAACCTCCTGACCATCTCGAAGAACTAGAGCAATTGGCTGAACAAGAGAGCGTAATTGCTCCAAAGCCCTAGAGGCTTTGTACTCTTGAAAAAAACCAATGATTGTATTTATAAAAACAGCAGCGAGTATAACCCCAGTATCAACAAGCGCGTTCATAACAATTGTCACTCCAGCGGCAACAAGCAAAACAATAATGAGTGGACTTGCGAACTGTCTGACAAGCACCATCCACCATGGGTCAATCTTCTTTGTTGGAAGTGCATTGAGACCGTATTTCTCCCTAAGTGTTGTCACCTGCGAAACCTCAAGGCCATCCACAGAGCTTTGTAATTGCTCTAGGACTTTAGGCGCAGTCATGTGATGCCAAATTGGTTTTGAACTCATGTTGTATATCTGAATGTATTTTACATGAAAAAGACGTTGCATGTGATGCCATTACCCACAAACGAAACACTAAACAAAAACAGCCAGCTCTCGCTGACTATTTTTGTTGGTGCACCGGGCGGGGCTCGAACCCACGACCACGGGCTTAAAAGGCCCTTGCTCTACCAACTGAGCTACCGGTGCTTATTGGCAACGCGCAGAATATAGCAACAAAAGCGATGGGATGCAAGACTTAATCCACATCATTATAATACCGTCTCTTCTGAGTAAATTGAATGTAAACGTATTTCGCACTGTTACGATCATTTGCCACGATCGCTTCAATCCTCTATAGTGACCACGGTTAATTCGTAAGATACAAATTTTATGACAGGTGTATGTACAGCATGTGGGGCAGCAGACACAGAGGTTAACGACGAGATGAAGTGCGTAGGTTGCGCAGGTGCAGCTCCAGAAGCTGCTACTGAAGAGGCAGCTCCAGCAGCAGAAGCTCCAGCAGAGGAAGCCGCAGCTCCTGAGGCAGAAGCTCCAGCAGCAGAATAGTCAAACAAAAAAACACACCCTTTACCGGGTGTGTTTTGTTTTACTTTGCTATCCCCATAAGCATCTGCGCGAGCTCATCTGCAATATCCGTTCTTAGCACCGCATGCATCTTTGAACCGAGATCTTTTCTTAAACTAGAATCGTCGAGCAATTTTTCGATTTGTAAAAGAAGTTCTTCTGGACTTGTTCGATGCTGGTTCAATACCACACACGCTCTTTCCACTGTTGTAGCATTTGCCTCCTGCGGAGAATGTGGAAGCGCGATCATGATTGCCGCTTTTTCAAGAGCAGCCAATTCCGTAATAGTCCCAAGGCCTGCACGACAAACCACAACATCAGCCACTGCTAAAACATCTGCCATCTCACTACCAAGAAACTCTCGGACATGATGGTCTTGATGTCGATCCTTTTCCTGCCGTTTACCAATACCGGTTAAATGTACAACGTTCGCTCTTGCAACAAGAGACAGCGCAATCTCATCAATGGAGTCATTAAGCCATGTAGAGCCGGTCCCTCCTCCAAAAACAAGAATGGTCGGCTTGTCATTTTTAATCTCAAACAGTTCACGTGCACGATCTGCATCCCCTTTTAACAAACTCGGCCTCACTGGATTCCCAATCACATGGGATTTATTTGAAAAACTAGCTGTTCGCTCAAACGCCACAGTCACTCGGGAAGCAAACGGTGCTGTAAGACGGTTCGTCAAAATAGGTAAAACATCCTGCTGATGGACCCAAATGGGAATCTTTAATGCACGCGCAGCTAAGATAACTGGAACAGCGGTATATCCCCCAGCTGAGGCAACAACATTCGGACGTTCACGACGAAGTAATCGCCATGCCCCAAATAATGCTCGCGCAAAAGTCACAGGCAGCGCCAAAAGCTCGATTGAAATCCTGCGTGGCAATCGTGCCACTGGTAATGAGAAAAACTGTATCCCCTGTTTTGTAACCACTTTCCCCTCAGGGCCATGTGGCGTGCCAACCCATATAGACTCAACCTTGGGATCAATTTGACTCAAAGCTTCGTGTACAGCCAAAAGGGGTGTCACAGGCCCCATGGTTCCACCGCCAGTAAAAAGAATTTTCATATCATTTCATGCTCTTGGACACGTTCAATACCACGCCTATGGCAGCAAGTGAAATCGCCAATGAAGTTCCACCGTAGCTTATGAAAGGAAGTGGCACACCAGTGATGGGCATAAGGGCAACCATCGATCCGATGTTTACAAACGCTTGAATAGTGATCCATGCACCCACGCCAACAACCACATATTTTGAAAAAGCATCTGGGGCACGCTTGGCAATCTCCAAGGTCCTCCACAAAAACAACAAGAACAATCCAATCGTCAAAACCGCAACGATAAGACCCATCTCCTCACCAATCACAGCAAAAATGGAATCACCTGCGACCTCAGGTAGATATTGAAACTTTTGACGCGAGTGTCCATATCCCATTCCGAATATTCCACCAGACCCAATGGCCAAAAGGGCTTGGTTAATATGATAGCCAATACCTTGTGGGTCCAACTCTGGATGTAGGAAGGTGGTGAAACGCGCTGCACGGTAGGGAGCGGCAGTAATAAGAAGTAACAGCCCAGCTATGCCAGCTGAAACAAGACCTAGCACATGTGAGATAGGAGCGCCCGCAACAAAATACACAACCAAACTCATGGCAGCTATGATGGACATGGTACCCACATCGGGCTGCAACACCATGAGTAACATAATGGTTCCCAATACAAAGACAAACGGAAGGAACCCTGACTGAACATCGCGAACGGAATGTCTGTCACGTTGCGCAAGCCATGCGGCGAGGTAAAAAAGGAATGTGAGCTTTACCACCTCAGATGGCTGAAGAGAGAAAATTCCACCAACGGAAATCCAACTGTGTGCAGAACCAATTCCTGCCGATAACCCAGGGATAAAAACAAGAACAAGTAAGACCACAGAGATGATAAGGAGATTCCATGCGTGCTTGCGCCAAAAAGTATACGGAATCTGAGCAAGGGCGATCATGGCTCCAATTCCTGGAATCAACCCGAAGATCATCTGGTGCTTAACGTAGTAGTAACTATCTGCAAACTGAGAATATCCGCTTGGCGCTGAGGCACTTAAGAGCATGATCATTCCAAAAAGAACGATCACAGAAACAATGACCAAGAGTAGAGCATCAATTGAACCTTTTGAACGAGACATTTAAATAAGAGCGTCTAACAAGACAAAGGAAACCCCAACAGCTGCTGCAATCATTGAGATCACCCACATACGCATGACAATTTGAGGCTCTGGCCATCCAATGGCCTCCAGGTGGTGATGTATCGGAGAACTTTTAAATAATCGTTTTTTGAAAACCTTACGAGTGAAAATTTGAACTATCACAGAAAGAGACTCTAAGACAAAGACAAAACCAATAATTGGCAAGAACAATGCCGAGTTGGTTAGCATTGCCACAATACCAAGAGTCACCCCCAAGGACATCGCGCCAGTATCACCCATAAAAAACTTTGCTGGATGAATATTAAACCAAAGGAAGGCTAACAAGGCCCCTAAAATCACTCCGCAAAATACAGCCAGATCATAATGGCCCTGGGCAAAGGCAATAACGGCATACGCCCCAAAGGATGTAAGAAGGGCTCCGCCAGCTAATCCATCTAATCCATCTGCCTCATTTACCGAGAAAGCTGTTGATACAATAACTAGGATAAAAAACGGTACATACCACAAACCAATGTTAAAATCTCCAACAAAAGGAACGTGCAAAAGATCCCAATCCAACTTCATGTGGAACCACCATGCCCCCACAATGGCGATTGCTGTGTAGATCAAAAGTCTGTGTCGCATCCGAAGCCCACCCCCCTTTGGACCAATTCCACGGATGTTAAAGTAGTCATCCACAAAACCCACAATAGCTGAAGCAACAAGAGCACCTAGTGGCAATAAAACCTCAGAGCGAGAAAGGAAGTTCATTCGAGCCAAAAGAGATGCTGGATCTAACAGTGGTGCCAGGTAGTACAAAACGACCGCGATTACCAGAACCGTGAACCAAACTAATATTCCACCCATGGTGAGGGTCCCACTTTTTTTCGCATGAAGCTTTGCCACAACCGGCGCAGCACTTGAGGTGCGTATCGATTTTCCTGCGCGCCAATACTCAAGCGCACGAATCAATAAAGGCGCCCAAGCAAATGCCACCACGAAAGCAACAGCACTTAGAAGGAGAACTCGAACTAGTTCAAAAGATTCCAAGGTCATAGATTAATCAAAACAATCAATGTCATTGCGACCAAAAGCACGAAGGTGATCACTGGTGTGGCGGCAGCAAAAAATAACGTGAGGGTTTTTTGTCGCCGGTATGAATAAGCCTGAATGATAAGGTTAAGAAGAAGAAAACTTAAACTAAGCAGCGGAATGTACAGCAAAGAATTTACAGGACCGAAACGATCAACTCCAAGATAGATATTGTAATGCAAGGCCACAAAAGGAAACTCACTAGCCATTGGTAGTATTCGCCAGATAGGTAAAGCAAATGTCGCAGCAACAAAACATGACGAGATGAACGTTGTCACTCGCACTACTTTGCTTTTTTTGAACATTCTCAAGAAATCCTTCCAAAACTGTTCAAGTGATTTTCTGTGTCGATGCATGTCAGTCTATTGCAATAACCTCTTTGATCTCAGGGATCGCATCTTGTATCGCAGCCTCAACCCCCATCTTTAAAGTGATCTGTGACATTGGGCACCCAACGCACGCACCTTGCAGACGAACTTCAACTACCTGAGTCTCTTTGTTGTAGCTAATAAGCTCGATTCCTCCACCGTCCATTCTCAAAGCAGGTCGCACTTGTTCTAGCACTTCTTCAATTTGTTGTTCAATGGAACTCATATCTTTCTATGATAGCCTTTTTTTATCTTGTTCTCAAATACAAAGACATCGCTAAGGCGATGTCTTTTCACTTATTTTCCTGATTCAACGTTTACGAAGACTCGCTTTTTGAGTGCTCCATGGAAGTTCTCTACACGCTTACGTGTAAACTTCACCACACCAGCGACAGCCGCGTAAAGCGTATCGTCATTGCCACGTTTTACATTTTTTCCGGGGTGGATCTTCGTTCCACGTTGGCGAACAATGATTTGTCCTGCTTTCGTTCCCTGACCGTCACTCAGCTTCACACCAAGGCGTTTAGCTTTCGAATCACGGCCAAGACCGGTAGAACCACCAGCTTTTTTATGTGCCATAAAGAGAGGTTAATTTCGAGCAGATAGTAATGGAATGCGTGTTTCCTGTCAATGTTCGAGCCAGGGATAAAACAATAACCCCCTAAAAACAAAACGACCCCTCAATAGCAGATCATTCTGCCACTGACGGGGTCAGCGTTCGAGCCTTCGTACAGGCTCTTGCTAGTTCTTGCACCGATCCGGCCTGAAGGCCTCAGAGATCCTGGTGCCGTCGAGCGACTTTGGTGCACTCGGAGATGTGCTCGCTGTAGAGCCACTGGAGTTTACGTGGGTCTTAATTGCGCTTGGACGCTTAGTTTAGGTCCATAAAACCCCTCAGCCACCAACCGATCCTCTGTGCCTCTTCTACCGTGACTTGACGACGAATTTCATCGTCTGTTGGGTGTGGGAGGTCTGCGTTCGCAAGCATCTCGCGGAACAAGGGATTGGAAGGGCCCGAGCACACAAACCATCTGTCCTCCAGTAGAACAAGTCCCCCTCCCTGAGACGTGTCGCCAAGAGTCCCCACGGCTATCCCAGCGTATCCATCTGCATGGAAGGACATTCCGGCCTCAAAGCCGTCCTTTGCAGGCAGCATCACCTCGAACCAAAGTTCATCACCCTTCTCTTCGCCACCAGACATGCTGGCAGGATCAACCGGAATCTCGAACTGCTCTGAAAGAAGCGCACCCCTGCTGAGTGCCTTTTGAAGACCACTGAAGTTACGGTGAGCGGACATCTGTTTTCCTCCAGCCACGATGTTGGACATGGTCTGAATGTTCTGGACTGAAACAAACATTGCCACGACAAAGCAATCTACTATAAAATTGCCGTTTTGTCAATGGAAACAGGGCATCCTACGTTTTTTCCTCAAACCATGGCTAAGTTTTCTTCTATAAATTTTGATCAAACTTGTTAAATCTAACCTTGACAAAAGCACTCAAAACCCCTAGCGTTTAAATCCACCCAGAAGGAGAAGAGATGGCTGAGATCAGAATCAATCAGACCAGAGCAAGTGAGCTTCAACAAGTCTTTCGATACCTCGATACGACTCAGGGTGTTCAGGCAATCAACGACTACGCGCGTCGAAATCGCTTGAGTGCAGTGGCAGCGAAGGCGCATTTCGTCGCCTGGATCCAGTTCATGGTCTACAAAGAAGTGACGGGGCTCAGGTTCTCTCCCTCTCCAGTCATGGACCAGGTATGGCACTTCATGATCGTCAGCACGCGGGCGTATCGAGAGTTCTGCAACCATTACTTCGGTAGGTTCGTTGATCACGAACCGACTGAACAACCCCTCAGTGCTGACTACCCCGCCATTCGCCATGGAGCATGGAACTTCTTCAATGACATCGATGAAGAGCTCTGGCCCTCCGGCGACGACTCTGATGCAGACTGCGGCTGAACAGTCTGCATAACGGAGGCTTGACTCAAGCCCTCCGTTTTTTTCTTTCTGCAATCTTTTTGACAAAACTGTCAGTAAAACAAAACGACCCCTCAATAGCAGATCATTCTGCCACTGACGGGGTCA
>JABMNZ010000007.1 GCA_013204395.1 Parcubacteria group bacterium
AAGGCAGCTCCTAAGCGAAAGCCAGCTGCAAAGAAGAAGGCAGCTCCTAAGCGAAAGCCAGCTGCAAAGAAGAAGGCAGCTCCTAAGCGAAAGCCAGCTGCAAAGAAGAAGGCAGCTGCAAAGAAGCCTGCAAAGCGCAAGGCACCAGCACGACGAAAGAAAAAGTAAAAATAAAAACACTCTCAGTGACGCGCTGAGAGTGTTTTTATTTAGAAAAGAATTTTCTATTCGTTAATTTATTGTCTGTCATCACCAAATATCTTTACGGTACCGAAAACTCCATCGTAACCAGGTTCTATTTGTACCCGTCCCGCACGCATTCGATCAATTGCCTCAGCGAGATTTGGATACTTAGTAACTCCACGAATCTGGTCAACCGAGGTATCTAGTAAAAGAGTAAATTCATCAGCAATCTCATTAGTAAGTCGAAAGTACTCTTCAAGAACTTTCTTTGACTGCGTAGACTTCACCCCCACGACCTCTGCGATAATCTCAGCGAGTGGGACAATAGATTTAAATGGAATCTTTCGGTTTGACACAGCGCTTGCCTCACGATCAGCAAGCTGTCCAACTCTATGATGCACACCCAATGTTAAGAGCTTACTGCAACCCGGACATCGTCCCCCATGTCGTTTCGACTCATCTGGCATGCAAGAAAATTTACAATCTGAACAACCATCCGCATAATACTTACCCTCTTGGGGATAAAATTCGATCGTGTACTTAAAACGCTCTGTGTCCTTTTCACGCAATACTCTTACAAATTCATCAAATGTTGGTGTTTGATCAAAATCAAACACATTTGCCTCACGCCCCAGATTACGTGGAGAGTGCGCATCTGAATTGGATACAAGAAGAACATCATCAAGAACAGAGAGTTGCCAATTCATTTCAGGATTAGAAGAAAGACCAGTCTCGATTGCATAAATGTACTTGCTCATTTCTTCTCCAAAACACTCCTCAATGGAATTAAACCCAGACTTGCTCCCAAACATTGCATACCACGGCGTCCATGCATGTGCAGGTATGATAATGATCTTCTCGTCAATATCCTTAAGAAGTTTGTAGAGATCCTCAGAGTCAATTCCAAGAATAGGACGACCATCTGCTTTTAAGTTAAAACCACGGCGCATAAACTCTACAATCACTTTCTCGCATGTCTCAATGGACGGAGAAAATACAAGGTTGTGAACACGGCGTGTCTTGTCTCCTTTTTTGTAAATCTGACTTAGCTCTTGCACCAACATGAACTCTGTTTTTCCCCCTGACTTCAAACCATAAATACCCTGTCGTTTTTCCACCAAATGTTCTTTGATGTGTTTAAACCACTCAGGGTGCGTCCAATCACCTGTCGCTACAATATCAATCCCCTTACGCGCACACCATTCATCAATAACAGGAAACTCAAGCTGCTTTGAACAAGCCCGAGAATATTTACTATGAATGTGCCAATCAACTATGTAACGCATATATGCTAGGATGGGCTGGTATGAATTTCAACGACTATCAGGCTCAGGCCAAGACAACAGCTAAATACCCGAATATTGAGAACAACTTGTACTACCCAGCCCTTGGGCTCGGTGGTGAAGTTGGGGAAATGCAAAACAAAATAAAAAAGGTCATGAGAGATGATGATGGAGTGCTTCGTGAGGAAGTTCGACAGGATCTTATAGACGAGCTCGGGGATGTGCTTTGGTACTGTGCCGCCATGGCCATCGAATTGAAGGTTGATCTAGACGAAGTAGCGCAACGAAATGTAGACAAACTTTATTCCAGAAAGGAACGTGGGGTACTCCATGGCTCTGGAGACAATCGCTAGTCAAGAAACTCTAAAATATCATCGTAGTTCACGACAGAAAAATCTGTCGTATCTACGATTTTTGTTTTTCCTATCAAAGGCATTGGTACAAACGATTTGTTAAAAAAACGTTGGTCAAACGATTCCATTACATGCTCCAGTGCATCACAATGACCAGGATGTCGCTCTGTATTTGCACGAGTCACAAATCTCTCACGAGCAATACGTGGATCCGAAGTCATCCATAGCTGTACGAGCTCTACGTCATAGTTATCAGAAAGTCCTTGAATCCACAGATGGTCATCTGGCCAAAGAAACGTCGCTTCTGCGATAACGTCATATCCTCTTCCAACGTGCATATTTATCAACCCTTGAAATGTTGGCCAAGCGAGAGCTCCAATTTCTTTCGACCACTCACGGTCGCGACAACCACCTAAATCAAAAAAGGTCTCTTTAAGATCATCCATTGAAATTCTCTTGATCCCTGTCTTCTCTTCCAAAAATCGGGCAAGTGTTGACTTGCCCGTTGCTGGTGCGCCACCAATTATTATCAGCTTAGCCATTACGTTTCGATAATATTCTTTCTGCGATTTCAACCTCTGCTTGAGTATTAATCCCCACCGCTTCCTCAGGAGAAATGCTCATCGATGTAATCTCATGTCCTTGTGCCACAGCGAGCTCGATAAGGTCAGTGAGATAATACTCGTTGTTGGCATTATAATTTTTGACTTGACCAATGTTTTCCCAAAGCCACGATGCGTCAAAGCAAAAAAAGGATGGGTTCACCTCACGAATCTCTTGTTCAGATTGCATCGCATCCTTATATTCTCTAATCGCGATAATGTGACCATGTGCATCGCGAACAACACGTCCCCAGTGGCTATAAATTGACCACTCTTCAAACGAAGGCACGGTTGTGGTCATCATGGTCAATACACCACCAACTCGCGTGTGTAGCTCAGCAAGCTTCCGCAAAGTAACCGCGCTCACAAGTGGATGATCGCCATTGAGAACAATGACAGCATCTGCACCCTGTACGGCATCCTTACATACCATAACGGCATGAGCTGTCCCAAGTTGTTCTTCTTGAACCACATACTCACACTCACCATTAAAAGCAGCACATAGCTTTGTGCGTTCATGGCCCACTACAATAACCGGGATCCCATCCACCTTAGATTCAGTAACTGATTCGTAGATGTGCTGAATTATCGGTTTTCCAGCAACAGTCACAAGAGCCTTGGGAACATCAGCCCCCATCCGTGTGCCTCGACCAGCCGCCATAATAATGAATCGAAAGTTCATAACAGAAGATATCGTATCAGCAGGGCAAAATAAAACAATATTGACAGGTAGGTGAGGTCATGATCAATAACCACCAACGATAAATAGAGTTGCTATTGAACCAACAACGGCTCCAATAGAAAAAATAAATGCCCAAAGAAAAATCTTACAAATGATGCATTCTTTTTTGTTGTTGTCTTTCATAAAATAAAATGGTCTCTATGAAACCATTGTATCAAAAAATCCTTTGTCCTGGCGCCAACCTACTCTCGCGCAATCGCACTACCATCGGCCCTAGAGAGCTTAACTGCCGTGTTCGGGATGGGAACGGGTGTGACCTCTCTGGAAGGAGCACCAAGACAAAAGATTCTTTCTTTTGTTTATTTTGTTGTAGAAGAGAAACTAGTTTGATCAAGACGTTATCAAACGTAGAAGTGGTTGTAGAGCTCGACCGATTAGTACTGCTCCGCTGAACACATTACTGTGCTTACACGTACAGCCTATCAAC
>JABMNZ010000008.1 GCA_013204395.1 Parcubacteria group bacterium
CGCGGCGACAAGACACCTCACTGGTGAACCTCTGTCGTCAGGCGAGGTGTTTTGTTTGATCAAAAATAGACCCCATAAGGGGTCTGTTTATTCGTTTATCACTATTGTTTTTACCTTTGCTGTTTTTCCGTATTTGATCTCGATTTTGGTTTTAGCGATCTTGAGGTCTTTGGCTAGCATGTCGATCAATGCTTTGTTTGCCTTCCCTTTTTCTGGGGCGGCTGTGAGCCAGACTTTGGCTTCGGTCTCACTTAACCATTCTATTCTGTTTTCTTTTGCCCCTGGCCTGACATGGCAAGTCATCATCATAGACATGTTGCAGCTTCATGATCATGTGTAATTGAAATGATCTGCTCATGGATAATCTTATTGGTAGCAACAAGATCTTCACTATCAAGGGTCCATGGAACTCCGCAATAATCTGTGATCTTTCCCCCGGCTTCTTTAATGAGAAGGGCTCCAGCTACAACATCCCATGATTGAGATCCTGTGAGGATCACACTGTCAGCACGTCCAGCCGCTACAGCGGCGAGCATTATTGCGGCAGTGCCCAGTCGTCGGAAGTAAGTAGTTTCTTGTTCTAGGGTGTATATGATTTGTCCGTGACGGTCATGATCTCGGTCCTTGTACCCTCTCCCAGCAAACAGCATGGCACCCTTAGTTGAAGATTTTTGGCTTACGTGAATTGGAGAGCCATTGAGCGTTGCTCCACCTCCTTCTGTGGCAACAAACATTTCACTGTGCAAAGGATCATAGATAAGCCCCATCTTTGTCTCCCGATTTTCCATGTAAGCGATGGCAATAGCAAATAATGGAATCCCAGCTATAAAGTTACTTGTGCCATCAAGTGGGTCCAGTACCCATGTTGGCTCATCTCCGATGACTGCTGATAGAGCACCTGGCATTTCTTCGCTCAAAATAGTGTGATCAGGAAAAGCTTCACGTATATGGCGTGTGATAATCTCGTTGCTGGCGTTATCCGCGTCTGTTACAGGTGAGTTGTCTTCTTTTAAGTGTACCTTTTTTACTTTTGGAAAGGCTTCACGAAGCAGAACCCCCGCTTCAAGGGCTGCCTTAATCGCAATGTCAGATGGAGAGGAAGTCATAAAAAAAGATAGAGTAGTGCAACCACTCTATCATTCCTTATTCTTTTTTGACCAGTTTTATTGTTTGATTATCAAACCACGAAGGTACTCGATAACCTTTCTATTTCTGAGGACCTGTTCCATGTGCTCGCGATATTGCGGGGAATAGATTTGATCCTTTGCTTCCTTTTGCTCCTTATACTGCTCTGCAATCCGATCAAGCTCTGCATCGACATCGGCCTCATTTGCCGAAATGTCTTCTCGCTTTGCAATGGTTCGCATGACTAAGGCTACTTTGATGCGCATGAGCGCCTGTGTGGTGAATTCGATCTTCATTTCTGGGATCGTTTTGTTCAGGTTCTGTAGGTACGTGTTGAACTCTAGTCCTTGTGCTTCAACACCTCGCTTAAGCTCGTCGATCATTTTTTGAATCTCGTCATTTACCAGCATGTCTGGAATATCATCAAATTGACACTTCTTTGCCACCATCTCAAGCATTTCTCTTTCTTCACTTGCCCGAGCTTCCAGTTCTTTTTCAGAGAGCAAGTTTTGCTTAACGGTGTCGCGCAGTGTGGTCATGTCTTTCATGCCGAGTGTAACTGCAAATTCGTCGTCTAACTCAGGTGGCTGCAGGTGAAAGAGTTCCTTGAGTGTTATTTCAAACAACACATCTTTGCCAGCGAGCATGGTCTGTACATGGTTTTCTGGAAAAGGAAGGGTGAATGATTTTTCTTCCCCTTCTTTGGCCCCAACCATCTGCTCTTTAAATCCAGGAATATAGTAATCCTCATTCAGGTAGATGGAATGGTTTGGTGATTGCCCACCTTCTACAGGTACTCCATCAAGCTTCATGTTCATGGAGACAACAATCTTGTCACTCATTGTTGCGGCATCTTCTGCGGTGGCACGCACTTCCTTTGTTTGCATGCGTTGAACATCACGAAGAGCAAGGTTAATTTCAGAGTCTTTGACTTCAGGTTTCTGTGCTTTCACAGAGAGCTTGGTCACATCAGCCAGTTCTTTTGTCTTTGGCATGCGAGTGACTATGGCCGTGAACTCAATGTCGTTGCCTGGAGCCAGTTTTGCTACATCGATTTGTGGGGTTCCAACGGTGTCGATGTCATGCTCTAGGACAGCTGAGACAAAGGACTTGCGAACGATACTCTCAAGAGCTTCTTCAAGGATCTTCATTTCTCCTACGCGTCCTTTCACTATTTCATAGTCAGCTTTTCCTGCACGAAAGCCCGGAATAGCTGTCTGCTTTGAAATACGTGTGGCTGCCTCATCTAAGTAAGGCTTTGTTTCCTCGACTGGGACAATAAAAGATAGCTTCACTTGGTTTTTGTCTAGCTGTTCTATTTCGACGTTTGGCATAACTTTTTGAAGTAAATAACGCCCGGAGGGTAGCCGGCAGAGAGGATTTTGTCAATGAAAAAACCCCCGAACCAGTTTCATGGTAGGGGGGTGAGCGAAAGCTCAGTGTGTCAGGTCGCCAGGCCGCGGAGCATGGTGAACAGCTCGTTGGAGCGTTCAGAGACCTGCTGGATCAGCTCCTCAGCGTTGAGGGACCTCATGGTGTCCAGGTCGTTCTGTCGACGCCGGAGTTCGTCACCAGCGATGGCCGCAGTGACCTCGAGTTCTGCAACTCGCTCTGCCAAAGCTGCAGTCCCGTCGAACTTGGGGTGCGTCATGTTCAGGGTGATCTTCGTGCGGTCATCTGCATCATCGGGGTCGATGAAGCACGGCTGCAGGTCCTTGGCTGCATAACCGCGGAGCAACACCAGTTCGTAGGTGTGGCCATTGATCACCCACTCCGTCTTGGAGGGTCGTCGAGCACTTGACTTGCTTCGACTCGGTACGGGAGGTGCCACCATGACGATGCCATTGAGCCGCATGGTGGTTCCGTCGTCGAGTCTTCCTTCGATGTTGATCTCACGAGCCCTGTCGGAGACCTGGGGGAGTCGGTGGCGGGCGCTGAGGGTGTCCTTGGAGACCTCGAGCGTTCCGCTGTCTCCATCACCCAACTTCCACGTGAGCTGCCCCACGATGTGCTTGGGGTAGTCCAGCTTCCACGTGATGATCTGATCCGGCTCGCCCGTGCGGGTGCGCTGGCGCAGACGTGGGGTCAGGCGCTGCTTGAGCTCGACCCTCACCCTGTGAACAAGGTTCCCAACGTGCAGGATCAGCCGGAAGTCTCCGGGCTGGGCACCGGCAGTGAAGTGCACTCGCTTTCCAGTGTTCTGGCCCAGCTTGCCGCCCGCGTTTGTGGGGTTCCAGGTTGGTGTGATCCCGTCGGGCACCCGGCCAACCTCGATCCAGCAGCTGTCGCCACATTCCAGCGTGATGATGCTGGGGGTGGTGGCAAGCTTGCCAGTGTCCAGGTCGTGGGTGTCCGTGTCGTCGCTGGGCGCAGCGCCGATGCGCTGGAAGCGCTCTACGAGCGCCTCGGCCAGTCGGTCGTCGTTGGTGTCCTCTTCCTGGGGTCCACCCAGGAGGGCCAACACCTTGGGAACGAGCCCTGTCTGCAGCCACTGAAGGAACAGGAACACAGTTTCCTCATCGGCGAAGAGGCTCTGCATGAAGCCCGCGTTTGCCCCACGAATGGAGTAGTCAGCGAATGCCACACAGGTGACCTCTCCGAGGATCAGTGGACTGTCGAGCACCTTGGCGATGCTCATTGCCAGGTCCTTGTTGGCAGGGACCCTCGCGGCGTGCCGGAGGAACTGTCCGATGGAACAGCCCGGATCGTGCGCCCATACCATCAAACTGTCGTGACGGTTGGGCTTTGTGGTCACGGCCACCTCGCACGAAACCGGACCAAGGCCCGGGATCTCTCCAACGAGCTCGATGAGTTCCCCCACGAGCTTGCGCGGTGCGAGAGTGTGCCTGTTTCCAGCAGTGTCAATCAGCGTCAAGGTCTTGACAACCTTGCGCGGAAGCGGTCCTGCGAGTCCTGCGAGCAGTAGGTCGAAGGAGCGGTCCTCCTTGTGGTCCACGTACATGACCGGGCCGTTGCCGATGTCCTTCCAGACGAGCAACGTGCCATGGCCAGCGAGTGGGGAATCCGCGGGGATCTCCATTTCCTTCAGATCGGGCTGAACCCCATCGTGCAGGATTGCTTCGAGCTCGTCAGCGGTGAATCCGACCGTCTGGAGTTGACGCTGGCCAGCCAAGAGACTCATGAAGACGAGCTCCTTGGCGTGGCGCAGTCCAGCCTTGCAGCCAGAGCCGTCCTTTCCTCGCTTGCCGGGATCCTTGGCACTGGGACTGTCGAGCAGACTGACGATGGGTTCCCACCTTTGAATGCCGAGGCCGTTGCCCCAGATCCACAGATCGATCTTGTTGCCACGCTTGACCATCTTGCAGAGGATCTTGGTGGCACCAGCGTCGAACTCGTTCCAGATTGCTTCTGCCACCGCAACCACCCACAGTGTGTAGGCGTTGGTGTTCTTGCGCAGGGAGGTTCGGCTGATTCCCCCCGTCAGCTTTCTGACAACTCGGGCAGTACTTGGCATGTGTCCTCCGGTGGGTAGACATTGATGTTGTGGAGATTCTTCTGCTCCAGCTTCCAACAGTGTGTGAGAAGCTTGAGAAAAGGGGTGATGTTGTATCACCCACGTACGTTCACTTTCCTGACGGGAGTCTTTCCGCCAGGCGGCTGTCCAGGAACCCCAGGAACTTCTGTGGTTCTGTAGCATCGAGTGCTTGCAGCATCTCAGCCACTTCCAGCATGGGTCCATCCACGCCTTTCAGGAACCGTCTTCGCTGATCCTTGGGAAGCGGTAGCAGCTTTTGAACCAGCCGTGGCAGGGATCTGATGATCACGCCGATCTGGGCCAGCTCAGCTGCGTCAGGTCTGGTTGTTCGCTCACACAGTTCGATGAACCACTGTGGTCCAGTTTGTGCTTGCTCCTCTGTGTGTCCAGCACCGTTTCCAGGCGGCTGTTCTGGTGTTGGTGCCGGGACCTCTACGGTCACCTCTCTGGTCAGCTCGATCGGGAGCATTTTCCTGAGTGCCGGGTAGGCTCCCAGGAGGATCCTCAGGGCAACGATCGCCTGTTCGAACTGGATCTGCTCGCTGGTGCTCAGGACAGGGGTGCCCAAGTCAGGAGGATCAGCGTGGTCAGCAGGTTCGTCGGCTTCCACCTCTGCGGCGGGTGCTTCCTGTTGTGCTCTTGCGGGCTCAATGGACTCGGCCATGAGCTGACGCTTGGATTCCCCTGGCCAGAAGACCGGAGAACCAGACCATCCTCGACTCTTCTTGACAAGGAAGTGGGCAAGGGCCTTGTCGAAGGCCACTCCCTTGTCCGGGTGTTGTCTCAGAAGCAGGATGCGGATGATCTTCCCCATGCTTGACGCGGGGATCTTTCCACTTGCTGTTGTGTGATCCCATGCACGGAAGCCCTTGATCTGTCCTTCTGACAAACCAGTCCTGTTGGAGGCAATTGAGAGCCTGACGCTCTCGTCACCCAGACCAATCGTTGCGAGAGCTTCGGCGAAGTCACGTACTCCCAAGGCCTCCTGAGAGTCCATGCCAAGAACCTGTCGACACACGATTCGGAAACGAGCGTCGTCCCTGCTCGGTGTATCTAGGTTCACGGTGATCGGTCCTGCTGTCAGCAGGAGGATGGCTCTCTTGAGATTGTCTCCTGTTGGGAGGGTGTTTGCCATTGCATCCCACCACTTCACAATCACGCTACCGGTGAGCATCAACTGCTGCGCCGTCAACGGAGAGCCGATCACGTCGGCGATCAGCTGGATCTCGAGGACAACCTCTTCACGCGTAGTGAGCGTGGCAAAGTCGATGAGACGTTCCAGATTCGGGTTCAGCTCCAGGAGGAACGCCAGTTCTGGATCATCCTTACGAAGTGCTCGCAGGTTCTTGAGGTCATCCAGGATGGACAACTTGGCATCGATCACCATCATGCGATTGAGGTCGATACCAGTGAACTCCTGGATTATGTCGCCGAACATGCTCAGGCGAGTGGAGTCGATCCCCTTCCTGAGCATCGATCTGACATGCCCTGCGGCCATGCCAGCAATGGCACCAGCAAAGCCGATGACATCATCTCCGTTTGCCTCTAGAAATACCTTCAGAAGACGTCGAAACTGGTTCTGCAGGTCTTGATGCCGGTATTCGTAGGTCGGCACCCTCCATTGACGGGGCATGGGTAGCCTCCTTATCTGAGAGGTTTGACTAGTAAAGGGCTTTTTTCCTTATCAATCGACCTGTGTCGAAAGAGTCAGAAGGGCCGTAACTTAGCAGTGGATATTCTCCATGTCAAGCACTAAACCTTGACTTTTCACTATTCCAGTCGTAGGCTCCGACCTCAGCTTTTTCTGAGAATTGTGAGGTGCAGATGACGACAGGTACTGGCCGTGGTGGCCGAACTTTGTTGCGTGAAGATGCAGGGGCACTGGCAAGTGCCTTTTCTCAAGTGGGTGCCGACGATGCCCGCTCAGAAGATGGAGAAACAATGGAAGAACGTGAAGTCCAACTCGGACCCGTCGAAGACGCCATCACCAAGGATTTGACTCGTCATTTCCTGGGGCATCGCCGGTGCCCAATTGGCAAGGAAGATCGGGACAGGATTGTCGGTTGGCATTCCAAGTCTCCTGGCTCAACCATGGTTCCCCTCCTCAAGCGCAAGGGGGCCATCGGAACGGACGAATCCAACACGTCGGCAACGCGTCTGACCATTCCTCTCACCAAGGGGGTTGTCTTTCGCAATACGGTAACGGACGCTACTTGGCGGCCGATGGATCTGGAAGGGCAAGAGCCTGGGTGCGATGGCAAGCTTCGCGAGCAGGTGCCAGAAGTGGTGGCTCCGGCACTTTGGCCGGCAAGGTTGCCCAACGGGATCTGGATCATGCCTCCTGATTGCGAGCCGATGGTCATGACCTCCGAGCGTCGGCAGAGTGCGTGTGAAGCGCTGATGATCTACGTTCTGGATTTCTGCGACGCAGAGGAATTCAGGTCCAAGCAGTTGATGGAAATCATTGGCGGCAGCTCCCCTTGGAGCGTCGTGCGTGCTTTCACCAGGCTGGGATGGCTCCATGTGGTTGGTGGAACTCCACGTTCCCCGAAGGATCCTTCTCGCTACGTGGTAGTGATGAGACCCTACCGAAACCTGGATGGAGAGTTGATCGTTCCTCAAGCGTGCGATCGCTGGCAAGAGCTGGTTTCCGGTGATGGACCGTCCGTCGAACAGGTGGAGGATGCTGCTAGCACTCCCCGGGTCAAGACCAAGGAGGAGATCGCTGCAGAGATCGCTCGGATGGCTGAGCGCAAGACCGCAATTCACGAGGATCAGCGCAGGGCTGAGACTGCTGAAGTGGATGCGACGATCGATGGTCTACAGGCTCGGGTTCCTGAGCTCCAAGAAGCGATCCGAGCCATGCAGGAAGAGCTCGCCCAGTTGGAGGACAGTCTGGACCAAGCACGAGGTCTCCGATCTCAGAATCTGAGAGACTTCCAGGTGACTCAGACGCCAGAGCTCATCGAGCTCGAGAGGCAGATCACACTTCGAGAGCAGCTTCTCGCCGCTTACGAACTGATGTTCACCAGCGAAGGCTGACAACGCAGAGAACGTCTGCAACTGACCGTACGGGCTAACCGACGGTCTTTTCTTTTACTAAATATTTGAATAAAAAAACCGCCTGGTGTGTACCAAGCGGCGGAGCGAGTACTAGTCGTTCCAGTAGTTGGGAAGAACGCGTTTGAACGCTTCCTTGATGGTTTTGCTGAAACCACTCACGTCTGAGACAGTGGCCAAGTGTTCTCTGGCGAGCTCCTGGCCTTCCTTTCGGAGGTTCCATGAGTGCCAGCGTTTTCCAGTCGTTCCTCGACCCCATCCCTTGATGTACTTGGGTCGTGGGTCCCTCTTGGTGGTGCTACCAAGCCTTGCCCAGTCCTTGATCTCATCGAAATCGTTGCATTCAGCCTTGCTGATGAGGCCGGCTTCGCGCATTGCCTCGAAGAAGTGGTTGAGCTTGTACCCGCGGTGAGGCACATCGTCCCCACTACCCGTCTTCTGAGTCTTGTCGGGAATGATCACCAGCATGGTCACCATCAGCAGCTTGCGCAGCTCACTTTCACGACTGTCACGCTGTGTGAACAGGCTTTCGGGGGCACTGATCACGCTGATGACCGTTGCCCTGTGGGCCTCGCACTGAGCCAGGGCAGTGACTGCTTCCGGGCTCATTTCTGGCAGTTCGATGGCCCGGCTGCTGTTGGTCCACAGTTGAGTGGCCATTTCCACGGGTTCACTGAGGGTTCTGAACCTCTCCTTGAGATCCTGTGGAATGGGAGCTCCCAAGATCTGTGCTGCACTGAACTGAGCGCGCATCTTGGTGAGTGTGTCCTTGGCGAGCTTGATCGGCTTGCGCATCTTCAGATGCAGAGCTTGCAACAACTCGTTTTTGGCCCTCACGGTTTCTACTGCACCGAGCATGGCCGCGTGCAGAGCATCAACAGATTCGGTTTTTACCCTCATCTGAGCGATGGCCGTGTTGCGCTTGGTGTCGTTTTCCAGACGCTTGGCGCTGGAATCCGCGCGTGCAAGGTGGTAGCGGGTGATGAGCATCACGTCGCCGGCAACTGCACTGATCTGCGCGAGAAGTACTGACTGACGATCCTCGAATGTGGTTTCCGCTTCGATGGCGGCATTCACGAGGGTACTGGCGGTCATGGCCTGGCGGTAAATCTCCTCGTGGAGACCTGCCAGGCTTGCCGACGCTTGTTCGATCAAGTCATGCAGTCGGGAGATGATGACGTCGTTTGCACTTGCCGTTGCCGGCGGATTCTCCTGCGCCTTGCGCATACCAGAGTCCATGGACACAACAAGTGTCCGCAAGGTGCGGTGTCCGGAAGCGAGCAGTCCCTTGGCACGCTCGTGATCACCCATGCCGATTGCTTCGACCAAGTCCGCGTCTGCGTGCAGACCTCGGAGGATCCGTCGCAGTGCCATGGTTTCGACGCCTGCACTCAGAGGATCGCTCTGGGAAAGCGCACGGGCAAATGCCACGAGGTCAGAGAGAGATGGTTCGTCAGCGACGTCCTCATCATCTGAGTCCTCGTCATCCGAAGCTTCGGTGGCTTGTGCAGCCACAGCGCTCAGGTGAGGAGCTGACTGGTGAAGCTCGACGAGCTCGCCACCACCCTCTTCTTCTGGGGCTGGTGCAGCGGGCTCTTCGATGGCCGGTTCGGGGTCGGGATCGGACTCGATCTCATCTTCGACCGAGTCAGCCGCTGCCACTTCTTCTTCCTCATAATCTTGCACCAGCTCGTCTTCGTCAGGTGCTTCTTGCGCGTCGACGAGCAGCAAGCTGTCGTCTGTGGGCACGAATGCGCCTGGGTCGTAGCTGTGTCCTGCAAAGTCCTCGTCCTCTTCTGCATCCGTGAGGAGCTGAAGGTAGGCGAGGAAATTGCGTGCTTGACGGAGATCCTCAGGAACCCCGCCAACTACCGTTCGGTGGGATTGTCTTGCCGCCATGAGTGTATCTCCTAGATTGGATTCAGCAGGCAACCGTCAGGTTACCAGAGACTGACCCTAGCGAAAAAACGACTCATCGTCAAGGGAAGTGAGTAAAAGAAAAGACCGCAGGAAATACATCCAACGGTCGTTGGTAGAGCGTCGCTCTACCGCGTGCTAGGCCGCCAGGCCCTTGCGAGTGATGTGGGCTCCCAGCCAGGCTGTCTGCTGACGTGTCAGCTGACGCACCTTGCAGATCTCCAGGCGCAGGGCGGGCCACTGGTCCGATGCGTGACGGCGAACGGCGATGGCGATCTCCATGTCCACCTCATCGGGCGCGTAGTCGATCTGTCCCTTGTGAGGGAATCCGTCGGGGTACTCGGCCTTGGGCTCGCGCTTGGGCCAGGTGGCCGGGTTGTGGGTGTAGTCGGGCGCTTCACTACCACCGTTGACTGCTCGGGAGTGGTGGCTGAGGATGCCGGCGAGCTGCATGCGCGACAGACGTCGAGCGACTGCGATCGAATCGCGGCACTCGTTCCAGTCGGACCCCTCGTGCTCGGCCACGACCCTGACGATGTGGTGGTCCACCTCGTCGACTTCGTACTCCGGGCGCTTGGGGAAGGTCATGGCGTTTTTCGCTTCGCGCCGCGGCCAGGTGGCCGGGTCGAAGGTGATGGAGCTCAGGTCCACCGGGTCGACATCATCGCTGCCGGAACCATCGTCTTGACCCACCGCTTCCGGTTCGGGTTCCGACACCGCAGGTGCTGCGGGCTCCTCGCTCCGTGATTCCAGCGCGCTCAGGCGCTGTTCCAGTTCGGGTACGCGCTCTGCGCTTTCCAGCAACTCGGCGAGTCCCGTGAGGGCCCCCCCGCACTTTCGCAGTAGGTCGATGATCTGCATCTAGCTTCGCTCCTTCTTCATCTTGTTGAGGACATTGTGACAGTACCGCCTTGCTCATCGATGTAGATCAGCGGGCTGCGGCACGAAAGGTTCCAGACCTGCGTCAGGAGATCTTGCATGGTGGGACCTCTCCCACTCTCGTTCCAAGGAAGGACCTTGGCAAACCAGGTACGCATGGGCTGTCGGTTTGCTGACCAGAACGCGTAGCGCTCCAGGTGGGTGATCCAGACACTGACCCTACGTCTCATCAGCATGTCACGCAGGTCAGTGTTCAACTCCATGACCCAACGGGTTGCAGAGTCACCTTTGTCAAGAGTCTCTGTCACCTGCGCGGTGAGCGCGGCTAGGATTGCTTGGCTTTGTGCAATGAACTCTTCGTTCACCTGGTAGTACTTCTCGCCTTCATGAAGGTCGACGCTACCGAACATCAGTACCAGCCACCAGAGCAAACCCATCTCTCTTTGGAAGTGGGCAAGTGCGGTTGCTTCTCCGTTCCTGATGTGAGCCAGGAGCAATTCGTACTGGCGCAGTTGGCCACCGAACTGAGTTGTGAACTGGCTCATGGAAGCGAGTCCCGAGAAGAACTTGCTGGCATTAACGGTTCCCTGTACGAGGGCCTCTCCGTCGCGCGCAGCGTAGCTTGTGACACCCAAGGTAGATCCACGGGGTCCCGGAAGTACGGAGGCTAGAGCCATGAGCTCTTCGGTGTACGTGTGACAGTTGCCGTCTAAGTCGAGCCAAGCACCACGTAGACGTGGCCATGACTGTTCTTTGATGAATCTGACAGCGTCGATGACGTTGCCATCGACAACAGTTACACCACGACCATTTGCCAGAACTTGAGGGAACCGGCGGCGATCATGTTCACATGTGAGAAGTTGGCCAGGGATATACCCCTGACGCAAGTAACCAGGCAGTTCGAGGTGTTCGATTCCTGCCAGGTACAGCATTCTATCTTCTTCAAGTATGGGTGCGCGGGGTTGGTAGGCCACCCACGCATCCCGAAGCGCATTGTGCGCTGGGTAGTCGTAGGATCGTTCAACCACGGCTTTTTCCTCCATTTTTCCGGAAAAACCGGAAGGCGGCACGGTATCAATCGATTGACAAAAAGTCAATCCTTTCCTATGATCTTCCTCTGGATCTACTTGGAGGACCACTGATGGATATGATCCACGAAGGACTGATGGAACATGGGTCATTGATGGCCCCAGCTGCAACCGAAGAGCTCAGTGATTTGCGCGCTGGGACACCGGTTGCGCAGTACATCACGTTCGGGGTCATGCCTGATCTCGTAGTGCCCACACAGAGGGCTTTGACTGAACTCGCTCGAGTGGAAGTTGAGCGGGGAGATCGCGTGATCACCATCGCAGTAGCTTTCCAGCAAGTGGTGGCTACTCTCAACGCCGCATCGGTGCGTAAACGCGCTGCGCGAAACATTCACCTTCTTGGCTTGGCCTATCACTACGGTGTGCGGTTTGCCAGCATGGAAGATGTGCCGCCGATCTTCGCGGCTATCCAGAACCTGATGGGTCCCGCACTCAAGGGACTCGACAAGGTTCCTCAGCGAACTCAGTACTGGGAGCGATGCGGTGAGATGTTCGCATACGTTGGCAAGCACATGCAGTGCGAACCAGTACCAGAGGTCTTGCCAAGTGGCTTGACCTTCAAGGCGTTCACTCAGACCCTTGAGCTGATGGTGAGGTTGCGCTGTGTGATGCCGATGTGCAAGCTGCTCACGCTCGGCGCGCTGATCGCAGACGGCAAGATCGACATCGCTACCCTGTGTGGGTTGGTCACAGCAGCTCCTGAACGTGTCGACGACATGATCGCGCTGTTGATGGACGAAACGCTGGGCACAGACGGGGCCAAGGCCTTGCTGGAAGATCCTCGGATCTTGTCTGTGTTGGGACTGCCGGCACTGGTGGACTTTCTGGCCGTGCTGTCGGAGAGGACCGATGGGCAGACTGTCATCGGTTTCGCTCGGTTCCTTGGCGATGCTCTTCAGGCATCAAACCAGGAGCATCAGCTCACCAGGGCTGTGCTCGACCTTGATCGTGAAGAACTGGATGCAGAAGCTTCTGCGGAAGAGGAAGTGACTGAGGAAGACCCCGTGGAACTTGAGGAGGAACCACCTCCTGAGCCGGAACCAGTTTCAGCTCCGATCAAGGTGGTTCTGCCACCGTTCGACCACAGCAGATTGGACATCGCGACCTACGTCACCGGCAAGGTGAGTCTGAGGGCGGTCCAGGTTTGGCTCGTGTTCGGTGTCTTGCAGCCAGACCAGAGGGTCTCGACCATGCTCACTGGATCACAGGTGAGTCAGAGCGAAATGGAAGAGCGCTGTCGCGTCCAGTTCGATCGCCTGCGTATCCCACCGAAGGATCGTGAGCGAGCGTGGTCGTTTCTGACCATGGGGCAGGTGCTCCAGCGCGTCAAACGCGGTGGGCGCGTGCGATTCAACAGAGAGCTCAAGGGCAACGAGAGGATGGTTCCAATCGTAGCCGCGGTTCTCGATCTCAACACCCAGATCGATCGGCCCTAGCGCCGGCAACCCGTCCAGTACGCATCTGGACGGTTTTTTATTAGGGTAAATAGCGAAAGGCACCTCATCACTCTTGACACTTTCGCTTATTTAAACGATGCTTGGGGCGCAAAAGCTGCAGAAGGAGGTCGTCATGACCAGGCAAACTGAACCCTCAGAACTGAGCCAAGTTGGCGAGATGGTCAGGGGGATCGTACTGGCCATTGTTGATCTCGAAGATCGTGTCGTGGTCACGGAGGTGACTGGGACACAGAGTGTCGTGATCGAGGTTGATGTGGATCGCTCTGATCGCGGAAAAGTCATCGGCAAGAAGGGGGCTCACGCACAAGCCATCCGCAAGATCATCGACGCGGCTGCCGGCAAGGCGAAGAGGCGCTACATCCTCGAGATCATCGAAGATCGCCGCGATTGATCTACTTCAACACAGGTCAACATCGACCACCCGCCCGTACGCAACGTGGCGGTTTTTAAATTCTCAAAATCAAAACACCCCAGCCAAGGCCGGGGTGTTTTTTTGTTTCTAGACGATCAATGCCACGATAAGGAGTGCGACGATGTTTAGGATCTTGATCATTGGGTTGATGGCAGGACCAGCCGTGTCCTTGTAAGGATCGCCGACCGTGTCACCAGTGATGGCAGCCTTGTGGGCATCAGAGCCCTTACCACCATAGTTTCCAAGTTCAATATATTTCTTTGCATTGTCCCAAGCTCCCCCACCGGTTGTCATGGAGATGGCCATGAATAGTCCGGTGATGATAGAACCAATGAGCAGTCCACCAAGCGCTTCTACTCCTAAAGTGAATCCGACAACAACGGGAGCCAGAACAGCGAGTAGTGATGGAGCAATCATGTATTTGATCGCAGCTGTTGTAACGAGGTCCACAGCTTTGCCGTATTCAGGCTTTGCTGTTCCCTGCATGATCCCTGGGATCTCGCGGAACTGACGGCGAACTTCTTCAACAACTGTTCCCGCAGCTTTTCCAACAGCCTCCATGGCCATAGCAGCAAACAAGTAAGTCACAAGTCCTCCAAGGAAGAGTCCTGCAATCACAAGTGGGTCATTGAGCTCAAAGACAGCACTGACTCCTTCTGACTCGATGGCGTGGACATAGTCTCCAAACAAGACGAGGGCAGCCAAGCCAGCAGATCCAATAGCGTACGCCTTGGTAACGGCCTTGGTTGTGTTTCCAACAGCGTCCAAAGCATCTGTAATTTCACGAACCTCTTCTGGTAAGTCAGCCATCTCAGCAATTCCACCAGCGTTATCTGTGATAGGACCAAAAGCGTCCATGGCTACAATGATTCCCGTCAAAGAGAGCATGGACATGGCAGCAATGGCGATTCCAAAGAGTCCTGCAAGATTGAATGCGATTAAGATACCACCAACAATTGTAAGAACAGGTAAGGCGGTAGATTTCATTGATAGGGCTAGACCAGCAATGATGTTGGTTCCATGTCCAGACTCAGAAGCCTCTGCAAGTCTTTGAACAGGCTTGTACTCAGTGGCTGTGTAGTACTCGGTGATCATGATCATGAGGGCGGTCACAGCCAGTCCAAGAAGAGCTGCGTAGTAAACATTCATGGCATTGAGTCCATCAATACCAGCGAGCATGGATGTGGTGATTGGGTAAAAACCAATCGCCGCCAATACACCAGCTACGATAAGACCTTTGTACAAAGCCTTCATAATGTTCTTGTCCTTTCCGATCTTGATGAAAAAGGTTCCAATAATAGAAGCTATAATGGAAACAGATCCAAGGGCTAAAGGATAAAGAATGACGGCTTCATTTCCAGCAAACAGGAGTGATGCCAAGAGCATTGTTGCTACAGCAGTCACGGCGTAAGTTTCAAATAAGTCTGCTGCCATTCCAGCACAGTCACCAACATTGTCACCAACATTGTCTGCGATCACCGCTGGGTTACGTGGGTCATCTTCAGGGATTCCTGCCTCAGTCTTTCCGACGAGGTCAGCTCCAACGTCTGCCGCTTTTGTGAAGATACCTCCTCCAAGACGTGCGAACACGGAGATGAGAGATCCTCCAAAGCCCAGACCGATGAGAGCGTTAATGTCGCCAGTCAATCCGTAGAAGCCAGCAACACCTAAGATGGCGAGGCCAACAACGAAAAGTCCTGTGACAGCTCCACCACGAACAGCAACGTCCATGGCTTCAGATAGTCCAGTCTTTGCAGCTTCAGTGGTACGCACATTTGCACGCACACTTACGCTCATGCCGATGTAACCAGCGAGACTAGAGAGGATTGCCCCTACAGCGAAACCAAATGCGAGGCTCCAGCCAAGGACAACACCTAGAATAAAAAACATGATCACACCAATGGCTGCGATCACCTTATATTGTCTCGCCATGTAGGCGGACGCTCCTTCTTGAATCGCTAAAGCGATCCCCTTCATTTTACCTTCTCCTGCTGGGCGTGCGAGAATCCACTTAATCAAGAGGCCTCCATAAAGGAGAGCTAAGATTCCTGCACCGATGGCGTATTGTATAATGGTCATACGTACTCGATGGCAAATGCGAATTATAATTATTTAAGGGAAATACGGTCGTAATTCTAGGAAAATAGAGCACTTATGTCAATCAGTAATACCCCCACTTTCAAAATCGAACGAGAGTTGCGTGAGCAAGGATATAAATGGATTGTTGGAGTAGACGAGGCTGGGTGCGGTGCATTGGCCGGGCCAGTGGTTGCAGGAGCTGTCATATTCCCTTTAGATTCAGACCTGGAAGGCATTAAAGATAGTAAACTTCTTAGTGAGAAGGCTCGTGAAGATCTTTATGAAGAAGTTACGGAGAGAGCTGTGTCATGGGCATCGGGTCAGGCAAGTGTTGAGGAAATTGAAGAGATTGGAATCAGACCCGCGACGTATCTGGCCATGATGCGTGCAATAGAGGCCATAGAACAGGTAGACTATGTCTTAGTAGATGCGTGGACTTTACCAAACATGAAATTACCCCAGCGTGGAATCATTAAGGGGGACAGAACCGTGAAGTCGATTGCCGCCGGTTCCATTATTGCAAAGGTGACACGTGACAGACAGATGCGTGAGCATGCACAGACATATCCAGCTTATGGATTTGAGGTGCATAAGGGGTATGGGACCGCTGTTCATCGCCAAGCCATCAAAGACCACGGGCCATGTGGAATCCACAGGCTCTCTTATAAAACATTTCACCCAACATTAGTATGAGTGACAAACCAGAGAATGTACGGCCATGGGGACGTTATGACATTCTAGATGTTCAAGTAGATCATCAGGTTAAACGAATCGAAGTGTTGCCATCGGGACGTTTATCGTATCAGCGTCATCAGCGCCGTGAAGAATTTTGGATCGTTATCTCTGGTCGAGCACTTCTAACTCTCGATGATGTGGATACCAAGCACGGCCCCGGAGAGGTGATGTTGATTCCTTTGGGATCAAAGCATCGAGTTGCATGTGTGGGTAATGAGAAACTTGTGTTTATTGAAGTGCAACGTGGGGACTACTTTGGTGAGGATGACATTGAACGTTTTTCAGATGATTACGGTCGTGAGGGAACCACATCTGCACATTGACATAAGGGGTTAAATCGACTACACTTCTCGCTGCAAATTAAGCGATTTCTATCAATCTCAGGATTAAACAAATCATCGTTCAATCGGCTCTGGGCGTTCTACGCTCATTGGTTTTTGTAAAACAACGCGGGGGTCCTTTGTTGAGTAAAATGGCCATGCCTCTTAAGGGGGTTGGTCTTTTTTTGACCAAGATTATCGGTGTGCCGATTTATCGTTTGGTATTGCTGTCACGAAGATACATGGCAAAGGTCATGGGTCCTGCAAAACATCGTGTAGCTTTCTTTATCTCGAATCGATATACCGTTCACGTGATGATGGGGGTGATTGTGGCCAGTGTGGTGTTTGTGAACCTAACGGCAAGAGATGTCCGTGCAGAAGACTTTGGTCAACAGAGTCTACTGTACGAGTTGGTGGCACAAGACGACAGTTATATTTTGGAGGTGGTAGAGGCTGGTAGTTCTGTTGTGTCACTTGGAACCAGTTCTTCTTATATGTCAGATACGATTGTGAACGCCAGACGTCATATCGATTTCAATTATCTCGAAGAGTCTTATGTGACGTCTAAGGTTGGTGAAGATGTTTCTGAGCCTGCACGAGATATCCCAGAGCGCGGTAGTATCGAGACTTATGTGATTGAATCTGGCGATACTCTTGGTGGGATCGCGGAGAAGTTTGGTTTATCTTTGTCGACGATCTTGTGGGCCAATGGTCTTTCTTATAACAGCACCATTCAACCAGGAGATGATTTGAAAATTCTACCGCGTGACGGTGTGCTCTACACCGTCCGTAGCGGAGACACACTTTCCCGAATCGCAAGTCAGTACAGTGTCGACACAGATGTGATCATGGCAAACAATGGCATGAGCAGCGCGAATAAGTTATCTATAGGTGATGAACTATTGTTGCCGGGGGGAGAACCTCCGTCTCCTGTAAGAACGGCGCGATCTAGTGCTTCTCTCTCAAGCTTGTTTACAGCCCCATCAAGTTCTGGGTCAACATCAGCCGCTGTTGGTGGATGGGTGTGGCCAACAGACTGGCGTGTGATTACTCAATACTATGGCTGGCGTCACACCGGACTAGATATTGATGGTGACTACTCTACCTATAGTTATGCAGCCCGTGGCGGTGTGGTGATCTACTCTGGCTGGCGCAGTGGATATGGATATACTGTAGAAATTGATCATGGAGATGGTTTTGTCACTAGATATGCTCATCATTCTAAGATTTTTGTGTCAGTGGGAGAGACTGTTTCCATTGGACAAGCTCTTGCCCAAACTGGAACGACTGGTCGCTCTACCGGAACCCATCTGCACTTTGAGATCATCAGAAACGGAAAGTTCCAAAACCCGCTTGATTACATTAGATAATAAACAGGGCCATAAGGGCCCTGTTTTGATATACTGCAATGGTATGAATAAAATATGTACATCCTGTAAGAAAGAAGTTGATACATTGAATGAGCACTGTAAGGGGTGTGGCTTTACTCTTGTGCTAGAACCAGATGAGAAATTGAAGGTTCGTTATTTGCGCGGTCCGGCACTGGGAGCCCTTTTGTTTACTCAAGGATGGACATTTGGGGCACGAACCTATTTGTGGTTTCTCATTTCACTCATACCTGTTTTTGGAATAATCGCATTGTTTGCTTGTTTATTGTTTGGTAGGCGTTGGAGTTGGGAGCATGGTGGATGGTCGAGTTGGGAAGAGTTCCAAGAGCGAATGAAGTTGATGGATGGCATTGGTGTGGCATGGGTTGCACTTCTGCTTGGAATCTATCTATACTTCCGGCTGTTATGAAACATTTAGCGATAATCATGGATGGCAATAGGCGTTGGGCAAAAAACAAAGGATTGCCAACACTTGAGGGGCATCGCCGTGGATATGACAATGTAAAGACGATAGGACTAGCCGCGCTTGAGCGCGGTGTTGAGTTTTTTACGGTTTACGCCTTTTCCATCGAGAACTGGAAGCGGAGTGAGGAAGAGGTTGGGTACCTCATGGACCTGCTTTTGAGAGCGCTTACAAAAGATTTAAGTTTCTTTATCGAACATGATGTTCGGCTTAAAGTGATTGGTCGTCGGGAGGGGTTGAGTGAGAAGATCGTTACAGCCATCGATGACGCTGAACAGAAAACGTCACATGGAAAAGCTGGGCAGATTAATTTGTGTGTGAACTATGGGGGGCGTGCTGAGATTATTGATGGAGTTAAGAAAGTTATTGAAAATGGTCAGGAGGTTACTGAGGAAAATGTAAGTAGTGCCATCTGGGGCAGTGACATGCCAGAGCCTGACATGATTGTTAGGACGTCGGGTGAAAAAAGATTGTCTGGGTTTTTGACTTGGACGGGGGTTTATAGTGAGTTGAAGTTTATTGATACATTATGGCCGGACTTTTCTGTAGCGGAACTTGAAGAGTGTATTGGGGATTTTGGGAGGCGGCAGAGGAGGTTTGGAAAATAGAAACTATAATATTCCCTGAGCTTGTCGAAGGGGTATCTGACAGGCTGGTTTAGTTGATGATGGGGCGAGCTGATCACCGAGACAAACTTGCGAGATCGGACGCATGTAGGCCGACTCGAAGTTGTCACGGTGCTCACTCGCCGTGGTTACCAATTGGTGGGTGGGGGGGATTAAAAAACAAGGTCCATCGAGGACCTTGTTTTTTTTGGTAAGAAAAAAGCCCGCTGCGAATTGCAGGGGCGGAGTGAACCGCGTGGGTTCAGCTCAGTTGCGGCAGGTGACCAGGGAGCAGCCTTCGCCGCCGGGGTCGGACCAGAGCCAGACGTCCAGTTCCTCTCCGAGCCAGTTGGCACCGGACTCAGCGATGGTGTCGGCGCTGGCGCCGTTGCCTTCGCACAGGTCGCGACCGGAGTCGTAGTTGACGTTCCAACGCACGCACTGGACGTTGGAGACCACGACGGTGTAGCCCCTGTCGTCCAGGATGTCCTGGAGGTCGCTCAGATCAGCTTGGAAGAGGACTTCTCCCTCGAAGGACTCCTCGTCAACGATGTGCCAGCCCAGGAGGCCGACATCGGACTCGCGCTCGGCGAACTCCATGGTGAGGAGGGCTGAATCGGTCAGGGCGTCTGCCCAGACCTCGAAGGTGTCGCTGTCGCCGTTGGGGGCGGGGGTGTCGGGGTCACCATCGGACGTGCCGACCAGGTCGGGCGCGCAGGCGGTGAGGGTGAGGCCCATCAGGGCCAGGAGCATGTGTCGCATTGGGCGTAAGCCTCCTCCAGCATTTGTTTCGGGTGCTGGCTAGGCAGATTATCACCGTGACGGGCAATGTCAAGGATTATAGCTCTATGGCGTCCTGTCCTCGGTATTGAAGCGCCTCAGCCAAATGTTCGACCTCAATGTCAGGTTTTCCCTCAAGATCTGCAATCGTGCGGGCAACTTTTCGGACACGCGTGTAGCCTCGTGCGGATAATTTATTGGTCCGCAACGCTTGTTCCAAAAGAGACTTTCCATCAGGGGAAAGTTTGCAGAGTTCGTCTAACTGTCTGGTTGAGATCTCGTTGTTCGTTGAGGCTCGCTCCCCCATTCTTTTGCGCTGAACCATTCTGGCATTGTTTACACGTCTGCGAATGATCTCAGAACATTCAGGAAGATCCTCGGACAAAAGTTTTTCATGTTTAACAGCTGGAACTTCGATGACGATGTCGAATCGATCTAGTAATGGTCCTGAGATACGTTTTTGATATTTAATCACCTGGTCAAGTCGGCAGGTGCAGTGACGATTTGGGTTTGAAAAATGTCCGCACGGGCATGGGTTCATGGCAGCAGCTAATAGAAAGCGTGCTGGAAATTGCACAGAACCTGCTGCTCGTGAGACTGTCACATGTCCATCTTCAAGAGGTTGTCTGAGATGTTCAAGGGCGTAGCGAGAGAATTCTGGGAGCTCATCTAAAAATAAAACACCTCTATGTGCCAGTGAGACTTCGCCAGGCTTTGGCCACGCACCACCTCCGACGAGGGCGACAGCTGAAGCACTGTGGTGTGGCGTTCGAAAAGGTCGGGCTTGGATTAGGCCAATGTCTGGGAGAGAAATGCCGGCTATGGAGGCTATGGAAGTTACTTCCAGCGATTCTTCATATGACAGGTCTGGAAGAATTGATGGTAGAGATCTTGCAAGGAGTGTTTTACCAGCGCCTGGAGGACCCTTTAAAAGAATATTATGAGCTCCAGCTGCGGCGATTTCCAATCCACGTTTTGCACCCTCCTGGCCTTTCACATCTGAGAAGTCATATGGGTGTGATGAAACATCCTTTTGTTTTATTGTAGACGCTGGTTTGATTAGTTCAACACCCAGAAGATGATCAACAACTGTGCGGATGGAGTCTACCCCGTAGACCGTAAGACCACGCAGGGCACTAGCTTCTGCAACATTTTGTTCTGGAACAAAGAGAGTTTTCCTACCTGTTCTATGTGTCATTAGGGCTGTGGTGAGCGATCCCCTTACTGGTCGAATTGATCCATCAAGAGCTAATTCACCTATAAAGACAGAGGATTCAATACTTGGACGTGGGATGACACCCATGGCTAATAGTATCGAGAGAGCAATGGGCAGATCGTAAACAGGTCCTTGCTTTCGAACATCAGCTGGAGCGAGGTTTACCGTCACACGACCACGAGGAAAACGAAAGCCGGTGTTTCTCATGGCAGCTCGTATTCGGTCCCGAGCTTCTTTGACAGAAGCATCTGGTAAACCAACTACAGAGAACGAGCGTAGCCCCATTGTCACATCAGTTTCTACTGTGATTGGAACCGGCTCGATTCCAATGGTCGCACTTGTAATAATATGAAACATAAAACCCCCAGCAATTACGCAGGGGGTTTATTGATATCTTTAGACTAGTCTAATTTTCAGCTTCTGTCAATTCTGATTTACGTCTCTGTCTACGTTTCCGTCTGGAATTTAACAACAGCAACACTATTCCTAAAACAATAATTACATCCGATAGGTTGATGGCAGATCTTTCAAACCAGATCATGTAGTCAACGGTGTATCCGTAAACAATTCTATCGTAAAGGTTGCCAGCAGCCCCAAGAACGATCACAAGTGAAGCGAAACTTACCCCAGGTTTTTTGATTCTGTCGTCGTATGCAATTTTTAGAAGCACCGCTCCTATGATGACTGAAAAAGCGATCACGAACTCCAGTTTAAATGGTATGTCGAACGCAATTCCAATATTTTTATGAATGGCTAACCCAAAGAGTTTTCCACCGACAAGACTTCCATTTTCAGGAAGTCTTTCAATGGCAAGAATTTTGAACCACTCATCGGCAAGAACGATCAAAGCGATCGGCAATAGGAGCCAAAAAGTTTTCTTTGTATACTTCACACCTCTTGGGTGAGTGTTTTTTTGCACTGTATGCAGGAGCTAGAAGTTGGACGTGCAATAATCCTTTTTTCATTAATTGGTTGGGAGCAATATTTACATGTTCCGTACAAGCCTTCCTTAATTCGTTCGAGAGCTGACTCCACGTCTCTTAGGGCTTTTTCAAGTTCGTCCTCAAGAGAAAGATTGTTTGAAAATTGTGCGACTTCAGATGCATTTTCATCGTCCTTGTCACCAAGATTTGGGAAATCTACCTCAAAATCAGTTTCCGTTGATTTTGTATTTCTGTGTGAGAAGCTACCCAATTCCTTTTCAAGACGAGTTTTTTCACCCAAAAGATACTCTTTCATTTTTGCCTCAAATTCAGTGCTCATACATTTTTTCTTTTAAAACATTACTGAAATCGTATCACCATTTTTTAAAAATAAGAAGAGGGCCATTGTACCCGCGATCAAGAAGATTGAATCGGATTGGCCCTCACGTGTAGAGCCGGATAAAGAAGTTGGCCTAACTAGGCGTTGGGTTCTATGACAGGGGTCTGTCACACAACTCAACGCCCTTAAGACACGGACTTATTCCGGCAAGATGTTACTCTCCGCTTTACCATTCATTGGTTTTACTCGCGAACGATCCTAAGACCGTCATAGTGCAAGCTAACCTAGAATTTTGATTTTGTTTTTGTTTCACTGCTTTCTGAACAGTAAAGTCGGTAAGACGTTTCCCTAAAGCACACGGGCGTGGGGCACCCGTCGACAAGCTGTCAACGCGATTTCGGGAAACCTCCCAAGAGTTGGTGTAAAAGAACGACTTACAAATACATGATACCAAAAAAAAGACCTTTGGTCAATCGTGAAAGTTTAACTAATTTTAGGTACAAACGCGTATGAGTGGATACATTATGTGTTCGGTGCTTTCCTCCTCACTTAAAAGTTATCCACAGAAAAGGCGACATATAAAGAGTTTATCCACAGTCTTCGGTTGAAAGAGTGATTACATTTGAATACTTATTCTTCTCAAGCGTAATGACTGAAAAACGATTGAAAATAGAGATCAAAGCAAGTCTTGGGTCGTAGAAATCAACGTTCATACTTTCAAAGATGAGATCTGGACTAACAACGAAAGAAGCTCCGGCGCAGTACCCAGACACGTCATCAGTAGATTGTAGGTAGGACTCAAGAAGAGATTCACTCGTTGAAATAATGGCTTGGCTGTTGTCTAAGAGCCCAAAAAGTCCATCTGCTCGGAACACTCTGTTTCCTGAGATGCTTATTTCCTCCACTGTGACCATCGATGGTTCAATCTGAAGTTCTTCGTATATGCTTCCGTCGATCATTGTTCGTGAGAAAGTCGATGGGTTATTTGCAGCACTAATTCGTTGGATCTGCTTAATAAGTGCATTTTCATCAATTGCCCCTTTGTTGAGGGTAATAAGAACACCATCTGTCTTAACGATTATTTCCCGTATCTCAGTAATATACGGGAAAAAGTCGGAGAATATTTCTGGAATTTCTATCTGATTCTGTTCTATTAAAGCGTGAGCAATAGAGCCTGTTTTTAAGAGGACCTCTTGTTTTTGTTGTTTTTCAGTTTCAAATTCGATTTTAACATCGTTGTTTGCAATGAGGATATTTCCATGGCCATATCCTTCAATCCATAAACTCCCCAACCAGATTCTTGAAAATGATGGGAAAAATGATCTTCTATGTGGCGCATCTACACCACTGATAGGTGCGAGAGTCTCAGAAAGTAGTATATATTGTCCTACTTTTTGTGTTGTAACACCAAGACTCTTGAAAAAACCTGGCTCAAGATCTTCTTCATTAGATCGGATTGCTACAGACCGGTGTCCGTCGTCTGTAAAAAATACAGCAAATTCACCCATGGTGAGACTAAGAATATCATCAGACTCAAGGCTTCGATTTGAAATAAGCGGAACGGAACTCAATAACTTATCAATATCCTCCATTGTTGAGTCATTTATCTGCAGATAGATGGCCGCCACCGTTCCATCAGGAGCGGCTGAGAATATAGAGACTCTACTCATCCAAACTGCAGATCCCCTCCACACAAGAACAGAAGCTATTACCCAAAACAACACCGAGATCCAAACAACCCGTCGGCTATGACGGGTTGTTTTTCGGTGTTTTGATAGTGGAATATTGAGCCGTTGCATTTTAGCCTTGGTCACTTGACCCCTCTGGCTTGCGGGCCGGTGGGCGACTGCCACCACTGCCATTGCTACGTGGGCGAGTCCCATAGCTACTTCCACTCTCCCGTGGCTTGTAGGCTGGCTTTTCAGGGAGTTTATTACCAGGAGCGTCTTTCATCGAAAGGCTGATTTTTCCTCCGTCAGGAGAAACTTCCATCACCTTTACGTGCACTTCGTCTCCAAGCTTAACAATGTCAGTTACTTTTTCAACCCGCCATGGAGCCATCATACTTACATGCACCATTCCATCGCGCTTTGGCAAGAACTCTACAATCGCACCAAAGTCCATGATACGAACTACCTTTCCTTCGTAAATATCACCAACGACCACTTCTCTTGTTAGGTCCTTGATAGTATCGAAGGCTTTTTGAGCACCTTCAGCATCTGTTGATGTGATCATTACGAGTCCATCGTCATCGATATCAATGGCGCTAACACCAGTTGACTCAATAAGACCGTTAATAGTTTTTCCTCCAGGACCGATAACATTTCCAATAAGCTCAGGATTGATTCGTAGAGAAATGATACGTGGGGCGTATGGAGAAAGTTCTGGTCGAGGACCAGCGAGTTCTTTTTCAATTACATCCAGAATCTCATAACGAGCGTCCTTAGCTTGTGTGAATGCCTGTTTCACGATGTCACGAGAAAGACCATCTGTCTTTGTGTCCATCTGAATAGCAGTAAGACCTTCACGTGAACCTGCAATCTTGAAATCCATTCCACCCTTTCCATCTTCAAGATCCTGCAAGTCTGTAATGACTTTCCATTCACCTGACTTTGTCATAGCTAGACCCATGGCAAGTCCTGCAACAGGTGCTTTGATCGGAACACCAGCATCCATAAGAGCCAATGTTGATCCACATGTTGCTCCCATTGAGCTTGATCCATTAGAACCAAGAACTTCAGAGACGGCATGTATGGTGTAAGGGAAGCTTTCCTTGTCTGGCATCATTGGCAATAGGGCCTTTTCAGCTAGACCACCATGTCCGATGTCGCGCCGTGATGGGCCACGCATTGGTTTCACTTCACCAACAGAATATGGAGGGAAGTTATAGTGGTGGAAGTAACGCTTTGTTCCAACATGACGCATTCCATCCAATGTTTGCTCATCTCCAGGGGCACCCAGTGTAACAATGCTCATGACCTGAGTTTCTCCACGGCTAAAGTGTGCGGAGCCATGAACTCGTGGAATTGTAGCAGCTTCTGAAATAAGCTCTCTGATTTCCGTGGTTTTTCGGCCGTCAACACGACGGTCTTCCTCAACGATGAGTCTGTGAATTTCTGATTCAAGTACTTCACCCGCGATGTCCGTTCCATATCTAACATGATCTTCGTCAACTCCCTGTTCAAGCAAGAATGCTTTTACACGATCTTTTAACTCTCCTTTTGCAGCACCACGCTCACCTTTTGTTGCTTGTGGGGCCTTGAAAAAGAGTTCCTGAACCTGCTCCACGATGTAAGGAAGAGCTTGTGCCTCGATTTTTTCTCGTAGCGCCTGTGTTTCCTTTCCGCTTTCTGTTGTAACTGCGTTTGGATTAACTTTTTCTTTTCCAACAGCAGCTCGTACTTCTTCAATAAGTTTGATTGGGGCGGCCATTTCATCAAGGCCAAACCAGAATCCACCTAGGGCAATATCTTCTGGAGCTTCATTTGCTCCACCTTCTACCATGATTACCTTGTCATTAAGACCAGCAAAGGTTAAGTCTAATGATGAGGTTTCGAGCTGAGTTCTGGTTGGATTTAAGATGTACTGATCATCACTGTATCCAACGCGTACGGCAGCTAGAGGGCCTCTCCATGGGATTTCACTTATATGAAGCGCGCAGCTGGCAGCGATAAGTCCAACCACATCTGGATCATTTTCTTGGTCGTAAGAGAGTGATGTGACGATGATTTGGATGTCATTGCGGATACTTTCATCAAACAATGGACGTAGTGCACGGTCAATCATGCGAGAGGTTAGGACCGCCTCGTCAGTGGGGCGACCTGCTCGTTTCATGAAACGACTTCCTTTAATACGGCCTGATGCGTAAAGGTTTTCCTCAAAGTCGACCATGAGAGGAAACCAGTTGAGCCCTTCGCGTAAGTAAGTGCTCATTGTGGCGGTTGCCAGTACGCTTGTGTCGCCATACTGAACAATGCAGGAACCTCCTGCTTGTTGGGCATACTTACCCACCTCAATAGAAAGAGTACGTCCTCCCCATTGGGTTTCAAAACGTTGTGCTTTTGACATATGTTGGCTCCTGCAGAAGCTTAAGATATCGACCTGGTCGAAATCTCGTTGTTTCCACAGGAACGGTTAGGTAATTAACTCATTTAGTCACTGGGAGATCCCAGTGACCCAATCAGCTAACGACGATTAGAATTCAAGACGACGTGTGCGACTTTGCTCCTGCTCTTCAAGAGTTTCGTCTATTTCCATAAAGAACCCGGTTGTGTCACCTGTTTTCTTCTCAGGGACCTCCATTTGCTCTAATGCCTCTGTCTTTGCTTCGGTGGGACTAGTCTTTGTTCCCAATAACTTTGGTCCAATAAGATACCTACGTTGATTTGCAGATAAGTCGATATAATCATTTACCATTGCACGTAACTTTCCAGACGTTGTTTGTCCAAAAGCCATGACTTCTATCATTCGTCCTCGAGAATGAACGTAGCTCACCAAGGGCATAAAGTCTCCGTCTCCTGAGGCGATGACCACAACGTCGAGTGTATCAAGCATTTGCACAACGTCGATAGCTAGTCCTACGTCCCAGTCTGCTTTTTTGGCTCCTGATGCGTACTCTTGTAGATCTTTGGCAATGGTCTCGATGCCGGCTTTTTCAAGGGCATCAAAAAAAGGTTTTTCCTGTCCGTCTTCTGTGGCAACAACGTAGGCCATGGCTCGAATGAGTTTTCTTCCAGCCACAGCATCTTCGACGATGTTCTTAAAGTTTACTTTGCGCTTAAATAAATTTCGTGCGCTGTAGTACATGTTTTGCGTGTCTATAAAAACTCCGACACGCTGGTCTTTGTGCTTAAACATAAAAAGGGTGATTTAGTTTTAAAAAGCGAAATCCCTGCCCATGTGGGCAGGGTTATAGTTTACCTTAATTTGAGCTCTTCCTTTAATTTCTTGAGAGCAGAAGCATCTTCACGCTCTAAATACTTCATGAGCTTGCGACGTTCGTTTACCTTGCTGATCAAACCACGGCGTGAGGAATTGTCCTTTTTGTGCTCGCGCAAATGGATTGTCAGATCTGCAACCTCTGCGGTCAAAATGGCGATCTGGACCTGAGGTGAACCTGTGTCTGAATCATGGGTGCGGAACTTCTTGATGATGTTCAGCTTTTTCTTGGCTGTGAGCATAGTGGTTTATTTCATGGCAGGATCCTAGCAAGGGGGCTCATTCCCGGGCCAAGACACTGTCCTAGTTAGGTTGATTACGGCGCAATCGTAGCGAAATAGACGGATTTCGTCAAGGGATTATGCAATCACTGGTATACTACAACTCGTTATGCCGAATACACATCACAATCAATCTCATCCGTTTCGCACACATAGGTATTCACTTTCACATGTGGGAGCCTTGCCAGCTTTGGCTACTAATAGGTTGTTGGGATTTACTGCTAGTTCTGTTACGGGAATGTTCCTCCCAATTTTTCTTTACGAGTTTTTTGGGATGTCCATTCAGTTAGTGCTCCTTTGGTATGCCGTTAACTTTATTGTAAAGATCCCTTTTCAGGTTTTGGGTGCAAAGATTTTTTCACGCACAGGCCTGGTTCCGTCAATGATTTTTGGAGTGCTTGGAATCATGCTTTTTTACTGGATGTTTTATTTGATCGATGCCGGTAGCACTATCAATCCATATACCCTTATGGGGGTTGGTATATTCGGACTCATGATTGTGAGTGTTTTTTACTGGTCTCCGTTCCATATCGACTTTGCTGAGTTCTCGTCAAAAACACACCGTGGCAAGCAGGTTGGGATTTTTTATGCAGTCCAGAGATTCATTAGTGTGATTGCCCCACTGGTTGCCGGGTGGATAATCACTCAGTATGGGTACAAAATAAACTTCGCTTTAGCATTGATAATTGTAAGTACTTCGATTGTTCCGTTGCTTTTTCTTCCTCCTTATAAGGTGACTTACGAGTTTGGTTTTTTAGAGAGTTTTCAAAAATTATTTTCCAAAAAGTTTCGTGGCATGACCACGTCTATGATGGCGTACGGTGCTGAAAATATTGTTGGCTTTGCCGTGTGGCCAATTTTCCTTTTTTCAATTTTCGATGGCGACTATCTTAACGTTGGTGCATTTACTGCCGTGATAGTTGTTATTTCATTGGCTTTTGAAGTCTTCATTGGCAGAGCTTCAGATAAGTTTTCAGCCGTTCGCATGCTTAAGATGGGAACTGGTGTCTATGCACTTGGGTGGGTATGGAAGGGCTTGGTTGAAACTGTTGTGGGTGTGTTCGCAGCCTCTACATTCCATAACATTGGTTCGATAATGCTACGCACTCCAATGGACACTCTTATGTATGAGCAAGCTGCTGACAGTGGGCATTACGTAGATGAGTACACTGTGTTGCGAGAGATTGCCCTGTCCATGGGTCGTGTATCAATGTTACTTTTCTTGATGTTGATTACAACTTACTTCTCTCTCTCAGTCACCTTTTTCATTGCTGCTCTGGTAAGTCTTGGGATTAATTCCCTGTCCGAGTACCACGCGAAAAGTTGACGCGGATCCAAGCTCTCGGTAGCGTTTAGATCCTAGGGAGGAAAGCTTCATGGAACTTAAGCCACTTGAAGACTCGACCATTGTTTTAGCCGTAACGGTCGAACGCGAGTCTGATGGTGTCAGGCTTACGTTTACCAGCCACCCGCCGTTCGATCACGGCGTTCCAGACATAATCAGTGATACGTTCACACACAAGTGGGCACTTCATGCATCGCCTGGACAGTATCTTTTTCGGTACGACCCGTCTGAACCGAGTGAAGACGGGGGTGTGCGAATTCGGACAGGTGCTCCTGAAGGACACGATCCTGTACTCATGCACGAGATCACCATGGAGCTGGGAGAGGCTCTAGCAGCTAGTGGTGATTACTTGTATGAGTGTTTTCAAGAACTACCACCAGACGAAGATGTTGTTGGCGCCTTTAAGGAGTTCTTTCAAGACTTGGTGGATAACGCAAGGGAAACTGGGAGTTTAACCTCCTTGTATCCCGAGATTGTGCCACTACTTCTGCTTCCTAGTGCTGAAGTTTCGTTCTTCAGAAATTCACTTCTGGCTTCTGGGACGGGAAGTCTGCTCGTTGTAGAGCTTCCTCCACGAGAGTCTGACTTCTTTAACCACATACAAAGCATACTCGAGCGAAGGCTTGAGCCGCGGCTGCGGGAGTGTGAAAAGGAGATCATCGCAAACGAGATTCGAGCAACGATTCTCGCGATACGTCGCGCACCACCAGAGAGGGCGTGGGAACTCTTAGAAGTCATCAATCATCTTTCGGGAGTTTTCGGCCTTACGATTCCTGAGCAGCCCGCTCTACACTGGAGCACTGTCACAGCCATAGGTTAACGCCCGCATCTGCAACGATGCGGATTTTTTTAATCAAAAAACAGACCCGTGAGGGTCTGTTTTGTCAGTTTCGGTTTAGAGCATTGAGTCGATAGCGGCGGCCACAGAGCTGAATGGTAGGGCTCCCTTGATTGGAGTTGCGTTACCATCTTGGTCGATAATGAAGCTACCTGGAGTTCCTGTAACACCAGCAGCGGCTCCACCAGCTGCCTCTGCACGGACCTTATTAAGCGCATCGTCTCCATCACGACATGTTGCGAACTCACTTGCGTTAAGTCCTAGGTCAGCTGCGAGCTGTACGTATAGGGCTTCTCCGAGTGTGGCACGATTCTCAAATAGAGCGTCGCCATACTCCCAGAACTTTCCTTGTTGACCAGCACACTCAGCAGCAACTCCAGCTGGTTCAGCGTTTGAGTGGAAGGAGAGAGGGAAGTTCCTCATTACCCAGCGTACCTGTCCGTCGTATTCTTCCATGACCTGCAGCATGGTTGGGTGGAAACGCTCACAGTATGGGCACTCATAGTCGGAGTACTCGATGATTGTGATAGGAGCGTTTACATCACCTCTTATGTAGTCAGCGTCTGTAACAGCGGGGATGCCAGCAGAAGGAACTGCGGCGGAAGGTATTGCTGCGACAGCTGCTGCAGAAGGAGCTGCTGTTTTTGCGGAACTCCCATCAGCTAGGGCAAATCCTCCGCTACAGTTTCCTTGAAGAATACAGCTGCCGAGCAAGATGAATCCAATGGTTCCTATAGATAATATGGCGGTTCCAAATCCTAACCAGAAAGATTGCTTTGCTGGAAGAATATCAAAAATTGATTTTTTGTTATGTGTTGTATGTGGGTGTGAATCCATAGTATTTTTATTGTAAATTTGTAAACAGGATCTTTGAGGGGTAATTACCCTCCATGCGATGCTGATAAGTGTGGTATGAACGTGTGGTTAGGTATGGGTGATTTTCTTGGGTTCCAAACTAAGTGAATTGGTTCACGTTTGACTGGGCGCAATGAGTTCAGGGACGCACACATCAGGCCAACAAGAGCTACGAGTAGTAACTCCTTTGTTTGCACCGCCATATGTGTGCCAGGGTTGGTCCAAGTTGTTTGAGGCTCAATCTTCTCGGCTGAACAAGCTAATCCAGCGTTGGGGTCAGCTGTGGAAGTAAGACAGCTCCCCGAACTTATGAAAACAAAACCGCAGCCGATCATGGTAATGATCGTTGTGGCGGCGAGGAGTTTGCGGGTTAATAAAACTCCCATAGAGGATTGCATAGTATCATATCCCGCCAGTGCTATACTAGATAAGTATGGTAAAGCAGATCGACAGATTGGTTACGGCTTTTCTGGAATATCTCGAGGTAGAACGAGGCCGTTCTCCCAAAACAATCCGGAATTATGATTTTTATTTGAGACGTTTTACAAAGTGGGCAAAGGCACCAGAACCAAGCGTGATAACAATGGACATGATTCATAAGTATCGCTTGTGGCTTAATCGAAAAGTGGCTGGTCGAGATGGAAAGACACTTAAGAAAACTACACAGAACTATCATCTCATTGCTCTTAGGTCATTTTTAAAGTATCTCGCGCGTCAGGATATCCCCTCTCTTTCTCCAGAAAAGATCGAGCTGGCCAAACAAGAGCAACGAGAAGTCGCATTTTTAGAGGTTGAGGAATTGGATCGGTTGTTAGCTGCCCCTAAAGGTGTAGATCTTGTGACCCTGCGAGATCGGGCGATTTTAGAAATGCTTTTTTCTACAGGACTGCGCGTGAGCGAGATTTCAAATCTGAAGATTGAGCAAGTTAACCTCAAAAGAGATGAGTTTACGGTTAGGGGGAAAGGAGGAAAGCTGCGAGCTGTTTATATATCTAGCACTGCCAAGGAGGCGTTAAAGGCATATTTGGCAAAACGACGTGACACGTCCCCCTATTTATTCATATGTCATGACCAAGCAAAGTCAGGGCGAGAGAAAACTGGTGGTCTGACCCCAAGATCAATTCAGAGATTAGTTGAGAGATATGCAAAAAGCGCTGGGATCACCAAACACATAACCCCCCACACCCTTCGGCACACTTTTGCAACGGACTTGTTAATGGGCGGGGCAGATATTAGGTCCGTGCAGTCCCTGCTAGGTCATGCGTCAATTACGACTACCCAGGTGTACACTCACATCACGAACAAAAAGATGAAAGCCGTGCATCAGAAGTATCATGACCGTGCACGAAAAAACACCCAATGACGGAAGCTAAGCTTCCGGCCCGTGGGTGTTTTTTGATTGACAGGGGGGGGTTATCGCGTTAGTGTGTGGCCGCTATGACAGCTGGTTATGGCACAGTATCAACAGGTTAGAAGCAAGTTGTTGCAGGAGAAAACATGGATGCGGCTGGAATCGTAGAGAAAGGAAACGGTTTGATCGTGCGCTTCGCACCACTTCACGAGAGCGCAAAGGTGCTTCCCGGGGGGCTCGCAAGCATCATCGTCGATGGGAGGCGAGAGAGCCCGTGGAAGGAACAGTGGCGGTGTTCCAAGTGCAACCACAACTTCCTGGTCCACCCGACCGATGAGCAGTGCACGTGGTGTCATCAGGGGGTCGTGCAACAGCTCTGGACTGAGCGTCGCGTAGAGCGGGAGACTCTCGAGGCTCTGCATCAGCGATGCTCTCAGGTCACAGCAGCCTTCGTTGTGGAGGCTGGTCACCCCATTCTTGTGGGGATGATCGAGCTCAGGCCGGTTGCCATGGATCAGCTCAACGAACAGGTCGGCGCTGATGTGATCGCTGGGGTGCTCAGGCACTTCGGCCGCTCTGGAGCCTACTTCTTCGTTCAGCACCTCATCGTGGCTCCTCAGTGGCGCTCGCAAGGCATTGGGTCAAAGCTGCTTGAGCAAGCGATCAAGCGCGCGCAGCCAGATGCGCGCTCTGGCATCCCACTCATCTGCTTGGCGTCGCGCACGCCGGTAGCTCAGGACTGGTTCGCCAAGCACCAGCTGGCAGCGGTACAGTTCATCAACGATCGGCACCTGCTGGTGGGCAACATCGTCCGCTCTGTCTAGAACGCCCTAGACTCAGGCTCTTACGGGCCAATCTGCTCCGACCACAGCGTCGGAGTTTTCATTTTCTACAGAAATGGTTACCATGCGCTCACGATCACACGATCATGTCACCTCGTTCGGTACAAAATAAATGCAACCACTCCTTTGGCTCGGTAGCTCAGTTGGATAGAGCAGGGGACTTCTAAGCCCAAGGTCACAGGTTCGAATCCTGTCCGGGCCACCAGAGTGGTTACATTTAATCCATTTACATATGACCAGAAACATTTTGCTATTTATTTCATTGCTTGCCATTGGTTTTGTGGTTCTCTCCATGGTGAAGGTGCCAGAAAATGAAACAGAGGTTTTTGTTCCAGAAGAAGTTGAGCAAGTGGTTGTGGAGATAGTTGAAGATACTCCGTTTGTTCAAGATGAAATGGATTCAACACGTGTTGAAGGAGCGGGGTTTCATTTTTTCATTCCAGACGGATGGTATGTCGATCCAGCACCAGAGATCTGGGAGCGATCTGGCGAAGGGTATTTCACGTATGGTTGGGTGAGGAATATTGAGAATGAATCCCCTTTTGGTCATGAGGACGAAGTTTCTTTCTCAGTTGCGAATGTTCTTAAGGAAGATGTAAATTTTGATGAGGTTGTCTCTGGGTGGGCCGAGAGTGAGGAGCAAATGGCCGGAATTGTGAAATACATGCAAGAAGAGAGTATCGCTCCTTATAACGAGGTCACCATGGATGATGTGGTTGTGGAGCTAGAAGAAACTGAATTTCTTGGAAAGAAGGCTTACGTAAATACACTTATTTGTTCCAAGCCTTGTTACATCGAAGGGAATCCACCTGCAATTGTTGCCTACTATTTAGATGATGGTGATTACGTCTGGATTCTGACAGCAAGAACAATCTATTCCGAGAAAGCTATTGATTTGTTAGATCAGGCAAAAGAAGTAATGGATAGTTTTGTACTAGAGTAGACCCTTGATCAGGATCAATGATTCTGATATCCTCGGCACTGTTATGGCGGCTATGGTGAAACGGTTATCACACGGGCTTGTGGTGCCTGTATTACGGGTTCGATTCCCGTTAGCCGCCCCATATAAAAACCTCGGCTTCTGCCGGGGTTTTTATATGGGGCGGTGAATGAGGATGAGCCACCCGTCTGGTTCGATGATGGAGAGAGTGAGCGTAATAGACAAAAGTCGGTATGTTCCACAACGACTTTTGTCTATTGCCGAACGAACGACATCAATATGGCCGGTACCTCTGCAGGGCCATATTCCCGTTAGCCACCTCGTTTAAATACCTTTGCGCAAGCGATATTATTTGACTAAATTTCCCCCATCAACCAGAGGTTTTCAAACAGATTCAGTTGGCCTAGTACTAGATCATTATTTTTAATCCTGATAGCAGTAACAGGTTGATTTGGAGTTGAAAATATCATATTTACCATCACTCCTGCTTCGGGATAAATGCGAACACCTGAAGGGTTTTCTATATTGTCAGGAAGATAGCGAATATCATAGAGATCTTCTTCCCCGGAAAGATCTTTCTGGAGCATTTGGCGGTGCGATTCATAAGAGATCATTCGAATCGTAATTCCCTGACCTCTGATAACTTTATGGTAACGCTTCCAGAGGTGCCGCATGGTGAGTTCCATGAACTCTTCCCCACCTGTTCCAAGAATGTAAGACGTTCCACCACGTGGGACTTGTCTGATGAGTTCAGTTAAGAGCTCTAGGTAGGCCTCGTTTCCTTCATAGACAGTAATTTCTTGAACTGGATGAACCCCAAGCTCTGAAATTTTTGTAGCTACATCCTTTGCAACTTCTGATTTTTGGATAAACTCCTGTTTGAGAATATTCGGGTCAGCAATGACAAACTGTTTTTTTCCTTTAATTTTGCTCTCAAGTACATACTTTTTTTCAATGAGATGTTCTAAAGACGTATACACAACATTCCGGTGAAGACCGGTTTTTTTGATAAGTGGCCCACTTGTTACAGCTCCGAGCGCTGCTAATTCTAAGTACACCAAACTTTCATGCTCATTAAGACCTAGTGATAATAGATCGTTTTTTAAGGCTTTCTTATTCATGTGTTGATTCTATCACCTTTTTGGGTTGACAGCAATAGCATTATAGGGTATAGTCATTTGTCGAGTTGGAATACGTCCAGCGAGATGCAGGCAATGAAGCCTTTGGAGGATGAACATGAACGTTTTTATCGTCATGAAGATTGACGGGTGGGCAAACGGCAACCCCAAGGTCCTAAATGGACAGGTGCTGAACGTCTATCAGGATCGGTCCAACGCTGAGAAGGATGCGGGGGATCGAAATGCCGCAGAAGGGAGCGAGTACATCTGTTTCGAGGTGATTGAACGAACGGTTCTCACCGAAAATAAGTGACTCCCCTGCCCGAGGGTAATCAAATATCGGGCATTCCATTGAGGTGATCAGCCCAATGTTGATTCTCTCATAGAATACACATGCACAAAGTATAAACATTGAGCATTTCACAAAAAGGAAAAACCATAATGATTCACAGGACCCCGTTCGTCATTTTTGACGGCACCTTGTATCGAGTTCATGACAAGGGCGAACTTGTGTCGGTCATGGCCTCCCGTGGAAAGGTGCACTCAACGGTGAAGTTGCTCGTCGAATACCCAGGCAATTACGACAGGCCGGAACCTCGTTTGGATATGCTCTTTAGTGAGTGCAACTGTCCTGTAAATGTGGACAATCACTACGACGAAGATTGCTCTTGCATTGGAGACACGATTTCTTCAGGCAAGTACTTCATCTTCGAGACAAGGACGCCAATGGTGGGTATTGGCCTCTGTCACGAGCTGATCCGCGCTGGATTTACCAGCGAGGAGATCCTCCTCATCAAGGATGTCAAGCAGGATTAGCTTTGCAAACTCCCTCCCCGTCGGGTTCATAGACGGGATTCCCTTTTAGGAAAGAAATACTTTTTTCTTGAAAGGGAATCCAAGATGATCTTGGTGACCACCCAACAACTGGAGGTTTCCATGGACATCGATACCAACATTCAGCACACGGTTCACCCCCTGGTCGTGGAGTGGTTGGAGGCACTGATGCAGGCCTTTGACCTCAAGTTCGTCCAGGTGGGGCAACTGCTGGCCTATCACATTCCTGGAGTGGGGGAGTACGATCCAGAGCGTACGACGGTTAAGGCGACGATCACCTGCTCCACGGCCCGCTTCTCCTTCATGCTGAGTCGTTGGCACACGGATGAAGGTGAGGAGTGCTCTGATGTCTCCGCTGCAAAGGTTGAAGTAGACTTCTTCTACCACAACAGCAGCTTTGGCAGAGCGTCGTAGTTCCCCAACCGCCCCTTCCGTCGGGCGAGACAACAATAGACGGTTCTGACCACCGAGCATTCTGCCGGTGGTTTTCCCTTTTCCAATTATCCAACGTTGGATAATTATGTCCTTGCTGTAATAAAAAATCCCCTGTTGCGTCAGGGGGTGAAGGTGAGGAGTACGTCGTCCACTTCCAAGAAGAAGGAGGGTGGAGAGTATTCCAGGTTGCAGCGATGTGCCCAGAAGTCGAGCATCGGCTGCATGTCTTGCTTGAGATCTGGCCTGCCTTGGAACGTGAGGTTGTTGGAGAGTGCGAAGAGCGTGAAGCTCATGGGGCCGAGGTCCTGAGGCTCAATTGTTTCGACCAGAACTCGGTCTTGAGCGCGGCTCATGAGCTCAGCGATGACCTCCTTTGGGTCGGCACTTCCATCTTTTGCTGCGTGGACCAGCGTTCCAGTCTGGCTCATCACTTGTCCGAGGTAGAGAGATTCAACGGCCACGGGGTTCATCCCATAGTCCGTTAGAACATCTATGGCACACTGCTTGTAGCTCCTGAATGCATTCCTTGAGCACGATCGCCATGTGCTGACGTCCCATTCTCGATCCTTGGCTAGTTCGCGGCACTCTTTATCGATCTGACCTGGGGTTTCGGCACACTCGGAGCCAGCGATGGTGAATGCGAGTTTCGCGGCGTCGCGATCCCCATCTTCAATGCGGTATGCGAGAGCGTTTTGAAGCAGGTCTTCTGTTTGGTCTTGGTCCAGTCCACAAAGGGCGATCACACCTGCGGGGTCACTGCTGTTACCCGCCACCAGAAGCAGGGCTGAGAGATCCTCTTGAGTGACGCTTGAGTCAGCAAAAGCTTTGCAAGCCAGAGCGAACCGTTCCTTGTAGGAACTCAGAGCTTGCAAGGCCACGATGATCTGTTGGCGTTGTCGATCCAGGGCGACGGCACGCCCACGCTCGGTTGTTGTCTCGTCGCGGGGAGAGACGACTTGGGATGTTTGCTCCCCACTTCTGAAGGAGAGAACTACCAGCAGGAGTATCAATGCAAGTAGAGTGACAAGGCAAGATCGACGCATGGCACCTCCTCTATTCACTGTACTGGCAGAAAGCAAAAGACACCAGAGTAAAAGAAAAACCCGCTTGATTAGCGAGTAGTAGTAGTTTCTAGAGCTGGCTAAGCCACCAGTTCCACAGAGAGTTTTTAACTTCCCCAGAGTGCCAGTCTACGGCATACCCAGGCAGTCGTACCGATTTGAGAGCCTTGAGGTGATCACGAGTATTGGGAAACCAGAGTGGTCCAATCTGTCCCAGGACCTGAAGGTGTCGATACATTTCGTGGTTGCGTTTGGTTCTAGTGAACTTGTCATTGAGATGATCACGGATAGTTGTGACCAACTGTTCCGTTGACCCACAGACGACTCGTCCGTTGTCTGCACGGTGAAGCCGTCCGATGATTTTGCGGTCCCAGTAGTGCTTGTCACTATCAGGATTTGGGGGAGATGTATCCTCCTCGTGGAACAATGGAGCCACCCAGAGCTTCTCTTGTGTGAACTTGAGAAACTCTTCGGCATCGGCGCGCGTGGCTGTCCGGACTCTGTTGCCCGTTTGTACTCCTACGACCACATACTTCCATCCACGTCGATCTCTCAGTGTCCGTCCACGCTCTAACTTGAGCAGTGTGGAGAACAGCCGTTTGCGCCTATCGATGACGTAGATCAGGAATCGACGGTTTTTCTTCATCTGCACAGCTCGACACATCATGAAGTCGACCTTCAGCTGACCCATTTGCGCACGGATCACTTTTGTTTGGCGATTGATGCGACGCTTGTCAAATGCCAGACGGATTGTTCCTGTTGGTTGATCTGCATCCCTTACTTGAGTTGCAAACCAGACGGTCTGAGAGACACTGGGAATAAAGACGCGCTCCCAGCAAAGAGCTTCGATGTGCTCAAGATCCTTTGCTACCCAGTACTCAGGGTCGTACTTCTCGATCGCGTAGATCTGCATGGCGATCCCGAGGTTTCGCCTTGCCTCGAAGTGTCGTCTGAATTCCAGATGAGAGGCGTGCGTTCCAGGGTCGGTTGATGCCAACTTGAGCAGGTGCACTGGGTCCAGGCAGTTTGCGATGGTGTTATGCAGGGCAAGGCGGTCTCTGAGTGGGCGAAAGTGCTCACGGATAACCAGCTCTACCAACTCAACAGCTCTGCCAATGAAGAACGACATTTGTCGTCTGAACTCACGAGAACCAAGTAGGGCATCTACCCTGTCTGGATTTGAGTGGGTCTGGATGTAGGCGATGTAGAGCGCATCGCGGTCTTTCAGACCTTCTTCGACAAGACGTTTGTAGACCTGCCCCATCTCCGTGATGAGAGACATTTCCTCTGGGAGTGATCGGAACTGCAAGGCTTCGTCAGGGTAGAACTTTTTCAACACGTGGTAACTTCCTCAGGATCAGCAAGATGACGTTTGACGACTTTATGGGCTTTTTCCGTTCCAGTCAATCAGATCAACCAATTAAACCACTTTACTCTGAAAAACCGATTTTTTACCTAGTACAAGTAAGAAAAACTTATCCCCGTGGCTATTCCTTGACACCACAAGTATGTTGCTATAGTATTCCCGCCGTTCGTCGCAAAAACCGCGGCAGCTACGTACCGATGCGTTCCATCGGATTCGAGATCGTCCAAAGGCATCAACAACCCGCCTGAGGACACACTGGAGCAGACCCATGATCCTTCGTACCCCCCGCTTCGGCACGTCACTCGTGCTGGCACTCGACCTCGACATCGACCTCATCGGTCACCACTTCAACGCCCCCGGCAAGCCCCTCAAGGAGGGCACGCAGGACGTCAAGGTCAGGACCTACCAGGCGGCCAACGACGTCGAGTACTCGACCTTCAACGGCCAGTTCGACGCCGTCTCCGCGCTCGTGCGCGAGCAGGGCATCAACCCCGCGCTGATCCTCGCCGAGGGCGACAACGCCACGACGCTGGACAAGAAGAGCACCCGCGACGAGCTCAAGCTGCAGGTCATCGCCATCACGCGGACCCCCGCGGGCATGACCCTGGCGCAGGCGCAGGCCTCCATCGGCAAGTCGGACATCGAGTCCCGCTTCAAGAAGAGCTACGTCTACGTCCACTTCATCGCGGCGATGGACGACGGCATCGACATCTCCTCGGTGGGCGGCTCCAAGTACACCGGCCCCTGGGCGCAGTTCGCCAACGCCGTGCGGATCGACCGCTACGTCGACAGCGACACCCGGACCATCGCCGGCTCCAAGGGGAGCACCAAGGTGGTGAACTTCTACGGCCGCAACGGTGACCGCACCACGCTGGCGATGTACACCGGCAGCCTCGAGAGCACCAAGGTCCTGACCAGCGGCGTCGACATCGGCGAGCAGCTGCGGCAGGCCCCCAACAACACCTTCCTGCTGCAGGCGGTGCTGGACTCCAGAGCGCCCTACAGCACCAACGTGGACGCCATCGCCCGCTTCCTGGACGGCATCGACGCCGAGCTCAACTGGATCGAGCACGTCGTCGACGGCTCCATCACGGAGATGGCCGGCGTCGACGACACCAACAACTTCATCTTCACGCTGCAGGATGGCGACTACGCCCACATGCCCGTGACGATGGTGCAGACCGACGAGACCACGACCCTCGTGCCCTCCAGCGCCTTCGGCGTGAAGGCGACGGACATCGGGAGCGACGACAACGTCGCCCAGATCGCCCGCGTGTCCTTCCGGACCGGCCTGCTGGTCAGCGTCGACCAGAACGGTGGCGAGGAGGCGATCCGCTTCTCCGACCTGAACCTGGGCAAGGGCGACGACTCGTCCTACGGCCAGCTCGTGGCCACCATGGTCAAGGCGGCCGGCACCGACCAGCTCGCGGCCTAGGTCGCACCTGAACGAAGTCTGACCACGTCAGGCTGCCCATGGAGTAATAAGGCCACACGCGGGTCTTGTTCCTCCCCCACGTCCCGCTTCGGCAGGCCGTGGGTTTTTTCTTTAACTGTGTTTTACTAAATCAAGCAAAATAAAAACCACAGCATGGTAGTTGCTGCGGAGACGTTGGGAGACATGAGGTTGGTCTAGGTGTGAATGCCGATCCAAGCGTAGTAACAGATCAGAATGGCCACCCCCAGGTAGGTGTGAATACCGATGTGAGTCAGTGTTCCAACGAACCAATCGTCCTCATCTGATGGGAGGTGGATTCTTTCACCACTGACCAGAGCGAAGAAGGCGAGGACTCCAGAGATCAGCCCTATGATCCCCACGATTACCAGGGATATCCACCAAAGCCATCCATTGAGGATGTTGAGGCTCAGGATGATGGGCATGCTGATCATCACAAAACCAATAGCAACTGTCAGTCCACTTCGTGCGTACCACTTGAGGTAGTCCATGTAAGACCTTTCTGTCCATGGATAGGACGCCTGGATGGTGCAAGAATAGCTCTGTTTTGTCAATCCTTCAGGTGCGGTACACTACCCACACATGACTGATAAACAACCAATATTTCTTGTCTTAGACGGGAATGCCCTGCTTCATCGCGCATGGCATGCTTTGCCACCCATGACCACAAAAGATGGTCTTGTTGTAAACGCAGCCTATGGCTTTGCCATGATTACAGAGAAGATGATCGAGACGTTCAAGCCAGATTATATGGCCGTGGCTTGGGACTTGCCTGGTGGAACATTTAGAGATGAGATTTACAAGGATTACAAAGCTGGTCGAGAAGAAAAAGAACAGGAACTTTACGACCAGATTGATATCATTCAAGAAATTTTAGAAGCTTTTGGTATTCCATCGGTGGAAGCAGCAGGCTTTGAGGCGGATGACATAATAGGGACTCTTAGTGCCAAAGCAAGCAAAAAAGGTTACAAGACATTGATAGTCACGGGTGATTTAGACGCTCTGCAATTAGTCGATGACGATGTGCATGTAGTCTTTTTTATTAAGGGGATCAGCCAGACTAAGATTTACGATCGTGATGCTGTGCAGGAGCGCTATGGCCTAACGCCCGAGCAAGTAATCGACTATAAGGCATTGAAGGGAGATTCAAGCGATAACATTCCTGGGCTAAAGGGGGTTGGCGATAAGACCGCAGCGGCGCTACTGCAGGCTCATGAAACGATTGATGGAATTTATAAGGCTATTGAAAATGATGAGGTGGCGGAAAAGTTTGCAAAGAAGTTTCGTGGGTTTGAAAAAGATGTGGAGATGTCAAAAACTCTCGTAACCATTGTGAGAGATATGAAACTGGACTTTGAATTTTCGTCTGCAAAATTGAGTTCTCCAGATTTTGAGAAGCTCTTACCCTTATATAAAGATTTGGAGTTTAGAACGCTCATACGTAAGCACAGTGGTGCTGGTGGTGCTTCTGAGATGCCACCTCCCCCGATTGATAGTATGGATGTCGATAATTTTGATGGGGGGGAAGACGTGGTTGTAGATGGAGATATTCAGATAGTACGTGTTGGTCAAGAGTATTCGATCGAGAAGTTTAAAGGAGCTCCAGTCGGCGTGTTGATTGCAGAACAACCTGCGGACTTGTTTGGGGCTACCATGGCAGCACTCTCTGTTTCTGGAAATGGTCAGACAATCGTGTTAGTAAATCCGTCAGAAGAAGATCTGGAGAAGATTTTTGTTGGGCTCTCAAGTGCAGAGACGCTTGTAACGCATGATCTAAAGCAGCTTATGCATCAGGTGGAGCGCCGGATTACGTTTCAGGCATTCGATACAATGATCGCTAGTTACCTGCTAAATGCAGGAACTCGAGCACATGATCTTTCGATGGTGATTCACAATCACATAGATGAGAAAGTTTCAGAAATTCCCAAGATGTTTGCAAAGGAAAAGGACTATCAGAAATTTGGACAGGTTACAGCTACACTCCCACGCCTGGCATTAAAGATGCGAGAAGCTTTGGTAGAGGCCGGTCAAGAAGAAGTTTTTGATGATATTGAAATGCCACTTGTACCAGTATTGTATCAGATGGAAATTGACGGGATAGAGCTAGATACTGATTCCCTCGCAGTCTTTTCAAAAAGCTTAGCTAAACGAATAGATGAACTTTCTAACAAAGTTACTAGCCTCGCTGGAGAAGAGTTTAATTTGAACTCACCTTCTCAGCTTGCGGTGATATTTTTTGAGACGCTTAATTTACCAACCAAGGGAATCAAAAAAACAAAGACGGGATATTCCACCGCGGCAAGCGAGCTGGAGAAACTGTGGAATCAGCACGAGATTGTTCCGTTGATTGGAGAGTACCGTGAGCTAGCCAAACTTCAGTCAACATATGTAGAGGCTTTGCCGAAGTTGGTGAAGAGCGATGGACGTATTCACACAACGTACAATCAGGCAGTGGCTGCGACTGGTCGTCTTTCTTCTTCTGAGCCAAATTTGCAGAACATTCCAATTAAGACCGAGCTTGGCAGAGAGATTCGCAAAGCATTTGTTGTTCCTAAAGGTAAAGTGCTTATAGCGGCTGATTACAGTCAGATTGAATTGCGACTGATTGCTGTCCTTGCAAAAGACAAACCGTTTATAAGAGCATTTCAAGACGGGGCGGATATTCACACACGCACAGCCTCAGAGGTGTGGGAGATTGCTGAGGAAGATGTGACAAAGGATCAGCGCCGCGCTGCCAAGGCTATTAATTTCGGAATAATGTATGGCATGGGTCCACGATCCTTATCTCGATCGACTGGCTTGAGTTTTTCTGAGGCTAAAGAGTTCATTCAGAAGTATTTTGAAATACATACAGCAGTGCGTGATTTTATGGACGAGACAAAGGCTCTTGCCCACACACAAGGGTATGTCGAAACATTGTTTGGAAGACGACGATACTTTCCTGAGATTGATAGCGGGGTGCCAATGCTTGTAGCTTCTGCAGAGCGCATGGCGATTAACCATCCACTACAGGGCACGGCGTCAGACCTAATGAAGAAGGCCATGCTTGCAACAGACGGATGGTTGAGAACCAGTGGGTGGCCAGCAAAGATGCTCTTGCAAGTTCATGACGAATTGGTGCTGGAGTGTGACAAGGCCGCTGTAGAGGCTGTGACAAAAGGCCTAAGAGAGATGATGGAAGATGTTGCGAGCTTCGATGTGCCTTTAGTGGTGGATGTAGAGGTTGGGAAAACCTGGGGGGATATGTCGGAGATAGATTAAACTTTTTTTATGAAAAAAGACCGCCTTGGCGGTCTTTTTGATTGCAGGTAGGTCGTGGGGTATGATGGCGCTGTTATGTTGATATTTATCTACGGTGATGACACGTTTAGAGTTCAGGAGAAGGTACGTGTCATGAAAGACGCCTTTAAAGAGAAGTTTGATCCAACTGGAATGAACACAGCTGAGTATTCTGGGAAACTTGTTCTTGGAGACGTGATTCAATCAGTAAGATCACTTCCATTTTTGGGAAAAAAGCGAATGATTGTCATTCGGGATCTGATTGATGTCACTGAGAAGGCGGACATGAAAGTATGGGTTGAAGGCCTTGTTGATGCGCCAGATAGCTCCATTGTTGTTTTTTGGGAAACGGCCGAACCATCTAAGCTCGAGAAAAAGCCTCTTTTTAAAACACTGCAGGAAGCTGCTGAAGTTCATCACTATGTCTTCCCGCAGTTACAAGGTGCTGAGTTGGGTAGATGGGTTGCTAAGCGTGTGAGAGACCGTGGCGGATCTATTGATGTGGCCGGACAGCGCGCACTTGTTGAGCGAGTCGGGGCAGATCTGTGGCAGATGGATCAAGAGATCGGCAAGCTTGTTGCCTATGCTGGTGAGGGACAGATTACCCCCATGATGGTAAATGACCTGGTTCATGCAAGTTTTGAGGGAAAGATATTTGGACTGATTGATGCAATTTCACAGCGTCGCACCAATGAAGCTATCAAACTTTTGCAGAAAGAAAGATGGAGCGGTGCAAATGACCATTATTTGCTTACCATGCTAGGAAGACAGGTTAGAATATTACTTGGAGCTAGGGCGCTCCTTGATTCTGATCCAGGTGCAGGAAAACAGAGATTTGCTGATGTTATGGGCCTGCATCCGTTTGTGGCAGGAAAAGCTCTTGATCAAGCTCGAAGATTTTCTATTGAATCATTAAGAAATGTTCACGATAAGTTGTATACTTTTGACTATCAGTTAAAAACAGGCCAGATCGCTGCTGATCTGGCTGTTGATTTGACTACAATAGACCTGATTACGTAGTTGGATCTAATTCCGGGTAACAAAAAACAGACCCTTGCGGGTCTGTTTTTTTATGCGCTTGTAAGAGCGTTGAGCCTCTTCATCATTCGTGACTTGTATCGAGCGACTGTGTTTTTCTTCAACACATTCTTTTGAGCTGCCTTATCCATTTTCTTTCCAACAAGCTGTGCGACACTTTTTGCCTCCTCAACTTGCTTTGAAGTTATGGCTTTTCGGAGCTTTACTCGTAAAGACTTGATCTCAGCTTTAACAATCTTGTTTCGCTGAGCGTGTTTGTCGCTCTGTCTAAGAGCCTTCTTTGCATTTTCCAGGTTTGGCATAGTAAATATGTTTGAGAGAGATAAGTTAGCTGCTGTGCTAACTGAGACGTCGGAATTATAGCTGAACTGCTATATATGTCAATCTTTCACGGTGGTCACAATGGAGACCATTCTCAGAACTAATATCTGTGTCGTAAAATACTCTTGTGAATAATGGGCACTGTTCCAGGTGTATTCTATTCAGAGCTTGGGATAGTTAGTTCTAGAGGGTCCAACTCTTTTCCGGCAGTACCGCCAGTGATTTTGTAGATGTCCTTATCAACCTTCTTTAGTTCTAATGAAGATGCTGTATATGCACGTACTGTTGTCTCAAGATGCTTCCCTACTCGATTATGGTGATCCTCGTATGCGTTCATATGACGCATCAGTTTCTCTGCCTGACTTTGGATGTCCTTTACCGAGTCCTCTATCTGAAGTGCTTTCAGTCCCAGCATTACGGTTTGAAGATAAGCAAAAAATGATGTTGGCGAGACAATCATCACACCCTTTTCAAAAGCATATTCGATCAGGTTTCTCGTATTCACCTTAACGGTACCTACGTTTTGTGAGATTAGATTGTGATAGACACCTTCGGCTGGTACGAACATGAAGGCAAAGTTTGTTGTGCCCATTTCCGGCTGTATGTATTTAGAAGTTTCATCAATCCGCAGTTTTACATCGGATTTGAATTCTCTTTCAAGAATTACTCGCCGATCATCATTTGTTTCCTGTGAAACTCTGTTGTAATTTTCAAGGGAAAACTTTGCGTCAATAGGGACAATCAGATCCTTTACGAACAAGACAGCGTCTGGAATAAGCTTTTGACCTGTTTTTTCATCTGTTCCAAGGTGATACTGCATTTTATAGTGGCCTGGAGGCAGAACCTGATCTAGCAGTGATTCAAGCCAATATTCACCAAGAATTCCGCGCTGTTTCGGATTTTTAAGTATATTTTCTAGGCTCTGGAGTTGTTTTGAGAACCCTAGAACTTGTTTATTTGTTTCATCTAATGTTGTTAGTTTTTCTGTTACATCTCTAATTATCCCAGACGTGTGTCTAAAGTGCTTCTGGAGAGTCGTTGAGGATTCTTGAAGATTTTCTACGAGACGATTGTGGATTGTATCTAGTTTTCCCTCCACTTCTTTTCTTTGGGAGTTAGTGGTTTCCTGAATCTCTCGTCTTAATTCATTTATATTGTTTAATAGGTCGGCACCATTTGACTCATCTTTTGTTTTAAACTGCTTCACAATCAAATACATCAATGTTATAGCGAGCAGGATAATTATTAGTGCCAGGAATGTATCAGTAGTCATATTTGGCTTTGACGCTAGTAAGTCAGTGACGTATTATTACGTCGCCAAACAAGTATATCACGCATTTTTACACTGATACTCTTTGGGAATAGTCAACCATGTCCTTGTAGCTCAACAGGATAGAGCGCATCCCTCCTAAGGATGACATGGGGGTTCGAGCCCCTCCAGGGACACCAGGAACCTTCTTTTTCAAAACATAGTTGAGAGTGTTTCACATGAAACTACTCAAAGTGGTCTGTTGGAATGGAAAGGAATTGAATTTATGAAAAGACGACAGGAAACTGCCGTTTTTTGTTTATTTGGCAACACAGGGGTAGACAAATGTGCCAGAATGTGGATAACTGCACTTTTACTTGCCTTTTAAGCACTAATTCTATATAGTACAGTACTTTATGCTTCCTTGAGCACGATTTTATTGCTAAGATTAGCGAATAAATAGATTGACTACATTTAGTATTCATGGTATACTCTATTTGGTAGAGGTTCTATATGATATTACGACTTTTCACCTTTGCACTTGTGGGGTTTTTTGTATGCACAGGTTTTGTGCAAGCAGAGATGACATCCACAAACTACGAGATTCGGTGGGACACGTTCAGCACCGGTGGTTCTGATACCTCTAGCTCATCCACATATTTGCTCAGAGACTCAGTGGATGGATCAGGTGCTGCAAGATCATCAAGCTCTAGCTACACCTTGAGTCACGGTTACAGGGAGGGGGTGAATGATCAGGTAATTACATTTGATGTACAGGTTCAGGATAGGAGTGATGAACGCTCTGTTTCTACGCTTTCTGGTACGACAATTACCACATCAGTGAGCGGGATCTCTGTATCTGACTATGTGGTTCTCGTTCAAGATAAGGGAGCTGCTCAGATTGCGGCAGTTGGCAAGGTAATAAGTATTGGAGCATCTTCAATAGTGGTGGACAGCCTCACAAACGGAGGTATTGCACCAACTATTGATGGAAGTAACGACTATTTGTACCAAATGGACGCTTCTGCAATTGCTTTAGGGACATTATCATCATCAACATTTAGCACAGGGATTATATCTATGGAGGTAAGTGCGACAAATGATAACGGCTATGTGGTGCAAATGTTCGAGGATGGGGACATGCGGGCTGGGAGCAATACAATAACTGATGTGTCCGATGGGGCAGTGACTTTGGGTGCTACGGAGTATGGGGCACGATCATCTGACGTCTCGTTGGCATCAACTACTTTCGATACGGTAGATTCGGCAATCACAACTACTTACCAGGACGTTGTAACAGAATCTTCAGCAAGTTTTACGAGCAGAAACTTCATTACTGTCAAAGCATCGATTGCTGCAGGAGCAGCTAGTGGTTCGTACGCACAAACTCTTTCTTTCATAGCATCAGGGAATTTCTAGATATGAAGCGACTAGTTCTAACAATTGCATTGTCACTACTAATGCCGGGGATAGTTTCCGCAGCAAGTGTTTCACCGTCTCTTTTGGAGATCACAGCAGAAAGAGGGGAAACCACTGAGGAATCTATCTCTGTCATTAACACGAGCAGAATTGATAAGACGTATTACTTGGACGTCATTGAATTCATTGCCCGTAAGGAAGGAGGGGAACCACAGTTCCTTACATCAGGAGAATCAAATTCCGAACACCTTGGTTGGTTTTCGTTTAAAACTGACACGGTAATTGTTCCGGCTGAAAGTGTTGGAGAAGTCGTGTTTGATGTAAGTGTTCCTCCAAATGTCCCATCAGGTGGGTACTACGCGGCGGTTACAATCTCAGAATCACCAGAAGATCTGTTGGCAAGCAATGGCACGATGATTGATGCAAAGATTGCCGTACTTATGCTCATTACCGTTGAAGGTGAGACTATCGAGTCTGCACGATTACTGGATTTCATGAGTGATATGTCTGGAGGCTTGTTGTCGACATTGGATCTTGATACTCAATATCGCATTCAAAACCAGGGAAATGTACACATTTTTCCAAGCGGGACGATATCAGTCACAGATTTCTTCGGGCGAGCAATTAGTGAAATAGATGCTAACGAAACATTAGGGCGTGTTCTTCCAGATTCAACACGTGCATACAAGGCATCCATTTCATCTGGAGATCACGTTGGTTGGTATGAGTTAATCAATCATCAGGCACAGTATTTTGCGATCGGTCCAATGACGGTAACGCTGGACTTGATGTACGGAAATGATTCACTTCCAATCCAAGCACAATTCTCATTCTGGTTAATTCCGTGGCAGTTAGGGCTTACAGTCATCTTATTGGTAGTCCTGCTCCTTCTTGTTTACAAACTTGGTGCTCGTGCATCAAGGAGGACATACAAATCATAAACATGTGTGCGTACGATCATCAACGCAACTCGAAACATCTTATTAGTCGCGGTTCTAGCAACGGCGATTGTTATGGGTGCTTCACAGGTGTCGGCAGCGACGCTTACTGTAGGGAATGATTATTCTTCGACACTGCAAATTTCCCAGCAGGCGAACCATTCAGTGATCTTTACAACCCCAACAGGTATAGCAGAAGGTGAAACTCTTACGATTACTTTTGCCACAGCTTTCAACACATCTTCAATCACTGAGGACGATGTCGATATTGCTGACGATGGTGTTGACCTAACAACCAGCTCAACATGTGCGTCTACTGAGCAGGCATCAGTGTCAATTGCTTCTGATGTAGTGACGATTACTATTTGTGCTGGTGATGGCGGTGCAATTGCAGCAGCCAGCCAGGTTACTGTCGAGATTGGCACGAACGCCTCTTCTTCAGGAACGGGTGCAAACAAAGCCACAAATCCATCAGGTGCTGGAACATATTTTGTAACTATAGCTGGAACGTTCAGTGATCGAGGTTCAATAGCTCTTCCGATTGGTGGAGACGACAGTATTCCAGTCTCAGTGACGGTTCCTGAGGTGGAGAGTGGTGGTGGTGACACGCTAGAGGATTCAACCGCTCCATCAATAAGCGGGTTAGTAGTTTCTTCAATATCATCGACTTCAGCCATTGTTTCGTGGAGTACAGACGAATCAGGGACTTCGGTGGTTAATTACGGACTGACAGAATCGCTTGAGCTTGAAAGTTTTTCAGAGAGTGGTTATGCAACATCTCATGTTGTGACGATGACTGGTCTTGTGGAAGGTCAGACATATTACATAAGTGCTACTTCAGCAGATTCAATTGGAAATTCGGCGACTTCCAGCACAACAGCTTTCACAACCTTGGATCTTACTCCACCTGTACTTTCAGATATTGAAGTAATCGACATTACTTACGATTCTGCGCGAGTTACTTGGACAACTGATGAGTCTGCGAATAGCATCGTTTCATATGGCGAAACTGATGCATATCTATTGTCTGCATCTACCAGTGCATTCGTTACTTTGCACAGCGTTCTACTTTCTGGGTTGAGTGAAGGAACTGAATATCATTTTCAAGTTGGTTCAACCGATCAATCTTCAAACCAAGTTTTTTCAAGTGATGAAACGTTTACGACAGGTGAGAATCTCCCACCATCAAATGTTTCTGGATTGGTAATAGTGAGTGGAATAAGTAAGTTGTCACTTTCCTGGACGAATCCGACCGACGATGATTTGGCTGGAATTCGCGTGCTGTTTTGTGAAGATGAATATCCTGACAGTCCCACTGATACAGACTGTTCAATTACAAATTATGGTCTTGTTGAGGAAGCTACGTTATCGGGCTTAACAGCGGGGGTTACGTACTACCTGGGGGTATTTACTTATGATGATGTAGGGCAGTTTGCTTCTGGCGCGCTTGGAATTGGGTTACCAAGTGCTCCAGAAGAAGAGTTGCCCTCAGAAGAAGATGATTCTGAGGATGAGTCGGATGAAGATACTGGCAGCGGAGACGATCCTGTGGATGAGCCCACAGACGATTCTGAGTCAGGTGATTCCGACGAAGGAGGCGATGACGGTGACAGCTCGGACACAGACGGTTCCACGGACCTGGCGGTTTTTTGTGGAGATGGTGTGTGTTCAGGGTCTGAATCTCAAGCATCGTGTCCAATCGATTGTGCCAGCGATAGTGAGCCAACCTCCCTGGGTGCGGAGGAAGGTGAGTTGTCAGATGGCGATATCGAATACTTAGTAGCAGATCGATCTATTTCGCTTGAGACCACCAGCTCCGGTGTGGTCGAAGTACTTCCCACAAGTACGCTAAGCGTTCAGATCCATGCACGTGAGCTGTCTGATAATGTCAGCTCTATACAGCTGTCAATTGGCAGCGAATTGTTCCTACTGTCTCTCGATGAGACGCTCGTTCTTTACAACGCAGATGTTACCGTACCAGCCCAATCGGGCATTCAGCAGGTAACCGTTCTCGTTTTATACGATGACGGCTCCACTGAAACGGTTTCTTCATACCTGCGTGTAGTCACTCCAGGCTACATATATCAGGTCATCGATGGTGAAGAAGTCGCAGTAACAGACGCAAACATTACACTCTATGAAGTTGTTGGTGGAGAACAAATTGTTTGGGATGGGTCCCCATACGATCAGTTCAACCCAATAACTGTTAACTCAGATGGAACATTCTCTTGGTATGTACCAAACGGTACATACATTGTAGAAGTTCAAGCAGAAGGTTTTGAGACTACAAATTCTGGCCAGCTTGTAATCACAAATTCGATTGTGAATCATCGCATTGCCATCGCATCGTACGAGCGTGTGCAGGACGAGGATCCAGTTACTGATGCAGAATCTGAGGATGACGAAAAAGAAACTATTACCGTTATTGGTGTAATTGAGACAATGCTCGATTATAAACCACTTCAGGCGGTAAGGGAGTCCCTCGAAGTAGTTCGAGATCTTCCAGGTGTTGAAGGGGCAGCAGAGGTTTCTGTCCCCACACTTGCCATTACTGCAGGGGCAAGTGTGGTGATGCTTTCTGTCGCATTCGATTTCCTTCCTTTCCTACAATATCTTTTCACAGCGCCAGTACTATTTTTCTGGCGTCGACGTAGGAAGAGTTACGGGGTCGTTTATAACGCTATCTCCAAGACTCCAGTAGATCTTGCAGTGGTGCGTCTCTTCAAAGTCACGGCTCAAGATGAGGCGGCTGGTTTGCCTGGCCGTCTCGTCAAGAGTCGAGTTACAGATAAAGGGGGTAGATATTTCTTCCTGGTTGACCCAGGAAGGTATCGTATAACAGCTACAAAAGGTGGGTTTCAGTTCCCATCTGAGTACATGGCTGGAGAAAAGACAGACGGTCAGTATCTAGATGTTTACCATCTCGAGCCGATCGAAGTTACAGAGGCAAGTGCGGTTATCTCCGCAAATATTCCGCTCGATCCTCTGCAGCAAAGTTCTGCTCAGGCAGCTACTTCGTATAAGAGAGGTCGGCTTCTACGACACATGCAACACACAGTCGCGTTTGCAGGTGTGATAGCGGCAGTTATCTTCGCAATCATCCGCCCAACACCGTTTTCAGTAGGAATGATTGTTATACAGCTCTGTGTGCTCGTTCTTGCAAAGCGTTTGGCACGCCCAAGGAAACCAATTAGCTGGGGAGTTGTTTACGACAAGGGCACTGGAAGACCACTATCTAGAGTTGTTACTCGTATCTTTGAGCCAAAGTACAACAAGGTTCTTGAGACTCAAGTGACCGATAGCAAGGGTAGATACTCGTTCATGCTTGGACCAAACACGTATTACGCCACCTTCCAAAAAGATGGGTTTCACACAGTCGAGGTTCGTCCAATTGATTACTCTCAGTTAAAGGAGCCAGTTGATTTCTCTGAGGAGGTTGGACTTGAACCAGACGTCACAGCATCAACACCACCACAGCCACCATCAAATATTTAGGAGGAATATGTTGCTTAAGAGAAGTACACAATTTGTAACACTCACACTCGTCATCCTTTCTTTGATGGCAGTGTTTGGGGTTGTGTTGTCTGCTGCTCCACCTAATGTGGTTACCTATCAAGGACGAGTTCTTGATACTAATGGGGTACCATCAAGCAGCTCTAGCCTCACTATGAAGTTCTTCTTTTATGACGCATCGTCGTCTGGAACATGTCTCTGGTCAAACTCTAGTGCTGACTGTGATAGTAATACACCAGCCTCAACCACTGGTAGAAGCGTCACCCTAACAACAGGATTGTTTACTCAGAATCTCGGTGATACATCTGATTCTTTCGCAGCCGTTGCAGATTCTGTGTTTGGCGATAATACATCTGTCTATCTTGAGGTGGACATCGCCGGAGAAACACTCTCTCCAAGAAAGAGGCTTACGGCAGCACCGTATGCAATTAATGCTCAGCGTCTTGATGGTATAGATTCAACGGGATTTTTAGCCTCAACAGGAGATACGGGAACAGGAATCTTCGATTTCACAGCAGCAACACTTGCTGGTGCGTCCCCATTCGTATTCGAGGGGACAACAGCAAACGATTTTGAAACAACATTCACGTTCACAGACCCAACAGGTGACAATGTTTACACATTCAAAGACGGGTCAGGAACAATTGCGTTCACAAGCGACATTTCAGGGACGGGTCTTTGGGAAGATGGTGTGTCTGGTGTATTCGAAGATGATGAAGCTGTTATTATCGGATCAAATGCCGCATTTACCTATGGTTCTGGTGGCGTGGGAGATTTGCAAGTATTCGATGAACTTGAGGTAATGGGAGACACATTTATAGACAACGATCTTGTTGTGGGTGCATCGACAAGCTCGACCGAGACTCTTTCCCATACATCTTTTACGCTCGATGGTGATGATCTGTTCGTTGCTGGGACATTAGGGGTTGAAGGAGTTGTTTATTCAGATGGAGGGTTTACAGCAAGTACAACAACAACGTTTGGTGCAGGCGCTATTACCACCACAGGCTCGACAGACTTAGCTCTGACGATTGCCGGTGGTGATTTGACGTTTGCACAAAACACTACCATTGGTGATGGGGGTGACACCATCGCAATTAGCACATCTGACTGGAACATTACAGCAACAGGAAATCTTTCTGGTATTGGGACGATTGCAACAGATGGTGATGCCACACTGGGTGCTGACCTCATAATCTCTTCAGGTGTACGTATCGGGACAGGATCAACTCCAGCTAGTTTTACTGCTCTAGCAAACGACAGCCTGTTTGTTGAAGGGGCTATAGAGGTAGATGGTGCTGCTCGCTTTGACTCAACAATGGATATCAATGGCATTCCTTCCATTGGAGCAGACATTACCTTTAATGCTGCCACCCCAACTATTGTTATTACAAATGGAGAAACATTTGCAATTACCGACGGAACAAATACACTTTTTTCTTTGGTGGATGGTGGAACTGGCGGGAACCTAATTCTTACTGGAGATCTCACGATTGCTGGGGATGATTTAACCATGGACACCAATACAGCGGGCTTTCTCTTGGTAGGTGATGGAACAAATTACAACCCAGTCGATATTAGTGGAGACATAGATTTAGATTCCTCGGGTGTTGCAACTGTCCAAGCTAACTCCGTGGCCCTTTCCACAGACACAACTGGTAACTATGTTGCAACCGTTAGTGATGCTGGTAATGGCACCATTACCGTTGGAGGTGCTGCTGGAGAAGGAACCGTCATTACTCTTGATGCGGTAAACGTGAACTGTAACGATTGTCTAGACTTTGCTGAGCTCTCGGATGCCCTTACCCTAGACGCCTCCACATCCATAACCATGGATAGCACGGACCAACTTCTTATAACCAATGGAGGTACTGGAGACGTCATCTTCAATCTTTCTTCTACCGGAGACTTTGTTATTCAAGATAATGGGACACCAAGCTTTACTGCTTCTGACAATGGAGCGTTTACGTTTGATGGTGCTGTTACATTTAATTCAGCAACCACACATACACTTGCCACTAGTGAGAGCATTGCGATATCCAATAATACGGCGACGGCAGACACTTTTGATATTTCGGTTACAGCAGCAGGTAATGATGCGCAAGAGATAAACTTCACTCTCGGTAATGACGGAGACAATGACACAGTCAATGCCTTGGAGATCAACGTCACGTCTGCCACGACAGGTGAGGAGGATGTTATTCGGGGGTTACATATCGCACCACTGTCTTCAGCTGATGCTAGCGTGACAGAACAAGCGCTTGTGATTGGCTCTGGCTGGGATACAAATTTGTTTTTCAATGATACGTCAACAGTTATTGAATTGGCTGATACTGGCGTAATCACGTGGAGAGAAGCTGGAGGTACTAATACCCTCATGACCCTCACAGATAATGCCAACGTCGGCGACTTGCTCATCTCCGGTGATTTCACGATTCAAGGCGACAATCTAGATTCAGCAGGAGCCCCTCTTGTTCTAAATGCTACAGCCGCCGACGAAGTGCGTGTTGGTACAGGTACTCCTGGGGTGGCGACAGGTGCGGGGGACTTCTATGTCACAAGCGACATAGAAGCTGATGGAAATTTGAATATTGCTGGGTCTGCGACGATTGGAAGCCTTGTTTGTAATGACTGTTTTGACTTTACTGAGTTTGCTGATGCGCTTGCTTTAGACGCCTCCACATCCATAACCATGGATAGCACGGACCAACTTCTTGTAACCAATGGAGGTGCTGGAGACGTCATCTTCAACCTTTCTTCTTCTGGTGATTTCGTGATTCAAGATGGGGCTACGCCAATATTTACAGCTGGAGGCGATGGCACGTTTACGTTTGATGGTGCCACAACATTTAACACAGATGTGACCTACACCTTAGTTGCGACAGAGAACGTGGCTATTACAAACACATCTGCAGAAACAGAAGTTCTAGATCTGACAGTAACTGCAGCAGAGAATGATGGGGCTGAGATTAATTTTACTCTTGGTAATGATGCTGATGCTGACATAGTAAACGCTCTTGAGATTCGAGCTACATCAGCTTCCACGGGTGATGCGGATGTGCTTAGGGGTATAAATATCGCCCAGCTTTCTTCCTCTGATCCTACTGTTTCAGAAATTGCTCTTAGAATAGCGAATGGGTGGGATTCAAATCTTACGTTCGCAGACACATCAACATTTATTGATATCTTGGACACAGGAGTTTTTACATTTAGAGAGCTTGGTGGCAACAATACCCTCATGACCCTCACAGATAATGCCAACGTCGGAGATCTTGCGCTTACCGGTGACCTTACCGTTAATGGTGACGACATTTCGTCAGATTCAAATCTATCCATTGCGGCAACGGGGTATGTCCGTATTGGGGACTCTGGAACACCGGGTTCTGCATCTGATGACGATTCTCTTTATGTGGAGGGTAAGCTTGAAGTAGATGCAACATCAACCTTCGATGGTGTTGTACTTGGAAATAATGACACTACCTTCACTCTATCAGGAACAAATAATTTTCTTATTGAAAATGGAAGCGCTACTAGTGATTTATTTAGTGTTAAAATAAGTTCAGCACAAAGCAATGGTGAGACGATTCAGTTCGGTCTGGCAGATGATGGTGATGCAGATACTCTTTCTGCGCTTAATATAGCCGTAACGTCTGCAGCCACAGGTGATGCGGATGTGCTAAGTGCTCTTAACATTGCAAACCTAGCTTCAGCAGATGGGACGGTTATTGAGACAGCGATTATTATAGGAACTGGTTGGGATACGGGAATTTCCCTTGGAGCTAACTCAATTGTCGGCACAACTGGATTGATTGATTACACCAACTTCGATGTTCTTGCTACGGGTGCAATTCAGGTAACACCAAACGTGGGACTAGATACCAATGCGGGGGGGGTGCTTTCTCTTGCTACTACAAATGCGACTTCGATTACCACTGGTAACGCGCTGACAACATTCTCGCTTGCGGGCACAGGACTCACAACACTGAATATTGCTACAGCTAACTCTACGGCAGCCACACTGAACCTTGCGACTTCTAATCAGGCAAACGTTATTAATATCGGAACGGGTACGGGTATCGATGATATTAATATTGGAGGAGGAGGAACGGGGGTTGATACGATAAATATCGGAGATTCTACAGCAACAGTTGCTATACAAGGTGGTTCGATTACATTCACGCCAGGTGATGATGATGGTTCTGGAAGTGGTAGTGAAGGAGGATTGGTAAAGATGGAATTGAGTCACACCGGAAGCCTTGCTTATGCTCAAGACCCTCAATTTCTGATTGAAGCAGACGGTCCAAGTAATAATAACTTTACGGGCGTATTTAAGATTGTTCATGCTCCGCCGTCAGATCGATCCGGTGCCTTTGACTTTGCGACTCAGTATATTCAGTTTGACGGAGTGGCAACAACAGACAACACGACCCACCAAGCCATCGTAATTGACGGGAACCTTGCAGATGATGGTTCGGATGATAATTTTTATGCCTACGCCGCAAGAATAAATCAGGGTGACACTTCAGATGTCGCGGTCACTGGGTATGGTGCTGTAGGAGTCATGATTATCAATGAAAATAACACGACAACAGATGCGGGAGACAACTTAGCTGGATTCTATTATGACAATCAAGATACGGACGCGGTAACCGTCGATGCATTTAAAGCTGTGTCCAGCGGATCCGCTATTACAGACGGTCTAGATGTCTCCGATTCAGATATTGTAAATGGTGTGAACGTTGGAGAAAACTTTGTTCTCTATAATGTCTATAGAACGTATGATCTCTCTGGTTCTGGGCTTGTTTGGGAAGATACAGATGGTAATGACCTCATGATCCTCTCTGATGCGGCGAATGAAGGAGATCTGCTTGCCACTGGAGACATCACAGCAGATGATTTTATCTGTACTGACTGTCTTGATTTCGCTGAGCTTGCTGATGCCCTTACCGTAGACGCTTCCACGTCCGTCACAATGAATAGCACTGACCAACTTCTTTTCACAAACGGCGGTACTGGAGACATTATTTTCAATCTTTCATCCACCGGAGATTTTGTGATTCAAGATGGTGGGAACACACGGTTTAGTGTGAACGATTCAGGTGTGACGACAATTGGAACAGGGTCAGCTCCGACGGCAGACATGTTAGCTGTTACAAATGCTGGTTTTGCTACAACGACAACAGATGTTAATGCAGCTTCATTCATACACACAGCCTCGAATGTATCTTCCTCAGCGGTTTACATTGACGGAGCTTTTGCATCTACTACAACTGGTTTGACCTACAACATCTTGGAACTTGGCGCGATTACTCCAACCAATACAACAGGAACAGACAATGTGAATGGACTTTTTATTGGGATAATGACTGATGCAACTGTAACAATTAAGTCAGCGGCAATAGATATTTCTACTGGTTGGGATGTTGATTTCTCTCTCCAAAATTCAGAATTCGTCAGTAACTCTACTGATGGAAAAGTACGTTTTGGTGGGAGTGGAGGTGCAAGCGATACTGATCTTGTCTTTAATCTTGATGATGCAACTGGTCCAGTACTCCAGTCTACAAGTGATGAGATTGAAATTGATGCCACACTTACCGTTGATTTGATGAATGTTGGGGCAACCCAGTTTGCCTTATGCCACCCAAACAGCGACTTGATTGATGAGGCGATTGGTGATTGTTCCGGCGCCCCTACGGCTGATTACGCTGAGCAATACCCTGTAGCTGCTGGAGTAGGTTTTGGTGATATCGTGGTTCCGTCTACTACCGTGGTTGTCACCAACGATGGTGATGAGATTGTTCAGATGGTTAAGAGCAGTGAGCCTTACTCTGGCCCTGTTGTCGGCATTGTTTCAGATAACTTTGGGGACTTTACCTCCGCTGGTTACAACATAGATGAAAGTGATAACCCAATGCCCGTAGCTCTTGTTGGTCGTGTTCCGGTGAAGGTGACGGCTGAGGGGGGTGATATTTCTGTGGGTGATTACCTAACAACATCATCAACTCCAGGTGCTGCCATGCGCGCAACAAAGGTTGGTCGTGTAATTGGTATGGCCTTAAGTGATTGGGATGGTGTGTCTGCAACCGTCATGGTGCAGGTTAACAATTCCTGGTCCATGGGAGATGTGATTGGTACGGACGGCGTTTCCACACTCGTTACTGATAACGTCGTTATTTCTCAGTTGAACGAGGCGACAGCGCAGGACACATCTTTCTCTAGTTACGGATTAGCTCTTAGAGGAAGCGCTTGGGATGGAGATGAGGCGCAAGCGGTTGAGATGATGCTTCAGAACGTTGTTGAAGACGAAGACAATTATCGGCTTAGCGTTCGCAATACAGCTGATTCAGAAGTCGCTTATATTACAAACGAAGGAATCATGCGTATTGCAGGTGACATGGTTATTGGCGGCAACTTGTATCCTTCAGATAGAGGAGTGCCACAGACGGACAAATATATTTATTACGATGGATCAGCGGGGCCAGGTGGAGACTTCATGCGTACCAACGCTAGCGGTTGGTCTACGGGGAGTTATGACTTTGCTGAAATGTTCCCATCCACGCAGAAACTAACAGCAGGTGAGTTGGTTGCCTTCTCGGGTAGTGGTCACAACGTACAACGTGCAACAGGTGCAGAGGGTGAACAGCTTGCTGGAATCATTTCTACCCGTCCTGGGTTCTTGGCGGGCGAAAACATAGAAGGGGCGTATCCAGTGGCATTAGCCGGTCGTGTTCCAACACGTGTAAGTACAGAAGGAGGAGCCATTGCCGTAGGTGATCCTCTTACCATTTCATCTTCACAAGGAATTGCCATGAAGGCGAAAGAAGCTGGCATGATCGTTGGTTATGCCCTTGAGGCTTATCGCGGTGGATCAGATAACTTGATTCTTACCTATGTGAATCTTAGTTACTGGGTTGGTGAGACAACAAGCGTCATGCCTGGTACAGATAATCGCGCCTCTGGCTTTGCCACATCTGGAACGAGCAACTTCACCAGCCTGAACATGAGCGGCAACATCTATATGGGAACGAATTCCATCACTGGAATCGGTCGTCTTGAGGGTCTTACTGATGCTTGGTCTATTGAGCAGGATGGAACCATTACAACCACTGGTTTGATTGTGAGTCTCGCAGAAAATTATCAGGGGGACCAAGTCGAGACCATGGCGGTTACATCTCCTGAGGTCATGATCACTCTTACCGGCACAGCGATTCTTGAAGACGGTCAGGCTGAAGTTCGATTCGAACAAGTCGCACCAGAATTTAACGACATAATTAGTGCAGAGGCACCGATTCGAGTACTCGTTACTCCAAGTGGACCGGTTTCTCTCTATGTCTCAGAAAAAGATCAGAACCACTTTGTGGTAACTCGATTTGCTGGTGAGGGAGATGTCGAATTCGATTGGATGGTCACCGCCTATCGTCGTGGTTACGAGCCAGAAGAAATCGAAGAAGTGATAGAGGAGGAGATGGTTGATGAAGTTATCATCGAACCTGTCGTTGAAACGGTGCTCGTGGAGGACGAACTATCCACTGAGCCTGTCGAAGTGGTCGTAGAAGAAGTCGTCGAAGAGATTGAAGTTATCCAGCCAGTCGAGACAGATCTCACGACATTGTTTATTGAGTTAACAGAAGAAGTAGTCGAAGATCCTGTAGATCCTGCAACTCCGGAGAGCCCGGATGAAATCCTTATTGATGAGACAAGTGAGGTTGATGGCGGCGAATCAGTCGAGACACCACCAAACTTGTAATATCAAAAACTATTGATACGTAAACAGAAGGGGTCTCTGCAAGAATCTAGTGCGAGGTCAAAGTGAGGAATTTTGCTCAGAGTTTTTTTCAAGATGACGAAGTGATATGGAAATATCATTGAGGAGTCATGAAAGAAACTCTGAGTGAAATGACCGCTTTGGGGCCGTGCTAGATTCTTGCAGAGGTCCCAAAGTCACACGACCTCCTACACGTATCAAAACGCTCTTTTAGATAATCTTATCGGGCCACTCAGTTCTTCTTTATTAAAGGAGGATCGTGATGGCCCGTACAGAGGCTCCATGCTTCCTCTGTAGTGGTACGCAGCCATATGAGGTTCACACAATGAAACTCTGGCATACCCAGTCTAGCGTTGCTAGGCATGTTTGCCACGCAAGGAAGATGTTCAAGGCTATACAGATCGCTCTTGTATGACCTTGGATGGGTCTTTAGGGCCCACACAATTGAATAGCAAAGAAACGTGAGAACCCCACACTCGCGTTCTTTGCATTCTGGGGGTTTTTAAAATTGGCGGATTTGAGATCTATGAGTGCCTTGTGAACAACGTTTCTCTCTAGTCCTGTTATAATAGGTGCATATGAATTCTTGGGGAGAACATTTGCGATCAGCTACACGAGGTTGTTTATACCTGCTCGTTTTTTTATTGCCATTGATCGCCTTGTCGGTCTCGCTTGAACCCCTTGAATTCAACAAACAAACACTTCTCTTGCTGCTGACATCAGGGGCTGCTCTGTGTTGGCTGGGATCCATGGTCGTTGAAAAAAGACTTACGTTCAAACGAGGGCTCATGAACGCACTGCCGCTTGTGTGGGTGGGCGCGTTTATTCTTCCCGCCATCTACTCCATTGCTCCCTATGTATCTTGGGTTGGCACACACTCTCAGCAGTATGTAAGTGTTTTAACCGCTGGAGCTGTGGCTGTCTTGATGTACCTACTGGCTAACACCTCTACAACCAGGGCACATCATCAGCGCATGCACAGTGTCATAACACTCTCAGCAGCCGCGACAGCCCTAGCGACGACATCATTACTGTTCTTCGGTGTTTCTTTTTTTGGGTCACTTACAGAATCACTGGCTTTTAATAGCGTCGGAACATTAGCGAGCTTGGCTATTTTTCTTACTGCCGTAACGAGCTTTCTTATTGCTTCTTTGGTGGCACATGAAAAGGAAGATTCGTTATTAGCCGATGGCGTTTGGGGAAAATTTCAAAAGTTGTTCATTCTATTTCTTGCGATCGACACATTTGTTATTTTGCTTTTGATCGATAATAAGGGGCTGTGGCTCCTGTGGGTTGTGGCGATGCTCATCCCATTTGTCTTTGCCTTTTTTCGCGCAAAGGATTTTTCGCACCAAGAGAGACTGCTTTTCCCGCTGGTTCTTGCCGTTGCTGCCTTACCCTTCTGGTTTTTCTTAGCCTCTCCACTCACGATCGCGATTCCCATTGAAGTGAGTCCTGACACAGAAAGTTCGATGGCCATTGCCCAGCAGGCCCTTGATACGCATTCTAGTAGTTATGGATCTGGACCCGGAACCTATGCCATGGACTACGCACGGTTCCACGATGAACGTGTTAATCAAACAGACTTTTGGAACACAAGATTTGATCGAGCTTCATCTCACGTACTCACATTGCTCCCAACCATGGGTACCCTTGGAGTGAGTTTGCTTGGTTTGTTTGTACTTATTTTGTTTATGAGAGCCATCCACCAAACATTGGTGAAACCAGGGCGGGATGAATGGTTGGAGAGTTTCGTCCACATAACTCCTTGGATCGTTCTAGTAATAAGCGCCTTTCTTTTCCCCTGGAACATGACCCTTACGGTATTATTTGGTGTCTTCTCTGGGCTTCTTTTATCACAAACACTTCCGCGGTCAACAAACAGATCATTTGATAAGTCTCCCGCCCTTGCTCTTCTTGCCTCAACGCTATTAGTGGCTCTTTCACTGGGGCTCTTAGTGGGTGTGTTTGTTACCACTCAACGCTATGTGGCTCAGCGAGCATTTGCCCAGGCTGTAGAAATCGATCGGTCTGGAGGTGAGCTAAAGGATATTGTGGCTTCCCTGGACAAAGCAACATCTCTTAATCGATTTGACGATACTTATTTCCGTAATCTTGCTGATGCACTTTTGCTTCGCACCGATGAAGAACTCAAGGGGGTTAATAGTGTTGATACCCTCACACCTGAAAGTGCTCAGTACATCCAATCGCTTGTTGCCGCAACTGTTAATGCAGCGGCGCGCGCCACAGATCTCTCACCAGAGAATGCATTAAATTGGCTTGTTCGTGGTCGGATTTATCAAGAACTTATTCCCATCATGAGCACGGCATCAGAATTTTCCATTTCGAGTTTTGTTCGGGCGGTGGAACTTGAACCACTGAATCCTTCGCACTGGACTGAACTAGGAATAGCTTATCTCGCCGTCGCCCAGCATATCCAACCAATGACAGCGGCAGAAGATAAAGAGGCGGCGGCTCAGGCACTTACCACGCACACAGAGTTTCTTGCTTCTGCTCAAAGTTCATTTATTAGGGCGACGGAACTAAAACCAAACTACGCTCAAGCTCACTATCAACTATCATTGGCTTTTCAGAGGCAGGGTCGCATTGATGAGGCTATTACAAAAATGGAAAGCGTGGCAGCTTATAATCAAATTGATGTTGGTGTGCTATTCCAGTTGGGTCTCCTATACCTACAAAGAGGGGATGCTGGTGATGTGGCACTCGCTCAAGCTGCTCTAGAGAGAACTATTTCTTTAGCCCCAAGTTATGCAAATGCTTACTGGTTCTTAGCAACGGTGTACGAGGCACAGGGAGATCTTAGTCGCGCAGTGCAAGCAGTTGAGGCTGTTCTGAGTCTTGAGCCAAATAATCGTCTAGTACAAACACGTCTAGATCGTCTCCTGCAAGGTAATCCAACTGGGGAGTTACCAGAGGCACTAGTAGAATAAAATCGATATCAAAAAAGCGAGCATAAGCTCGCTTTTTGATTACAGTAGATACTGATGGAATGAGGATGGCCTGCCTGCCAGCCATAGCTTCATCACAGGAGTGCACAATACGTTCCCCTTCGCTGAAGCTTCGGAGGACAGCCGTCGCTCCATCAACTAACAATACTGATGGAGCGACGGCTGGTGGACCCTAGCGGGTTCGAACCGCTGACCTCTTGCATGCCATGCAAGCGCTCTACCAGCTGAGCTAAGGGCCCATAACGATCTGCAGGATACCGTAAAGTTTTTCTCCTAGCAAACCAATCGGAAAAAGAAAACCACCGCAGCCCGTCAAGATCGACGAACTACGGTGGAACACCCTGGTTACTCGTGCGAGGGGGATCCTCACCAGGGTGTTAGTGACTTGTCATGGACCCATCGTCCATTGAGTCGTGGTTATTGAATGTTGCTTGTCCTCTAGCCCATGGATCGAACGTGAGACCATCCACAGCCGAGCGCGATCCACTCGAGTTGATGATCGAGGTTCAGTTGTCCGTGGAAGACGTGGCCTCTCTTACCGGTGAACTGCATGAGTAGCGGAGAGGACGCACCCTCACGGTAGACACCGAAGGGACTGGCCTTGAGAATACCGCCGTAGAGTGTGACGCTAGCGCCCGGTATTCCTCGGTTGATGTCCTGCAGGAGAATCGGCTCATCCGATGGAAGCTTGATTCCTAGGACCTTGAGGTGCTGGGGCCAAGGAATCGAGTGCATGTTCGAGAGGGCTGAGAGCAGGATGTCTCGCGGGATTTCGTAGTCCAGCGCCAGTCGTGCTGATTGGCGTGCCTCCCACTCATCTGTTGGCGAGAGGAAGGTGTTGGTCCAAGAACAGCTCATTACCCATCTGTGCTTGGGGTTGTATCCCACCACGTGCAGATGTCTGCCACTGAGGTCTTCGATGGTGAAGTTGAAGAGGCCTTCGCCGGTTCCTTGCTCGAGCATGAGCACGCGCCCGCGAGCTGAGACTTCCGTCCGCTCGTTTGTGCGGATACGGATCACGATCTCTCGGAGCATGCCCATGCAGATGGGGTCGACAACCGTCAGCAGTAGATCGAGCTTGTCTGGGCCCGATGTTACTGGAAAGCGCCCTGCGGCGCGGATTTCAGTTTCATCCATTTTCTGTTCCCTTCGCGAACAGTTGTGCGACTCAATAAAGAAAAGCCCCACACTTCCTCCCTCACGCAAGAAAAGGAAGTATGGGGCGCCGGGCTGAGCCCGGCAGACCGAGCGATCCACGCTGGGGGGCATGGCTCTAGCTCGGCAAACCGAGACTTACCGCAGGGGTGACGTCTCGGTTTAGCACATGCACCTATTAGGCACGGCTGGTTAGTCCAGCCATGGGGGTCCCCTTAAGGGCATGTGGGTCTCAAAGTCTGAAGGTTGGTCCCGAATGGGTGAGCAAAAGCTCGTTGATACTCTGCTCATCGAGTTGCCTGATTTCCTCAGTGGTTGAGGCGGTCTGCGTTGAGTCAGCTGGTTCCTGGGTCTGGATCAGAGCGTCCTTGACCGTGTTGCGCGCCCACGAGATGGGGATCGACATCAAGAAGCAGAAGAGCATGAATGCTGCGAAGGCACGCTTGCCATCAGCAAAGACGCTTCTTGACAGCTCCCCAAGGATAAATCCCAGCAGCAGAGCGTTCAACAAGAAGCTCAGGTTCATCAGTAGTACAGGGTCCATGGATTTTCCTCCTCTATTGCATTGCGTTAGCTCACTGGACACTCGGTCCAGGAGCCATCTTCACTGAAGGTGCGTCCGCTCTCGGTGCCGTCGGCATCTGGAACAACGTAGCACTGGTCGATGCGTTCGACACGTTTGGGATCTGCGCACGGTCCCCATCCACCGCTTGGCAGATGTTGCATGGGAAGGGCGTAGCCTTGAGCACATCCTACCACGTGGCACCCACCAGGCTCTGGTCCGCCAGCTTGGCCGTGGATGAGCTTGAAGCCGGTGCACAGTGGGTGGGTGTCTCCCTTGGATTCTTCGGGAAGGGTGCGGATACGCGCACGTGGATGTGTCATGACCGGGGTCACCACGACAGGTTCGGAGCTTTCTTCCAGAACCGTGACTTGGAATGGGTCACGTTCGATCTCTGACGCCGCGGAATCGCCATCACCCGAGTCATCATCGTCAGTGGCACTGACGTCGTCACCCGAATCGTCATCATCGGCTTCGACGCTCAGGCTCGGTAGCTCGGTTGAGACTACAGATAGCTCGGGGAGCTGTCCGATCGCACGGGTGAGCAGGGCGATCAGGTCCTTGTCTTGTGTGATGATGATCGTCTGTCCTTTGGGGCCACCCTCGACCACCGTGAGCCCATCGGGTTCAGTTTCTCGATCTTCTTGATCCTGCTGTTCAGGAATTCCTTCGGACGGATGCTCTGAGGTAAGACCTTTGAGGATCCGTGAAGGGGTCATGGTGCCACCGATACAGAGGATCACTCCTCCGATGATGAACACAGGCAGAGCTGCTTTGTGAGGAGAGTCCCCACGTCTTTGCAGTCGCCAGCCGATCCAAAGGACAAAGAGTCCGATCAGCACAAAGAGTCCATCTACGGCCGTCAAAAGTGGATCCATGGACGTGCCTCCTTCCATTGTATTTGCTCAAGCGGCGAGAAACCTCGTCGCTTCAGTTAAATAGCCCTGCGCGCCATCTCCCGAGGGGAGGAGATGGGGCAGGGCACCGAGCAGAAGCGCTCGGTAGTATTGGACGGTGTAACCGCCCGTTCTCTATTTGGGGGCGGTGGTCATCTGACAGGAGTGAGCCGTTGCCGGATCACTGCCGATGCAGATGGCAAACGCCTTGGCGCCGGACTGCCGACACTCGAAGATCGTTCCCGCTTGCCCACTGGTGAGCGTTCCAGTCCCTTTGACAGGACACTTCTGGGTATTCACCATGGACGTCGCGTACGACTCCGTCGCTTCGACCCTGGCCTTGAGATCTCTCTCTCGGCTCTGGCTGCCTTGCATGTCTGTGCGGAGAGCACGGATTTCCCTTTGCGTTGCGCTCAGGTCCGAAGCAATGCTGCTGACTCGCCTTCGGGTGTCTCGCTCCAGATTCCCCACGTCATCACGGAGATCATCGACGACGGTAACTGCCTGTGTTGCAAGACTCTCGTATCCGTCTCTCTCACGCGTGAGGATGACGATCTTCGCATCCTTTTCCGTGTGTTCCGCGATGGCACCAGCGAGGGTTTCGCCGTACTGTCGCAGTCGCTCGGACTGTTTGCTCAGCTCGGCGTCCAGACCTTGGTCTCGTGACAGACTGGCATTTCGGTCCAGTGTGTCCTCACGAAGGAGGAAGGCCGTGATCGCCAGTCCTAGTAGGACAAGAAGCGCGGTGAGTGACCACAGGGCAGAGGCGGGCACGAGCTGCTCACGCTTGACCTTGCGGACGGCGGGAGCGACTTCGGCCTTGCCTGGGATCGGCATGCGGCCTGCACGTCCCATGGACCCGGAGCGACTTCGCTTGGGAGGAGCTGTAGGGAACAATCCGTCAGATCGATCGTCCTTGATCTCCCATTCCGTTGGGTCTTGGTCTCGCAGAGCTTCGTTCAGCGGGTCGACTTCTTCATGGCTGAGGAGCGGTCCGCTCTCGGCCACGGGGAACCTTGCTCCGATGGATGCAGGCTTGCCCCCTGTGACGTCTTCTCCACGCAGTCGCGCAACGGAACGCTCGAAGCTTTGCAGATCGATGCGCACACCCGACAGAGCCAGGGCCACATCTGCAATGGCTTCTGCACGAGCCTCATTGTCCAGTTCTCCCTCCGGAAATACTCCAGACACGAGATCATGCACGGTGGCGTAGCTGTCGAACGCAGACGCTTCCTCTGGTGGGGTGATCTCGGGGATCAAGACCAAGTACGGAGCCATGTCCTCTGCCGTCGGCGGAGGGACATCCTCCAGGTCATCGCCGTCCAGCTCGGAATCGTCGAGATCAGGCACCTGTGGAGCGTTGACCTCGGCGGCGAGCTGGCGCAGCACTACTTCGGACTGGAGGTTCTCAAACTGGTGTGCATTCTGGTACCGCACGATGACGTAACCAAGAAGTTCGGGGTTCGGCTCCAGGTTTCCCAGAAGTACCCGAGTGATCACCGCGAGGTCACGCCCCTCCAGTCTTGATGGGGCTTCTGCAACGATTCGCTGGACCTGCGGACCGCCGTCTACTCCTAGGTAGGGAGCTTCCGACACGTTCACAAGTCGACCCAAGCTCTCTTGGATCAGGCGGACCTGACCTTCCAGAGTCTTCAGGTCATGCTCCTCGTATTCGGGGACCCACTCATTGACGACCTTGAGATCAACGTTGGCGCGCCGGTCGAGCCTCTCTTGCTCTCGTGCCTTGTCGGCCGCGGCTTGCTCAGCAGCTGCTCTCAAGCCCGCCTGTCGTGCGTCCTCGGATCGGTCACCGGTCATCAGAACGATGACCGGAACATCAGGTTCAACTTCTGCTTTTTGAGCCACTTCAATCTCCAAGCTCATGGTTGAGTCAGACGGCAAAGCGTCCGGGGTGTCGGTGACAGGGGAGTCCGGGATCGGAATCGCGTTGCTCAAGTGATCAGGTGGATCTCTCGGATCCGACGACCTGAGTCGAATCGGCGCAGGCAAGGTCCGGGGACCGCCTGGGGGTTCTTCGTTGCCCATCAGCCCTCCTTGTATCAATCCAACAGAGTGTGTCATTAATGCCTCTTCTAAAGAGCGCCCCGTCTCTTCCAGATGAAAAGACGTGAGGTCGAGGTCAATGCAAAACATTGAAATCGACCCCACGCTTTCTTCCCATAGAAAAGAGGGGGATTTGTTGACTAGCTAGCTTATAAGAGCCTACACAGGAGACTAGTCTTTTTATCTATTGTAAGGGAAGGAGTCTGTCAAAAAAAGCCCTGTTTGTCAAGGGAGAGTGCCCAGTGGGGGTTGACGGAGATGTGGGCTAGTAGTAGCCTTCCTCCGTTCCGGTTTGTGGCACCCGGCACGTCCACCTTGTAGCCACACAGAGGAAGCAGATGAAAAACCCCAGTCCTTTGCCCCCCCGATGTCGCTGATGGGCGCTCGGCTCGAACTTCGGCTGCGAGCGGCCGTCGTTGAATCCACCCCCGATGAGGATTACGAAGACATCGATGACCTCGATGACGATCCCGTCGTCCGCATCACGGACCTGTCGGAAGTTCGGTGCTTGGACATGTACGAGTGTGAGGACTTCTTCTACACCCTCGCTCACGAGCTCGGCCTGACGGCGGTGCCCGTGGGTGACTACGTCTTTACCACCAGCCTGCAAGGGTTGGAGGTCGTGGAGGTCCCCGAGCAGTGGGGTGACAAGGGTTGTCAGGCCATCATGGACCGATTCCCGGTCGGCGGAAGGGCTCTCCAGCAGGAGCTGATCACCAGCCTGGTCGAGTGGCCGCTGGCGGTCAACATCACGGAAGCGGCGAAGATGCTCTTCCAAGGTGCGCTGTCTCTCGTGGCTGAGCGTCTCGGAAGTGGTGATGAGCTGGCCGAGGACTTCCTCACCATCAAGCCGCTCTCCCCGCGTGAGAACGGTGCGATGGAGATCATGCAGACGCTGGTCGACGAGATCATGGTGCTCACCTCCCCGGATCCCCGAGGCTTCCCCTCGCTGATCGTCGAGGTCGTCCGTTGGGAACCCAGCCCCGTCGGGAACTGGTTGAACGCCGCGCTCGCCACCGCCATGCAGGAGACCATCAAGGACAACAAGAAGGAGTGGGTCACCGAGTGGCTGGTGGCCTGTGACGCGCGACTGGTTGCCGTGCGAGCGGACGCCGAGGCGAGGTTCACTCGCGCTGCCAGTCAGAACGAGGCGGTCCGTGCCCTCTTCGCGAGCGATGAGCCCGCTGAGTCGGACGCCAGCGAAGGGCCGTCCTTCCAGGACTCCAGTCCGACCCCCGGTGCGGATACCGAGGGCCAGTCGCAGCACGGAGCCTGACTCCACAACGCGCTGAACAACTTGTTCAGCACCCCGCGATACGCATCGCGGGGTTTTTATATTGACGTTTTTCTCTTTCTTCCCTAACCTTCTCTCTCCAGCGACTTTCTCGTCTGGACCCCCCTGATTGGAGGAGACATGACCGAATGGGATATCCCAGACGATCCTGAAGACGCGACGTTTTCACTCGTCATCGAGGTGAGCGCATCTGTAAGTGGGGTGCCTCAGTACGAAGTCCGGACTCTTCCCATGATCGAGTTCAAAGTATCTCAAGAGGAGTGCATGGAACTTCTGGCTGCAAGGGGTGCCGCACCTTCTCCTCGCTTTGGCACCTACGTTGTGCTTGCGGATCGCAACCGTGTGTACGTGCTGTCAGCCCCCGAAGGTACGACTCTGGAAGAGCGTCAGTTCATTGCAGGGGCCGTTCGTGAGAGTCTGCAGGAGTGTCGAGGTCAGTTGGTTGCGATCGCACAGCGGTTGGATCCAGACACGATCAGGGAGGTAGCCATCGCGGCTGTCCGTTCTGTGGTGGAAGTGAGACGTTTGGAGGATCCCCTTCATGACGATCTGGAGATCCCTGGCCCGAAGCACATTCGGATTGTTGCAGGTTGTTCCGCAGAGGACTTCACTACCTTTGGGCTCATGATGATTTCTCCTGGGGTTGGAACTCCTGTTACCAGACTCAAGCCTGGTGCATATTCGATCCACGATGTGAGTGTGTTGGCTTGTCCCAGGACCCCACGTGGTCCAGTCGACGTGCTGGTCGCGCTCATGCCATCGGATCGGCTGTTGGCAAGAGTCGTGCACGCGGCTCTGGTGACTCGGATACAAGAAGCGATTCCTCGGGTCTACAGCGAAGTCCTGATGGGTCTGGCTGTAGCGACCGAGCTGAAGATCCTGCGGTCTGAGCGCTTGTTGGATGAACTCAAGCGAGCAGGAGCGATCGACCAACATGCGTTCGCTCTGGCAGCGGAACATCGGGAGACCACAGATCGCGCCGAAGCAGAGGAAGCGAAGGAGACACGTGCGGCCGCAAGGCTTCAGACGCATCTTGAACGCGGCCGCGAACAAATGGCTTTGGGGCAGGACGATCCAGAGGTCACAGATGATTCAGGGTCAGATCTCGATCCTGATGGAACTACGACGGTTCCTGAAGCGTAGAGCACGCCTGAAGTGAGCCAATCCCGCGAATTACGTCGCGGGTTTTTTATATCTCGACACGGGGTAGATCTCGAGCTATACTCGGCTTCATATGTTGCAAGTAGGTATTGTTGGGCTCCCAAACGTTGGCAAGTCCACACTTTTTCAGACGCTTACCAAAAAACAGGTTGACTGTGCGAATTTTCCGTTCTGTACAATCGAACCAAACATTGGTGTTGTTGAGGTACCTGATGAGAGGATCGACACACTTTCAAAAATAACTTCTTCTGAAAAAGTGATACCAACAGCGATCGAGTTTGTTGATATTGCCGGGCTTGTTAAGGGGGCACATAAAGGAGAAGGACTTGGAAACAAGTTTCTCGCCAATATTCGTGAAGTGGACATGATTGTGCACGTGGTGCGAGACTTCGTAGATGAGAATGTTCACCATGTTGATGGAACGATCGATCCCGCACGAGATGTTGAGATCATTGAGATCGAGCTGGCCATGGCTGATATCGGAACCGTGGATAAGCGACTGAATCTTGTTCGGGGAAAACTGAAATCAGGAAAAACAAAAGAGCTTGAGATGCAGTCTGGGGCTTTAGAGAAAATATTTGAAGCGCTAGAACAGGGAAAGATGGCAAACACCATTGAGCTTACAGATGATGAAGAACTTCTTTTGAGCGACATGAGTCTTTTGACCCGCAAGCCAATTCTTTATGTGGTGAACGTGGCAGAGGACGCTTCGATGACCGACTGGAAGAGCCCGCTTGGACCAGAACGTCTAGCAATGCCAATTAGCATAAAGCTTGAGTCAGAGATCATGGATATGGATGGGGAAGAGCAGAAGATGTTTCTTTCAGAGCTCGGTCTTGAGAAATCAGGATTGGATCGACTCATCACTAAGTGCTATGAACTTCTAGATTTGATTACGTATTTTACTTCTGGAGAAAAAGAAACACGCGCTTGGACTATTGCGCGTGGAACTAAGGCCCCTCAGGCCGCCGGAAAAATTCATACAGATTTTGAAAAAGGATTCATTCGCGCCGAGGTGATTGCCTACGATGACTTCGTGGCTGCTGGGGGAGAGTCAGGCGCGCGAGATGTTGGAAAACTTAGGGTTGAAGGAAAGGAGTACGTGATGGTAGACGGCGATGTGTGTCACTTCAGGGTGAGTACTTAGTGTGAGAACACAAAGATGTCTCTGGCGATGAACTGATCTGAGCGACTATAGAGATAGTCGGCCTCGACGGTATAACCAAGGTTAGAAAGAAGATCATTGATTGGAAGGCGGTACCATGTATAGGCCTGTCCCCCGGAGCCTTGGCGAAGGGGGGCTTTTTGTTTGAAGGCAGGGAAGGCTACGACGGCTTTGCCACCTGGTTTAAGAAGAGACTTCAGGACCGCGAAAGAATCTTTGTACATTGGCAGCAAGTCCCTCTCAATCTTTTTCATTTCAAATGGATCTACATGCTCTCTGCGTGGGGTGCCAAGAAATACTTCTGTAACAATTGCATCAACCGGATCACTGTATTGAGTTTGTAGATCTGCAGCGGCGGAAGTGAAGATGGATAGATCGGGAGTAGTGATACCAAACTTTTCAACAAGCCAAGTTGTATTTGTTTGCGTGTCCTCTGTCGCTTTTTCTGAAATGTCACTGGCGATCATTTTTTTATAACCCAAAAGTCCTGCTTCCATAAGTACGGTACCCGAACCGCAGAATGGATCTAAGAGGCTGGCGCCATGAGGGTCAACTCCACTTAGATTGATCATGAGTCTAGCGAGTTTGGGTGGAAGCATGCCAGATCGTCGGTCTCGTGCTGGTCTTCCTATGTCGCGTGCCTCCCAGCTGCGGAAATCTTGCACGCTTTCTGTTTGCCCAATGAGAACACGTCCTCCACCTTGGGCGAAGAGAATGTATTCTCCACCGGACGGTAGTAGGTTATTTGTTTCAACAACAGCAGATGAGAGGATCGGTTCCTTGCTTGAAACAAATCGCACAGGTCGCCCGGATTCTCTTAGTTGTTTTTTTATTCTAACCCCCAGGCTGTTCAAGTCTTTTTCCAGCGCGCGAGTTAGTGAAACATCCCCGGCGTTGTAAACACTAATACCGAAGCTAATCTTATTCTTTCCCATGGCACCTGATGCGTAAGAGGCAATGAGCTGAGTGGCATCATCTTCGTCCCAGCCATCAAGTTCTCCAATGATATGACCAATCTTCACAATACCAGCCAGACGCTCTTGAAGAGCTCCGAGGTTCTTCTCTGAAATGTCCGCTAGAAGCACTTTGTCAGTAGATTGGATAATTTTAAAGCCATCGCCAAGTACGGCGTTTAGCTCTGCAATACTGAGTTCAGATTGTGCTCCAAGGATGAAATAGACCATAGATAAGGTTTGCCTGCTCATTATTGACCAAAAATGCAAAGAAAGCTAGGATGCCACCGTTAATCACTAACTGTCCAAGACCCTAATGGGTTGCTCGAGGCTACTCGAGCCAGTACGCTTATGAAAGAATACGAACTCTTTTACCTCGTACCGTCGCAGTTTACAGACGACGAAGTCACTGGTATCCAGAAGATTGTCGCTGACCTGCTGAAGGCTAACGAGGCAACGATTCTCCGTGATGAGAATCTGGGAAAGGTCACTCTGGCTTATCCAATCAAGAGGGTGACTCATGGCACATACGTCATCGTTCACTTTGACGCTGAACCATCTGTTATCAAGGAGCTTGATCGAAAGCTAAAGCTTACAGATGAAGTATTGCGCCACATGCTTCTTGCTCGCGCAGCAGGAGCTGTTGAGAAAAAGATCGACCTTAGCTCTTACGTGGCACCCCTTAATGAAGAGGGTCGACGTACCATGGGTGAGGAAGAAAAAGAAGAAGCTCCACGAGCACCACGAGCACCACATTCAGCTCCAGCAGCACCGGTCGCACCAGCGACACCGACTGAACCTAAAGAACCGGCCGTAGAAGCTCCAGTTGAAGAAGTGGTAAAGATCGCTCCTCCAACACCGTCAGCCACAACGGCTGAGGAAACAAAGATGACCATGGAAGAGTTGGATCAGAAGCTCGATAAAATTCTAGATGGTGACATTGCAGACAATATTTAATTGACATACGTATGTATTCACTCAATCGAGCGACCATCATCGGAAATCTTACTCGCGAGCCGGAATTGAAGCAGATTCCCTCTGGTCAAAAAGTCTGTTCATTTGCCGTGGCCACTAATCGTTCATGGAAAGATCCAAGTGGAGCAAAGCAGGAGGCGTCTGAGTTTCACAATGTTGTGGCTTGGGCAAAGCTTGCTGAGATTTGCGCACAGTATCTTAAAAAGGGCAGCAAAGTGTATATCGAAGGACGACTTCAGACACGTGACTGGGAGGGTCAAGACGGTGTACGTCGATATCGAACTGAGATTGTGGCCGAGAATATGATTATTCTTGATAAGCCATCTGGTGGAGGTGGTGGAAATTACACTCCTGGAACACCAAGTGCGTTCGTTCCACCTCAGGCCCCTGCCATCAGTGACCCAGCGCCAAACCCCGATGATGAAATCATGATTGAAGATATCCCATTTTAAACTATGACAAATAACAACATCGTGAAGAAGCAAAAGCAATGCTACTTCTGCTACAACAACATCCAAGACGTTGATTATAAGGATGTAACCATTTTGCGCCGGTTTCTATCTTCCTTTGCTAAGATCGTTCCACGAAAGCGCTCAAAGGTTTGCATGAAACATCAACGAACCCTTAACACAGCCATCAAGAGAGCTCGTGTTATGGCCCTCCTTCCATTCGTACAAAATTAACATGCCCTCAAAACAGGACATGATGAGGCGGCTTGCCATGTGGCAGGACGTTGAAGACAAGATCCACGCCTTTTTCAAAGCGCGTGGATTTGTTTTTGTCAGAACACCACTTCTTACTCGTCATCCCGGGATGGAGCCTAATTTAGATCCCATCGAGACTCGGGTCCATATCACAAACCCAAGTACAGAGGTAAGTGCTGGGTTAATCACTTCACCGGAATATGCGATGAAGAAGTTGTTGGGCGCGGGAATGGAACGTATTTATACGATCACGCCAGTTTTCAGAGATAAAGAATCTATTGGTCCTCATAATCTTCCTGAGTTCAGCATGCTTGAGTGGTATGCGCCTGGAGGTTATATGGATCTTGTTGATGAGACTGAGAAGTTACTTCAGTACGTTCTTGAGGATGACACACAATGGGCAAGATTGTCTTATGCTGATGCAGGAGTAGATTCCTTTGGGGATCCACACACGGACAAGAAAAGATTTTTCGTGACAGAGTATCCAGTGGATCAGGCATCGCTAGCACGGTTAAGTGATGATGGGAGCTATGCTGAACGGTTTGAGGCTTTTGGTGATGGATTGGAACTGTGTAATGGTTTTTGTGAACTCACTGATGTGGCCGAGCAGCGCAAACGTTTTGAACAAGAGCAAGAGGAGAGACGTCAGTTAGGAAAGACTATCTTTCCAATTGATGAGGATCTCTTGAAAGCCCTTGGTCAGATTAAGGGATCGGTTTACGGCAATGCTCTTGGCCTTGACCGGCTCATTATGCTCAAGTACGCTGAGCGCGATATCAGAGACATTCAACTTTTATACTTTTGCTAGTTATGCCATCACCAAACGATATTAAGAAAGGAACAATTATCAATCGCAATGGAGATTTGTTGTTGGTCGTAGATTTTCAAAGAGTTTCACCTGGTAAAGGTGGTTCCTTCGTGCGAACAAAAACAAAAAATTTAAGAACGGGGAAGGTGCTTGAAGAAAATTTGAAAGCAGCTGAACCCATGGTGTTTGAGGATGTTCAGTATAAAAAGATGCAGTATCTTTTTAACGACGGAAACCTGTATACGTTTATGGATAACCAGACGTTTGAACAGGTCTCCATTTCAAAAGACGAGATGGAAAGTGAGATTCCTTATCTGAAGGAGGGATTAGAGATTACTGTGGTTATGCATAATGAAGCTGCTGTTACAGTGTCTCTTCCACAGAAGATTGAATATACCGTTGTTTATACAGAGCCTGCTGTAAAAGGAGATACTGCCTCAGGAAATGTCCTGAAGGAAGCTGAGATGGATAATGGGCTTATTGCAAAAGTGCCAGCGTTTATTCATCAGGGAGATGTGGTAGTGATTAATACAGATACAGGTGCCTATTCAGAACGCATAAGTAAATAGATAAAAGAAAAGGCCCCGCGTTGCGGGGTCGTTTTTGTTTCCAGATCTACCGTGGTTGGCGGATCGGGATGAATCCTCGGTGTTGTTGGTGCCAATGCTGTGGCGCTGTGCTGAGGATTCTTCTCTCGATGAGCCGTGGGGATCGTTGTGGGAAAAAGATCTTCTTGGCCGCGCGGGCCTGTTCGATCAGTTCCCTTACTCGCGTCTGTTGCCGCCTCTGTTCCTTGTGTAGTGCATGTAGGACGCGGTCGCCTACAAGTTCCATCAGGCTGAATCTCTGTGTGGGAGGGTTGCGACGAGATCTGCCGATGTTGATGCGAACACCGAAAAGGCGATGCCGTCCGAAGTTTCGAAAACGACGAACAATGTCCTTGATGGCCCAGGCAACCCGCACGGCGATTCGTGAAATCGACTGATGACGAGAAGCAATAATCTCGATGTAAACACGAACACCTCGCCTTGTGGTGCTCAGCGCGGCTACAGCGAAGTCAGTCATCTTGCGACGGTTGTCCCTGCGAAGGGTCAACTGCATCTCGAAAGTGGGTTCATGTCTTGCGTGTGGTGGTGGGAGGATCCTGAGATCCACTCTCTGGGAGATGTTTCCCTTTGTTCCACGAGTGAGTTCATGTGGGACTGCCATTCGTGACAGTTCTTCACTGAGCTCAAGCTCCAACTCAAGTCCAGCTTTAAATCCACCGTGACGTCGATTGCCCATGCATTCTCTCCCCAGCGTTGATCGCTGAATTAATCGTAACGGTTGAGAGAGTATCTGACAAGAAAGCAGGGCCTATGGCCCTGCTTTCTTGTCATCGTGCTAGTTCACCTGCTTCTATGGCTGTTTCTATATCTTCACGCAACTTTTTTGTGACCTTTGGGTTTTCTTTGAGGAACAATTTTGCACTTTCTCGTCCGAGCCCCAATTTTTCTTCCCCGTAGTAATAGTTGTTTCCTTTTTTCTCCAGAACACCATAGGGGACACCTAGCTCTAGAAGATCTCCCGTGATAGAAATTCCCTCGTTGTACATGATGTCGAACTCACAGGTACGGAATGGGGGAGCGACTTTATTTTTAACAATCTTTACCTTAGTACGGTTTCCTATAATTTTTTCGGCTTGTTTGATCTGTGCACTGCGTCGGATTTCAATTCGCACAGAAGAGTAGAACTTGAGAGCCTTACCTCCCGTGGTGGTCTCTGGGTTTCCAAACACGACACCGATCTTCATGCGGATCTGGTTGATGAAGATGACGGTGGTGTTTGATTTGCTGACAATGGCTGCCAGCTTGCGGAGAGCCTGGGACATGAGACGAGCATGAAGACCCATATGAGAGTCACCCATGTCGCCTTCAATTTCTGCTCTAGGTGTAAGGGCAGCGACCGAATCGATCACGATGACATCCACGGCGCTTGAGCGGACGAGTGTTTCTACAATCTCAAGGGCCTGTTCTCCTGTGTCAGGTTGTGAGATGAAAAGCTCGTCGATGTTTACGCCGATCTTTTGTGCATATTCTGGATCCAGAGCGTGCTCAGCATCTACGAAGGCAGCAAGGCCGCCATTTTTTTGAACTTCAGCAACGATGTGTTGAGCGAGCGTTGTTTTTCCAGAAGACTCTGGGCCATAGATCTCGATGATACGTCCTCTTGGGACACCTCCGACTCCAAGGGCAAGATCTAGTGATAAACACCCCGTGGATATGGACTCCACTTTCATGGTTTGAGCCTCTCCAAGACGCATGATGGCTCCGTCGCCAAAACGCTGTTTAATTTGAGCAATAGCATCAAGTGCAGCCTTTGAACGTGCGTCCGTGTCTAGTGCTTTCGTGATTTGTTTAGCCATATAATAGAATTTCAGGGAATCAATTGTGGGTAGCTTAACAGGGTAGGTAAAAGATACAAGAGGGTATTATTCTGCGTCATCAAGCATGGACCATGGCTTATTATCCATAAGCTTTTTCTGGGCCTCCCAAGGGGTAAACACCCCAATGGGACTGTTATGCTTCATGATCACGTACCGTTTGTTACTGGTTGGTTTTGTGATAAGAGCGAAGTTTCTTAAAAAATCTCGCACTGAAATGGGCTCGGTTTTTATTTTGCTAGCCATAGGGGTAGGGATCATGACTTACCTGTCTATTAAATCAGCTTGTCAGACTTTTGTCAAACAATTGTCTGACAATATAAAAACAAAAAAACCGTGTTAACGGTTTATCTCCATAAGTGTTGAGGAAGCCTGTCTTGGTAAGGTCTGTACTCCTCACTTTGATTTGTTCCTCATCACTTATGGGGCCCCGAGCAATAGCTAACGAAACCCCGTATCCCGCTAGGCGGAACGGCTCTCGAGCTTGTTGCTCGGGTTGTGCCTGTCATGACCCAGGGGTCAACGACAGGTCGTTGTTCTTAGGAAGTCTCGCTCACTTCCACTTGCGGGCAGGACTCATGGCCCAGAGCACGCATGTCAGCTCCGGCGCGTAGCCACAGCTGGTCTAGGACTTGCTGCGGAGTGATGCCGTGGGTGTCGAACGCGACGACAAAGGGGTCGCCATCAAGTTCGTTACTTACCCTGTAACCCACGGGGCAGCGCCAGGAAGTGCCGTTTATGCCAGCACCGAGCATCCTATTAATCTGCAGTGAAGCGATCAGGAGCCTTCGGATTGCTTCAGTGGCTTCCTGCCAGAATTGAAGTATGGTCGGCATCCAGAGCTCTGGATCCAGAATGGTCCCTTGTAGGTTTGCATCGGTCAAGATGGCCCCGTGCAGACGTGAGAAGGTCAAGGTGGCCCCGGTCAAGTTGGCCCCGGTCAGGTCAGCTCCTACCAGGTCAGCCTCATCAAGGCTGGCATTGACCATGACCGCAGCAGCGAAACTTGCCCTGCGAGCATGGACCTTCTTCATGTTGGCCCCGGTCAGGTCAGCATACGTGAGGTCCGCGCCAGTCATGAAGATTCTTTGCAAGTCAGAATCACGGAGATCCAGCTGACTTCCTTTTACCTTTCGACGCTCAGCGATCGCCTCACGGCCAAGCTTGGCAGCGGCGTAGTCTTCTCTGTCGGCCACGTTGGCCTCCGGTTTCACCGAGGGGATTCATCGGTGGTTGATTGGAGAGACTCCATCGCTCAGCTCGAGAAAATCGAGGGGAATGATGGAGTCCCGAGTGCAAGCGAACGGGAATCCACGTCTTGGATCCGTGCGCTTGGCTCGGGCGTTCGTTCTAGATCTGCGGACAGCTCTCGTGGCCCAGCTCGCGCAGGTCCGACTCGCGTCGGGCCCAGAGCTCGTTGAGCACCTGCTGGGCGGTCACGGCGTGGCCGTACCAGGCGTGCGTGAAGCCGGTGAAGCTGGCCTGCCCCTGCGGGAAGTCGTTGCCCATGACTCCGTCGGGAGACTGGCTCAGGTTCTTCCAGCTGGGGTTGCTGATGTGCCTGGGGTCGTCCAGGAGGTCGATGACCTCTTCGCGCAGCTCACGATCCGCAGCATCCCACTGGGTGCCGAGAATCTCGAACCACACGTTGGGATCCAGGAAGGTTCCCTCCAGGTCGGCCTCCTCCATGGTGGCGCCGTTGAAAAACGCACCCTTGAGAATCGCCTCCGTGAGGTCAGCGTAGCTCAGGTCCGAGTTGCTGAAGGCCACGCCCGAGAGGTCAGCCCCCGAGAAGTTGGTCCACACGCACTTGGTCCTCCAGAGGCTCGCACCGCTCAGGTCCGAGCCCGAGAGGTTGGCACCGGAGAGGTCGGCTCCGCCCCACTCCATGAACATGAGGTTCATGCCCGAGAGGTTGGCAGCGGTCAGGTCCAGCTTGCCGCCGGGGTTCGCCGTGTTCCAGGCGTCGACAGCAGCTTTCCCTTCGAGAACGAGAGCGATGTGCTTGGGGTTGGCCATGAAGGCTCCTTTTCTTCAACTTAACCCAGTTAACGGGACGAGAAGATCTCGTATGTTCGGTGAATATGAATTGCGTTCTGAAACTCCACCCCTAACGAGACGCAACCAGGTCTGTACTCCTGATGGTCTCGTCATAGATGGAGTCCCGAGCGCAAGCGATCAGGACCCCGTCATGGGTCTCAAGCGCTTGGCTCGGGCGTTCGTGTGCTAGTCCAGGTCCTGGTCGAACTCTTCGAACCAGGCCGGCTCGTCATCGTCAAACCCACCTTCCAGATCGAGACGTCGATCTGCCCAGTAGTCGAACCAGACTTCAGCCTGCACCATCACCGCATCGTCATCGTCACCGACGTCTTCTTCGTCGGAAAACAGCAGGAGGTGGGGAGGCAGTTCCTGCTCGGCATGGAAGCGAGCCTCCGCCGCCAGATGGGCCTTGTGGAGACGCTTCAGCTCTCGCTCGAGCATCTTGTCGTCGGCATCGGGGTTCTTGGACCGAGCTTGGCGGGCACGGCCTGCACGAGACAGCTTTCTCGTCGCGCGCGTGGAACCGAAGTCCCTGAGTTCGTCGTTAGCACGGGGGGTGGGCATAGGATCTTTCCTGTTGGTGAAACGTGGCTCAAAAAAAGACGCGTCATGTGACCAATATAAATATTGATGACATGACGCGCCTTCATTCTGTAAAAACGAATCTTACCTTGCTTAACCAAAAGCCTATAAGGGCGTGCACAGAATTGACAAGCAAGTTTAGTTGTAAGGTTTTGAGACCTGTAGAGGTTTTCTACAAGGAGGGAAGATACCACTTTTTAGGGGTTTTGTCAACCCCGGCAGACAAAAAACAGCCCATAAATAGGCGTTTTTTTAATCTCCGTGTCGCTAGTAACTTACTTGAAACTCAGCGTTCTGTTTTGTTGTAGGACAACGCGTCTATATTCCATGGCTGGGCGTGAATAGCGCTTCGTTGATTCTATTTCTATGACATTGAGTCCACGTTCTAGTGCCACATCTATTTCAAAGCTTCCGGTTTGAGAAAGAAGCACGTTCACACCGTTTACTTTTACAGAAGCTCCATCCTCAGCATGACCCGTTACGGCGATGAGGGCTTCGCCAGTTAATACTCCGTCAAATGGCTGATACACAAGTAGATATGGTGGAGAAACGATTTCTCGGACTTGATAGCCCACATAGCTGGTAATCGTCACGGCTACTGCAAGCACGGCCAATACTTTTACGTAACGACTCGCCACAAGGAACTGCCAAGAGCCTGCTCTGCGACGAGGAAGTCTCGCATTTTTCATGTAATCGCAGGTTCCACACTCAGCTTCGTACTGGTCCATGAAGTAACTCACATCACCCCCGAGGGCGCGTACGTAAACTTTTAGATAGTTCTTTGCGTAGATTGGATCAGGAAGAGCGGCGTAGTTGCCTGTTTCAAAAGCGTTCAGAAAAGATTTCCGTATTTTGGTCTTAGTTTCCATTTCACTCAAAGTGAAATTTGCGCAACGTCGAATAGCCTTGAGCTTGGCGCCCAGGTTTTCTGAATAGTCGAATTTGCGAATTACGAATGCCATGTTTTGAGCTTACTCGTCTTCTTAGTCTTCGTCATCTTCCTCACCGCCGGAAATCCATTCGTCGTCGATTTCGATATCACCGTCCCCCTCTTTTTTGTGATTCTTTGATTCACCACCATCTTCCTCGTCTTCTACTTCTTCCATCTCCATTTCTTCATAGTCGTCCTCTTCTTCATCTTCATCTATCTCCTCCTCATCTTCTTCAGGCCATTGTGGTTCGTTTCCATAAGCTTCGTCGTAATCGTCTTGAGCCGTGGGCATACCTTCAGAAACATTTCCTCCTGGCGGCCATGAATCAATTAAAATCTCCCTAGCTTTTGCTCCATGACCTTCTCCAATGACGCCAGCACTCTCTAGTTCATCCATGATACGAGCGGCGCGTGCGTAACCCACACGGAGTCTTCTTTGCAAGTAGCTGGTTGATGCCTTACCTCCCTCTAATACGGTTTGCACAGCTTCCTCAAACATTGAGTCTCGCTCTTCATCATCAAAGACTGTTCCAGCCTTAGTGATCTCAGTAACGGCCATGTTGTAATCTGGTGCACTTTTCTTACGTAGGAATTTTACAATAGCTTCCAATTCATCAGTTGAAACAAAGGCCCCCTGGATTCGTTTTGGTTTTGAAAGTTCTGCGCTCGTAAAGAGCATGTCACCTCGTCCAAGCAGTTTTTCAGCACCTGACTGATCCAAAATAGTACGAGAGTCCGTCTGGGAGGCTACGGCAAAGGCGATGCGTCCAGGAATGTTTGCTTTGATGGTTCCTGTGATGACATCGACAGAAGGTCGTTGGGTTGCAAGCACCAAGTGAATCCCTACGGCGCGTGCCATCTGAGCAATTCGTACAATAGTACTCTCGACTTCACGACCAGAAGCGCTCATTAAATCAGCCAGTTCATCAATAACCACAACGATTCTTGGCATGCGCTCCTCCACCTTAGAGTTGTATTGATCAATGTTGCGTGCGCCAAATTTACTTAACATGTCCAGGCGACGTTCCATTTCTCTGACCGTCCATTTTAGAGCGTTTACCGTGTCATCTACAGAGGTAATTGGTGGGACGAGCAAATGGGGGATCCCATTAAAGATGGTGAGCTCAACACGCTTTGGATCGATCAGGATTAGCTTTAGATCATCAGGGCCATTTTGATAGAGCCAAGAGATGATCATGGTATTGAGACACACAGACTTACCAGATCCAGTGGCACCGGCCACAAGCATATGAGGCATCCGGTCTAGCTCAATGACATGAGAGTTTCCCGAAACATCTTTTCCAAGTGGAACGCTCAGTGGAGACTCACTCGCTTTGAAGTTCTTGGTTTCGATCACGTCTCTGAGTGTCACGGTTGCAACCTTGGTGTTTGGAACTTCAATACCAACTAAAGACTTTCCTGGTATTGGCGCTTCCATTCGAAGTGGGTGAGCCGCTAGAGCTAGAGCGAGATCATTTTGGAGTGAGACGATGCGTGCAATTTTAACTCCTTGTGCTGGGCGCAGTGTAAACTGAGTAACCGTTGGTCCAACTGATGTCTTACCCATCTCAACTTCAATTCCAAACTCGTTAAACGTTTTTTCAATGATCTCTTTATTACGGTCGATATCTCCTGAGGTTGCTTTTGCTCCACCGCGCAAAAGAAGCTTCATGGGGATCTTGATGGTTCGATGCTGAGAAGAAATGAGGACGGTTTCTCGTCTTTCGGGTGTTGGCACCGGCTTGGCAGTAAACTCATGTTCTTCCTCCTCCTCTGTTTCCAAAGTTTCTTCCTCCTCCTCTTCTACCTCCTCTTCAATAACTTCATCCTCTTCTTCCTCTTCGTCTCCCTCTGACCAATCCTCTTCTGTCCCATTGGTATTTCTCAAAGTGCCTTTGTGGAGCAATGCACCAAACCAGCCGGTAAGGTGAGTATGAACTCCTGCTATTGATCGCAGGGAGGTGTTGAAAATAAGAAGGATTGAAATGAGTAGTATGGCGCTACATGTCAGGATGGCTCCCCAGTAGCCAATAAAGGCTGGGAGTAAAGTTCCAAGAAATTGACCAAGATGTCCGCCCGCAAGAGTAAGGTCTTGAGTGATTGGTTCAGGGCGTGCGAAAAGAAAAAGGTTTAGAAGGGCGTTGAAGGATAGAAAGAAAAAAAGTAGACCTATATAGTTCCAAATTGATAACACCCCGCGGTCTGGATAGGCCATTGATGCTCCAATGATAATGATTACAATTGGAACCAAGAAGCGATCTAGTCCAAAAAATAGGCTAAGACCAGTGTTAATAGCTAAGCCGAGCGTTCCTGCCATTTGGAAGAAACTAAGAAAAATGAGTGCGGCGATGGCGAACAAGAAAATCACGCCAATGCCACGTTTTGTTTCAGGGTTTAGTTGGAGACCTAAAAAAGCCTCCTGCTCGCGCTTGTATTTACGAGAGCGTTTTTTCTTTCGTGCCATAGATGGGCATATTTTAGCATATGAATGGATTTTCTCCTGTGCACAGGCATGCAAATGGCTTTAGTTAGGAATGATTGACAAAAAACGAATTTTCTGATATCTTCCATCGTTCATTGAAAGATAAAAAAGCGGTGCTTTGTGAGTCTGGAGAGAGCCACAAAGTTATAGAAAGGCCTGTATTTGTAGGGGATATCCCTAATTCTCTCCAGATACAGGCTTTTGTGTTCTATACTGTTCGTTCTAAAGTACGAACGATGGTTTGTTAGTTTGGGACTCCATAAGAGTGTAGATGTAGGGGCGAGCTTTAGCTCGCCACGGTGGCAGGCTGAAGCCAGCCCCTACATCTTCACTGCTATGGAGTTTCGCTGAGATGCAGCGAATACCCAACGAGACCCCCAACTCACCTGAGGAGGTAGAGTTTTCATGACAGCTTCGACCGCACTTGGTTTCGACCAGAGCGACCCTGGAGAAGAGTACGACCCGTACCCGGATTTCGGAGATGAGTTCACGAACCTGGTGGGCCACACTGCTCGCGTGAATCACAGAGATCTGGAGGTTTACGAATGTGGCCTCGAGCAGGATTTGGAGCTCAGCACGGTCGCCGCTTACTTGAGGGGCAGCTACGCTCTGGAAACGCTGTGGCCAAGCCGGCTGCACGCCATGTACTGGACCCCCTCGCGATACGTGGGTGACTACATTCACGAGTGGGTCGACATCGATTCCAAGCCTCTTCGTTGGGCCGAGTACTTCCAGGATGCAACCTGCGTGATCCTCCGACTGGCCGTGCGCCAGGCGATCGAGATGCAGATGGCCGAGGACGTTTCTGACGAAGTCGAGGACGAGCTGGAGGACTACAGCCCGACACGCGCAAGTTGTGCGTTCGGACGTGATGTCCGACGAGCGACGGTCCGAAAGATGGAGCTCTGGATGCTCGACGATTGCAAGGAGGACGATCGGATGCGACGCGGTGGCTGCTGGAAGCGCAGCGACCGGAACAAGCGTCAGTGGGAGCGCGGTGTGATCCGTGCCCAGCGGCTGGCCATGCGTCCGCGTCAGGTCGTGATCCAGCACTTGAAGTGGTCGAAGTGGGGTGAGTTCGGAATGGTTGCGACCGTGACGGACCGGACCTTCGTCGACGGCAAGATCAGGATCGCTCCCAGCTCGTCGCAGTGGGGATACATCCGTCCCCGGCCGCTGGATCACGAGCTCGAAGAGATGGACGCTCAGCAGGAGCAGGCCATCGACGAGATGGAAGCCGAGCTCAGCGAGCCTGACCTGGGCTGGGATCTGCTCAGCGATTGGCATCTGGAGGGCTACGAGGACGAGTACGTCGAGTCCTTGCGCCGTGTGCTGGATCGCGAAGGCTCGATGACCCCGGACACGTGGTTCTGGCACCGGGCGATGCTTCGCCAGATCGAGCAGGAGAATGGTCCCGAGTACGACTACGAGGCCGAAGGGTCGATGTCGTCGGACTGGGATGATGACTACGATTATGGTCTCGACGACAGCTGGGACGATGCCTGTGGTTCTGACTGTCAGTGCTGGGACTGCCTGGCAGACATGCGTGACGAGAGCGACTACCACGATAGTGACGAGGACTGGGACATGGACGAAGGCGACTTCCCTCCCTGCCTCGACTTGGTCGAAGATCCGGATGACGGAATCGACCAGGACGGTCACGACCGTTTTGATCCCGACTGCCAGTGCGACGATTGCCAGACAATCCTGTACGAGCAGATCGACCGCGAGCGTGACCCCGCCGATGACGTGTACTTGGATGAGGACGAGGTCCTCGACCCCGAGGACTGGGGACTCGAGGCTCGACTGATGTTGGGCATGGGTCGACCGCGTCGTCACAGCAAGATCCAGCGTGGTCCCCAGTGGGCCAAGCACAAGCCCGGGTTCAACCCCAGGCGTGCCATTCGCTGGTAAAGAGAACAAACATGGTCAGCAACGCTGCTGACTAACGACCCGAGCGTGAGTTAGACTCACAGGAGTCTCAGCTTCACGCTCGGGACTCCACATGAGGGTTTGTCCAATGACAAGATCTCATGTGGAGGACGAAGAGATGATCGAAGTTCTGTTGTTGCTTGCCTCAACCCCTGCGATCGCCCTGGTGGCGGTCCAGACTTGCGATGATGCTGAGGTCGTCACCTCAGAGCCACAAGATTCCGATCCGCCGGAGCCGGTGGATCATCGCGCACCTCCCGCGGTCGCGATCCGTGAGGAAGAAGTGAGGCTGCCTCAGTTCAAGTCGGGGAAGGGTGTTTCCCACCGCAATGTCGCTCCTCGGAGCCTCAAGCGTAGGGACCCTGACTTCAATCGTTCGCGCACCAAGGTGCGTTTCTCCTAGGGAGAGTCAGAGATGAAAGTTGTTTCTTTGCAATGCCCGGGCTGTGCCGCTTCGGTGAGTCCGGATGGTGGGAAGTGTGAGAGTTGCGGCTCCTACTACCACGTTCTCGATGAGGCTACGTCGCTGATCACCCCCGCGGTGAGACTGTTCGCGCAGGATGGTCGATTCGTCTTTGTCTACGGCCCTCGGCAATCCTTTCTTCTGGGGAGGCATTGCGAGCAGGTGCACGTGCCCGTTCGTGACGCGAGGGATCGTCAACGACTTGGTGTGAGTCGCAAGGCGGCTCTTGTCACCTTGTCGGATCTGGGTCCTGTCATTCAGCGGGTGGGTCAATCGCCCGTGACCTTGAGGGGTGAGCATGGAGCGAAGAGGGAACTGAAGGATTTCGAAATGGGCCCGCTGATCAGTGGGATGCGTGTCAGCTTCGGTCTCTCGGACCACTTCTGGATGGTCGATGTGCTGGAAACGGCCTCGGGCAAGGTTGGAGTGCTCCTCTGTGAGCCGGGTGGCCAAGTCCGTCATCTACTGATCTCGACCAACGATCACCCTGCGCGTTTTCTCGATTCTGATACCGAGCTCACGCCACTAGGAACGGTTCGCCCCACCTTCACTGAGGGATGGATCCCACAGAAGATGAGCAAGGCTGGGAAGCCCCATGGGTTCCCAACTGCCTGCGAACACGTCTGGTACAACTAGGTTCTTGTCATCACCTAGGTCACTTAAGCAGTGATCAAAAATGACTATCAACGACTCACATATCGGACGGATGATCAGGTCCTTACCTGATACGCGATATGTGGGTGACGACCCGAGTCCTGTAATGCTTGCAGTACGCTCGGGGCTCCATAAGAGTGAAGATGTAGGAGCGAGCTGGCAGGCTGAAGCCAGCCATTATATCGCGTTGGCAGGCTGAAGCCAGCCGCTACATCTGCATTGCTATGGAGCACAGTGGTAAAGCTCCTTGGGCTGGCATGTTGCCGGTCTGGTGCACGAGTGTGCGAATTGAGCTACGAGATTCAGGTTCGCGAGCTTCTGAGAGAAGCGGCGGAAGATCTGCGGCGTATCAGAGAATACGCCGACAACCGACGCGTGCCTCCCACCTTCATTGTCACAAGGGCCATGGGGAGTGTGGAGATGGCGCGAGCCGGATTTGACGAGCTTCACCCGGAAGACGGTGATACTCAGACTGATCCCCGTGACGGTGAGACCAAGGTGTTTCGCGTGCCAAAGTGAGCACACACACCATTTCACTGGGTGACCTAATCAGTTTGTTTTACGAAGAGTATCTCAGGCTGTACGGAGATGAGGACCTTGCTGCGATTGCCACAGCTGCCACCATCAATGACATCCTGGAATCTGAAGGTATGCGCGTAAGGCCAGCTCACATTCCAAGACTTCCACCGAAGGATAAGGCGCAGGCCTAAACCTGTCAGTGGAAACGAATCACACGATGGAGGAACCGGAGAGCATTTCGCTCTCCGGCCTCCGACTACAACGGCCTAACCCTAGGAGGGAATCATGGCTAAGAAGCGTAAGCGCAGCCAGCCGGTTGTTGCTAAGAAGGTGGCGGATCTCACGGTTCGTCTGAAGCGGGAAGATCTTCCCAAAGAGCGCGGGGCTCCCATCCCGCCGTGTCAGCGGTTTCACAGCCGTGACCGTGCTGTCCTTCGCGGCAGCCGACGTCATCCCAAGCATAAGGGCAAGGGAGGCGAGTAACCTTAACGTCCAGGAGGACAAGATGCAGTGCATCACGACGGCAGCCGTGTACGACCACGGCTTCCCATCCCACTTCTTGATATGTTCAAGGGGTGAGATGGGAAACCATCATCTTTCAAATGGAGGACAAGAAGCTACTATTCATCGTCGATAACTTGTTAGTCGACGAAGCCAATTCTCCGCAGGAGGGTCGGTGAATGTGGTTGATGTATGACTCGATGCAAATTGGGCTAACGCTCACCTTGCACCGCATGTCATGTGTCATTTCCGTGCACCTTGCTTGCAAGTCACTGTGCGGTTCTTGTTCTCTATTTGGGAGGTGATTCAATCTCTTTTCCAAGCTCCACATCCACGCTGAAGGAGACATGCTGATGACGAGCACACTGCCCACAATGGCTCAATGCACCAAGTGCAAGAAAGAGTTCGGGATCGGGGCCCTCTGTCCGGGTACCCGAACCATGCCAATGCTCGTCGTCATTAACAGGGTGACGAGCGTGGAAGAAGCACTGGCAAACGCTCAGTGCCAGGACTGCCTGTGTTTGGGCGGACCTGCTAGCAAAGGCCTGGAACGGATCCTGAAGAGCCTGTTGGAAACGATTGGCTCGGATGCATCAGCCACCTCACCTACCGTGGTGGCACTCCCCGGACGCGATGCAGATGCGCAGCAAGCACTCATGGACAGCTTGCTGTCTCAGAGCGGTGCGGCTCACGCACCTGATCGAGGTCGACACCATCGTGGTGGAGACGATCATCGTGGTCCTTCGCGTAGAGAGACTCGCGAAGCACTGCGCGCGCAGCCCAAGCCGCCACGTGGCATGACGCTGGACGAAGCTGCTCTGTCCGCGCTCCAGAAGGCCCGTGAAGGGATGGAGGCGCAAGAGGCGCAGCGCAAGCGTTCGCGACTGGCTCAGTTCGGCGGACTCATGGGTTCGCTCAAGCGACGCCTGCTCAAGATCCGTGAACTGGCAGCCCTCCAGGCTGTCGATGACCTGATCGATGCATTCACGGCCAAGCTCGAAGATGCCATCCCGCTTGATCCCAAGAATCGTGGGCGCAAGAAGTTGCTCACACACTTGGGCACCAGTCACACGGAGCTCGCCGAGCTCTCCGTGACCTGCTACCACAGCAACACCGTCGTTCCCGGCGAAGGGGACAATGGACTTGGGTCCGTTCGTGGATCGCTGAGCTCACACCTGGAGCCTCGAGATGGCAAGGTGAGGTCTGAACGCGAGTCATTGATGATGGATCCGTTTCCTGGTGGTGCTCGTCCTGTGCATTGGAGTCGTAAGGGCGCTGGCCGCCAGGCAATGCTCGGACTGGTTCCCGTTGTGGGGGGATCAACCTTCCCAGAACCGAACCCATCACGGGATCAGTACGCTGGCCCCGTGATCACCTACGCCGCGGACAGAGTGTTCATTCGGTTGTGTGATGACAGCAATGCCTTCGACCAAGCGGTTCAGGGTCATGGCACACTTCGACTGTGCGACAAGGGCATGTATGCCGTCATGGAAAAGCAGGATGGCGTCTGGGTCTACCACCCGTGCCTTCCCGCAGATCCTGGGGCAGCTCTGGAGACTCTCCAGTTCGTACGACTCACCATGCGGCGTGTCGACGGAACACTGATCACTCAGTGGGAACACGACCGTCGCCTGGCCGAAGAAGAGGTCAGGCTGCAGGAGATGGATGAGGTTGCAGCCGTACGGCGCGATCTACTCATTGCCTGTGTCGAGGTCAGTGATCAGGGTGAGCGAGAGCTTCCTCACGAGATCCAGATCGCGATCGGTCTGCACATCGGTGAGTACGACGACGAGCCTACGGGTCAGCAGCCTGTACTCGCTGAGCCATCGGCAACCAAATCAGTCTCGGCTGAGGAGACGTCGCCAGTTCAGCTTCCAAAGACAGACGAAGGTCAGCGCTCGACGGCCTGACAGACACTGGGGTATTGGGTTCCCCCTCGGATACGCTCCGATATGAACCCACTTTTCACCTGCTCACAACACAGATTGTGAACAGATGGAAGGAAAGCATATTGAATATTTCTGTGGCACTGTTACAATCTTGATACACATCCTCCTCAGGAGGCTGCGGAGCGGGATACGACGCAATCAGATCTAAATCGCGAGCATAGGTTGTTCGCCGCAAGGCTGAGCGACTAAAATCTCTCTCCTCATGCTCAAACGTTCTGGTCTGGTTATCTTGTCGTGGTTTCACTTTGCAGCCTCTTGAGGAAGATGCTCAAAATCGGCGTGTTACTTGATCTTCAAATGAAAGCTCATCACCGTACCTTTCAGTACGGCTCGCGAACTTTCATTCTCCAGATCGGAGTAGCCCACTCAATTTTGAGCATCTTTTTGTTTGTTTAAGATTGTTGAAATTCGTGCAATTTTAAGAATCATTGGTTTTTTGATGTGGATAAACTGGTTAAATTAGCCTGATTTTAGGTGTAAGAAGTCGATATTTTTGCTAAGATTAGTTCATCTGACAGGTTTCTTGACAATCCACTGTCTTTCCACTTATTGGGGGTTGACGCTCCAAAAACTGCGTGATACTATCTCGATGCATTTCGTCGAGCGGAGCTAAATTTAGCGAAACTTGACAACCCGCACCTCGTCTACTGCTGAATGGTCAACCGGGTTCGGACATTAAGAGAAACTCCTGGTCTCGATGGCACCCACCATGAAACCGGGTAAAACCCATACTCTCTAATGCCCATCATTATCGCCAATCAATAATAAGTAGCCTCCGTCTAACGGAAGCGCTTTTTTGTTTATCTATGCCTATATACCGCCGCACCCCCGTTAAAACGCGTGAACGTAAGGTCTTTGACAATGCGGTCACCGACGCCATGGACGTTCCAGACCTGATTGAAGTTCAGCGACGCTCATATCGCTGGTTCTTTGATGAGGGTATTAAGGAGCTCTTTCAAGAGATTACGCCAGTGAAGGATTTCATTGGTCGTGATTTAGAGCTTTTCTTTGATGGTTACTATCTTGATGAGCCTAAGTTTGATGAAGACACGTCTCGTTTAAAGAATGTGACTTTTGAGGCGCCACTTCGTGTGAAGACTCGTTTGGTGAACATTCGAACAAAGGAAGTCAAAGAGCAGGAGATTTATTTGGGAGATCTTCCAATAATGACTCCACGTGGAACATTCCTTATTAATGGAGTGGAGCGTGTGGTCGTTTCTCAGCTTGTCCGTTCAGCAGGAGCTTTCTTTACAGCTGATGTTTACCGTGGTCGTCGTTACTATGGCGCGAAGATCATTCCTAACCGTGGGGCATGGCTAGAGTTTGAGACAGATCCAAAGAACGTGATTTGGGTGAAGATTGATCGAAAACGAAAAGTTGCCGTAACAGCTTTGTTGCGTGCATTTGGTGTTGCCGATGACGAATCTATTATTGATCTTTTTAAAGACATCGACACTCATCCAACCAACCACTACATAGAGGCAACCTTGAACAAGGATGTTTCCACAAATGAAGATGAGGGACTCATTGAGGTCTACAAGCGTATTCGTCCGGGTGATCGTGCCACAGCAGACAACGCAAAGGGACTGATTCACTCCATGTTCTTCAACTTTGATCGTTATGACATGGGTAAAGTTGGGCGTTACAAGTTCAATCTCCGTTTTGATGACGACATTTCTGAGGACTTGGTGGCAAAAGAAGAGAATCGAATTATTACAAAAGAAGACCTTACGAAGATTATTCGTGAGATCATTACATTGAATATTAATCAGGGTGACCCAGATGACGTTGATCACCTTGGAAACCGTCGTGTGCGTGCGGTGGGTGAGCTCATTCAAGGGCGCTTCCGTGTGGGTATGGCTCGTATGCAGCGCATAATTCGTGACCGCATGTCCACTCGCGACATCGAATCACTCACTCCTGGAAAGCTGATTAACGCTCGTCCAGTGATTGGAGCCATTCGTGAGTTCTTCATGTCCTCACAGCTTTCACAGTTCATGGACCAGACAAACCCATTGGC
>JABMNZ010000009.1 GCA_013204395.1 Parcubacteria group bacterium
CATTTCATCTCCACCAAACACTTTAGCTCGTGCTTCTCTGGCAGCCCTGGTAAGAGGAGCCCTCTTCGCTCCGGCAGCAGCCAGTCCGGCCGCACCAACAGCACCCTTAGCAAGAAGCGGGGCTGCAATTCCGACACCCTTTACTCCAAGACCACCTGCTGCCACACCACCTGACAAGACTTTTCTCCCAACTCCACCACCAATTCCCAATGTACCTATGGCGGCTGCACCACGTGTTGCCACATTTTTAAATGGTTGTTGCATCTTGCCGATCATCTTTCCAGACTTTCCTTCTGAACAGACCTGGGATGCCGCGTCAAAACTTGCAAACACCAAAATAACTCCAATCAAGAAACTCATGAAGTTTTTTAACTGCAACCCGTCTGAAATAAAATCCGCACTATTACTCTCTGATGTGACATCAAAACCGGACTTCACTGCTATATCACCTGCCCCGGCCACGGCGAGAGTGAGCCAAAGAAAAAAAGTGAGTACGGGACCTATCGCAACCAAACATTTAAACTCGCCCCACCACTTTGCATACAAACCCGTCTTTACGATATCTTCCGCCCCCTTAGCGAACCAGGCCATTGGGGCAAGAATAACCAATACCCATAAGCCAACAATTCTAAAGAGTAAAACACAGACAAGAAACAACAACACAACCAGCACCACCATCACCATAATGACGGATAAAACTCCCGCCGCTAGAAAATCAAAAGCCGATCCTGCCCCACCACCACCTGTTGTAGATCCATCCATTGCGGAAGAGTCGCTTGAGATGCTGTGAAGTTGATTTAGCCCAAAGAGTTGAATAATATTTCCTGCGGCAATTTCCCTAAGAGCATTGGCAAACGTAAGCATGACCACCTGACCAAAATCGATCATGATTCCACAAAGGGTTTTTGAAAAGTTAATGACAATTGCAATAACCATCAAACGAGGTACCTGCTGTTGCCACTTGAATCTCTCGTTTCCAAAGATTGTTCCAAAGGCAATAATAATGAGCACGACAACAAAAAACATGTTCACGGTATCGCGAACAATCGCCCAGCCTGCAGAGACAACCGCATTGTTCGTAAACGAGTTATAGGTCATTACAGGAACCATCACATCAATAATCAGCACAATGGCTGTTGTGAAAATGGCGGCTATCTGAAACGCAAAGTCTGCCGCTGATTGTATGATCGAATCCATTTCTATAATCGCTGCGTGTGCCGGCATGGCTGTGACAAGAGCAAGGAATGTAAAAACCAAAACACCACCCGCACGGTAAAACCGGTGTGTTGCAACGTCACGTGCGCGCGCCTTTAGAGCGTCACGCAGCACGCGTAAACGGAGAAAAAGTCGCATCATAACTGCTAAAATTATAGCACAGCACACATAACTTCGCGCAGAAAAATGGGGATAATAAAATACCGCACAAGTCTCACACTGAGTGTGATCGATCTTGTGCGGTTGCTGGTTGGGCTAGCCTCCCATGCGTCCTCCTGTCAGGGGCGCGTCCCCTGGACTAAGTGCACAGCGATGAAGTCCGTGCGGGTTACAGGAGAAGCCCAGAAGTCGGCCCCTCCCTTGCTCACAGCTGGCTGTTAGACGTGAATCCGTTGCCAGCACTCTCAAGGCCCGTTGTCGGGTCCCAACTCACTGAAATCAGCCATTCTTCCCAGCTGGTTCCATTGTCCTGCAGGTCGCACAGATTCGACCCACCTGAGCAGAAGCCAGCGCCCTGCCACCAGTACCAGTTGCTCATGGTGCTGGTTGGCGCTCCCCCATCGGTTCCCATACTGGAAATCAATGAGAGGTCCGAGACACAATCTCCCCAGAAACCTGAGAAGTCGATCTGGTAGTACCCATCGCTGGTGTACATCAGATCCGACAGCGAAAGGACGCCGTCAAAGCAAGCGCCGTACGAGTAAACGAACGCCGGCATGCCATTGAGCGCCGTGGTGAGCCACAGGTCATCGGCCATGGCGAGTGTTTCGGCAACCCCATCCCCATCAACATCTAGGATACAGGCATCCTGTTCACACGTCGTGCCAACCGTGGACTCCTCTTCCTCATCGTCGATGGGATCGTCGTCGACTGGATCTTCCTCATCGGGAACATCCTCTTCTTCTTCGTCGTCGACCGGATCGTCTTGCACGTCCGTGGTGTCGTCGTCATCGCCGTCGTTTGGACCGCCAGCGTTGCCAGAACCAAGATCCAATCCGCCACCACAGGTGGTGACAGCATCCTGATCGATGCAACCTACATCAGCCGAGCAGCTACCAAGCGTGTGGAGCTGACGCACCAGACCATCGTCAACCGTCATGACCGTCCGCTGGGCAAAACCCATCATCAGGTACACGTCCCAACTGAAGATCGGGAGCGCATCATCGCCAGAAATCGCGTAGACGTCTGAGCTAGAAGCTTCGGTGACCAGCGTGCCGCTGCGCAGGCCGGCGTATCCATCCACAACGGACCCGCTAAGGCTGCTGCGGGTAGGTGGTGGGTTACTGTATGTGTAACCCAGCCCCCAGGAGGCCAGCACTTCTTGCCAACCAATCTCCTGTACGCGCTGTCGGTACTGATCAGAATCGCCGTCATGACCCACGACCAGCCAGCGCTGACCGCTCTGATCTTCCGCCGCATCGATGCGTGTTTCGCCATCGAAAGCCGCCGTCTGACCGTAGCAGTCAAGCTCCTCGTCGGAAACGAGTGTCAGCTGATCAAAGTCGTAATTGAACGACCAGAACACGCTTTCGTCTTGAATCCAGCGGGTTTGCCCATCCTCAAGCGCGTAAACGCGAGCATTACCAGGCGTCTTGACCAGCGTCCCATTGGGATGCCACATGGGCACCGGGAGCGCCGACTCATAGAAGTGCCCCTGTACAGGGTCCCCTTCTGACACGAGTCCACAGATAAAGTCCGTGGAAGAAATCGTCTGGGGAGTCCCGTAGGTGGTCGCGTCTGCGGCCAAATAGCTCACTTCGATCGACGCTCCTTGCGCAGCGTCCTGTGCGGCGCTTCCCTCGTGGAGCCCCACATGAACGTGATCACCAGAGCAATTCCCCGTGCAACCTTCGTAGCCGATCAGCTGACCCACAGAGATTTCCTGGCCACTGACAATGAAGATGTCGCTGAAATGCCCAATCACCGCGTACTTGCCTCCCCCTACGTCGATGTTGACGTGGTAGCCAAAGCCGCTGGTGGCTGAGTTCATGTGGACGTACGCGACCCCACCAATGGGGGCGTAAATCTCTTCGTTGACGCTGTTGCTCGTATCCAGATCGATGTCGAACTTGGTGGAGTCAGAGCTGTGAGAGAAGGTGCCGTGAGCCCCTTGCGTACACTGCTTTTCCACTCCCGTAGGAAATGGAAGTTGCAGAACGATTCCGTCACCACCCTGGTTGGATGTGCTGCCGTCGCCGTCGGGCGATGAAGGGAACATTTCGTCGGGCGTGCAGCCCGTCAGGATCACCATCAGGGTGACCACGATGAACATCAGGACCAAATAGACTCTGCTCGCAGTTTGGTTGAAGGACATGGCATCCTCCTTTTTTTAAGAGCGTTACTGAGTTAGAAGACGAGATAGTCAACCTTCCCGGCCGACACACCAGGCCTTGTGTGTCGCGCCGTGACCGTTGACTGTAACGGTTCGATTCATAGGTGCGTCCCCCTTTACGCTCCCACAGATCGGATCGTGATCTTTGACAGCCGCATCAGCGAATGAACTGTGTCCTGGGCGTTATCCCACTGATGTCTCACAGATGTTCGCTTGAGGTAGCCGTGTTTGATCTACCTCCACAAAACCAAAAATCCTTCGCATGGTCAAACGCTTTTTCGCTAAAATATGGGCTCATTTTGTAAAGGTCAGAGTGACATGACAAATCTGTTAATCAAAAACATCCTGATTTTTCAGGATGTTTTTATGTTCTGTTGATCAAGGAATCCTAAATGTGGGTAACAAGCGAATTTAACCTCTTTTTTCAATACGATCTTTTCCAAGATACCCACGCAATACTTCAGGAACAACGATTGACCCATCAGCCTGTTGATAATTTTCCATGATCGCGATGAGGGTGCGACCAATCGCAAAGGCGGTTCCATTCAGCGCGTGAGCCATCACATTTCCACCCTCACGACGAATGCGCGTATTGAGTCGACGTGTTTGAAAGTCTGTCGTGTTAGACGTTGAACTTGTTTCGCGATAAGAACTCTGTCCCGGCATCCACGTGTTGATGTCATAGGTCTTTGAAGACGGGCTACCAGTATCACCAGAGCTCAAGATCATAACTTGGTGCGGCAAGTTCAATCCCTGCATGAGCTTCTCTTGAATAGAAAGGATCAACTCATGTTCCTTTTCAGAATCCTCAGGGGGGACAAAAGAGAACATTTCTACTTTATCAAATTGATGAACACGCAAAATACCACGTGAGTCCTTGCCGTAGGTGCCCGCCTCACGACGGTAGCAAGGAGAGAATCCTAAGTAGCGTAGTGGAAGTTTTTTTTCATCGAGGATTTCTCCCATGTGCATCGGACCAATGGATTGCTCTGAAGTACCAATGAGAACCATGTCGTCATTTTTAAGATGATAAATCTCTTCTTCCCCACCATGCTCAAGGTACCCCATGGCCCCCATAGCCTTTGTGTTCACCATATGCGGAGGTATCACAGGAATGAATCCCTCTGCCATGGCCACACTCATGGCATATTGTATGAGAGCAAACTCTAGTAATACAGCATCTCCTTTGAGATAAAGGAATCGTGAACCAGAAATCTCCGTGGCGCGAGACATGTCAATCAAATCAAGAGCCTCACCAAGATCTAGATGATCTTTTGGCTCAAAGTCAAACACAGGAGGCTCACCAAAACTGCGGAGTACAACATTCGTAGACTCGTCAGGACCCACGGGAACTCCTTCTTGTAATAGGTTTGGATATCGATGCAGTTCAGTAGCAAGATCGGCCTCTACCTGCGAAAGTGTGGTTTCAGCTTCTTTAACCTTTGTTTTTATTTCCTTACCCTCCGCAATCAAACCATCGCGATCATCGCCGGCTTTTGGGATCTGGGCAGCAATCTCATTTCCACGCGTGCGCAAAACCTGCACAGCCTCAATATTCAACAAACGCTTTGAATGCAGCTCCGTGACAACAGCAATATCTATCTGTTTACCGCGATTTACATTGTTTTGTGCCACAAGCTCTGGGTCTTCAAGGATTTGCTTGATATCAATCATACAGGGAACAGTTTGCCCGAAAAGAACCAAAAAGAAAAGAGTCTCAAAACCAAGTCGTCGCAAAAATATCGCGCATTAAATGCATGAATCTCCGCTAAAATTAGTCTCGAATCACGCATTCAATGCTCATAACATGACTTGACACATCAGATTTAAAATGATGTGTTATGTGTAGCCCCCTTGATTACTATTAATCTAGGGGGCTTATGTTTTCACGAACTTTTTTCACAGATGAGATCTATCATGTTTACAATCGAGGTGTTGATAAGCGAACAATATTTGAAAATGATAACGACCGAGAAAAGTGGCTTTCAAACATTATCCGATTAAACGACAATCATAATCATCTGTATCCATCCCGTAGAGATCGTGCCACCAAACCATCAGACGCGCCTCTTGTTGATGTATTGGCCTTTTGTCTAATGCCAAACCATTATCATTTACTGATTCGGCAAAAACAAGAGGGTGGAATTAGTAAATTCATGCAAAGAATGGGGAACGCCTATACCTTAACCTTTAATAATAGACATGGTCGAAGTGGGAGATTGTTTGAATCAACCTATAAGGCCACCTGGATCTTCAATGAGCCACAACATCAGTATATAACGAAATATATTCACCTTAATCCACTCAGTTTAATTGGCGTCGACTGGAAAAATCTTAACCGAAACTTATCAACTGACGAAATTGATTATCTCATCAATTACCAATGGTCCAGCTTTTCAACGTACCTTGGCCGATCGAATAGATATTCCTTCTTAAATCTGGAACTTCTAAGTTCCTTCACAGATAATAATGATTATCTAAGCTACATATCAGCATTCAATGCATGATTCGTCACTAATATTAGCCATGATTCATGCATTGAATGCGTGAATAAAAAAGACGAGGTGTAAAACCTCGTCGTCGTATGCTTGGGGGGGCAGACCGTGTGTCTACTTGATCCCAGAGCACTGTTTGAAACGGACATTGCAGTTGATCTTCACCGAACCGCCTTCCGTAACCGTAACCGTTCCCTCTTGAGGGGTGTCTCGGCCCTCCATGGTTGCGAGCGCTGAGTAGGTACCGGGAGGCACCGCAACGGACTGACCAGGCCTTGAGAGTGTGTAGGTTCCACCTGGGCCTGTGAGTCTCACCGTGGCGATGGTCCCACCTGGCAAACCGAGTGTGACATTCACCTTGGCAGATACCACTTCGGCCACAAGGACCTCGGGCTCCACCTGAACGACAGCTGGTGTTGGATGTTCCATCACGCCTGTGGGCTCTGGAACCCGAGTAGGTTCTTTCACCACTACTGGCAATGGAGTTGTCACAGGCTCGGGAGTTGATTCCACTGGTTCGGACGTAGCCTCTACCACAGGTTCCACAATCGACGGCTCGACAGCGACCTCGGAAGTAGGAAACTCTTCCTCACCTACTGAAACTGGTTCAGCACTGATGATCACCCACATGAAGAAGAGCCCAACGCTCGCCAAGACAATGACTAGGGCCCCAAAGCCCATGAGCGCCTTCTTTTTCTCCGCTTGGATGCTTGCAACACGGGCCGCGTGCTGTTCGTCGCTTTCGAAGACCCCTTCATGCAGCGTCCCCATGGGGAAACCGCCTTCTGCCCTCGTGTGTCCCACTCCACCATCTGTGTCCCACGGGAGATTGGTCTCCCCTGCAGGTTGAACAGGTGGCGGCTGAGTGAATCCTGGCACGGAGCTCACATGAGACATGAGCCCACCGTGTGCTGGCAAAGCTCCTGGCATCGCTCGAGTGGGCCCAGGCCCATCCTCGACCAGCGGTGCGATTGTTCCTCTCACTTGCATCTCGCCGACCCCAGAGCCAACCATGGCACCTGGCAGAACCTCGATGGACGAAGTGTCCTGAAAGCTCCTTCGTCGGAGCTCCTTTGGAGCGGATCCCAGAACTGGCAGACCTTCTGGATCCTCCGGAAGACCATCCATCTGCTGGCGAAGTTCTTCCATCATCTCCATCGCACTCTGGTAGCGCGATTCCGGATCCTTGGCCGTAGCCAGAAGGAGCACACACTGCAGCAGATCGTCGATCCCCTCGAGGATCGCACCATCTTCAGCGTGCTGGAAGTAGAAGTCGTTCCCCGAACGGGGATACTCTCCCTTGAGAAGGCACCAGAGCATCACACCGACGGCATGAAGGTCCGCACGGTGATCTGCGCTAGAAGCGTCTGTTTTCTGCTCGGGAGACATGAACGCAAGCGTTCCCATCGCCGTCCCGGCACGAGTCAGGTTGACCGTTCCCTGCTCAAGCTTGGCAATGCCGTAGTCGGCCACTTTGACCACACCATGGACATCGATGAGAACGTTCTCGGGCTTGATGTCACGGTGGTAGACCGGTGAAGGCTCTCCCGTTTCCGGATCCACGAACGAATGTCCGTAGTGAAGAGCACTGAGCACATCGATGATCACTCGGGCGGTCTGTCGAGGGCTCAATGGCCCAAACACCTCCATGTGATCCTTGAGAGTACCACCAGGGCAGTACTCCATCATGATGTACGGCGTCGTGCCGACTTGATCGACGTCATGAACAGTCAGAACATGCGGACTGGAGAGCATCGCCATGATGCGCGCCTCCCGCGTGAACCGATCTCGCATGACTTGCGACCGAAGGTACGGACCGTGAACGAGCTTCATGGCTCGCAAGGTCTTGAGTCCCGTGTGCTGTACCAGCACGACGAATCCCGCTCCACCCGCTCCCAGAACCTTCTTGACCCGGTAACGCTTGAGCGGATCGATGATGAGCTGCAATTCTGCAATCGCAGCTCTTTCCTCAGCGTCCATGCGAAACCTCCGTCTGTGGGGTTGGTGGAGAAAGAATGACGGTAGGCTTACCCTGACCGTCCTTGCCGAAACGCGCGTGCATCCCGATTCCAAAGCCAGTGAACACCACAGCGGCGCCTCCAGCGATAGCCGCACCCGTCCCGAACCCGTTGGCGTTACTCTCGTAACGAGCGAGATCCGTGTCTGGTGTGAGGGGGTCTTGGTACTGAGCTTTTTGGCTCATCGCGATTCCGTAGAACACGCCCGCAGTGAGCGTCGCTACGCCGGCAGCAAGGAACCACGGACGTGGGTCCTTCAACACCACAGCGCGAGACACGCCGAGATCTTCGGCTGTCAAACCCATGGGGTTGTCGCTCCACTTGGGGAGGGCTTGTCCCGGCTGGATGTAACGCGTCTCCATGAGCAAATCCCCAGGTCCGTAGACCTGGACAATGGCAGGGGTGTCGCTGTAGCGCGGCGCATTGCGCACACCAGAGACCATCACGTAACCACCGATGGGTGGGTACACTGGCTCAGCATCCCCATCGGGAGCACTGGCGGCGGACTCGTAGAGCGCGAGCAGTGGATTGCCCGAGTCAACGATCGTTTCAGGGAAATTGTATCCCGGATCCAAACGAAGACTCGAGTGAAACTCTGCAATCGCTCGTTCGTCGTTGCCGTTGATGAACGCTTCCATGGCCATCAGGCGATGGAAAGCCGCTGCCTGTTGGCGAGTGAGCTTCTCACTCACACACGGAAGGATGTCCATTCGCACCTTGCTCGCCTGAGTGAGCAGGGTGTCTGTGTCCAGCCTTCCGAAGGCTTCGACTCCGATGTCGATCGCCTGCTCGAGCTGCAGGGTCGTGGTGTTCTCTTGGCAGGCCGCGTGGCCCATCTGTGGGACCATCAGGCTCAGCGCGATAATCGCGCACCAAAGAATCGGCTTCATCACGTCCTCCGCGTTTCTCTTTTACTTCTCAGGAGTATAACCCCTGAAAAAAGGGCATGGGTATCGTCCGAACATATCCGAACGAGGCAGTTTTTTAGCATTAATCTGCCACAAGGTCAATATAACACTATGGAGAAAGATGTGCAGAAAAGGATCATTTTTATCCACATTCCGTCTCTGTAAAAGAGCTTTTTTTAAGTAAAAAGGATCAATTCTGTCTGACTGCCATTGACAAAAACCAAATAAATGCGTCTAATATAGGCAGTAGCTCTTTCTGAGATCAACCCTCCCGCACTTCACTGAGGTGGAGACGGGGCAAAAAAGGAGTCAGGGATGACCCGCTTCAAGACCGCTATCCTGAGCCTGTGCCTCCTCCCCCTGCTGATGCTGTGGGGATGTGACGAACTCCCGGGCAACTGCCCGGACGGTGATTGCACCGGAGTCTGCGACGGTGGCACCTGTGCCGACGACGACGATACCGGAGCAGACGACGACGACACCGGCGGCTTCGAGACGGTGACGCTGCACATCCAGTCCCCCACCGTGGCGACCCGCCCCGACTACATGGAGGGCGCGCCCGAGGACCTGGACTGGCGCGGCGAGTTCCGAGTCGAAGGTCAGCTGACCCACGAGAACGCGTCCGAGTGCGTCTATGAGGTCGACGAGCCGGTCACCGACCTGCGTGTCACTCTCGACGGAGAAGGCTTCCGCTGCGCCCCCAACTTCGCAACGGTGAGCTCTGAGGACAACGGCGCAGAGCTGGACGTCCTCTGGGACAGCCCGTACACCTGCGCCACCGACCCCGACGGCGAGTACGGCACGTACGACGTGTACACAACCCTCAACGACGACGGTCAGGTCGAGATCCGGATTGGCATCTACATGCCCGCCCCAATCGTGGGCAACGAGTTCTACGCTGAAGATGGTGACCAGCTCATGGAAGGAACGGTCTCGTGGGACCTCTCCGAGATCTACTTCCGCACCATCACTCCGGCCGGCAACGAGACGGAACGCACGGTCTACCGAAACGACTAGAACGAGTCGTTTCCCCCCCAGCAACACGCTGGGTTTTTTTATTGAACTACCTGAAACTAAAAAGACAGGCTTAACACCTGTCTTTTTTAATCTTGTTTCTACTCGGGGATCACAGAAATCGTGCCACCCCAATTTATCCACGGATTTGCAACACCTCCTAAGAAATATTCTGTTTCGCAATCTTCGGATCCTCCACCAGGACAGTCTTCAATATTACACTCATCAATCCCTGCACCAGCACTATCCAACCCCGTGAAACACTCCTCACCTGTATCAGCACTCTCACTATCACAGAACCCAGTACACCAACCCCAGTTGTCCATGACGTGAATGCGTGGTTGGAATACACAAGCCTCACTCGCGACACATGGGGAGTTTACCAAACGTCCATCGTCTTCAAAATTACAGTTTCTTCCGGCGGCGGTTAGATCTGATACTTGCCCTGGAGTACACGTGTAATCATGCGTATAAGTCAGGTAACTTGATGAACAGGCTCTTGGACTATCTCCAAACTCACCCTCAGAACCGTCCGTACAGATATCCTGTTTGGTCACTGGATTTACCCCACGATGATTCTTATAGAAGTTATCTGTAGCATTAGAACCACTTTGTGACCCTGTTGACCAGGGCTGATCTCCTGTAAGAGCCGTAAAGTCATCACCCCAGTCCACCACAATTCTTCTAATCGGCATGTGATCGGTATCGGCATAGGCAAAGAAACTTGCAGATGCTCTGTAACTTGCTTCGGCCTCAATACTCCCGCTGGTGGACTCATCTATCGTGAAGGAATCCTCAGCTCCCTCCTGACAATCAGATCCATTACACGAACCTACAGCTGCAATGTGCGGAACATCACCATCGTTATCGTATCTATTATTCCAAAACCAATCACCTTGCCCCTGTGAAGTTACATCAGGTAAATCGTAAGGAGTCCAGTTTTCCCTAGGGTCGTTGTTAAACTTTGTAATCATTTGACTAATGGTCCAATCAGCCAATCCGGCATAACCATCATTGTCAAACACCACCATACCGTAGAGTTTTCCAAATATCTGTGATAGCCGGTCGATAACTGCTGCCTCGTCAGAACCTCCATTTAGTGCCCATCCTGGAGGTGTGTCACTATCCAACATACAAGTTGCGCTCACGAAATAACCTGTTTCAAAGTCTGCTACACCAAAACAAGTATTAGATTCACAATCATCATTAGAATCACAAGTCGTAGAAGAGTTACCGTCTGGTCCAACTCCACCTTTCCCATTATAAAGACCACCGTCACACACCGCACCTGCACAATAATCTCCAGGTGAAGAACTGCAATCAATTTCATTATAAGAAGGAGTGCCATCTTCTAAGAAAACATTGTTATCAAGAGAACAAGGCAAGAAACTAGGAGAACTGGCACCGTCGTCACTGACAGTACATAAACCCGCATGAGTAGGTCCTCCACACTCGATAAGCCTGTTATTATCCCATGAGCACCAATCATAATTTCTATTTGTACCATCCAAACAACTACAATCATTTTCCTTGCAATAATCTACACCACCAAATACGGGGAAGCCTATTGAAGTGTCTTGATAAGCACGTGCATCATCACCAGTACTTGATGTGATTGAACCAGATGAACAACTAACGGTAGGATCTGCCGGAGCAGGATCTTTGGACAAACCTTCTGAACACATGACAACCCTATTTGGAAATGGATCAGGTAAATCCTCCATTATCTGATAATCCGTAGCTTTCCCAAATTGCGCTTGCCCCGTTGAGTTTGAATACCCAAAGAAATTAGTGTCGTCACCTCCAATTGTGTACCTGTCTTCGCCTGTCTGCCAAAGTCTGTCTGTAAACGCCGCATTATAAGTATCGAACGGAAGACTATCATCTCCCCCGAGCGTTTTTGTGGAAACCTGAACCAGGGATGTACAAACAGCTTCTGGATTGAAACTGTACGTCAAATTTCTGAAACCCTCACCACTGAATATACTTCCAGATTCAATATAGCCCGGTAGATCCTCAATGGAATTTTCGGGTGAAAAGAATTGATCTAGGTGACCACCATTTGATGTTGTTGGCAAAACACCTCTTGCAAGACAATCATTATAATAGTCATATGCCTCGCTAAATAGGTCTTTTTTCATGACATAAAACCGTGCCTCTGTCTCATGATTTTGATTATACTGATGCCAGTAACCCGTAGAATTTGCCCAATGATCATATACATCCTCAACGGCATAGTAAAAATTACTTGAATCATCTGTCAAACTCCAATCCCAGTTGCTCCAACCTGGTACCTGAGTCGGTGGCAGACATTTGGCACCCACATCTTCACTTACATCTGTTTTATAAGACAGCTTCGGAACACAGACATATGGACAATCCCAATCCCCACCAGAACACATTGTTCCATCATCAGGAGCTTGCTCTCCACAACCAGTCATTACACCAAAGTACCCATCGGGACACCACGCACCCGCAATACAATCATCTTGCCCTCCCGAATTCAGATTACTCGCCTCTTCTTTAAAATCCTCCCAAGATCCGTCATTACACAAATTATCCTGTACCTCAGCACATGCTATCTGTGTTGTTCCGACGTTATATGCCATGTCAATTTCCGCGCAGTAATAGGTGTCCTGTGGGGAATATCCTGCGCTGGTGAACTTAGCATATAGATCTGTTGCTCCTGCTAGCTGGTCAATTGGAAGCCATGATAGACATGCTTGGTCTTCATTATTTGGTGACCCCTTAGTTTGAATGGAGGTATCGCGTTCAATACAATATCCACTCCATCCGTACATAGTAGATATTTGTGAAAGAGGTTCACACTTAACTTCCGTGTCTCCCGCCACAAAGCAATCAGCATCATCAAGACAGGCAATACCTGTAAATGCCCCCGCGGCACAAATACCTTCTGGGATCACTCCATCCTCATCTGAAGGAAACTCACTTCCTAAAGGAAAATACTTAATGCCAGCCGAACCCTGGTTTCCGAATTCCACCTTATCGTAAGAACACTCACAGTCGACTGGATTTCCATCGTTATCCAAAGAACACACCAGCGCATCTTGGAATCCATTTAAGAATGAATATGGGGAAGACGACTGGCTTAAGTTATTGACGGCATCATCTTCTGTAAACGAAGAGTACTCAGGGGAAACACCATCGTCACCAATTTTTTCAACATTTGTATATATTTTCCACGAACTAACGACATCTACTGGGAACGGAGAATCAAATTCTGGATAGCCTCTGCAGGCTTCACTACGTGCATCACCCAAATACAGTGGATCTGCCAAACCATTACCATCACTGTCAGTAATGTCCGTTAAGCACTGATTATTGAAACAGCTACCCACAACAGATGTTGAAGCTGGAACACAGACCTGCTGTGATCCACAAGCCTCTTCTCCATCCCCGTCAATATCATCAGTGTCGACACAGGCATCACGATTAGCCTCATCACTTGTAAGCACATCTACACAAACGTACTGTCGCGGATCACAAATTGGCGTAGAAACACTCCCAGCCGTAGCCCCCACACAGTCTGTATGAACATTGCCAGTATAACTATCAGGATTGCAGGAACAATCTGCGTTCGCAGGACACGTATCTGCTTGAGCCTGACAGTACCCGACTACACATTCTTCTGGATCTCCATTAGGACGTGTTCCACAATCATCGTTATCAGCACATGAAGTGCTACCACCGTCGCAAGATCCAACGCGACAGGACCCACCGTTTCCAACACCCCCTCTATCCACAATTCCATCAAGATCATCATCTATAGGCTCAGATGAATCGCACTCTCCTGCTTTATATACAAGACGGTAATCGGTTTCTGTTGAGTTTTCACAGGCATAAAAACATTTACCTGACCCACCCGTTGCTGCTTCATCACAACCACCATATCCAGCGGCCGTACACGCACTATCAACCGTACATGTAGGAGATGTTAAATCAATTTCACAGTCAGTGAACGAGTCGCAGGCCTCTGGAAGATAGTTATCATTCTCACGTGGTTCTCCATCCGTATCTACGCAGTAAGCGGCGGCCTGTACATTAAACTGATTATAAGATTCAATTGGCAACTGGTTTGGGATGGTGTTTCCGGAGTATTCGAAACCGCTCCAGGTTACGTCACGGGAAGCGTAATCTTCTGTGGTGAGAATCTCAACGTCGCGTGGCTCCCAATTTGTACAGATGGTTTCTTCTCCTTGGAGTTTTCCTTCAATACACAAATCGATAGAGTCACAAATCCTGTCATAGGTATTTGTGGAAGAGTTCCAACTGGTTTTTGAGCTGTCGCAAGCAAGCCAAGCACTACAAGACCTGTCTCTATTCACCTTCAAAATTTCATTGGTGTCGTTACCGAGCTTGTATTGTGTCGTAGTGGAGTAATTAGAGGCACCGAGCAGGATAGGGGGTATAACATCAAATGTGTCGGGCACTTCCCACACGTTGGTACAAACTCCAGAAACCTCTTCACCCTCATATGTTGTAAGAACGGGGCAATCTGTATTACCCAAACAAGATCGTTCCAAATAAACATCGTTTGGGTTAGATATCAGCGGATCTCCATCAATAAACAACTCCGATGTTGAAGTCTCAATGTAATCACTCGAATCAACCTCATACCCACATCGGCGCATACATAGGTCCACCGTATCCTCTAGTCCTGTTCCAAGCCCGGCCTCCAATCCGTAGAACTCGGCATCTGACTCAGAGATCTCAAAGACTCCTGCTCCCTCGACTTCACAGGTGATCGGATCCACAAGATCATTTTCTTTTCCACCAAAGAAGATATCTGCATGAACAGACGTGACGTAACTGGCGCCGGCGTTATAAGAGAGATCTGAATTTGTTGTGTTGTAGAAAAGTGCACAAGCCTGCTTTTGGCTTACACGTCCTTCACAGCGCTGAGACTCGCGCACTGCTTCATCTGCAAGGAGCTCATTATTTGTAAAGTAATAACTTTGTCCATAAGAATAAGCCGCACTTGTGTCGACAACATCAATAAACTCGGTACAAAGATTATATTGAGCGTCACACTGGGCTACCCAACCATCATATCCAGGGTCTCCATTACGCCATGCCTTAAAGGTATCTCCATCCTCAATAATGGAGGAGTCTTCACCGATATCAAACTCACCATCGGCATTCTCATCGGTCCAATAACAAGGTTCTGTTGTTCCAGATCGGAACCAACCTAAGTACGACTGATTCCCAAGTGGAACACCATTTTTATATTCACAGAACTTAGCCAGAGGGTGCTTGAAGTAGAAGTTACCACTCTCTTCAGAGGCCCACTCTTCACAGAATAGGGCTTGTTGATCACAGAGAATCTCATCGTAACTTGCCGGTAAATCTATGTAATACTTGCTTTCAAACTCTGTCACTTCTGTTTGTGTTTGGTTATACGTAGGCTCTCCAAACTCGGTACAACCCATTCCAACAGGTTCACACGCAACCCCATCGTTCACAATCATGTACACGGGGCTATCAGCGCGAACAAACCGTGTTTCAGGTCCGTAGACGATACCAAAGTTTCCTTCTATAGGCAGTGGTGTTTCAAATGTTTTTTCCGCGGTGAACGTACAGTAAGAGGTGCCAACAATAATCGTACAGAGTGTTTGTCCACCAACTTCACAATCTGTGTTTGTCAGGGCTACTTCTCCGTCTGTTAAATCATTTGGCGTGTCTGTTGTATACACACAGCGAGCGTTGAAAACCTCGGCAGACTCACTTGCTGAATTATGTGTGTTAAAGAATCCTTCACAACCAACAACTTCTTCACTACAAATATTTGTGAATTGATATAGGTCTGCATCATTCCCATTGTGATCTGTGTAGGCTTCACAACCAAGGTAGTACTGATCTGAATCTGCACCCGCTGGTGTTTGATCACAAACAGAAGGAACTACCCAGGAATCTTTAATGAGTGTGACATTTTCCTCTGCCTGCTTGAGAGTAATGTTATCGATGTAGAAAAGATCGGGACCTGCGTCCATGTAGAACCGCAAAATGGCGTTTTCATCAAAATCATCAAAAGCACTGGTATCCAATGGTCCAATACTATAAAGACTCCATCTACCAGAAAGTTCTATCGTGTCATCAATCAAAGGATCTGAAAGAGGATCAACCATGTTGTGAACTAGTCCACCACCCCCCTCTTCAACAAATTCGACGGAAAGTTCTCCATCTCCCTTTGCCCAGAAATCTAGAACAAACGTTTTTCCAGCAACTATTGTGTCAGTTAGCGTTCCACAACTTTCTTGTCCATCAGCAATTGTACAGCTCATATCAGCTACGAGGTCTGCGTCAACAAGCGTCTCCACCTCACAACCAGCATCCGTCACAGTTCCTCCAACAGAGGTGCAAGTTGCGGTTGCATCTTCATCGTACGTAGCCGTTGTATCTGTGGCGTTTAGATAAATCTGTACTGTCTCAAATCCCGGGCTGGTTCCAGTGGTATTTGTGACAGAAAGCGAATGTCCATCTGTGGCAACAGACTCGTTTGAGATAGCAAGATCTTCATTTTTTAGCGGGCCAATGAACACGTAGTCCTCATACGTACCCCCCTCAAAGTTCTCGTCCAAAATAGTGGTGGCATTGCGTCCTGATCCACCCGTGTACTCTCTACAACCACTCTGACTCTCAGAACACGACGTTGATTCACTTGAAAGGACGTAATAACGACAGAATCCTTGATTTGCCCAGAACCCACCTGAAGCCTGACAATCTGTTTGGTTGGAATTGTCCATTCTGTATGGAGTACACGCATCATCCACAGAAACAGTCATTGAGTGCAGACGATAGTGAGGTTCTCCAGCGGGGTCAAAGTACTCACGACAGTCAGGGTTATCAAAAATATCATCATGCTCATCACACTCATCATTCCACCAGACGTCGTTTATCATTTCTGTACCAGAACCTAAGTTGTCATCACAAACAATAACATTCTCAGAAGTCATTAAGACATGAGTACAAGGTGCATTTTCTGCGTCTACCTCTGTAAAACCAGAATAGTTGAACGTTGATGAGTATGTGCTGGAATCATAATTAGATGAAAGTAAGTACCACGTCATCAGCTGATAACCAGCATTATCTGATCCCTCCCATGTATAAAATGTGGCTGGAGTGTTATTTCTCGCTGTCCCGTCGGCAATGGCCTCAGTCAAACAAGATCTTGTATCTGTGAAATACTCCGTCCCCTCTCCCCCTTCTCCAGCCGCAGCAAGAGATGTGAATGCATCACATCCAACATTCTGTTCACTACAAGTAGAGGCACTTGTAGCAATGAAGTAAAGCGGGAAACTTTCTGATTCACGATCTGTTGCCTCTTGCTTGTAAGTTGTATATCCAACACAGGACGAAGGACATTCATCTAGTGAGGAAATGATGGCTGGAACGGAAGGATCTCCATCCTCTGGAGAGTAAAGGCTACAACCAACTTCTTGGGCAGTACATGCCTGAGCATAATCCCCACAAGCGACTGGATCCGACGCCCTACCCGTACATCCCAAGTACTCAGGTGCCACTTTGTAATAAGCGAGCTGGGAGTTGAGGCTATATCCTTGTGTGAATCCATTTGCATCTTCCCCCAGCTCAAGCTGGAAGGCATCCAGATAAATATTTGGTGAATACACAACTACCTGAAGTAGATCTGTGTCAGCTGGTGTAGTGAATGTACATTCAAAACGAGCCCACTTCCCCGTAGGAAACTGTACTGGGTCAGATGGATCCAAGGTAACTACATACTTGCTATTTCCTAAATCTTGCGCACAATCTCCCGCATAGGAAGTACCAGAAATGTCCACTGCCACACCATCCTCATCGTAAAGAAACACCGACACTAACGTATCTGCAGCAGTTGCATTATCAACCTTTGCGTAAAAACTGAACGTATAGAAATTATTCCCCGTTACGTTAACAAATTGCTGAAGAAAACTGCCATTCGTTAAAAATGAGTTGCTTCCATAATTTGACTGGACGGTTGTTATCGCTTGTGTGGAAGAGCTCCCTGAAAGATTGTTCCAATCGTCTGGGAATCCATCCGAATCTTCATCGTCTTCAAAACTTGAATTCATTATTGAGTTGAGGACAAGGTTGTCTGTAAATTCATACAACTGTGTACATCCCCCATTATCCTCATCACACTCTACCGCATCGTGTGTAAGATAAATTCGATCTTCGTAAGCAAAATTGCTGTAAGTATTTGTCAGGGACGTGCCAGAAGAATAGGAATACGTAGCACGAGCAGCTGCGTCTGTTGTGGTAGCGTCTAGGTAAGCCCAATCGTCATCCCGGTCAGCAACAATGTAATTATCCCCTGTTGGCAACCAAACATACTCATCGTCTGATTCATCATTTTGTGTACCCGCATCATCAAAATACTTCTGTGTTCGATACCACCTACACCCAGCATTATCCTGACCACACACACTAAAGTCTACGGTGTTTACAAGAAAATCTACCCCTTCACCCGTATTGGTATTTTCAAAACTTAAACATGAGGCAAACTGCTCTGGACATTCATCACCCCTAAAACGCCAAGTGTTCTTTTCTTCTACACAGTAACCGTATCCATCTGAACAATTTCCGTCATTATCTTCCCCAATACAACTTGGAGCATCTGCACAATAGGTCAGTCGTCCATTCGTCTGAGGGCTAAGGCGGATTTCACCATTGACCAGAGCACGACACTGGGCATCTGGATATTTCAACACCCAGTTTGGATCAATAAGGTGACACCACTGTGTACTGGTACCCGTTGGTCCAATGTCTCCACTTTGTGAACAAGTATCAAATCCATCGATAATATCCTGAAGTGTGGCGGCCCCATTGGCATTTCTAAAAGCTGCCAGCTCCCATCCAATTGGAATCACACGAGCCTTTCGAAGCTTTACGAGGTTTCCATAACAAAACCCGTAGTTGAAACAATTTAGATCCTGGTTTGTTGCAAACTCGTCTGGTCCAATCAATTTCCAATCACCACTGATAAACCCCTCATCAATTGCCTCTTGGACGGTCAAAGGTGACCCTGAATTTCCTCGCACGACTGCGGCAAGGAAATTTGAATCCATGACACAATTATAAAGTCCCCTATTACTCACCCCCTGCGGTGGACACACCACAAACTCAGAAAGCGCATTGAATTCTGTTGTTTGAATTGGATTGGTAGCCAATATATCCGCAAATCTAGCTTGTGCTGACTCCCTACCAGTCCCAGATAGCCCCTCCAAGTTAAACGGATCGAACTCATCATCATTATCATCAAACAATCCTGTGTAGATCTTGTTCATGAGCTGAGAAAGAAGCGTATTGGCAAATGTCGATGCGGTAGTAAGTGCCAAACCTCCAATCAACTCCTCGGCATTGACCAGCTCACCAACATTAATTTGTGATTGATCTCCATCAACATCCTCGAGGCTGTTTTCAAAATCTTTCTGAAGCGTATCCGATGGCGTCTTTACATTTCCAGAAACGAAATCAGTAACATTTTTATAATCAGATTCATTCCTCTGCATGAACTGTAGCAACTTCTGCTCCTTTACTTCCTGATCCACGGCAATGTTCATGCGCAGTGTGGCGCCAAGCTCATTTTTTCCAGGCTTAAGGGATTCAGCAAATTTTCCTAAAATGGCCGCCTGCCTTGCCTCTGGATCTGTAATGGTTGTAATTGCGCCTCCAATAAACCCTTCCCAATTTGCTCCAACCTCTAGGATGTCACACTTAGGTTCTTCTGGCTGGTACTTTTGTTTGATCCCAATGGACATAGCAAGACCAACCAATGGATCGCCTGCTGCTGGATCACACAGGTTAAATTTCAAACCCAATTCGTCAGACCCAAGCTCAGAAAGTTGACCAACAGCTTCACCGGCAATCTCAAGACCCAAATTAGCAAAAGCATCTGCTGGTTCCGTCTTATAGAACATGGAATCTTGTCCACTACCACCTGAAGCAATGGCTACAGCAGCCTCATAAGCAATGCGGTTCAAAACAAACTGAGCAAGGTTCAAAAGGGCCGTAATAAGAGCGATACGGAAAACAGGTGATAGAATTTTCTCACCAACCGTTTTCAAGGCATTTTTTGCTCCTGTTGCCGGACATACATCTGTTCCAGGAGATACTCCAACACAAGCTCCTTCAGCAGCCCCAACACCAACTTCAGCAGTCGCAGTAACGAGCTCGGTATCCGCTAATACCTCGTTTGAAATACCAAAAAGGCCAATAGAGACAAGGCCCATGACAAACACTGCCATGAGCATGACGGAAATACCTCGTTTGGTTTTATAAGTGCTGTTAATCATGTTTATTGTGTTACCTCAATCTCTGCAGAGGTCGTGTCCAAAGGAACTTGATCAATTAACTCCTCAAACGCCCCTGAGTCATTTGCATCATCTACAACCGTATAGAAAAACTCTTGCAATGTTTCATCATCAATTTCACTCAACTCCACCTCTGACATACCTGAATCAACAAGAGCGGAACGAATTTGTTCTATCGTCGCTTGCTTAAAAAAGTTTTCAACATCTGCTTGACTATCAAATTTTACAGCTCCTGCGGCAAGAATACTATCTTCACCAAGCCCACCAATGAGTCCTGCGGCAACGCCAGTTTGACCATCCACGTTCTCTGACGCCCCACTGGTAGTAAAGCAATCTGTTCCCGTTGGACAGTTTGGGTTGTTTCCAGAGAAGACCTCTGACTTATCATCAAACCCGTCTGAATCTGAATCTGATAGATAGGGCGACGTCTTATACACATACAACTCATCGTAGTCCACTAGTCCATCGCCATCTGTATCCTTTGATTTGGATTCTTCTAATTCGCGTGCCTCACGATCCGAGCTCGTCAAAAATTCTTGCCCGGTATACATCTCGGCAATTTGTTTTTGGATGGGTCGATCTAGGTTTGCGCCGAATGAAAAAAATCCTAGAACCACTCCTCCAAACCCAAGAAACATCAAAATCGCAAAAGCAACCTTCTGCTCCGCGCTAAGCGTCGCTGGTGGACGATGTTTCACTCTTTGTGTGGGCATAATCGTTCCCAAATATTATAGCAAAACGCCCAAGGAAACCCTAGGCGTTTTTAACTTTTATTCTTCAAATTGTGGGTAAGTTCAATCCAATCGTTTACCGTGAGTTCCTGTGCCCGGATCTTTGGATTGAGCTCCGTGGCTTCCAAAGCCTCTTTTCCCTCCTTTCCAAGATTCTTTTGAAGCTGTTTTCTTCGTGCGGCAAACCCCCTCTTAGCCACAGAAATGACTTCCTCAGGATGATAATCGCTTTTTGACAGATCTAATCGTTCTAGTACAACAATAGCAGAATCTACCTTCGGAATGGGACGAAACGCTCCCGCTGGAACACTCCCCGCCCTTGAGCAGGTTGCATACAGCTGACAAACGATTGATAACAGGCTCATTTCAGGTGGGTGAGCAATAATTCTATTTGCCACCTCTTTTTGTACAAGGAGCACCAAACGCTCTGGGCCAGGGTTTATGGTGAGATAACGCCGAAGAATGTCTGAAGTGATGCTGTAAGGAATATTGGCCACAAGCTTATACCGTGACATGGATGGGGTAAAAGAAAGGGCATCGCCTTCAATGAGCTCAATCTGATCACCAAATTCTTCTCGCAGTGGTTCTATCAAAGAGGCGTCTGTTTCTATGGCCGTCACCTTAGCCCCCGCCTCTACAAGGGCACGAGTGAGTATTCCCGTCCCAGGACCAATCTCAAACACACTCTCCCCAGGCTTAATGTCGGCAGCTGCGACAATTTTTTTGATCGCCGTTGCATCAACCAACCAGTTCTGTGAATAAGATTTTTTAGCCTTTGGTAACATAATCTAGATCTCAATGGATCCCTGACGAATCACCTCTGGATACCCATAATCATCCACCGTCACAATCGTCGAGGGTGGCTCTGGTGTAAGCTCCCCTGCATCAAGATACAAATCTGGCTCATCACCAAGCTGCTCTTTCACGCAAGCAATGGAATAACAGACACCCGCCCCGCTTCTGTTGGCGCTCGTCGATACAATGGGAGCTCCCAAGCCCTTGGAAAGCGCCTGAGAAACTGCATTGGATGATATCCGAACCGCAACCGTACCATCACGAACAACCCCCATAGATAGCTCTTCTCCGATTACGGGGAGGATCATGGTCAATGCCCCGGGCCAATGGACCTGAGCAAGTCCAGCCAAACCGCCAGGTACACCCGCAATAGCCTCGATCATCTCCATATCAGCCGCAATCACTGGAAAAGCCTTGGTCTGCTCACGTCCCTTTATATCCCTAACCTTTTCTACCGCCTCAGTATTTGTCGCATCAGCCGCGAGTCCATAAGCCGTCTCCGTAGGGAAAACAACCACACCCCCACCACGAAGGACGTTAACCGCTTCTTCAATGTCTTTTTCAGTAATCATATATCTTTTTCATTTCAACGTTGTCGCGCATCTTGAACACCTATTGAAGATGCGTGCCATTTTTTCTCCCCCCTCACGGTAAACTCATCTCTCTCTTTTCCCCTCCCATCACACCAGTTGACCACGACGAAAGACGTTGGCGACAAATTTTAGTCGGCCCCCTGTTCAGCCGATCTCAAATTTAGTCCCGACGGCTGTTCGTCCAATACTCAACTCACCCACCACTCAACTCACCTACCCCCTCTCATACCACTTAATCGTCTTTTTCAACCCATCATCAAACTTCACCTTTGGTTCCCACCCAAGAAACTTCATTGCTTTTTTATAACTGAGTGCTGAGCGCATCACCTCCCCTGGCGCAGCTGCAACGTGACGCTCTGGAAGTTGATAACCAATAATCTTAGCCATCTTCTTGAAAAGTGTGTTCACGCTTGTTTCTCGTGACGTACCAATATTAAACTCTCCGACAACATTTCTATTCATGGCCGCCATATTTGCCCTGACCACATCCCCAACATACACAAAATCCCGTGTCTGCTTTCCCGTACCGGTGATCATTGTTGGCTGCCCCTTGAGCATTCTTTCAGCGAAAATTGAAATTACCCCAGCCTCCCCCTCAGCATTCTGACGAGGTCCATAGACGTTTGCGTAACGAAGAGCTACGTAGGGCATCCCATGGACATGATAGGCATAGTTAAAATACATCTCTGCACTTCGCTTTGAAATTCCGTAGGGGGAAATCGGTGCTGGTGGGGTCTTTTCTGAATATGGAATCCTGGCACCCTCTGGATACATCGGACCACCAGTGGACGTATACACAATCTTCTTCGTCCCAAGTTTTCCACATTCATGAGCGATCGTAATGCTCCCCATGACATTAATCCGAGCATCTCCCGGGGGATCCACGACGCTTTGGCGTAAATTAACCTGAGCGGCGAGATGAAAAACAATATCTGGATTTATCTTCTTAAGTAACTTTGGAAATAGCGGACTCAAAATGGACATCTTTGTAAAATGCGCATTAGGATTGATATTTTTCTTTACCCCAGTAGATAGATCATCCACCACATACACCTTAATGCGACGCCTAATAAGCGCATCAACGATATGAGAGCCAATAAACCCGGCCCCTCCTGTCACTAAAGCTGTCTTGTATTTTGGCATAACTTTTTATTACGTCCTAAAATCCCAACAGGTATTAAATGATACTCCATCCCCCCGCCACCCAACCATCAGAGCGAACGAGCGCTGAGACAACTTTGAGTCGGAAATATGCGCCCGATCTCACAAGTTCGTCCCAGTGATCGGTTCGCTTCACACCAAAACCCTACTCTTGATTAGCCTCCTCAAACCTGTCTGAGTCTTCGAGTCTTTGCCTTAGATAGGCCTCCATAAATGGTTCTAACGCGCCATCTAACACACCAATAGCATCTGACACTTCAAAATTCGACCGATGATCCTTAACCATCTTATAAGGATGGAGTACATATGACCGAATTTGATTGCCCCATTCAGCACTTTGATAATCACCTCTTAGATCTTGCTTCTGTTGTGCCAGATTATCAAGTTGAATCTTGTGAAGCTTTGATTTGAGGATCTTCATGGCCGTCTCCTTGTTCTGTTGCTGCGATCTTTCGTTCTGACAAGAAACAGAAATTTTGGTTGGAAGATGAACGATGCGGACCGCACTGTACGTGGTATTCACGCTTTGCCCTCCTTTACCAGAAGATAAGAATGTATCAATGCGTAAATCCTTTGGATCAATCTCGACTTCCTCCACGTCGGCAATTTCTGGAATCACCTCTACAAGAGCGAATGTCGTGTGTCGCATCTTCTCTGCATCAAATGGTGATATGCGCACAAGACGATGCACGCCATGTTCACTTTTAAAATATCCATAGGCCCAGCGCCCATCAATGCGAACCGTCACACTCTTGAGCCCCACATCCTGAGCTCGAGACTCATCGAGAATTTTCACATCCCAATTTTTTCCCTCAGCAAAACGCAGGAACATGCGCAACAACATCTGAGTCCAATCCTGCGCTTCTGTTCCACCAGAACCAGCGTGAATCGACAGAATCGCGGGATCCTTGTCATAGTCCCCATTAAACAGCGTGGCAAACTCCATGGTTAAGAATTGTTTCTCAAATCCCTCCAACTTGTGAGTGAGCTCGTCTTGGAGCTCCTCATCTTCAAGCTGTGCCAATTCCAATAGGTCACCAAGGCTTGCCTGAATAGCTTCCCACGTTTCCAGTTCCGATCGTAAATCTGCCGCCTCCTTACTCACACGTTTAGCCGTGTCTTGATCAGACCAAAAATCCTCTCCCCCCATCTCCACTTCCAAAGCCTCAACCTGCGTCCTTACGGTATCGAGGTCAAAGTAACCTCCAGGCTTCAGTGATCTTTGCCTGGAGGGCTTGAATTTGATTAATAAGCTCTTTCATAACTACAATTTTAGATTCTTGGCATACTTGCCTAAAATCGGCATGTTCCACATTTTTCCATCAATAGCATTTACCATTCCAAGAATAATGAGGATAACGAGAACGATTGAACCTAAGGAGAAAACAATTTGACCAAGAATTGGGACAATATTTCCTATCCATAGAACAACCCACGCAATGAGCAATACAAGCCCCTGTTTTCCATGGTGCTGAGCAAACGCTGATTCCTTCTTTAATAAAAGTGGGATCAAACAGAGAATCCCAAGGTAACCAATCGCGGCGATAAGGCGATCATCAGGAAGATCGCTCTGTGGTGGAAGGTGATCATTCATATGAGGGTATGGTAGCAGATCGCCACCTGTCAGCAAACAAAACAGGGCCCTCACGGACCCTGAATCTTCCATCCCCCCCCACACACCATAAACAGTTAACCACGACGAAAGACGTCGGCGACAAATTTTAGTCGGCTCTCTGTTTTAGCCGATCTCACAAGTTTCCGGCGGAGCCGGACCCGGCTCCGCCGGGCGTCCAACACTCAACTCACCTCCCCCTTACATCATCCCCATTCCACCTCCCATACCCCCCATACCTCCTGGCATAGACGGTGCACTTTCTTCCTTTGGCAAATCAGTAATAGCCACTTCTGTTGTAATAACCATGATCGCGATGGATGCAGCATTCTGCAGAGCACATCGGGTTACCTTTGCTGGATCAATAACTCCTGCTGCCGTCAAATCTTCGTAGACATCAGTAAGAGCATTATAACCGTATCCTGATTCTGACATTCTGACCTTCTCTGCAACGACAGAACCATCCTTACCAGCATTCTCAGCAATCATCCGAAGCGGCTCTTCGAGAGCTCGGCGAAGAATATCGATTCCAATGCGCTCGTCACCGACTAATTGCATGGTATCAAGAGCACGCATAGCGCGGATCAAGGCTACTCCACCACCTGGAACAATTCCTTCTTCAACCGCTGCCTTCGTTGCAGCGACAGCATCGTCAATACGATGCTTCTTTTCTTTCATTTCCGTTTCTGTTGCCGCCCCAACCTTGATCACAGCGACTCCTCCAGAAAGTTTTGCAATGCGCTCTATAATCTTTTCTTTATCGAAATCTGAGGTGCTTTGCTCAAGCTGTGTCTGTAATTGTTTCACTCGCTCTTCAATGGCACTCTTATCACCATGTCCTTCAACAATGGTCGTATTGTCCTTATTTGAAACAATTTTGCGAGCCTGACCAAGATCTGACAGGTCAACACTCTCAAGCTTCAAACCGACTTCTTCAGAAATTACCTTTCCACCAGTAAGTGAAGCAATATCCTGAAGCACAGCTTTACGTCGGTCACCAAATCCAGGTGTCTTGATAGCTAATGTACTGAAAGCTCCACGAAGCTTGTTCACCACAAGGGTAGCCAAGGCCTCTCCATCAACATCTTCACAAATAATAACGAGTTCTTTTTTTCCAGTTGTGGCCACCTTCTCCATTATAGGAAGAATGTCTTGAATTGAACTGATCTTTCGATCGGTCAAAAGAATATAGCAATCAGTATATTCGGCCTCCATACGATCTGGATTGGTGATCATGTACGGGCTAATATATCCCCTTTCAAACTGCATACCTTCAACCACATCCACGTCCACACCAAACGACTGGCTCTCCTCAACGGTAATCACACCATTTTCACCAACCTTTGCCATGGCCTTGGCGATCATGCTTCCTATCTCTGCATCATTGGCAGAAATCGCAGCAACTTTTTCGATCTCCTCACCCTTGATAGGGGTAGCGATCTTCGCGATTTCAGCAACAAGAACCTCAACACCTTTTTCAATGCCGCGTCGTAAAGACTGTGGGTTTGTTCCAGCTGTAACATTACGTAAACCCTCAGCGATCATAGACTGAGCGAGAACAGTAGCTGTGGTCGTTCCGTCTCCAGCCACATCGTTTGTCTTGCTCGCCACTTCCTTTACAAGCTCAGCTCCTAAATTTTCAAACTTATCTTCTAGTTCAATTTCTTTAGCCACTGTTACACCATCTTTTGTAACGGTCGGTGCTCCGTATCCATTATCCAAAATGACGTTGCGTCCTTTTGGCCCCAGAGTGACCTTCACGGCATTAGCCAACTTGTCGACACCACGCTTAAGCGCAGCCCGAGAATCTTCATGAAATGCAATTTGTTTTGCCATATTAATTTTCGATTACTGCCAAGACGTCATCCATACGGATAACAAGATATTCATCTGATCCTATCTTTACCTCGTCTGGAGCGTATTTCTTAAAAAGCACGATCTGCCCAACACTGACCCCCATGGACGATACAGTTCCGTTATCAAGCTCTCGCCCTGGACCGACAGCAATGATCTCTCCACGCTCTGAACGCTCCTTATCCACGGTGTCAGGAATAATGATTCCTGCTATGGATGTTTCCTCCTTAGACACAGCTTTCACAATAATGTGATCACCAACTGGCATGAGTTTCATAGTGATAGGTTATTAATTGATTAAAGAATTTATCGAAAAAAACACGTTAGCAGTCCCCCTTCAAGAGTGCTAACGCGAGTATTGTAGGCGATTGTATAGACGTGTCAAGTTCCTTTACGATGCAGCTGGAAACTCCTGTAATAGCGCCAATGTTTCCTCAGGGACCTCAAGACCAACCTGCTTTGCCATGCCACGAATATGCCCCTCAAGCTCTCTGACAAACTTGTCATCATTAAGAAAATCCCCAGTCATTTCTTTGGTTGTTCCCTCTTCCATTTTCACCTGCTTGGTAAGGGTCTGTGTTATCCCCATCTCACGCCAACGTTTCACGCGCTCGACAGCTGGTGTCTGTGGTTGCAAAAAGTCATAAATCCACTGAATGAATTCTCTGTGCGCACCGTCAATACCCCGTCCATCGAAATAGGAGGAAGCTTCCGCTGGGTCATTTAAGTTTGGTGTGTTGAAGAATCGTCCTTCTCCAATAGCTTCTATCATCGGCAGCACACCACCTGTAATTTGATTTCGTTTAAGAAATCCTAACACCTCTCCCACCGCCACCATCGCCCCCCAATAATCTCGCATTCTGAGATCCACATCTCTTCCAACCCAGGCTTCCGTAGGGACATACAGCGGAGTCCCTATCTTGGTCGTTCCTCTTTGAATACGAACATTTCCTATACGCTCAGCAATCCCCATATCAATGAGACGTGTTAATGACTCCTCACCGTCTTTTAGGTTGAAAAGCGTATTTCCTGATTTTACGTCGCGGTGCACCCACCCAGCACCGTGCATACGACGAAGTTGATGAACCATGCCCCTAAGAGCCATTGAAAACTTGTAGGTCATCTTGGTGTCGTGCACTGGTGGATTATTTCTATCAATCTGAAGATACAAATCCTCTCCATCCACCCCCTCATGACGCTCCATAATAACAGCTGCCCACACACTATTCTTTTCTGTCACAACTTCTGTACCCACAAAATCTCCACTTGCCATCGCAGCTCCAACTTCATTCCATAGATTCTTTTTTTCATTCTCCGTATCAGCAATCAGGATTTTTACAATTCGTTTTTTCTCTTCTTTTCCTTCATGAGAAATTTCAAAAACTTTCCCCTGATACCCTTCAGCCAATAACTTCCCAAGGTTCCACTTAATCCCATTGGAAAAAATCTGATCCGGTTGCGCCATTGCACCTCGCTCCATAATTGGTGGGGGTGGGGCGTTCTCTTTCCTAGCTTTCGCTACCCCCTCTGGAGGAATCGATGCGAGTTCTTTTTGAATCTTTGCATTAAACACATACCCCTCATGTGCTTCAACATTAAGTATTGCATCGGCAACAATTCTTTCTTTCCATGCCTCATCTGTCATCTTTGAATGCTGCTGACGCCTCTCTCGCGACCTTGGGCCAAGATAATCTTTTGGTACGGGCATGAACGGTTTTCTGTCTGGTCCTCGTAAATCTAAATTCATAATATTATTCATTACTCCATCTTAGGATACACCCGAAGCTAAACGCCCCCAAGGCCAGCCCTGGCCAAAGTGTCCATAAATAATGATCAAATAAAGCGATAAAAAGAACGGTGGTACCCAATGATAAGGCAAGCATGCCACCAGGTGTTTTCCATGCCCTATGGGCCATAACATCTATTCGGTAGATCCACACAACAAAAAAGAAGAACCCAATAACACCTAGCTCTGCAAGGATAAGCAAAGGGGTATTGTGAATAGGTTGGTAAGCCCACACCTGATGTCCTGGATCTTGACCAAGGAGAGTAAAGGTATAGGCCGCTGGCCCAACACCAACCACAGGAGCGCTTAAAAACACATCGTCCCAAGCACTGTATTGACCGACCCTCTCCTCAATAGAGATTGCTTCAACAGAAATCGTTGGGGTGAAACGTGCCAGTACCTGTGGCCAGAAAATGACAATCGACAGGAGAACCGAAGCTAAACCAAGATAGAGGATCGGCATGGCCTTTGATGGTAAAAGACGTTTGTGCCAATACATAAGTCCCGTCAGGACAAAAAGTCCTGCTAATAATCCAAACCAGCCAGATCTAGAAAAGGTAATGATAAGTGTAGATCCCAGTAGTGCCGCGCCAACAAGTAACAAGACTGAGTCTCTACGAGATGTTGCAAAACGCGTAAACCAAGCCAATGCCACAGTTCCTACAGCAAGATATCCACCGAAAATATTTGGGTGTGGGAATGTGCCATACCCACGTAGTGTGCGACCAACGTCAGATTCCACAACGGCAACCCCAGCTCTTTTTGCCTCCTTCGCCGCCATACCAAGCAAGGTTGAGTCAGGAGAAGAACCTTGAATAACTTGCCCCCACGCGATCGAAATAGGAACGATAAGCCCTAAGAGGAAAGCTGAAACAAGTTTCCGCATATCTGTACGATGATCCGTGATCATGAGAAAAAAACCGCCAGCTGTCATGACATGAAGAAGCAGGAACCAACCCACCTGGTCTATTCCGCTGAATCCCAGTGAAAGAAACGCTGCGGCAAAAAAATAATACAGCGCCTGATGTACACGTGCCGTTTCAAGTAGCACCTGTGGCCGACCACGCAAAACCAATGCTGTAATAATCAGTGCCTCCGTAACAAAGAGGGCAAAAATGCCGTACTGGGATGGCTCTCCCCCCACAAGGGCTCGATCAAAGATCACCTGCGTCTGCCATGGTAAAAGAAAGACGGCGGCGAGAAGTAAGTTGTTGGCTATTCGATCTCTCATAAGTGTCGCTCTGCAAGCGCCTCAAATTTGTCACGAAAATGTTCACGCCTGTCATTCACATGAAACTTCAAGACATCGTCACTGACGATCACACGCGTATCTTTATTAGCCATCTCTCTTAGATCGACGGGAAGACGGCGGCGCTGTACTGATCTAAAAATCGGCTCAAGAACTCTCGGTTGAAAAATGGGTGAAGGGAGATTCATTGGAACATGTCTGTGATGGATCTGCCTAACAGGAGCGTTTGGTAAAAAAGTTTCCACCCACCTGTTTTCTTGATGCAACCTATCTAGACTTCCGTCTTTATCTACCACCGGGACGAGAGACTTTATCCAGTAAGCCATGTACAGATCTCTTTCAAGGCACAACCCTTCCATCTGCAACGCATTGGTTGTTACAAAAAAACTGAGACAAAATGGATTAGATTTTCCTGTGTGTGGACGACGTCCCAAGAGGGCAAATGGTAATACCGACCAAAATCTCCCAGACCAGATGGCTCCCGGCTCTGTCACGACAAACAAATCGATATCACTTTCAACATTTGTCCCCCACCAAGCGAGCGTATTACCTGCCGCCACCGCACGTACCCCAGGTAGCAAGTGAAAAATAAGAGCCCAACGACGAAGTGATTTGAATTTTCTCTCAGCGTCAATAAATCTCCTTTGACGATGAGTGATCATTTTTTTGATTGGAAGCTGACCTTTAAGAGCATACATCCCTTGTTCTTTTTGAATCTTCTGTTGTAGATATTCACTATGATCAAGCGCCCTGATCACCTGCCCCATCTCATACTTGTGTTCAGGTTCAAGCATCCACTTATGAACCTCCAGCGCGGTTACAGGGTGATCTGTCAAAGAAAACCAAATCAAGGTCCTCACAATGGCTCGCTCCAAATCCGTAGGCACATTCATACCCCAGCATCTTATCGACCCTTTGCCTCCTTGTCCTGTGGACAACAAAATAGACCGCATGGCGCGGTCTATTTATCTTGTTTTACTTGATGAAGTCATGAAACAACCTAGACGTCCAAAACTTTCTTCTTATCAATATCCATCTTTGAAAAGACAAACTGTTGTTGCAAAATGCTCACAATGTTCACGGTCACCCAATACAAGGTAAGTCCAGCTGGTAATGTTGCCCCGATCACAACCGTAATTACTGGCATAAACATGAGCATGGATTTATTCATGGAAGCCATCATGGTCTCATCCTTTGCCTCACCCTTACCAGCCACTTCCTTTGGTGGTCTTTTTGAAATCATCATGCGTGTCTGCATAAACTGGAAATACCCAGCAAGCACAGCAAGATAAATACTTACCTGTGATAAATCAATGGCCCCAAGGAAGATGTGGTTAATGAAACCAGGGTTTGGAACAAAGACATATAACATTTCCAACGTTCCAGCCTCAAATCCTCCTAACAAGACCCGATACAATGCAATAAGAATTGGCAACTGAATCAAAACTGGTAAACAGGATGAAAGTGGATTCACCTTCTCCTCTGCATACAATTCCATCATGGCCTTTGCCAGACCCTCACGATCATCTCCGTGGGTCTTCTTCATGTCTTCTATCTTTGGCTGAAGGGTTTGAAGGGCCTTTTGTGATCGCAGCGACTTGCTCATCAACGGCCATAAGGCGACTTTGATAAGCACCGTAAGCGCAATAATAGCGAATCCAATATCTGCACCTGGAATCACTCCGTAAAGGAAGATTAGCAGGTTAAAGATTGGTTCGATCAGAATGGTTCGAAAAAACTCTCCCATATTTATTCTACTGTTTCATCAGTTTCCTCCTGTGACTCAGTCGCAGCCGCTTCTTCTTTTTCCCCATCAATAACCTCGGTCACTTCCTCAACCTTTTTTTCTTCTTCTGCAACAACTTCCTCGGTGGATCCGGCTTCTGCCACAGTTTCAGCCACAACCTCAGACACGTTTTCTACCGTTGTTTCATCTATCACCTCTTCCACCACACCTTCTTCACCAGATTCTCCCTCCACACTCTCCTTCTCCTCACCAGAAATATTAATCTTCCAGCCAGTCAATCTGGCCGCAAGACGTACATTCTGACCCCCTTTACCAATGGCCAGTGACAACTGATCTTCATCAACTTTTACAAATGCTGACTTGTCCTCTTCTTTTAAAACAACGGAGAGAATCTTTGCTGGTGAAAGTGAGTTAACAATAAACGTCTCATCATTATCACTCCACTCAACAATATCAACCTTCTCACCACCAAGCTCACTAATAATCGTTTGAATGCGAGATCCACGTTGTCCAATACAAGCTCCAATAGGATCGATGTTGCTGTCATCTGTAGAAACAGCCACCTTTGAACGAGAACCCGCCTCACGAGCAATTCCCTTGAGCTCAACCAATCCATCTTGTACCTCAGGAATTTCAAACTCAAAAAGTTTGCGAACCATTTCCTCTGTTGTGCGAGAAAGCAGAATTTCAGGCCCTTTAGTAGTTAGTCCAACCTCTCGTACAAATACTTTAATTCGATCTCCTGGATTGTAACGCTCATTTGGATTCTGATCTTCAGGACGCATCACTCCAGTTGTCCGTCCCATATCCACAAGCACAATGCGGCCCTCACGACGCTGAACTGTTCCGTTAAGAATCTGTCCCTCATGCTCCTTGAATTCAGCGAATACAACCTCACGCTCTGCTTCTCGAAGCTTCTGAGTAATAACCTGTTTTGCCGTCATGGCTGCCATGCGACCAAACTCCCCTGGTTCTGGAAGTTCAGTTCGAAGAATATCACCCAACTTTGAAGTCATCTTAAGTACCATGGCCTCAGAAAGCATGATTTCCGTCTTTGGATTGAAACGCTGACCCATGTCATCTTCAATACTAATGGCTGGAACAGATTCTCCTCGAAGACGTGCCTCTTTAACCTGATTGACCAAAGTCTCTAAACGAACTTTTCTCTCTTCATCAAGACGATCAAGCTCCTCAAGATCCATATCCTCCACAACAGTCTTTACATCAAAAATCTTGTTCTCTGCCGTCGCGGGATCAAACTCGACTTCAATGTTCTGATTTTTATCGCCGAAATCTTTTCGATACGCCGCTGCAAGAGCAGACTGAATCGCGTCGATAACAGACTCGTACGCCAAACCCTTTTCTTCACAAATTTGACGAATGGCTTGTTCAATTGGTGAGGCCATACATTCTGATTATTATTACTATGATTGCGTTTTTTATATCTATCTAACAAAGAGACCCGTCATATCGACAGGCCTTCAGCGCCTCCAAACTACCAATATTGCTCTGGAATGTCAATGGCTTGAATGTGGGTAATTGTTGGTGGCTCTGTATGATATTCAATGGCAACCACATCAATACGCCATGGGGAGTCCTGTAAATGATGCTTATTTAAATAGGACTCTCCAACTTTTAAAATATGACCTATCTTCACTGGAGTGACCGCCTGCTCAGGATATCCATACTCACTACTCGATCGAGATTTCACTTCAATAAAAACAACCTCATCACCATCTTGGCATATGAGGTCGATCTCACCGAATGTTTTTTTAAATTGACGAGCGAGTACACGGTATCCATTCTTTTCCAAATAGCGAGCAGCTAAGGCCTCCGCGCTATCACCAAGCAGTCGACGTGCATCTATCATAATTATCGACGCTTCTTTTTCTTGTGACGCTTTTTTGACTTTGGCAAATAAGCACCAGCAGCGATACGACTTGCCATCCGTTCCTTTACGGCAGGGATCTCAACTCGGATGTATTTCACAATGTGATACGCCCACACACCAGCAATGATCAACCAGGCAGGATACCAGAAACGAGCGCCAAAAAATTGAACTCTCTCAAAGCTAAAAAAGAATAGTAGAAGTCCAAGAAAACCCATTGAGATAAGAAGGGTTGAAATTCTGCCTCCGATCTCACGCTTAAATCTATCTTGTTCCTTTCGATCAGTCACAATCCGTCCGACTATACCAAGCACCAAACAAAGGACGAAGAGAATAAATACGACGGTCCCTAGAGCACCTGTAACCTCTGGAGACTGCATGGTGAGCCAATAAGATGGTTGAAAGAAGTTCATCATATAATCAGGAGCCTATCAAAGAGTTCGTGGTCCAGCAAGTAAAAAGTTAACACCCGGATACATGTGCCAAAAGACATCCAAAATCTTTAAGCCAAGCATTAATCACATTGGTTGCTATGGCAGCGCCCAAGAAGACAAAAAGAACACCGAGAAGTTTATAGAATAAATAGGTTCCGCCACTGCCAAACTTATTCTCGGCAAACGGAATACGTCCAAACCATGTGATGAATACACCACTTTTGCTTACCATGTAAAAACCAATCACCATGATAATAAGCCCCAATGGAACACGAAGAAATATAGACATATAGGAATATTGTAGCACCCCTCTTGCCAAGGTGTGAAATTCCCGTTAGCATAGTCAACGCTTGGGGCGTTTAGCTCAGTTGGTTAGAGCGGCTCGTTTACACCGAGTAGGTCGGGGGTTCGAATCCCTCAACGCCCACCAAAAAACACCCCCGCGTTGCGGGGGTGTTTTTTGTTTGGTTATTTATTTTACAGTGAGTAACAATCGGCCAAAGAGAGTATGAAGTTCTGGTTTATCATCAATGAGTTCACCAAAGAGACTCTCAACTATGAACATTGCTTTTACTTTGTCAGTCTCAAATGCAACTGACGCATCCTCTCGTGAAACATCTGTCCGCTGAAAATCCTGCCCTCTTGTAATCAGATCAGTTAGATCTATCAGTGCAATTAGCTCACCTTCTTTGGTGAGTTCAAGTCCCCACCCATCATCAGTTACATCAAGACCAAAAGTTTGATCTCCAATTTGAAACTCCTCATTCACCCCACTCATGTCTCGTCCAACATCAATCATGTACTCATAACCATCTATACTCGTAACAGATGTTTTTGACGAGTCAACAAAAAGCGCAATAGACTTCTCACCCTCACCTAGGTACCGATTCTCGTAATTATATCGTGTTTCAATACCAAACTTTAAATTAATAACCCTCTCAGCTCGCTCCCAAGGTTCCGTTCCTATAGCATCTAAATCTTCTCCACCAAACCACGACTCAATTCCATCTAAACCATGATTCTGTGAAAGATATCGAACGATTTCATTGATCTGAACTTCATCCTCATTAGTAAGTTCTGAACTTGCTTCTACAAATAGACCATCCTGCAACATACCATTGCTGACAAGGATTCCCTCAAGGCGATTGATTTGCGACCGCTCTGCCACATAGAAAGCTCCCCATGGCCCAACAGATGCAACTACCGCGATGAGGAAAACCGTAATTGGTATAACACGAATATCTTTTACTCTGGAAACAAGATAGTAAATCGCCATGCCCATAAGCCAAAATCCAAACACTAGGACAAAGTAACGATTCTCAGTAAAACCATAATCACGGAGCCTAAACGATAGCGCCAAGAAGAGCATTCCGGTCTGCGGGATCATCGCTACGAATAAACCAGTCCCGAAGTGACGGACCCAGTCAGTCTTCTCTCGAAGTGGATAGAGGGCTAAATATGTGAGCACGCCCAAGAACGAGAACCCAAGGATCATCCATGCAAGCTGCCCCTCTGGCCAAGATGTCGAAATCAAAATCCGAGCTGTATACGCGTATAAAATCAGGAAGTACATCGTAACGAGTGGAACAAGTACAAACTGAGAGAAAAGTCGAACCTCTTTAGGGTATGGTTTCTTTGAATCAAGAGCATGTGGATTCTCTGGAAGTCGATGTAAGAAAAACAAAGAAGAAAACATCCCAACAAGCACCACCCAAATCTCAGCATAACGATCTGAGTCAATAGTGATATCAAACAAGAAATCAATTGAACCTAAGGCAATGGAAATACCGGCCATAAGTGCCCCAGCCCAAACACCAGTCAATGCAACAGTAAAAATTAGACCACGGTTGTACTGCCAGAAACGATGTATGGCCGTTGCACCTTTTTGATACACAAAAGGAATAAACGTAACAACAAGCACAAATCCAATCACCCACATGACATGACGAACATACAGTTCACTCACACCAACACCTGGATCAGGAAGGAGGAGATAGTAACCAACCAAGAAAGCAAGGATTGCTCCATGCATTCCCCAGTAATATTTTTGTGAAAGTTTCTTTATCTCCGCAAACAAGATTGCCCCGACAAACAATGGAGCTGCAAACGTAAGTGTTAACATGAAATTTACGTATGGCTCAGGATCATCAACGTGAATGAGTGTAATCCCAATAACGGTACCGGCCAAACATGCCAGCATGGCTAATGGAAAGCGTCGGACAACACGCTGAGCTCCGGCAAATATTGCTGTAATAGAAAGAAGTTTCATATAAATCTATAGTAGCCCCCATTCTGAAAAAGAAAAAGGCCTCAGCATTAGCTGAAGTCTTTTTCTGGTGCACGAGAGAGGACTCGAACCTCCACGCCCATAACAGGCACCAGCCCCTCAAGCTGGCGTGTCTACCATTCCACCACTCGTGCATACCGCGCCGATCATAACTGATCGATGCAAAATGTTCAACCCTTAAAAGACCCTACTCTTACCTGTAATCACCTTTAGCATCATTGGCTCAATACCGATATCAAACCGAGTTGACGTCATCTCCTCACCATCAACAAACAACGAGATTGGTTTGTCTGATCTAATGGCAAGCGAACTCATTGGTAATATCGTCTCTTTCATTTGTGTGCGGCCAAAGACCCCCCAACCAATTTTTACCTCCGCCCTGATAATCGCTTCAAATTGTCCGTCACGAGGATCGGTCACCTCAGCAAGATTCCGAATCTCAAGCGCCGCCTTTCTTGCAGTAGGAAAAATTCGGTACTTTCCCTCACAAGTAAGCTCAGCGTGAAACTCAGGCATAGTGAGCCCTGTCACAAAACGTCGGCCATTTACGATTCCAATATCAATCGTTTCAATTCTACGAGCACTCAACACATCGCAAGCAGCTATCCCCTCAGGGATTCCCATCATGCGTGCTAATTCATTTTTTGGACCAATGGGAATAATCCCAAGGGCCACATCCGGGGCATCAGCCACCACATCAATCACCTTACGAACCGTCTCATCATTTCCTAATACAACAACCGTTGAAACTCCCCTCTCTATCTCGTCACGAATCATCTCTTCAGCATTTCTAAATAAAGCAAGCCGCGAAATCTTCCCAGCAAGCCCAAGGTCCGTCAAACGATTCTCAATATTCAGGAGGTCTCTTTCGTATCGTTTGTTCCCTTGGATGTATTCATCGTAGAGATAACAGTACATTCTATTCCTCTTCAGACGCTTCATCCTCTTCAGGTTCTGATACAGCACCCATTGAGAGCTTGCCATTAATCTGCGCTCCGGCTGCCACAGAAATTCTTCCAGTAGTGATATCTCCGTCCACCTTTGATGTCGAGAGGAGTTCGAGCATCTGATCCACTACAAGATTACCTTCAACCAACCCAGAGATAACAGCATTCTGTGCATGCACATCTGCTTTTATTCGAGCCGTCTCACCAATCCGAAGTGATTTTGCTGTTTCTACTGATCCAGAGACTTCGCCATCAATAACGACGTCCCCGTTTGAATGAAAATCCCCCTCAACTTTAACCCCCTGAGCGATGATAGTCTCGCCCGCGGCTGCATTTGGCATAGGGCTTGCTTTTTTATCTTTGAACATATTAGTTTATCTTCACCTGGATCTTATCGGAGGTTCTACATCTCATCAATGGTATGCATCCCCAGGATACCCAGACCCCCCTTAAGCACTTGAGCAACAGATGTGATCAAGGTTAATCGCTCTCCAAGAGACTCATCTTTTGCTGTTAACACAGGGACATTCGCATAAAACTCAGAAAATTGCTTTGAAAGATCAAAGAGATACTGAGCCAAAATCGAAGGCTGCATCTTTCCTGTCGCCTGAAAAATTATCTCGGGATAACGGGCCAGGGTTACAAGCAGAGTATGGCTATGCGACTGTGTAAGAGTTGCGGCGCTGTAAACAGGCTTAATCTTACCGGCTTTTGCAAGAAGACTCTGGATACGAGCATACGTATAAAGCAGATATGGACCTGTATACCCCTCAAAAGAAAGGACTTCGTCAAAATCAAATACGATCTTTTTTGCGATATCTTGCTTGAGCATTCCAAAACGCATAGCTCCAAATGCCACAGCCTGAGTTGTGGCATTAATCTGTTTTTCCTTCCAGTCCCCATGGCGACTTTGAGTCTCCATACGAGCAGACTCAAGCAGTTGATCACGAACGGTTTCATACCGAATCACGTTCCCTTTTCTCGACCCCATGGCCCCATCTGAGAGCGTAACGAACTCATAAGATAAGTGTTCCATCTCCCGCTTGAATCCCATTCTTCTCAAGGTTTCAAATAACTGCCCTAAGGCATGGGACTGCCTTTCGTCTACCACATAGACAGAACGTGCAGGGTGATAATCATCCTCCTTCTTATAGGCGAGCCCAAGATCTTTTGCGTTGTACAGAAGTGTGCCATCCGATTTAATTAAAAGATTTACTCCAAGATCTACATCTTGCAAATCCACAATCCACGCACCTTCTGACTGGACCACAAGCCCATCTTCAATCAGTTTGTCGATAATCTTTTTAGTTTTTCCAATCACCTCACTCTCAAAATACCAGTGGTCAAGTGTGAGCTCTAGCTCGTCGTACACCTGGGTTAGATATTGAATAGACCATTTTCTTGTTGTCTTCCAAAGAGTAAGTTCATCAGACTTTTTCTGTGCCTCGAGTGTTTGGAAAATTTGTGACACCTGAGTCTTAAGACTCTCATCTTCTTTTAGGGCCTTGTTCCCTTCGACATAGACATCTCGTAAAAAATGAATTCTCTGTTCGCCCTCAGGGAGATCCTCCCCCTTATGGAACGTTTGCATGGCCCATATAGACTGCGCTACATGGGTCCCAAGATCATTGATATAGGCCACCGGAATAACATCGTAACCCGACGCATTTAAAAGATTTACAATCGTCTGACCAACAAATAAGTTACGAAGATGCCCGATGTGAACATCTTTATGAGTGTTCAAATTGGCAAATTCAACCATTACCCGCTTTTCATTTCCCACCTTACTGTAACCATACTCTTCTCCCCGCGTTTTAATCTCTTCAAATACAGCTTCCCCAAAGGCCTTTGAGTCCAAGAAAACATTCACATAGGGCCCAACCGCCTTTACGCTCTTTATAAATTCCTTTGGTCCAATCTTTGCGGCAATCTCCGTAGCTATCTCATTGGGATTACGTTTCATTTTTTTTGAAAGCCCAAAACACGGATACGCCAAATCACCAAGAAGTGAATCTGGTGGCGTCTCTAGTTCTTCTAAGGACGGCGAAAAGCCTTTTGGCCCAGCCTGCTTAAGCTCTCGAAGAACCTGTTGTTTTGCTTTCTGAATCGTATACATACTTATTTTTCTAAGTGTACTGACATCTGTGGGTAAGGAATAACGATCTTTTCTTTTTCAAAAGCAACCTTTAAAGCCTTAATAAATTCATGTTTCACGACAAATTGATCAAGATACTGTCCCACTGGCATGAATACTTTCATCTCAATGGACGAATCGTCAAATCCACCAAAACGGACGAATGGGTCTGTAGCACCGGTTGCATCAAGTTTCTGTAAAACTTCATTTGCAACCACCATAGCGATCCGTTCTGCACTTTCAAGATCAGCGTCGTAACTAACGCCAACCGTTACCTTTAAAGAAAACCCGGCACCAGGCATGAAGGTATTGGTGATCACCATATCAGCCAATCTCTTGTTTGGAATAATCACCAGTGTATTCTGAAACGTCTTGATGCGCGTAGATCGCATTGAAATGTCCTGAACGAATCCCTCCGTGCCACCTTCAAGCTGAATGAAATCCCCTGGACGCACTGGCTTATCCATCGCTAGACCAACTGCAGAAAATAATCCAGAAAGAGTATTTTGAAGAGCCAGAGCCACAGCAATACCTGCAATCCCAAGTCCAGCTATTAAAGCACTGATATCAACACCGACTTGATTGAGAATAAATGCTAAGGCCACCCCCCAAATCAACATGGTTACAATCGTATTTAAAAACCCAAACGACTCATGTTCCAATCCACCAGGACCATCATTACGCGCTTCATTTTCGTGCCATTTAACAACCCCTCGGATAACTCGATCTAAGGTATAAGCCCCCCACATGATTAGAAGTATCGGAATCGATTCACTAAATCCGAACCCCTGATAGGTCATATTCGGAAATAGATAGTGAAGGGCAAGAACAATTCCAACGAGTTGAAATCCGAAATGTACTGGTCTGCCAATGAGCTTAATGAGCGTATCGTCAAAAGTGGTCTTTGTTCGTGAAGTAAGGAACTTAGATCTCTTAAAGACCATCATGATAATAACTGAGACGAGCCATGCCCCCACCAATATACTAGCAGCCGCTAGGAGCTGAGTGTGTGACGGGATAATAAAAGTAAAATCGGTCATATTAAAGAGCGTTTAGTTGATCCTCAAGAAGGGTAAGTTTAGCCTTTGCCTCATCAAGATTTTGTTTCATTGTGTTTACGATTTTCTCTGGAGCTTTTGAAGTGAATGTGTCATTAGCAAGTTTCTCAGTAAGAGAAGTGCAATAAGCAGCTGTCATGTCTCGCTCTCTGGTAAGACGCACTGCCTCTACTTTCTTATCAACGAGACCTTCAAGTGAAACATGAACCTGAATTACACCAACCACGGCCGTGGCAATCTCCCCCTCCGGCTTTGATCCAAACGTAAGCGTCTGTACGCGTCCAAGCCCACACATCACATCCCGCTGGCTATCAAGGCTCTCTACACCAGTCAATACGACGTTTACTAGGGTCTTAGGGGCAACATTGTATTCGCTTCGCAAGTTGCGGATAGCGGCAATAATCTCCTGTGTTTTTTCAAACTCTGCTTCTGCTTCCTTATCGAGATGATCCTGTGCTGCCATGGGCCACTCATGAATCATAAGCATTGTCTCTGGATCAATCTGCTTCCAGATCTGTTCTGTTACAAACGGCATAAACGGATGCCAGTAGGTAAGCAGGCGCTCTAGAATATACAGAAGGATGTCCTGTGTGGATTTTCCATCCTGGACTTTCGCAATCTCCAGGTACCAGTCCGCGAATTCACCCCATGTAAAATTCCGCAACTTCTCCCCTGCTTGCGAGAACTCAAAAGCCTCAAGGTGATCTGTCACCTCACTTTGAAGTGTGTGGAATCGAGAAAGAATCCATCGGTCCGCAAGGGTCTGTGGAGACAAATCTGTTTCAGCTACATGCCCCACCACTTCAACCTGCCCCAACACAAATCTAGAGATGTTCCAGAGCTTGTTCACAAAATTACGTCCACCCTCAAGTTTTTCTGGATAAAACCTTGAGTCGTTGCCAGGAGAAATTCCCAAAAGCAAACTGATGCGCAAGGCATCTGCTCCAACCTCCTGAATGACATCTATTGGGTCAATACCGTTTCCAGCAGATTTGGAAAACTTCTTTCCATCTTTGTCTCGAAGCATTCCATGGATATAAGCATCCTTAAATGGAATCTCTTCTTGTGAGTAAGTGCTCATCAAAATCATCCGCATGAGCCAGAGATAAAGAATCTCATATCCCATCTGCATCCAAGCTGTTGGGTGAAACTTCTCAAGATCCTTTGTCTTGTCTGGCCACCCCAGTGTTGAAAATGTCCATGAACCAGAACTAAACCACGTGTCTAGTGTATCTGGATCACGCTGCCAGCCATCACCTTCCGGAGCTTCCGTTCCCACAAATACCTCGTCACCTTTGTACCAGACGGGAATTTGATGACCCCACCAAATCTGGCGTGAGAGACACCAGTCTCTCAGTGAGTCCACTCTATCAAGATACAACTTTGTAAATCTGTCTGGAGTAATTGTTACTTTCTGTGACTGGTCACCATTCAATCCAGTTGTGACAGCCTCACGCATGAGCAGACGGAGGCTCTTGCCCCGCCCTGGGATCTCTTTATTCATGTCCAGCCACCACTGCGTCATTGGAAGTGCCTCAATCACATCCCCATACCTGTCAGAAGTCCCAACGTTCTGCATGATCTCTTCTTCTTTCTCCAACAAACCTTCACTTGAAAGCCATTCAACAAACTTTGCTCGAGCGTCCTCTACACTCATCCCCGCATAGGAACCTGCCTCTTCTGTCATGTTCCCGTCCTTTCCAATAACAGGAATGATCTCGATCGGATTTCCCTGAGCTTTTTGTTTCTCGTACATCAAAAAGTCTATCTGACTATGTGCAGGAGTAACCCCTAAGGCCCCTGTTCCAAACGCAGGATCAACTTCTTCGTCTGCAATTATTTTTATCTCAAGAGGATTTTTAGCCCCAACATCAACCGTAAATGTTTGACCAATGAAAGACTTATAGCGCTCATCAGTTGGATGAACGGCGACAGCTGTATCACCAAGTTTTGTTTCCGGTCTTGTCGTCGCGATAGTAATGGGAAAGTCCTTGCTGTATTTGAAAGTATAAAGCTTAGCCTCTCGCTCAACATGTTCGATTTCGTCATCAGACTGCGTTGACTGTCCTTTCACAGACCAATTCACAACTCTGTACCCCCTATAGATCAAACCGTCGTTATACATGCGCGTAAACAACTCATTCACGGCCTTGTTACGAGGCTCATCAAAAGTGTATGCCAGACGTGACCAATCACAGCTCGTTCCCATCTTTCGGATCTGACCAAGGATGGTCGCCATGGACTCATCTGCAAAAACTCTTATTTTTTCGACAAGTCCATCTCGCCCAAACTCTTCACGTGGATTCTCATGACCCTCATCAATTAACATCTTCTCAACCTTTGCCTGTGTGGCAATAGCAGCATGATCTGTTCCAGGAACAAGCAAAACACTCTTTCCGCGAAGTCGCTGAAAACGCGCCATGGTGTCCATGAGCGTATTTTCAAGAGCATGACCCAAATGTAGAATCCCCGTGACATTGGGTGGTGGCATCATGATGACGTAGGGGTCACCATCTTGGGTGTCTGGGTTAAAAAAGCCGCTTTGCTCCCAGGAAGCATAGATAGCGTCTTCGTAGTCTTTGGCCTCGTAGGCCTTTGGCATGTCAGGTTTTTCCATAGATGAACCTAGTTTAGGGAAAAACCTGTCGTTTTGCAACTGGAAATGGCTGGGGTAAGATGTGGGTGTGGGGGTTGACGTACCCCCGTTTTTATTGAAAGATACTCTTCTAGTTCTTTTCAAAGTGGCCTCAGACTTCAGATTACTTCCATGATTTGAATTCTGCGGCCACAACACTCTTATTGGAGGGACAAAACCATGAAGCAGACACTGATGGCGATCCTGATCGTCCTGATGGGACTGACGAGCGGATGTGACAAGATCTCTCCGTTCGTTGATGAAGCATTGCGGGTAACCGTATGCGATCGCGATGGCGATGGCTTCATGCGAAGCGGCGAGTACTGCGCTGGCACCGACTGCAACGACGGCGACAACAGCATCCTGGACGCCAGAGGTTGGTTCCAGGACGTCGACCGCGACACCTACGGTGCCGGAGAAATCGAGTACCATTGCAGCCAGCCTGAGGGCTACGTGCCAGAGGGTGGTGACTGCGATGACACCGAAGAGCTTGTGAATCCCGCTGGGATCGAGTCCTGCAATGAGGTAGACGACGACTGCGACGGACAGACCGATGAGGAGAACATCCTCACCTGGTACCTGGACGCGGATCACGATACCTACGGCAACCCCGAGGTCTCGCAGATGATCTGCATGCAGCCTGAAGGCTACGTCGTCAACACTCTGGACTGCGATGACACCGACAACACGATCAACCCAGATGGCATCGAAGTTTGCGACGACGAGATCGACCAGGACTGCAATGGACTAGTCGACGACGCCGATGGCTCACAACTCTGGTTTGCAGACGTGGACATGGATAGCTTCGGCGATCCTGGTGTCCGGTTCTACTCGTGCGAAGTGGAAGTTGAAGGCTACGTGCTCAACGACATGGATTGCGACGACGCAGACCTGGACATTCATCCTGATGCAAGCGAAGCATGCAACGACGGAATCGACAACGATTGCGACGGAGAGGTGGATACCGACGCTGTGGACACTAACTGGTACCGCGACGAGGACGGTGACGGCTATGGCGATGAGGACCAGGTTCTCCTCGACTGCTCTCCCCCTGAGGGCTACGTCGGGAACACTGGGGATTGTGAGGATACACTCGTAGACGTGAACCCTCTGGGAACCGAGATCTGCAACGACTGGCTCGACAACGACTGCGATGGAACATCCAATGGATGCGATCCGAGCGGGGAAATTGCGATCACGGACGCAGACCTTGTGTTCACAGGGAATGCTTTCGCTGATGAGTTCAGCACTGCTTCATGCACCGCTGACTTCAACGGTGATGGTACGTTTGATCTTGTAGTCACTGCTCCAAAAACTGACATTCCAGACGCATTCAGTGGAGCTGTCTACGTGTTCCTGGGTCCAATCACAAGTGGAGTCACTGCTGCAAACGCAGACATAACCATCGATGGCCCACCAGGCTCAGCGCTTCTTGGAACAGGTCTGGCCTGTTCTCAAGACGTAACCGGAAACGGTGTGAGTGACCTGATCATCGAAGCACGTGGAGTGGGCTCTGTGCACATCGTCGAAGGTGCGAGTCTTTCTCCGGGAGAGTACGGGATAGACGACGTCGCCACTTACACCATCACAGTCAATGGATTGACGGATTTCGGAATCGCCGTCGCACCAGACTTGAATAGTGATGGATTGGGAGAGCTTCTCATTGGTGCAGGTGAAAACGACACCACATTCACAGACGCAGGTGCTGTGTTCCTGATCCTCTCATCTGACCTTGTTCCTGGTGAACAAGCCGCAAGCACGATCGCCTACGCGACCTACATCGGCGAGGCTGCGTCCGACGCCTTGGGCCAGTCGATCTCAGTCATGGAAGACATCGACGGAGATGGTCTGCAAGACCTCCTCCTTGGAGCTCCTGGTAACGACGAATCAGCAAGCAACGCTGGAGCGGTATACCTGATCTTGAGTAGCTCTCTGACAGATGGTGTACAAAGCGTGGAAACGGCAACCTTCGCCAAGTTCATTGGAGCCGCTTCGGGAAATGCTCTTGGAATGACGGTCTTCAATGCTGGTGACACAGACGGAGACCTACTCAGCGAAATTGGAGTAGGTACATCAAGTGCCGGAATCTACCTCATATCTGGTTCCACTGTCACAGGTGGAACTCAAGGTGTGGCAGCAGCTTCAGTCACTCAGCTGACAGGCGAAACAAGTGGAGGCAACATTGGATCTGATCACTTCGGAATTCATGGTGACCTCAACAGCGACGGCTTCAGCGATCTGCTCATCGGATCGACTTCAAGCGACTGGGTCGATACAAACGCAGGTTCCTGCTACCTGTTCTATGGACCACTGCCTACCGGAAGCATCAGTGTAGGAAATGCTGACCTGATCATCCGCGGACAAACCAGCTTCGACGAGTTGGGCAACTTCGCCTCATTCTCTCCTGACCTAAATGCTGATGGGTATGACGAACTACTCGTGAGCAGCATTTACTCGCCAACAAATAAAGGGTCTCTGGAGATCTTCTACGGCGGCGGCTACTAGCCCCGCAAACCACCAATCAACGGCTGACCCACTATTAGCTCTTACGGAGCGAAGGTGGGTCTTTTTTGTTGATAAGTTAGCCCTTGACGATATGTCGAATTCCTTGTAGTTTAGCCCCTTACCCCTGCTTGTTGTCGGTAAGTAACACATTTAAAACTTACACGATTAGCAACCCAAAACATGGCCCTTAAAGAGTCACAACAGCTACTAGAAGCCATTAAGCGGAGCTCTCGCCCGCTTATTTGTGTTCCATCAGCGGGAGGTGCAGATGCGTATGCCTCAGCAATTGGATTGTCTCGAGTTTTAAAGAAGCTTGAGAAGAATCCAGTGATCGTGGCAGCAGATGGTGCAGCTCCACAAAACCTACATTTTCTTGATGGCCATGAGGAGGTTCAGCCCAAGTTAGAAAACCTTCGTCAATTTGTCATTGAGCTAGACGCCAGCAAAACGAAAGTTGATGAGCTCACCTACGAGCACAAAGACGACAAGCTCTTTGTCTACCTCTCTCCAAAAAAAGGTTTCTGGGATAAGAATGATGTTCGCACCAGCGCCAGTGGATACCGCTTTGATCTAATCATCTGCATTGGATCTCCAGACTATGAATCCTGTGCGCAGCTTTACTCGGACAACGCAGACTTCTTCTACCGCACACCTGTTATCAATATCGACCACTCCCCTGACAATGAGCACTACGGTCAAATCAATTTGGTGGACCTGACTGCTAGTGCCTGTGGTGAAGTGTGTCATGACCTCATCGAATCAATCGAGCCAGGCCTGATTGACGACGAGGTTGCAACAGCTTTTTTGACCGGCATGATCGCAAAAACAAAATCTTTCAAAACTAAAGGGGTCACTCCCAAGACACTTCAAACAGCCAGTAAGCTGATTGCCAAAGGAGCTAAGCGTGATGAGATCGTTGGACGCCTATACCGCACGCGCTCCATCCCAACACTGCGCCTATGGGGACGTGCGCTAGCAAGACTTAAAGTTGACGAGAAAGCTAAGATTGTCTGGACACTCCTTTCCCAGCAAGACTTTCTTCACGCAGGAGCGAGTGAAGATGGTCTCACAGATGTTATTGATGAGCTTATTGCCTCCTCACCGGACGCTAAGGTAGTTGTCCTGATCTACGAGATGGCTGACAGAAACATTTGTGCCATTGTCCGTACAGAAAGGCCCATGGACGCTATAGCCCTCACTCGAGGCTTCAGTGCGTCAGGAACAAGAGAGGAGGTACGACTGTGCTTCACAAAGAAAACCGTTGTCCAAGTAGAGGAAGACTTGCTCAATAAAATAAAATCTCATATAGCAAAATAGCCCCGTGTTGCGGGGCTATTTTTGTTTGTCTCTTATTCTGTCACTTCTTCTTCTGCGGCAGGCTCTTCATCCACCACTTCATCTGTTGTCTCTTCTGCCGGAGCTTCTTCGACAACCTCCCCTTCATCAACCTGCGTTGCTGTTCCCTGTCCAGCCTGGATTGGCTCAGGAATAGTGGTGGTCAACTCTCCGTTTAACATTCGCTGCAGACGAGTCTTAGCCACTTCGTTTTCAGGATTCAATTGCACGACACGTCTGACGGTATCAATCGCAGCATCCTGCTTGTCAGAAATCTCATACATTGACGCGAGGTACCAAAGGGCATTTGAATAATTTGGATTGAGTTCAACAATACGAGCCAACTCAGATGTTGCTGTCTCATACTCACCTAGACGAATGAGTAACTGAGAAAGCTGGAACGCTAAACCTGTATCAGCTGGATTATTGTTACGCAAGGCAACTAATCGTCCCAACGCTTGGTCAAGACGACCCTGACGCTCGTACGTAGCCGCTAGATAGTAATGAGCTGGTAGATAGTCTGACTTGAACTGAATGGCTGTGGTAAATGCCTGCTCTGCCGTAGCGAGAAGATTTGCTTCTTGCTGTGCAGCTGCGGCAGCTGTGTCTGGATCCTCAGAAGCCTTAAGAGACCTAGCACGATCAGCTACGGTCAAATACACACGCCCAAGGTTTGTTCTGTGCACAGGGTTTGTGCCTTCAAGTTGAATCGTGTTCAAAAAGGCTTGTGCCGCTAGATCCTCTGCCCCTTGAGCAAAACTCATAAGGTCGCGATACATGGAACCTTGAACCACCCAGTTTGAAACGTAATTTGGTTCAATGTTTGTTGCCCTATTTGATGTCTCAATGGCCTTGGTCACGATATCAATCACCACCTGTGTCTGCTCTGTTGTGAGCTCGGCGCCTTCTGCGGCAGCTATCGTCTCACGAGCCTGTCTGAGATAGGCAGAGCTGAGATTTCTGTTATACGCATCTGAGTAAGGATTCAATTTTACTGCTGTGTTTAATTCTGCAATCACTTCTTCAATCCCAACCCCCTCTTTATCTAATTCAACAGCATTGGCAAAGGCAACTTCTGCAGCGAATCTAGATCCAGTTATGAACAAAGATCCAAGAACCGCGACAGCTACCACCACAAAGGCAAACGATGTTGCCAAGCCAAGTTTTGGAGATCGAGCAAAATCGCTCTTCCAAACCTTCAGTGTTACCTGTGAGGCAAGAAGGCCGGTGAATCCCCAAAGCATGAACGACATGGTCATGTTTGAGGAATATAGAATGTGAGAAAGAAGTAGAACGGCCCAACCAATAAACATGACATAGGTCATTTTCCACTCTTCATGGTCTCGCTCGAGGATTAGGCGTCCAAGGGCTTTTACAGCCACCCATCCCATAAGAACGAGCCAAAGCACTGTTCCAACAAGACCAATACTTGCAACCATGGTCATCAGAGCGCTCTTTGCTCGGTCAAATCTTAGAGTCCAAAATTGAGAAGCATTAACTTCTGCTGGTTTGTAAGCCAAGTAGTCATACAACCAAGTTCCGGGTCCAGATCCAAACAGAAGCTGTCCTGTACTTACATTTAATGTCTCTTTTGAAATGTCCCAACTTGTTCCATAACTAGGAGAAACAACAATTGGCAAACTTAGGTTCAATGGAGAACGTAGGAAAAGGAAAAGAATACTGACCAACAGCACGACAAGCGGGAGTGCGAACCTACGTGGGTTCGGAAACTCTTGCGATTGGATAAAGACGAATACACCAAGAAGGATCACTCCTACAATGTTGATAATCCAGAACAAACCAAAATCAATGGCAATAAGAGCAATGAGGTTCACGATCGTCACAAAAACGATCATTCCACGCATCACGTTTCCCAGTGTGCCCAATGGAATAACTCGATCACGTCCCTGCTGTGATACAAGCCACATGGCCATACCAACAAACATCATGGTAGACATGAATGTGATGAACCCGTTAATAGTTCCAACAGTGTTGAATCCACGAGACTGTGCGAAATCAAACGGCAAGTGCACTAGATCAAACATTCCAAACAATGCGATCAAACCACCAATTGAAGAGGAAAGAAGCAGTGCAAAGAGGATGTTGCGCTGTACCAATGTTGAGCTAAAACCGTTCATGAGCACATAGAAGAGCAAAACGAACATTGTCATGGACAGGAAGCTTGTGTACTCCTGTGACGCTTGCCCTACCCATGTCTGATAACCAGCAATCGACATGATTGAGGAAACCAACATAGCTAGAAAAAACAGGCCTGGTACAACATTTAACCATCCTGACTTAAACGTGAGCCTTTTGCTCAACACCATCTGTCCAAGCCAAGCAACTAGCCCGACCGCGGTTAAGATGACTAAAAGCATCTGCTTATTTACCTCAAGTGCATTAGTTGTCCATGGTAGGAAGAATAGTGGGACCAGGAAAAATAGTAGGTAGGTCGCCCATCTTGTTACCATGGAGAACACGTCTTGTGCCTCCTTTGCTCGGCTTGTAGCCGTAGAAACCGTTGGCATAAAATCTGTGAATCAGTTAGTTACTAGACTTGTATTGATTAATAGCTTGAACGACTTTTGAGTCGTCCTTCATATCTTCGATAAAGAGAATGTGTTCAGGATTGATCATCATCTTGTCCGTAGGTCCATGAGCCTCATTACCTAATTTTACAAGAGCAAGATTTGATGTTTGATCTATAGCCACTCCACCAGACTGTAGGTAGAAGACATCTGTAAGAGTGTAGAAGCCCCCCGTGTCCATATCAAGTTCTCCAAAATAGACTTGGCCATTATCTACAAAAATTGCTTGATACTGACCTGAGGCGATTGGCCCTGAAGCATTGCTTCCACCCCCACCATAGACGTACCAAGCGCCAGCAAGAAGAGCTAGCAAAATCAGCACACCTGCCCAGATCCATCCCTGATTTTTTTTAGACGATCCTCCGCCAGAAACCCTTCCTATTGGTCCGCGATTCATTTTTGAATCTATTGCCATAAAACTGAAAATCCAAGATTAACGATGCTTATGTTACCGCATGATTCTAGTAGTGACAAGTGAGTTACGGACAAGTTTTGCACAGTAATTAGGCGTAGAAGTTCTCCAAAACCCAAAGACGAGACCCACTTGGATCTCGTCTTTTCTATTACTGATTTTGTCTAGAGGGCAGCTTCTTCAGCAGCTGGTTCCTCTACTGTAGCTTCAGCTACCACTTCTTCGACAGCAGCCTCTTCGACCACTACCTCTTCGACAGCAGCCTCTTCGACCACTACCTCTTCGACAGCAGCCTCTTCGACCACTACCTCTTCGACGATAACCTCTTCAGCTACTACAGCAGCACCTGCCTCAGCAGCCACGTCACTTGTAACCGTTACCGTAACCTCTTCTACTGTTCCGTCTGATACGGACACCATTGCTTCTTCAACACCCACGGCAATCCAGTTGAGCTCGATGTCAAAGTCTGTGGTTGATCCAGCAGAATGGTTGAGAGTAAATCCAGTTGTATCCTCATCACTTACCCAGATTCTTCCTGGGATGTACTCATCTGTACGCAATGAGAAGTTTACGATTGGCAAGAACTGATATGCAGTCTCGAAGTTCACACGAACAGCAGTTGCACCAGCGGCGAGCCGGGCTCGGCCAGCCATGTCACGTGAACCATACAAGTGCTCTGCCACGCTGACAGATCCAGAGAAAGAGTCTGAAACTACACTTATAGTTGTTGTAGATTCTGTGGCTGCTCCAGATGACAGCATTCCTCCAGTACTTGTTCCACCCTGTAGGTTTGATCCACTGTTACGTGAGACCAATCCTTGAATACGTCCAGTTCCTGACTCAAGGGTTGTGAGAGCCACAGCAACGGTTGGGTCACCATTTTCAGCTCTCATACCTACACCAGGTGTGGAGGATGAAGTGATGTAGTCACCCACAGCAATTGGACCATTTTCATCATTTACATTCACAGGAACCTGTCCCATGAAAGCGATTGGAGCAACTGCCTCTGATTGTGTTCGGAGATCGTTGTTTCCAAGTACGCCAGGCTTTGTGGAAACGATACCCACAAGACCAGCGTCAGTTGCAGAGCTTGATCGCACAACAGAATTTAATCCATTTGTGTCGATTGAGACAAGTTCACCACCACGTAAGTCACCAGATCCATCTAGCATCAATTCAGCGTAGTCAGCACCACTAAGGGAAGATGAGTCAGCGTAAATCGTTCCAGATGCATCGACTGCGAATAAGTCACCTTCGTTATTTCCGGCAGTAGTTTCAGCGATGAGGAATACGAGTCCGGTATTACCTGCACTTCCATCAGCACTAATTTCATTCAACAAGAACTCATCAACATTTCCAGGTCCAAAGACTGCCTGATACGAGTCTGTGGCAGTATCCGCCTGAAGCATGATCACTTCGCCAAGGGAGGCATCTAGCCTTAGTCCATCATAATTTCCAGAAGTAACGTCTGTATATGCACTTTGCAAGTATGTAATGTGAGCATCTCCACCAGCATTGTCACCGAAAGCTATATGTTGTGTGCTTGTTGCATCCCACTGCATGGATATACCAACATCCATAACGTGACCAGTGTTATCGATCTGGATTCCTGTTTCACTTCCTCCTGAAAGGGTTGTCGTTGAGTTATCAATGAGAAGTCCAAATATGTTTGAACTTGAATTGTCAGTGAGTACTCCATCAATGGAAATGGCCATTCCAGTTGCAGTCTTACCACTTGTCAATGCGGTTGCCACATCAAGATCTAGATCAAAACCTATAACATTAGCAGCATTTACATCAACATCCATGAGCATAAGGTCACTCGTTCTGTCTGTTGTTCCACCATCTACTAAAATGCTTCCAGTTGCCGTTGATGGTCGTAGCACAATGGTCTGTCCAGCTGCACCACCCACAAGAGTAACACTTCCTGATGATGCAATCTGCGCATTTCCTGATCCCGCATAGAGATCCAGGAATGAAGTTCCACTATTAGCTCCGATTGTTATGTTTGAGTTCTGACTATCATTAACACCAATGTTAATGACAGAACCACCACCAGTAGCGTCAATGTTTACGTTACCAGCAACATCCATATCGAATCCAGTTGAGTTCAAGTCATATGAACCTGAGTTCACGACCATTGTTGTGAACGTTCCAGTACCAAGAGTCAATGTCTTTGCACCACCAGTAGCGATGTTAATGGCTCCGTTCAAGAGATCTGTTCCAAGTCCGACAACTCCACCGTTGGCATTCATATCAAGACCTCCGGTAGAGGCATCGATTTGAATTCCTCCACCGTTAGTTGTTGCGATCAATCGAAGAGCGTTAAGCGTAGTTCCTGTCGAAGTGATATCTAGCCCACCAGTTCCAGAGTTAATTGCTGTAACCGATGCTCCGTTTGTAGATCCAAGTGCAACAGTCTGTGTATTGGCACCAGTACCAATGTTGATTGTTTTCTGGTTACCACTTACACCAAGGTTAATCGTTTCATCCTGAGAATCCGTTCCGATGTTAATAGTTCCAGTTGTTGATGAGTCTAGAGTCAAGGCTGTTCCGGCAGCAGAACGAATTGTTAATGCACCACCAGCCTCGATTAGAGTGGCATTGGTCGAGATAGTTCCAGCTGTTGTGTCCAAAATAAGGTCACCAGCAGCACTAATATCTAGGTTACCAGCACTTGTTGACCAAGTGGCAGCAACTGCAGATGTAAGTGTTAGTGCTCCAGCTGATGTTGTGAAGTTTGAAGCTGCAGCTGAATCCAATGAGATGGTTCCAGTTGCATCAAATGTTAAGTCATCGTCTGTTGAAACGGTGAAGTCACCAGCTGTTGCACCGTTTGCCACGAAGGCGAAGGCTCCAGCAGAGCTATCAAAGTTTCCAGATGTGACGTCTACGTCTAGGTTTGTTGCATTAAGGTCAAC
>JABMNZ010000010.1 GCA_013204395.1 Parcubacteria group bacterium
GCTTAACGGGTTACCTTATGTTGACAGCACTGAAAGGGTCGACACTTCCAATGCTTAGCATCCATCGTTTACGGCGTGGACTACTGGGGCATCTAATCCCATTCGCTCCCCACGCTTTCGTCCCTGAGCGTCAGAACCGTCCTAGCAAGCTGCCTTCGCATTTGGTGTTCCTGCTGATATTAACGGATTTAACCCCTACACCAGCAATTCCACTTGCCTCTCCCAGCCTCTAGTCTAATAGTTTTTCTCGCGGTCCCTATGTTAAGCAAATGGCTTTAACCAGAAACTTATTAAACCGCCTACACACTCTTTACGCCCAATAAATCCGGATAACGCTTGTCGCCTTCGTATTACCGCAGCTGCTGGCACGAAGTTTGCGGCGACTTATTCCTAAAGTACACTCAACCGAAGCTTGTTCCTTTAGAAAAGTAGTTTACACTCCGAAGAGATTCATCCTACACGCGGCGTCGCTCCTTCAGCCTTTCGGCCATTGAGGAAGATTCTTGACTGCAGTCCCCCGTAGGAGATTGAGCAGTGTCTCAGTCTCAATGAGGCGGGTCATGCTCTCACACCCGCTATCCGTCATAGGCTTGGTGGGCCATTACCTCACCAACTACCTGATGGAACATAGGCTCCTCCCTGTCCGGAATCTTGCGAAACCTTTATTGTTTTTACTTAAATAAAAACAAACCATTGACTATTAGCCCAAATTTCTTTGGGTTATGGTCATGACAGGGGTAGATTACCAATGTGTTACTCTCCCGTTTGCCACTTTCCATTCTTTCCGAAGAAAGGTGAATCGTTCAACTTGCATGCCTTAGACATGCCGCCAGCGTTCATCCTGAGCCAGGATCAAACTCTCAATATAATATCTCGAACCGAAGTTCGAGACTCTGCTATGATGCACTCGAAGTGCATCTCTTGGAATAAACGTTACAATCACACAGTAGATAACTGCATGATCTGGAGATGTTCAGTTGTAAAGACCTTTTTCCGAATCCACTGTGGCTTTCGGATGCGGCGGCATTGTATAAAAGCTTAGAGAAGGTGTCAATAGCTACTGGGGAATGGTTGGGGACATTGATCCAGGTGATAGTTTATCAGTATTTAGGCTCAATTGACGGCCGAAGCTGAAGGTATTCATAGCTTCTGGCGATGGGTAAGTAACGCGTGTGGTGGATAATCATCGGGATTGACTTTCGCCCAATTCGAGGTATCATTAGGCAGTTCATTGCCCTCTGTCTGTGTCAGCATTTCATGCGGCATAGGTCGACGGACTTCTCCGGGCATTGGTACGGTAAAAGTAAACAACTGTTGTTATAGCTATGGCTGACAAAGAATTTGACCAAGAGTTCGTCGAGTACATCGTTCGCGGCATCGTCAACAATCCAGATGATGTCAAAACCGAGCGTATCGTTGACGAACGTGGCGTTCTCATCACCCTCCACATCAACCAGGAGGACATGGGATATGTCATTGGTCGACAAGGTCAGACAGCTCGCGCAGTCCGCACATTGCTCAAGATCGTTGGCGCAAAGGAAAATGCACGCGTTAACCTAAAGATCTATGAGCCAGAAGGTTCACGCCGCCCACCTCGTCGTACAGATGACGAGCAGCCACGACGTCAGGAAGACGACCGTGCTCCAGTGGAAAGTGTGAATGATGACTTCGGCGGATCTGACGACGATACGTCTGTAGACGACCTGGGAATTTAGTCCTAGATCAAATCAAGAAAACCAGTTACCCTATCGGTAACTGGTTTTTGCTTTATGAAATTCGACATCATCACTATTTTTCCTGAAGTTGTCACACCTTATATAAAGGCGTCGATTTTGGGACGAGCTCAGGAAGATGGAAAAATTCAAATCAATGCTCATAATCTTCGTCGCTGGACAGAGGATAAACACAAGACGGTTGATGACACACCTTACGGTGGTGGAGCTGGTATGGTGATGAAAGTTGAACCTTTTGATAAAGCAGTGAGTGCCGTGAAGGGAATAGAGAATACACGCGTCATACTCACAAGTGCCTCTGGAAAAACCTTTACTCAAGAAGATGCAAAGCGCTTAGCTGAGTACGATCAGCTTATATTCTTATGTGGACGCTATGAGGGGGTTGATTATCGCGTAGAAGATCAGATTGCTGATGAGGCTCTATCGATCGGGGACTATGTTCTGACAGGTGGTGAGCTCGCTGCACTTACCATGACAGATGCCGTGGCACGTCTTGTCCCCAGTGTGATCGATGAGGAGAGTCTTGCTAGGGAATCACATGATGAACAGGGCTACAAAGAGCATCCTCAGTATACAAAGCCGGAGGAGTACAACGGATGGACGGTGCCACCAATACTACTATCCGGAGATCATGCCAAGATCGAAAAGTGGCGACAAGAAAATTCTCTCTAATAAAAAACCGACCAGAGTGTTACATGGTCGGAGTGGACGACTCGCTGCGTGGCGAGTTGTTTTTTTCAGCTTCGTTTGCGCTGCTTGAGGATGCTCTTGGCCCGGTCCTCGCTCAGTGTGCCACGACATGAGGTGAACGGCACCAGGGCTCGGAAGGTGTTCTTCACTCTCCAGTGTTTGGTCCGTCCAGAACTTGAGACAAGTTCTACTAGGCCATTTGCCACCATGGTCCCACGTACACTCAAACCATTGACGAGGTTTGGTCGGTGATGGTCGTAAAGACGTTTAGAAACTGAAGATGAAATGGGTCCACCATTGAGACGTTCCAGCAAGAGGTGGTCCACGACAATGGACCCCCAAGTGCTCTCTTGTTCACCTCGTCGATTCTGCCGATTCTGCTCCAATATGTGTCGCAGAGATTGAACGAGATCTGTTTCCTCTGGTGGGGGACCTGTGGCTACGGGGTCAGCGAGTGGAACCACCTCGTTGGTGAGGTGGTCGCGTGTGAGTGTGCGCACGCCTTGCTTCCAGTGCATCACCACCCGAGAGTGGCTCCCAGCTGGTAGACGATTTGCATCTTCACCGTTCAGCGTCCCTCCTGGGATTGTCTCGGTGGTCCTGCTGTACGCCGCATTTTCACCCAGGCGAATGTTGACGTAGCCACGTCGTTTCAAGTTGATCATGGGCCCTTGCGGTCGACCACTCTTGCGAGCCTCGATGACTACATGGACGATTCGCTGAGGCACCCACTTTTTGCCGAAGCATAGGGCGAGTGCCTCTAGGTCCTGCAGGAGCGTTCGCTCCATGACGGTCATACGCCATTTTGCACGTTCAGTTTGCATCATTCCTCCTTCGGGGGTCTGTTGCCCAAACCAAGTGCGCTGGTCATCACAATGATGATCAAACCGAGCCTGATTTGAGGAATGCTAAGGTCATGAATTTTCATAGGAGTTCAATCTCCTTTCCCATAGGCATCCTAGGATTCCAGTACTGCCATGTCAAATAAAAATCCCCGACGAGTCCACTTGCGTAGTGGTGTCGGGGCTGTAGAGCTTAGCGCTCCAGTTCGCGGTCCAGGCCGAGCACCAGCTTGGAGTCGGTTGGGATGACCAGCTTGTCCGTGGCCTTGAAGGACCTGGCACGTTCCAGTTCGATGAGCCGCTGCCCACCATCTCCGTGAAGAACGGTGGCCTGATCCTGCAGAGACTTGAGGGCCGCCTGGTTGCGAGCCTCGTCCTTCAGGCGCTGGGCTCCAACCTCAGCTTCGGCCTTGATGCGCGTTGCATCGGCTTCAGCTTCGATAGTCACCTTGGTTGCCTCGGCCCTGATCTTGGCCTTCTCGATGGCCTCGGTTCGGCTGTTGTCCAGCTCGAGCTTCAAGAGCGCACTGCGCTCATCTTCGTTCTTGGCGCGCCCTTGGATCAGACGACGCTCGCTTTCCAACTGCGCCTCTTCGTTCTGTCGGCGCGTGAAGATGTCCACGTTGGACTTGATGGCGTCGGTGAGCTTGCGGGCGATCTCAGGATCCTGGGGGGTCACACCCTCCACGTCGATGCCGAAGATCTCCAAGCCGTTGACCTCGAACACCCGGCTGGCGTCCGTGCCGAAGATGGCCTCCTTCACGATTTGCGCAGCGCCCGAGTGGAACGCCTCGAAGTCGTGCTTGGCTGCTGCCTCGCGGATTTCGCTTGAGAGGGTCTGAGCGGCAAAGCCCACGAAGTCCTTCAGGGCGAAGAGCTTCTCAGGCGCCTCCGGATCGACGATGAATCGCCAGCGGAAGGTGATGTCCAGATCCAGTGTTGCGTTGTCCTTGGTGCGCACGCTCAGCCGGTCGCGGATGAAGTCCGGTCCCAAGGAGAGCTTGGCCAGGCGCAGTACGTTTGGACGTACGGGCACTCCGCCGGAGATGAACAGGACCTTGGGTCGCTCGTGCGGGGCCAGGAAGACCTTGCCCGGTCCGAACTCGACTCGACGATCGCTGCCATCGAACAACTGAATTGCTTCGTTGTCCTCCAGTTCGATCACCACTGCCTGCCAGGGGCGATCTCTCCTTCGTGGTGTGGCCGAGAGAACACGGCTGTCGCCCTGAACTCCATGCTGATCGCGCAGGCCGAGCGCTTCCTCTTCCTCGCGGGTGAGATTCTTGTCCCAAAAGGACTCGTTGTGCTCGAGAAAGACGTCCGTGGGGCCGCGCACAAGACCGACCTTGCCGGTGTCGTCGTCCTGGATGAACACACCCTGATCGCCTGAGAGCGAGAGAGACTCGCGGTGCTCAACGATGGTGATGTCTTTGTGGGGGATGAACCGCCGGGGTCCCTTGATCAGGACATCGGTACCAGCCTTGATCTGCCGGGCGGCGTCCAAGGGATGCGGAGCATCCTTGTTGGCACGCAGCAGAAGTCCCTGATCGTCATCCAGGACGATCTCTTCTTGTACTCCACCGACGATCTGTTCGCCTGGGTGCAGTGAGAAGGTGATGGCTCCGACGCGGATTTCACGCTCGCCTTCGACGATGTCGCCCAGCTCGGCGCTGAACGGGTTGCAGACGAGCACCCACTGTCCATCGAACACTCGGATCTTGGTCTGCACGTCGCCGACCAACTCCTCGTGTCCGCGAAGTCGCAGACGCTTGGGTCCCTCGATCAGTTGGGTGTCACCCGTGATCTTGTTGAGGACGTGAACGAACTGGAATCTTCCGATGACGATGAACTGGAAGAAGTTGACCAGCGCACTGATGATGCGCGCCAATCGATTTTGACGAACGGGGGTGGACATGGCTGTCTCCAATCGCGACACCTGAGCGAAATGCTCAGGTTCTCATCGCAGTCAGCGCGCTTATGCATCGGCGCGCCGACTGCGAGGAGGGTCGCAATGTAGATTGTCTTCGTCCTCGGTTCACAACATCTGTTGCGACCCGGGGAAAAGAGGAATGAATCTTTGGGAATCATTCCGCGTGTTCGATTTGCAGAGTCGGGAACTCTGCCTCCGCGAGGCCCTGGGTGAGCCTACTCAGGGGTACGATCTTCACGTCAGAGAACGAGCAGAAGTTATCAGGACAATCGGCGAAGATCGTCTTGATTCCGTTTATGCCGGCTCGTGATGTAATGAGTGAAGTATGCGTTGACTGAGATTGAAGCCCGTCAATCGACCAGATGGGGAAGGGTGCGTTCATGTGCCCACGGAAGAGAATCCGTGCCTTGCCATGTGACCGACTTCCCGTCTCCGCAATGAGAAGTGCGACATGGCCGGAAGTGCCAATGAGCAGGTGGAACTCTTCACCTCCTTCCCTTCCGTTGTGAACGGTCGGTTTGAGATGGTGTGGAAGAAGTGCGAGAGCTTCTTTGAGAGAAGTCATTTGCTTGTTCTCCTCATCAGTCCGCGATGGTTCACGGGCTGGTGAAAAGGCCCGAGCGTATCGGGCTGTACTACAGTTCTTCCACCTGACGATTCGCTCGAATGAATTGGAGCTGCGTCCAACAGTGGAGGCTCCAGCGCCATCGCTCGCGGTTGAGCTTGCGTCGCTGGGGGGTGAGCGTACCGCTTGATCCGCGGGGGAAGGCGCTGTCGGCTGTGGAGAGCTTGTTGTCGCCCCAGAAGCGGACCGGTAGTTCCTCTGTGGTTCGACCGTAGACCACATGGCTGATGCTGTGATGTTCAGCCAGGAAGTGAAGCTCCTCTCGGTCGCTTCTGTCCACGTCGGAAAGATCGAAACGTTTCTTCGGAAAGATCTTGAGGCGAAGACCCTTTATGGCACGCCAGTTGATCTTTTGTTGTTCACCGCGAATTTGTGCGTTTTGCTGTGCGATGCGGTACACAGCCGCGTCATGACTTTGGTGACCATGGTCCCAAGCCAGCAGCGCCTCCTGACCACATGTACTGACTAGCAGTACGCGTCCACGGAAGGGGATGATGCACGGTTGCTGTTCTTCCGGCAGCTGCTTCACCAAGTAGCTGAGGGTTAGCGGCGGAAGAGGGTGCTCTTGCTGGAGCGTGAGCGCGTCAGCGAACTTACCCTCGCGAGCAAGGCATTTGAGTTGTGTGTCGCGCTCGCGATGAAGATCGATAAGGGACATGGGGGATCCTTTCTACCAGTGTGCGATCTTGATGATCACATACTGGTGAAAAGGCCTCACTTTGCTCTAACGAGTATCGGTGAGGCAGATGTGAGATCGGAGAATCAATCTCGGACAGGACGTGAATCCTATCCAGTTGGATCATCTTCAGACTCCTGGATGAGTTCAAGGATGATTGGTCGCAGTCGGTCTTTACGTGCTCGTCGGCCCGCTTGCGTCTGCGCCTCGCTTAGCTCACGCTCGAGTTCACGCTTTCTACCCTGATGCTTTTTCAGATCAGCCTTAGCGTCAGCGACCTGCTTCTCTGCCGCTTCGACGTTTGGCAAGTTGCGTTGCTGCCAAGCTGTGTGAAGCCACTTTTTGGATTCTGCGAGACGGTGTTCAGCTCCACTGATGTGGTCATCGTTCCACTGTTCCCGAGTCCAATGTGCTCGTTGCTTAGAGTTGTCGAACCAATGTCCCATCTCAGACTCCCTTCTGGTGTTCGTTCCAGAGTTCAAGTACGAGTTCCTGATCCAACTCGCTTACCCCATGCGCGGTGCCAGAGATTCGCTTGCCTTGCACGAGTGATCGCACAAATGGTTCCAGCGAATCCTTGAGTGCCTGGGTTTCTCTGTTCCTTTTTCGTATTAGGCGTTCCAAGCGAAGAATGTAGACTTGAGAGCTGGCTTCTGTTCTGGCTTGCTCTGCCGTCTGTACGGCTATACGGTCTTTGTCTGACCACGCTTTTTCTGCAGCACCCTCCGCTTCCGTCAAAATTGATTGAGCCTTCTGGAATTCCAATTCAAGTTCTTGGTCAGAAAGCAACAGGAGTTCATTTGACATAGTTATCCTTCCATCGACGCACATATATTTCATGCGCCAGTGAAAAGTGGTGAGAATGTCTCACCCAGGGTTGTTCAGCAGCGCGTTGATGATCCGTCCGATCGTCTGCGCCGCCTGGGGGAGGAAGGTCTGGAAGTCCACGGGTGCGGACTTGTCGGCCAGGTCTGAGATGACCCGGATGCCGAGCCAACGGACGGTGTGACGGGAACTGTTGAATCGATGGCAGACTTGAGCGACAGCTGCGGTTTCCATCTCGATGCAGGCGGCACCGAAGGTTTCGTGGATCCAAGCAACGCGTGCAGGATCGGTTACGAACTGATCGCCCGTGAGGATGTGCCCTGTGCTGTGCCGCAGACCCAGTTCCTGGCAGACGGCCGTGGTGTGTTGCACTAGGCGCTCATCACTCTTCCAAAACCATTTTTCCTCAAACGGGATCTGGCCTGGTGCGAAGTTCAGGGCGGTGACGTCCATGTCGTGGTGTCCTGTTCCTGTGGCGATCACAACATCTCCGATCTTGAGGGATGGGTCGCACGCGGCGGCCGTTCCCACGACCAAGACGATACTTTCGGCATCGGCGTCCTGTGCCAGAACACCGCACGTTGCAAGTGCGGCATTCACTTTGCCTACACCGATCTTGTGAGCACTCAGGCTCGGGTCTATGGCGGCGAGTTCTTCTGCCATGGCTGCGAGAATATGAATGGACATTGTGTCCTCCTGTTGGTGTGGAAGTTGGACAACAAAAGAGACGTCTACCTGTGAAGGAAAGACGCCTTTAATCAACCGGAAGGTAAATACGACGGGGCCAGCGTGTTTTGTAAAACAAAACGAACGCCGGGGGCGTCGTATTCAGTCTTCCATTGCATCTTTCCCTTGCGGGATGGAGTTCGCACCTTATCGATTTGACTCGACAGGTTGCGGGCAGGTCATAGGGCCAGTTCCCTCACTGCTCTCTGAATACGTTTCTTCAATTGTGAAACCACCGTAGCTCTATTTAGGATTTTTGTCAACCCTTGTACCAAGGGTCTCAAAATAAAAAAGCGCCCCTGTGGTTGGGGGCGCGGTCGATCAAGTCGACCCGTTTACTTGGCGTAGGGCTTGCAGGAAGCCGCCTTGTGGTCGCGGACGTACAGGATGATCACCTTGGGTTTGAGGGAGAACCGCGGGAGCTGTCGTCCTCGATGGGTCCCATCCATTGCGTGTTGATCCCCTGTGCCCAGCTCGGCAGTGAGGAAGGCTCTGCTGCTGGCTTGCAGGTACCACGGAGGAGGCTCCGGCTTCTTGTCGCCTTCGTCGACGTATTTCTCCGCCAATGCCCAGACCACCTGGGTGGTGAACAGAATGCACAAGCAGATGGTCACCATCAGGCCAATGATGAGAACCATTGTCACTTTCAGGACGGTCAACGACGAGGCTGGGTTGGTTCCTGACATGAGAACCGTCGAGAGTATCCAGTGGATGAAGAGGAGAGATCCTGGAGCCAGGAACATCAGGAGCGGTGCCAGGGGTCGATACCACTTTCCCTTGTCCACCTTGGGCACCATGTGGAACCCATCGACGGTCTTGATGGTTTCGACCCAGCTCTGGGTGAGCGGATGAAACAGCGGGCGGTAGTCGACACCTCGTGCCGTCTGAAGGAACAAGGCGAGTCCAATCACCATCCGCATGAGGAAGGCGATGACGAACAAGGGGATCTGTCCTGTGAAAGCGAAGCTGGCGCGTTGCCAGAACCTGCAGGTGTCCACTGGCGGATCGTCGTGCAACCAGTTCACCCACGCCGCGAGGGTTTGGTTGGGAGGCTCAGCGAAGCATCCCTCCGGGACAAGTACGCTTGAGCTGGTACGTACCGGTTCCTTTCCGAGGGTCCAGATGTTGCTGGTGCACTTGTCGCTCGTCAGAACGGCAGTCCCATCGGTGGTCAGGATCGTGTTGACCCAGTCGTTGTCCTTCCTGACGCAGAGCTTGTCGGCCGGGTCCTTGTCGTCCTTGTCCCACACCACGAGGGCGTGGATGGCGTTGGGACCATCCTTGAGAAACGAGACGAACGCAATGCCGTCTCGCATGTCGACGACCCTTCGCATCTCCAGCTTGGAGTGGTAGCCAGCACCTTCGGGAGCGGTGACAATGAGCAACTTGGGCTCTTTAACACCCGCTTGCGCGAGTGCGTCCAGCAGTCCTGGAGTCGTTCTCCAGCTGATCTGGATGGCGCCCCTTGAGGCGTCAGGGTCTTCTACGGCTATGGAAATCATTGCGCCTCCTTGTCGTCCTGTTGGTATGAAGTGGACGAACAGATGAGTATTGCCTTAAAAATACGCGCAAGTCAAGTAACAATGTGTCAAACAAAAAAGCGAGCGGTTGCTCGCGCGTCGTTGTCGTTCAGAGTGAGAGCAACTTGTTGCCGAAGCGCTCTGCTGTCTTGAGGTACTCCAAGTGGAACTTCTTGCCGATCCTTGCGAACGGGAAGGAGAAGGACACGCTATCCATCTCGATGGTTTGCTCGCATCCCTGGAGGAATTCTCGGTGAGCTCCGATGTCGTAGAAGTCAGACTCTCGCATCCAAGCCTCGACCATCTTGAAGGATGGAATACCGAAGCCGCCGTCAGTCTGGATAATGCTCTCAGTCCAGAGTGTCACCCAAAGCTTGTTCTGAGCGTCGTAGTTGGTGATCTGCTCTTCACAGAAGTCGCTGGGTGCGTGTTCTCCGTTGACGATCTGCCATCGCCTCCACCGGGCGTAGTGCTCGATGTTGCCGGGCATGATGCGATCGTTCTGCCGTGGGTCCTTCAGAATCCTGTCGGCCCAGATCTCGAAGTTGAAGGTCTGCTCGCGCAGTTCGGGGTGGATCAGGTAGACGAGAACTTCGGTGACGAAGCTTGCATCGAATTCCTGGCTGATCATCCGGGCGCGCCATTGGGACCAGGCGGGAGCTCGGAGGTCCTGTGATCGCGCTTGCTTCAGCAGCATCATGTGCCAGAGTTCGTGGAGGTACCAGAGGTCTCCGATGTAGGGATTCCACGAATAGTCACGGGTTGTGATCACGCCGAACATGGCCGTGAAGTGTCCCTTGAAGGGCTCTTCATCTGTCACATAAACGCGCGGACAGGCTCTGCACACGCGCTGCACCAACGGAGAGTTGCGCATCAGGTCTGTCTGAAACAGGTTTCGTGAATCGACTTCTTGGATCTGCATTCGTTCCTCCAGTCCATGGAGTGGACAAGTCAAGATAGCGGAGAGTGGACTAAGTGTCAACCAAAAAGACCGCGTGGACAACGCGATCTTTGTGTTATTTAGTCTTATTATTTTCTACAATCAATTGCCCGCAAGCCGCTGCGATATCATCTCCCATGGTGTGACGGATGGTCGTGACCACACCTTTCTCCTTTAGAATTTTTTGGAAGAGATCTGTCGCAGATCCGGTTGAGCATTGGAACTCTACCCCCGTAAGGTTGTAGGGAATAAGGTTGACTCGCACGTTCCCGATTCTTTTTACAAAGTTTGCCAAGGTCCTGGCATGCTTCTCAGAATCATTCACATCCTTGAGCATCACATATTCAAAAGTGAGATGATGTCGACGGTTACCAAACTTCTTGAGATAGGCCTTTGCCCAGGCTTCTATCTTTGGAAGAAACTCGTCATAGGAAGTAGGGACGATCTCTTTACGCGTTGCCGGTATGGCACTGTGTAGTGAGACAGCCAAACGGATATGTGGCCAGTCATCATCTGTAAGAATTTGCTCTAGTCGAGGGAGGACGCCGACCGTTGAAACAGTAATGCGTGTGCGTCCAATGTCTGTGTGTTTCAAAATAGCATTAAGAGATTCTTTTACGGCACCGTAGTTTGCCAGTGGCTCACCCATACCCATGAAGACGATGTTACTAATTCGTCCTTCTAATTCTGGACGCTCATCCAAGTATCTTTGCCAGAAGCGATATTGATCAATGATCTCGTCGGCAGTAAGGCTTCGGCTTAGGCCCATCTTTCCAGTTGCACAGAAACCGCAGCGCATGGCACAACCGATTTGTGATGATACACAGATGGTCCATGCTTCACGTTTGTTTTTCATCAGGACAGATTCGATCTCCTTATCGCCCTCAACTTTTAAGATGACTTTGTGTGTGTCGCCATTACCGCTTTTCAAAATATTTTCTGGTTCAACCGTTGAGAAGGGGATACTGGAGATTTTCTCTCTAATTTCTTTTGAAAGAGAGGTGAGATCCTCCCAAGATTCAGCGGTCGAAAAAAGACCCTGTTCAATTTGTTTCCAACGGAAAGCTGGCTGGTCAGGAAAGAGTGTTTCAAATTGTTCGCGTCGTGACTTAATCATACAAACCAATAGGCGAGAGCAAATGCTCTCGCCCAGGTAAATGTTATTTTGCAGCTTCTTCCCCGGCGGAGCCGGGTCCGGCTTCGCCGGAAGCCTCTGCTTCTTCTGCAGGTGCTTCTACCTCTTCTGCAGGTGCTTCCTCTACAACAGGCTTTTCGAGTTCAGCTTTTGCCGCCTCAGCAGCAGCAGCCTTCTCTTCCTCTGCCTTAGCCTTCTTTTCTTCTTCCTTCTCCTTTGCTTCTACCACCTTCTGTTCCAACTTACCTTTTCGTTTTTTGGTTAAGTGGGTGGCTGTACGCTTTTCTCCCTCAATAACCTTTTGGTCAACAAGGAGGTTCCACACACTGTCAGATGGCTGCGCACCTTGCTTGATCCAGTACTTTACGCGATCAGCATTGATGACAACTTCTTTTGGTGTTGAACGTGGGTTGTAGTGGCCAAGAATTTCGTTTGAGTTGGCCCATGGGTCACGATGCTTAGGCATAACCACAATGCGGAATACCGGTCGCTTCTTTGATCCCACACGTGAGAATCGAATTGAGAGCATAATAAATTGATGTTTTTTGTCTTAAGTGAGCGCTTAGACAGTGCCGGCAGTATAAAAGGGAAGCGGATCCAAGTCAATGAGTAGTGTCCAACAATTGCGTTATTTATTATGTTTAGATCAGCTGACACGTACAAGAAAAGTGACTAAAATTAGTGCAGAATCCGTCAGTTAGTCTTGACAAAAGTGGCAAAAAGTGGTAGTATGACCACGCAATATGAGAGTAGGTAAGAGGACCTAACTCGATCAATACAATCAAATATTCTCTGGGGAGAGAGTACAAATAAAGCCTAGATTTTAGATCTAGAGCCGATTGTTGTGTATTTCTTTCCAGAAGTAACCACCAATCGGCTTTTTTGTTCGCTAGGCATGGACTGAAGATTTCGTCTTCAGTCTTGTCCTAACGAGCATATACCTGGAGGTACCGCTCATGTCCCGTTTTGCCATCATCCTGTCTCTCATCGTCGCAACGATCACCGCCACCACCGTCAACTCGTCCCTCGACCAGCTCCACGAGCAGTTCCAGGCCACGGAGCTGACCTTTCACCCCGTCAGCGTGACCATTCAGGTCGAGTCATCGGACGAGACCACGGTCACCTACGACGACGCTGACAACGGCGTCACCGAGATCGACTTCCACCAGCCCTTGTTCATCGAGGGCTGATCAAACCGGACCGCAAGGTCCACACGGAGCCCCCGGCTAACGCAAGCCGAGCCTGCCCGCCATCGCCCTGATGTCAGCTTTGCTGACTGATGGGCGACGGTGGGCTCTCCAACTGAGTTTCTGAGTTTACTCGGAAACTCCGCGGGGAGTCACATGACTCTGGTCATTACAACTGAATACTTCCAAGGCTCACAACGATGTTGTGCATCTTGGAAGGCTGGTGAGTGTGATTCCTATCATCGCTCGCCAGCCCGTTCTTTCCATGAATCCGGAAGAAGATACTTTGTCCTTCGTGGTGGCCCCAGAGGGGAGCCTGCCAAGGGGGAGAGAGACAACCGTCCAGTTCGACCGCTATGCGGAAGTCTGGCGGTGAAGATCAAATGGTTTGACTAGGCTCCGGCTTGCTCACTCCATACTCAGATCTTCTCGCATGACACTCAGCTTGCTGAGTCACTCACGCATTTCTTCTCCGGATTCTTGGAAAGAATACAAGACCGACGAAACCTTCCCACAAGACAGGAAAATGATTTTGAACAAGTTAACTCGAATGATCGGTTCCAAGGCAGGTTTCTGCCTCACGGGGATGACGTTTCTTACATTCATGATGGCGACCCATCCGTTCGATACGTGCTACACCCTGAGCTTCGATCACATCGAGCACGTCGGGAAGTACCTGATCCAGAACTACGTCACCAGCCGCCTGATCCTTCTCATTGGCCTGGGGGTTACGTTCGTGCTCGGTGCACGCATTTACTTCTCTGTTGAGAAGCTTAGTGACTGGTGGAAAAACTGAGCGTAGAGAAGAAGAGTCTACTGCTAATTGCTGAACCTGCTGAATGCTGGAGCTGAACATGCTGCTGAACATGCTGAAGACCCTGGGTCACGTCCTCGTGATCCTTCTCATTCTCACCCCCTGCGCGGTCATGCCGTACTTCACCTTGGATGGAGACATTAACCTCCTGTCCATGGTGGTCTGCATGGCATCGCTTTCTCGTACTGTCTCTGGGCCTTCAGCGAGAAGCTGGGCCTGAAGTGGGAGCACATCAACTTCTAGCTCGCAGAGGAGAACGTCCTCAACAGCGGGCTCCTCAACTGAGAGGTCGACCACGTAAAACCCTTTGGGTCACGTGACAAGTCGAAACTTCAGTTGGGGAAAACGATTCGACAAAATTCGCAGGCGTCGTCCTGCAATCCCATAACATGGGAGAAAGGTTCACATGAACCAGTTCTACACCGTCGGTACTGATTTCTGGTACCTCATGTTGGCCGCGTACCTGGGATGGTTCCTCATCGTGCGCGAGGCTCGTCTCGTGCGTGAAGGTGGTCTGCGGCGGGAGGCTCTCGTCCTCTTCTGCATGCTCGCGGCCACCACAGCCGTCACCTGTTTCATGGGTGACGTGGTCTGCTGGGTGTTCAACACCTAGGGACCACATACAAACCCCCACCAGGAATCCGCCTGGTGGGTACGATCGAGCTAAACTTGCCTACCGGCAGGCATGCTCGACACGCCTCAAGCAAACGCAAAGCTTGAGGACCGAACTGAGAGGTTGATTGCAATAATCGAAACTTCAGTTGGGGATCTAGATATTTTTCCTCTCGTAGAATCTCTTTCAACTAGAAAGCGTCTCCCTGCCGGCGCGAAACCCTATTAGGCAGGGGGGTCTAGCCACCTAGACTTTTATCATCGATTCCAAGCTCGTGGTGGTGCGAGTGTACAGGAGGGCCAATGCCCAAGAGATAGAGGGAAGCATCTGGAGGTCTTTGACCAAGTTATCGACCAGGTGTGGATCATACAGGTAACCCGGCGTACTATGCGTGGATTTTTTAAGCGGAGAGTGGGGAACGGAAAGGAGCTAGAAACTCTGAGTACAAGTACGAAGCAATCCCGTTTAATTATCCCTCCGGAATCTCCGGAACGTCGGTGAGCAGCAATGCTCTAAAGGGTCGCGCTAAAGCATGGGAGCCATTTGATTGATAGGGCTCTAAGGTCTGGCAAACCAATTCGATCAAAAAGGTCTTCTGACTTAGACCTCCTGACTCGTCAGGTTAAATGAAGTCTCCTCTTGCACGTGGAGGTCAATGTGCACTGTGGTCGGCTGAGCCAACTCGTCTGGATGGGTTGCGCCCATATCCCGTTGTCCGAATACGTAAACGGTCGACTTGCTGCACAGCATCCGTCTAGGGTCCTGTGTGAGTGAGCAACAAGTATCGGTGACCCTTGCTAAACGTCATCATTGAAAAAGGAGAGGTCGCGTGACCTTCCCCCTGCTGTTCTACGAGTCTTGATGTCGCGTCTCCCAGTGGCTCGCGCCAAAAAGCACTGGAGGGTGAGTCGCTGCATCCAAACGTCAGCGTCTGAGGCCCCGGAAAGCTCGTCATGAGCGACCGGGGTCTCGAACGATCCCGGTCGCCATGCACGTTGCCGACCGGGTCCTCAACAGAGAAATTGATCCAGGTGATGGATGTCTCTGTTGAGGGCACGAGGCCCTACCTTGAGACTCTGCACATTTGGTTATGTGTGGATCGAAAGCGGTGTCATATTTCAGAATTCGAGAATATTTGAACCGGAGGAACGATGTCTGAATTGACCGGAGCCTATTACGTCGCGTTGCTCGTCGACCGACGAGTGGTGAACGCGAAGGTAGCCATCATCGATGGTGATCGCACCAAGGTCGAAATCGGCGGGATGACGCTGTGCCTGGACTTCATCAGTGAGGGTCATGTTGGGGTCATCCGTGAGCCGTACGACATCAGCGACTACTTCGGAACCGTTGTGGCCAACCAGGAGCCCACACGCTTCTCTCGTGGAGTCGTGGTCGGGTTCTACCCCGGCGAATCCGGACAGGAACTCGCTCAGTGGTGGTCCGAGAGCATCGGGTCCATGAACCTGATTCTGGATGCCGACGGCTTCTAGAGATCACAAAACGTGTCACCCGGGTCCGGAGCTGCCCCACTCCTTCTGGAGAAAATCAGCGATCCCTACTGGTGCAGGTGAACCTTTAAGTCAAGATCTCTGTGACGTGGATACGCCACCGCACAGAGAGCCACATTTCGTGGCACGGTCTCGAGTTCTGACACGACTCGAGATTCCAACGTAGATCTCAAGTTTCCTTGAGACCTGCGTTGGGGAAAACAAAACAACCCCTTATGGGGTTGTGGAGTCGGTCTGCTAAAAGTCGAGTTGAATATTGGCATGTTTTGCCAGCAGGAGCACATGCGATTCAAGCCTTTCGTATTTGGCTCGCAAGGCGGCCAGTTCTGTGTCGAGTTTTTGATGAAGGATTATAATCCCATCTACATGAGTGATAATATCGGATTTTACCTCCGTCAGCTTCTCATCAACGGTATGCTTGAAATCATGTAAGTCAGAGCGAACCTGAGTAACTTCATCACGAACCTGAGTAACTTCATCACGAACCTCACCTAGCTCATGGCTGGTTGCAGCAGTTTCCTTGATGAACTGAACGGTCTCAAGGATATCTTTAATCATTTCTTCTTGTCCCATACTCAGAAATCATAGCACGGAGTCGTTCTCTGCTCAATTATCATTGAGATTCCAACGTTGAGCTCAAGTTTCCTTGAGACCTGCGTTGGGAAACCACACAGGAAACCCAAACCAAACTGAAACCGTGAGCTTAGGCTCACACCACCAGCCCTTAGGAGAAACATGCTGCTTTTCATTCGATGGATCCTTGGCTTGGAAGAGCCCGAGACCTACAACTGGGATGAATTGATGGCCGCGGCGAGAGCAAAGGGTCCGGTGAATCCGGTCACCCATTGCTACTGCGAGCCACACCCCGATTGGGGTGACTCCTGTCAGTGTGACTGAGCCACGCGCTCGCCATGAGGACGCTCCTCATCGCGCGCCTGCCGCGTAACAGGTACCCTGAGGGTCTCGTTTTACGCGGCTCCTCAACGTAGAAGTTGATTCATTCGACACTTACGTTGAGGATCCATAATTTATCAGGAGATTCCGTGACTAAGTTCATTGTTTGGCTATTGGCCTTAATCGATGGTCCAGCGCCGATGCCAGAAATGCTGCGTGATCGCCCGAAGGGCAGGAACCGCATCTACCCAGAGACGGGGTGCACCTGCGCCCCTGAAATTGAGTGGCAGGATTCCTGTCACCATCATCACTGAGTCAGCCCAGCTCGTAAGCCCGCACCGAGGACGCTCCTCATCGCGGGCACGCCGCGTGACGAGTACCCTGAGGGTCTCGTTTTACGCGGCTCCTCAACTGAGAGGTTGATTGCTACAATCGAAATCTCAGTTGAGTGACGCTTTGTCACTAAGGAAGGTGAGTGTGGAAAAGAGTTCGAAAGAGCAGGTGGACTGGTTTCAGGTGCTCGTGTGGATGGGGATTGTCCTGTTTGGTGTGAGTTTCTGGACGATTGTCTACTACGGGATCTGCAAGGTTGCAGACCTGCTTTGATGAACAGAAGGAACGAGGTGATGATGGACATTTATCGCGTACTAGGAAAACTCTCGTGGGGCATGAAGATGCTCTTCTCGGGAATCGTTCGTGTGATCGAGAAGCCGTCCGTCTGGCTTGTCGAAAACATCAAGGAGATGACCGGCTGCCGGACCTACCACGTGGAGAATTCCGCTGTGGCTCTGGTCCTGGTGATCGTTCTTCTGAGCACGGGAAACTGGAGTCACCCCTTCAAGTGGGTCGAGGCGCTTGCCGTGCTGATGACCTTCGGGCACGCCGGGATCGCCCAGCGACTCGAGGAGCAGCAGCGACAACAGTTGGACCTCCATGGGGAGGCGCAGGTACCGTGCTTCTACAAACTGGAGCCGATGTTCGTCGGCAAGGAGACCCTCTGGATGATCACGTTCGCCGTGGCAGGACTCTGGTCCGCACTCGCTGGCGTCTTTGTCTTCCTGATGTACTATCCCTGGCGGGAAGCCTGGCGACACCAGCATCCGCTCAGGTAGATGCATCGTAAACTCCACCAGGAATAGGCCTGGTGGAAACGCCTCAAGCTAACGCAAAGCTTGAGGACCGAACTGAGAGGCCAAGAGAAATCTTGGAACCTCGGTTGGGAACTAGATATTGGTGAGAATCAAAAAACACATCTCATAAGAGGTGTGTTTTTTGATTGGGTGATGTGGTTGGCAGTTAGTATATGGTGGCAGATGCGATGGCAGGCTGAAGCCAGGCTCTACATTCCAAGTACGGTGGCAGGCTGAAGCCAGCCTCTACATGCGTTCGATGATACATGTGATGTAGCGGCGGGCTTCAGCCCGCCATGTCTCTGCGCTAATTCTATAACTCATCAACGTCACAAACGAATGATCCCAGATATGGATAGTTCCTCCAATCATCAACGAGACCACCCCTTTGAGGGTTTAAGAGAATGTAGGCTGCGACATCCTTTATGGATTCTTCGTTTCTTAATATGTGGTCGTAATAGCCTTTTTGCCAGAGGGGTGTCCCTGTTGTTTTTTTGAAATGGAAGCCGGTTAATTGCTTGAATGTTGCAATTGTTTTAATCAAATTTTGATCCTCATTGGTGGGGGCCATCAAGAGGTGCAGATGATCTGGCATGAAACAATAGGCATAGATCTCCCAACTTTGCTTACAGGCACTCTTTAGATGATTGAGACAAAACTCTACGTGAGATGGTGATAGAAAATGTCGTTGACGGTTGAATGTGCAGATGGTTACTGAGTAGGCTCGCTGTTGGTTGTAGACGTCATGGGGGAGCCGGTTTTGTTTTCTTGTGAACATAGGTGGTGGGTGTGACAGCGGGACGTTACGCATATGATGGCAGGCTGAAGCCAGCCTCTGCATTCCAAGTATGGTGGCAGATGCGATGGCAGGCTGAAGCCAGCCTCTACAGCGTTCGATGATACATGTGATGTAGCGGCGGGCTTCAGCCCGCCACATGTGTGTACATCATCGTCTCGCTGTACCACCTTGAGCCACTTCTTCTAGATGAACTGAAAGCAGGTTTGAGATTCCCTCGTCACCCATAGTCACACCGTAGAGTACGTCAGCTTGTTCCATGGTGGCGCGGTTGTGTGTGATGATCACGAACTGTGAGTTTTTGGAAAGCTCTGAGAGAATGCCGGCGAACCGGACGGTGTTTGATTCGTCCAAGGCGGCGTCCACCTCGTCGAGAACGACGAAAGGGGAAGGGTTCACGGCCATGATGGCACTGATCAGAGCGATCGATGTTAGTGCTCGCTCTCCACCTGATAGTAAGTTCAGGGCTTTGAGTTTCTTGCCCGGAGGAGTTGCTTGTATGTCTACGCCGATCACTGGGTCTGTGTGTTTTTTAACTTTGGTTTCTATGGCATCTTCTTTGTCCCTTTGCCCCTCTCCCGTATCGGCAAAAGCTCGGTCAGCAGAGACTCCTTCACTCTCATCTTCTTCAGGAATATCTTCTTTGGTGAGTTTAACCAGACGACAACTTCCACCACCAAAGAGCATCTTGAAGTACTTTTCAAACTCGGTGTTTATTTTACCAAAGACTTTTTTGGATTGTTTTTCAATTTGCTCATCCAGTTCAACTATGACTTTCTCTGTAGACCTGAGAGCTTTGTGAAGATCCTTTACCTGGTCATCTAGGAATTGGAAACGCTCGTTGGTTTGCTCGTACTCCTGAACAATCTCAGGATCGATGCCACCAATGAGTTCTAGTTTATACCTAAGGCGTTGAATCTCAGGATAGGTATCAGTGCCAGGTGAGTTTTCTGGTCTGTTAGATCTAACCTCGATAGCTCGATCTTTCATGAACTCGTCCATCTCTCGGATCAGGGCTCCTTGTCGCTCTTCAAAGCGGGCTAAGTCGATCTCAAGTGTCCCACGTCGGTTTTCATACAAGTGAATCTCTCGCTGTTTCTCGCGGAGAAGCTTTTGCATCTCAATGAGCTCAGTACGCTCAGTTTTTTCTTTTGTGGCGTATGAGTCAATCTGTCCCTCTAGCTTCTCAAGTTCCTTAGCAAGCTTCTGTTCATCGATACCAAGACTTTTTAGTTTGGCAACGAGCGTTGGATCTGACTTGATGTCTTCTGGGTTTGGACGCTGAAGCTTTTTATTGAGATCCGTCGAATGTTTTAATAGAGCCTCAACTTCTGAGTGGAGCTCGGTGACATCCTTAATCTTCTTTAGGCCCGTTAGACCTTTTACAATAGCGCCAACTTGCTCGACGATTCTAATAAGAGGTAGTGGAGCCCAGTTGCTCTGCGCCCTCACACGTGTGAGTTCTATTTCTTTTTCTGTTTGGAAATGTTCGTCTCGGAGAGATCGTCGTTTCTTTTGCAATTCTCGATAGGTCGTCTGTAGCGCAACCAGTCCTGTGTCTGGTGTCACATCAACTCTTTCAACTGCATCAACTTTCTTTTCCAAACTATCTAATTCTCTGCGCTCGGCAATGATCGTCTTGTCTGCCTCGTCAAAATCTTTCTTTACAGTCTGCAGGCTGTCGACCAAGTTCCACCATTGATCTCCATAATACTGTCCTTCAAGTATGTGGAGGCTCTCTTCAATGGCACCACGTTTTTCAAGACGGCTCGCTTGGCGCTTGAGGGATCTTAGGCGTGGCTCGATTTCTCTGAGCAACATTTCTACGTCAGCAAGATTTTCATGTGTACGCTTGAGTTTCAATATGGAGTTATGGCGTTTGATCTGGAACGGCTTTACCCCCGTGGCGTCATCAAAGAAAGCTTTGCGCTCCTCTGGCGTGGAAACCAAAATATGATCAATCATGCCCTGACCCACTACCGAATAAGATCTCTGGCCAACGTTCGCTTGAGCCAATAATAACTGAATGTCGTTAAGACGAACCTTTGAATCATTTAATAGATACTCAGAGCTGCCATCACGAAAGAGACGACGGGTGATCGTTACTTCGCTGTAATCGATGGGCATGGCCCTATCCTCATTGTTAAAAGAGATGCTGACTTCTGCAAATCCAGCTCTACTCTTCCCTTCAGATCCAGAAAAAATAACATCCTCCGACTTTTTACCACGGAGGAGCTTTAAGCTCTGCTCGCCAAGCACCCATCGGATAGCATCAGCAAGATTTGATTTTCCAGAGCCATTTGGGCCCACAACAGCTGTAATTGGGGATCGATCTGCCTGTGGTGGCAAGAAACTAAGACTCGTTTTTTTCGCAAAGGTCTTGAATCCCTGTATTTCAAGCTTGGTCAGGTACATACGAAAATGATTATATCACGGTTGACGCACAAGATAAGGTACGATAGTGTCACTCGCTACTTGATATGGAAAACTACCTACATCGACAAATTCACGACTTACTCATGAGCGCTAAGCGCCCCGTGTTTATTTCTGACGAGAGAATCGACGGTGACAGTCTTGGGGCATCTCTTGCCATGGCAGACTTTATGGCACAGCGGGGGGTTCGTGTTCCGGTTTACGTTCCGACAGATATTCCAGAGCAGTATGTAGGTTTGCCACGTATAGATCTATGCACATTCGATAAGGGGGTGTTTGATGATACGGAGATTGATGTTGTGGTTGTGTTCGATTGTTCTGACGATCAGTACGTGAAAAGCCTTGTGGACTTAATTCCCGGGACTCCAACGGTTGTGAACATTGATCATCACGCCACAAACAATCGCTTTGGAGATATTAACCAAGTGATCGTTGGTGCCCCAGCTACAGCTTACGTCGTCTACCACTTTTTTGAGACGAATAACATTCTTCCTTCACGAGATGCGGCAACCTGCATGTTAACCGGAATTTGCTTTGACACCTCAGCGTTTTCAAACGCAGCCACAAATGATTCTGCACTCGATATTTCCTCTAAGCTCGTGCTTCATGGAGCCAGAATTCAGGATGTGATCCGTACGATGTTTATGAATCGATCTGTATCGGCTCTTAGAGTGTGGGGAGCAGCTTTGGAGCGCCTTACTGAGCACGACAGCATAAACGCTGTTACTACATACCTCACACGCAAAGATATTGACGATAATTTTGTTACGGATGATGAAATTGATGGTCTGTCTAACTTCTTGAACCTGGTCACTGATACAGACACGCTCTGTGTGTTGCGTGAAACGTTACAGGGGGACGTGAAAGCGTCTATGCGATCACTTACACAGGATGTAAGTGAGATTGCAAAGCGTTATAACGGAGGGGGACACAAACGCGCGGCGGGTTTTACTCTGTCGGGTGCTAATCTACACTGTGATGAGGAAGGTAGGTGGTGTGTACTATCTACAGATGGAAAGGAAATTGAAATTAAGTTATCCTAATGTCGTATGAATACTATTCAATCAATACACGAAGAACCATCAGATTCGATTCTCGTTCCCATGGTGATCGAAAAAACACACACGGGGGAGCGAGCGTATGACATTTATTCACGTTTGCTGAAAGACAGAATCATTTTTCTTGGTACAGCCATTGATGACACGGTGGCAAATCTCATTATTGCTCAAATGCTTTTCTTGGAGAGCCAGGACAAAACAAAAGACATTAAGTTGTACATAAACTCTCCAGGTGGTTCCGTTACCTCTGGACTAGCAATCTACGATGCCATGCAGTATGTAAAGCCTGACGTTTCAACTATTTGCGTTGGAATGGCAGCGTCTATGGGGGCTGTGTTACTTGCCTCTGGGGCAAAGGGAAAACGTTTTGTTCTACCAAACTCTGAGGTGATGATTCACCAGGTCTTAGGTGGGGTGCAGGGTCAGGCGACAGATATAAAGATCCATGCGGAGAGAATATTAAAGATAAAGGATCGCCTGAATAGCATTTTAGCCAAGCATACAGGCAAGAAAAAGAGCCTTGTGGAGACGGATACAGAGAGAGATTACTTCCTAGATGCGTCTGAGGCTGTAAAGTACGGACTGGTTGATAAGGTGATCAAATAGTGGAAGAACAGTGGATGTAACAGGGATAACCAACAAAAAACCAGGCGCTTTGCCTGGTTTTTGGATATTTCTAGAGTTGCACATTAATACCTTGTCCAGATGCCGAAAATGCGGTATCATAGTCTTGTTCAGTCACTTGACAACTTTACGCTCAGCATGTAGACTTCGGCCTTAACCTGAGTTTACTTTTTACTAAGTACGTCCATTGCAGCCAGTGATCTGCAGGCACGACAAGCATGGGATTTCATATCGTGGATACATCAGGCTTCCGGGCTCGATCTCTCCTCGACTGAAATTTCTTGCCTGCAGGTCATTGACCGTAAGGGTCAAAAAACGATTCGCAACCGCGTGTCGTTTTTTTGATATCAAGATCTTACGTCTGATCGAATTCACTGCGCAAGTTTTTTTTGTGGATAAGACAATTACTCAACTTCGACAAGTTGCTCTTCAGTCTCCACAACAAGATCTTCATCTTCAATTATTTCAGCGTCTGGATCAATTCCCACTAAACAAATTTTTGGTAGTGGGCGGTAGTGTGATGTGAATTCTGTTTCTTCTACTTCTCCATCTGTGCGCGCAATGGAATAAACAAACGATGCGTCTGCACCAATATGCGCCTCCTGACATTCTTCTTCTCCTGGTTCCAAATCTTCAGTTTCAATGTATTGAGTTTCTCCGACTGGAATCCAACGTAAAACAACTGGTGGTTCATATGAACCTCGACGCCCATCCGATGTACCCCAAAAAGTAAATCTTAGATCTTGTTCATCTGCAAAATTCTCTGCCTGAAAGAGCACATAAGAATCCGTGTCGTTGGTGAATTTGTAATCAGGTGCTGGTTCATAGATTGTTGCGTCTGTACCAGGTAGTCCATTGGATGGATCGTTGTAATAAGAAACTACAAGTGAGTGGTTGCGTCTTTCTGTAACAGCCAATCCTGCATTCATTGTCGCCCTAAACGTTGTGGTGCCGATTTGGCACAAACCTCCAGCCATCTCAGGTTCAATCTTGTCTCCCTTGATAACAAGCTCTGGCAGGTATCCATTTTCAGCAGTGAATGGAGATAGAGCATCAATGAGTGAGAATGTTTCACCAGGGGCAATAAGCAATCCATCTAGAAGATCTACACCGTTTTGAATGTTTTGTCTTCGATTCCAGGGGCTCCATCGATAGCTCGATGTACCCGTGCCAAGAATTTCTGTAATACCAAGATCATTTACATCACTTGTGTTAACGGCTGGTTGTTCAAGTATGATAGTGAGTTCGATGGGATCCTCTGTGGGTTGTCTGACGAGGGTCAAGAGGTCTTCATGAAGAATGTCTGTGTCGACTTTGCGACCTTCTTCGCTTTGAGTAAAATGAGTGACTCGTCCGTCCGTGAGTTCTAGTCTTGCGTCCACTGAATTTTTGTTGATGGTGCTTGTGATCGTAAGAATCCATTCAGCAAGAAGATTATCATCAAGAGTAAGAAGGCCATCCTCACCAGGCAGGAGCATGTCGCTTAACTGATCGGTCGTCATCCACCATGTCTCGTCTTCATAAGAGAACGTGATTTGTATTGGGGCAAGCGAAAGAGTGACTAAAGCCGTTTCGATTTGAGATTCCGCGTTTTCAACAGATACCCTAGGGACCTGTTCTTTCAAGGGAATTTCTATTGTGGTTGTGTCTAGTGCAGCTAGTTGTTGTGCCAATGTTTCAAAAAAGGGTTCCCAGATAAATTCTCGACCAGGTTCGCCTGGAAGTACGTCTATCTTCCATCCCTCAGAAGTTAATGTTGGCATGAAACGAGCACTAAGAGAAAGGGTTTCAGCCGCTGGAAATAGTTCGAGAATACGCTCATGAACAAGATTTTCTTGCATACTTACTAGTGCGGTTGAGTACGTTGGCTCAAAGCTCATCTGAAGCATTCTTAGTGCATCCGTGTATGCTGATGTTCCGTGAAAGGCCATAAGAGTATCGAGTGTTTCATCGAGAAAGAACTCAACATCCTCTCTGAGATCTGAGTCGACAAGTGTGACAAGGGACAGGGCCTTTTCTTCGTCATCAACTCGAATCACAAGTCCCCCTGTTACAATCAGATCTATCCGCTCTTCCAGTAGCATGCGTGCCTGTTCCGGATCTAATCCACCCAGGTCTAACTCACCAATATGCACATTGGGTGGAATTTTGCCCTCATAGCCCTGTGCCCAGACGTAGATTCCAGCACAGAGAATAATGGTGAGGGTGATAAGTGTGATGCAAAGAAAAGTGAAAGCTTTCCAAAAACCTCTCGATGGTTTGGTCGAGAGGAAATTATGAGATGTATGAAGATTGTCTGACATAACTCTAATCAATTTCTAGAACCGGAACAGTTTTCTCTCTCTCAGATTTTTCCATGGTGACGGTTAGTATGCCGCGCTTGAGTGTTGCGTCCACATTTTCTCCGTCTACGTGACAGGGGAGGATTATGGTTCGAGAGAAAGTGCCCCAATGACACTCTTGTACATGTAGTTGTTCATTTGATAGTGCTTCGCATCCATGACCACGGTTTCCTCTAATGGTGATGGTGTCGTCTGAAAGCGTAATTTCAAGATCTTCAGCACGTACACCTGCAATAGCTGAGCGCACGATGATCTCATCATTGCTTTCAAGTACATCAACAGAAAGCTTGCCTTCTTCAGTGGAAAGCCATTCATTACCAGTTGCACTTATGAATCCGTGGGTATATTTCATAGGTATACTTTATTGTACCTCATCTTCCACAAGAGTTTCCATTTTTCCAGAGACCGTCCAGAGCAAATTGAATATCTGCTCCATCATTTCACGTAAAGGACGGCTTTCTACCATCCAATGCACTCCTTCAGGCGCAGTGGTAAAAAAGGCTACTGTGTCGTCCCAAAAAGAAATATTTGTTCGGAATGTGAGTTCACGCGGGAGAAAGCGTGCCTCTCTTAGCTCTCGGGCATGACTTTTTACGCTGTACTTCTTAATCTCATGCTCACGCACACGCAGGCTTTTCAATTTCACATCTTCTTTTATGCGCCTGCGAGTGTAGTGATATTTTTCTCCAATGACATCTTGAAAATCCTTTGCCGAGACTATCTCGTATACAAGACCACTCTTGCTTGCCAAAGAGGCATTAAAGATTTCGGTGACCCGCTCTCTTGTAAAGACTGTTAGGCGAGGGGTTGTAAGGGGATCTTGCTTAACCTTTTCCAAGAGTGGGAGTATGCCGGCGATTCCTCTGGCTTGCTCGGTAAGTATTTGTTTAAAGACATTTGGGTCGCTTGGTGTTAGTACTGAACGACTTTTTTGTTTACTTAAGTTCACTACGCCACGTTTAACCAGTCTTGAGACGGTTGATTGAACCGTACTTACTGGCAAGCCTAAAGACTTAGCTAGGGGAGTGAGAGTGGTTTGTCCTAGTGCTAAAAGGCCCAAATAAACCTGCTGGTCTTTAGGGTTAAAGCCAAAACCAGAGAGCACTTCAGTTATTTCTTTTTTGTTTGCTGCAGAAAGAGACATATTTACGACGATTTTCGTAGAAGTTTAGATCGATCATTTACCTAAATTATAGGCTTTTTCTTAGATTTGTCAATCCCACATCGAAATTTTAAGGCAAAAAGATTTCTTTAATGCGATTATGACTGTGCGCCAAGACGGTGCAAACGTTCATTACAACGGAGGTAGTCATGGCCAAGGTCGTTGAAGGAGAAGAGAAGTGGTCTGCCGTGATTCGTTGTGCCCACCCCACGTGTGGATATGGACTGAATCGCGTTGATGGGTGTTTCGCCATGATCCGGATCGAGCTGGAAGACATTCAGCACGTGACGGATTGGGAGGGTGACTCGACCTTCTGGGTCAATTGCCCCTCCTGCGGACAGAAGCTGTACCCCGAGTGGCAGATCGGCAACGGGCCGCTCAACGCCATATTGAACAAGGAAAACAACTCACGGAGGTCGTCATGAAGGTTCTCACTCCAGGTCGCGCCCAGAAGGGTTGGGCGCAGGAATACGAATGCACTGGTAAGGGCAACGGCAACGGCGGCTGTGGAGCGAAGCTCCTGGTCGAGTACAGCGATCTGTACAACACGTACCGGCACTGCCTGCACGAGACCGACACATTCATCACTTTCAAGTGTGCTGCGTGTGGCGTCGAAACCGACATCACCAATTACCGAGGGCCGAGCCTGCGCAAGCGGCATCTGGTCGATCAGGGATGGGGGTAAATCATGACCGCTGATCGTTTCACTGTCGATGGTGTACTCACCGACGGCACTCATGTCCTGCTCATCAGGCGCGCAAAGGATCCTTACAAGGGAATGCTCGCGTTCCCTGGTGGACGTGTGGATCCTGGAGAGGATCTGCTCACGGCGGTCGTGCGCGAACTAGATGAGGAAGTGGGGCTCGTGCTCGATCCGACGCTCTTGCTCCCGCTCACCGTACTCAACGCTCCTGGTCGAGACCCACGTCCCGGCCATGTGGCAGCGCATGTCTTCTGCACACACGTTGATCGCACCGTGCTCGAGTCTGCCCGTGCTGCCTCGGACGCAAAGAGTGTTCACATCATGAGACTCGACGAGATCGACAAGGTGGACATGGCCTTCGATCACTACCTCGCAATCGAGAAGCTCCGCGAGCTGCTCGATCACTAAACGCCGGACCCTGGAATGCATCCTGGGTCTTTTTCTTTGAAACAAAAAAACGGCTCCGGTTACCCGAAGCCGTTTTGTTTATTTTAGTTCAATTCGTCTTAGCCATTCGTAGAGTGGTCCTATGGCGAAACCGACTGTGGCTGCCCAGATAAGTTCCTGTAGTGGTACTCCACCAATAAGGAATGTTGCGGCAGCATCTAGTTGCCAGAAACTTGCTGCGTCAAGAGGGAATAGGCGTACAAAGAAAATTTGTTCGGTCATGAACACCAAGGCGGCGAGGAATAACCCTGACAGTAAGGCATTCATCATAAGGTCGTGTCTGTCTGCAATGATGTAGATGCCCACAAGCAGACCACCGACTATCAGAGCGTTGATGCTAGAGATTGCAAATACGTGAATAAACAAGAGTGAGGCGAATGCCCAGATACCTAGAACGAGAATCAGGTGACCGATCCAGTGTCCAACATGTTTCATTTCATATCGCCCTTTACGGAGCTTGTGTGCATGCTTACCAATAAGAACTTGATAGATCACTGCTGCGATTCCGAATAGTGAAAACGCAAAGATCAAATCTTCGATCCCTACTGCACTTGCTGTATCAGATACCATTTGTCGATAATCTTCCGCAACAATAATGAGCACGGCAGGTGAGAGAATGAGTCCCACCACTGACATGATTACTTGCTCTCTTCTTGTCTCATTAGAAAAAAGAAGTATCGCGAGCCAGATGATGAAAAAGACTATCGAGGTTAAAAGAAAGGCTGTCATATGAGAGAAGTGTACCGCATCCATTTATAATCGGCTACGTTTATATGTGAATTTTGTTTACAAGTTCATTGTGGTCGGGCATTCTATTGAGCATATGTATACAGGAATTATCCAAGCGCTTTGTCCGGTTGTGGAACTTACGGACAAGCCAGGACTTAAAAGTTTTATTGTTGAGCTGCCTGAGAATCTTTTGGATTGCCTAAAGCTCGGGGCAAGTGTCTCGATCGATGGGACTTGTTTTACCGTCACTGCAATAGAGGGTCAGCGTGTGAGCTTTGATGCTATGTTTGAGACACTCAAGATGACGACCATTGGCACGCTCAAGCAAGGGGATTCGGTTAACATCGAGCGCTCAGCTAAAATGGGTGACGAGATTGGTGGGCATCCCATGAGCGGACATGTTTCTACCATGGCTGAGATCATCAAGATCCAGGAGAGTGAGAACAATCGCTCTATGACATTCAAAGTCTCTGCAGAGTGGATGCGTTTTATCTTTTCAAAAGGGTTCATTGGATTAGATGGGTGTTCGCTAACTGTTGTTGATGCAGATAAGGATGCTGAAACCTTTGTTGTACATTTTATTCCCGAGACGCTCCGTGTCACCCGCTTTGGAACAAAGAAGGTGGGGGACATGGTGAATGTCGAGATTGATCCCCAGACGCAGGTGATCGTCGAGACGGTGGAGCGTGTTATGTCACAAACTAATCAATAGAAAATATGCCAAAGAAAATCGCACTAGTGATGGGGTCCTTTCATAAAGCGGAAGTTACAACTATGCTCGAGGCTGCTCGCGCGCAGGCTGCAGAGTTGGATCTTGAGATCGTCGAAGAAGTTTGGGTGATGGGTTCAATTGAAAAGCCACTGGCTCTTAAGAGGTTGCTCATGCGCGATGATGTTGATGGGGCCGCCGTATTGGGCATCATTGAAAAGGGGGAGACACAACATGGATTTGTTATGGGACAGGTTGTGTACGATGCCATTATTCAACTCCAACTTGAGTATATGAAACCGGTGGGCTTAGGAATTTTAGGACCTGGAATCCTTCCAGATCAGATCCAGCCACGCCTTAAAGGGTATGCGCAGGCAGCAGTTGTAGCATTGGCCGACATGCTCTAGAGATCAGTTATTGACATGTATACTATTCAAGTATGAAAAAATACGGGACAGATCCATCAAGAGAAGAACGCGGGGCACTTAGTGAGATCGTTTCAGGTCTTCCAGGAGCTGAACTTTTTTCTTCCCTTGAACAAGCGCAAGAAGTGTGGCCAAAGGAGGTGGCAGAGCGTCCAGAATTTATTGAGCAGGTACAAGAGCGCCAGCAACTGCGTGAGCGACTTGATGTGGTGCTTCATGCACTTCCAACTCCTGACACACATGTGCTCGCTGCAATTGAAAGTAGCGAACTTTCTGAAGATCAAGTAGCTGAGCTATTTGATTCTCTCTCAACACTTCTTGGTCCGGACTCAGAATATTATAGGGCCATGCTTTATCTTCCATTTGAATTACTCCCAATTTCTGACTGGGAGCCAAAGACGGAAGGTTTGCAGAAGTCACTGGAGACGTTTCGTCAGGTATATCTAGAAACATGGGAAGCCTCTTTGTTGGTTCATGACGTGCGAGCCAATTTTGTCGATGGTGATGTGTTGGAGGTGGAGAAGCGTGAGGGGGATTTTGATCGAGTGGTTAAAGCGGCTCATCTTATTCCAAAGTTGGTTGAAGCTGGCTTGCTCACGGTTGAGGATGTAGTGGAGCGAACGAACAGCACAACTGATCCTGTGCTTCGTCAAAGTCTTGTAGATGTTCTGCCGGTGCTCAGGGATATGGGGTATCTAGATGATGGTGGACCAGTTTATCTTCGCGGAGAAACTGGTGTTGAGAGTAAAGATTGGGATGTGGGTGGATTGGATGATCGACTCGCCGATGGATTCGCTGAGGTTGACGCAAAAGACTACGGTGACGCATCGGACAAACGCCTTTGGTGGCTTAAGAAGGTAGGTAAGGCCGAGGTGGTTGATCTGGAAGGTAGACAGATTGCGGTTGCAATTGCCCGTGGAGAGCTTCGAGAACCTGAAGAGTCACACGGCTTCCTGGAAATGAGTCTTCCAGCTCAGCAAGCCTTTATAGAGGGGGTGCGCGTGGCTTTGGAGAATCAAGCAAAAGAAGATCTGGTGAATGCACAAGAGACGTTCGGTGTTTATAAAGACACTCTCGACGCTTTGTGGACATTGGATCAAACAGATCTTCATGGGTCACTATCTAAGTTGTTTCATAGGCTCAATGCAATCGGGGTCATTACAGACAATCAGTTGTCAGACAAAGGGATTAAGCGTCCTGAGCTCGCCGGACCATTTTCTGAGAATCTCAAACAGCATGAGGCTGAGCTGGCAGAGGTCAAGAGGGTAGCACTTGAGCTAGAACGAGATCCATTTTTATCAAAACATGTTTTACCGGTGGTGCTCGCCTATGGTTCACGGTTGAAAGGCTACGCTCATCTAGAGTCGGACATTGATACATCCGTGTTTATTCGTCCTGGTGTAGACCCAGCTGAGGGGCCTGCCATTCGCGCTGCTCTTCACAAGTTATTCGGGGCAGATGTACTTGGTGGTGAAACCAATGAGTTCTGGCTTGATGAGGGTGAGGAAGGGGAGTTGAAAATTGCGAACCCTGAATCCTATGATAAGTACCGTGGTGAGAACTATTGGGTGAACACATTATTTATTAGCTCGTGGGAAGGAAGGAAAAAAGAGGTTGAGGCACTGCGACAGAAAATCCTTACAGAATATTTTTACGATGATCATCCTGAGCAGTTTGGACGAGATTCGAGAAAAGTATATTTTGAAGGAATGGAGCGAGATCTACTTCAGTACAGATTGATGCACGATGGCTATGAGCGATTCCATCCGCCCTATGGGGGAATCGATGTGCCAAGTGCGGCATCCATCGACGGTGAGAGCACCTTCTACGATTCAGGATATCGGCATACAGCAATCCAGCTCTTTGCTAGACAGATTTTCCTGCCAAAACTTGAAAGAGAATCAGAGTAAATAAAAAGGCCCGAGACTACTTGCGTAGAGTCTCGGGCTTTTGAGTTGGAGCGCGTTTGCTCCTTCCCAAGTGTGTGTCCCGTTCAGCGGATGGGACGACGCTCCTGGCTGCCGATGCCGGAGAGCCTGCCGACGCCGTTGCTTCCGGCGTCCAGCTCGCTCCAGGTGATCTGGGATCCGAGCATGAACAGCGCTCCGAAGTACTGCACTTCGTCGTCGCTCCGCTCTTTGCCCTCGAGAATGCCCAGGACGTACCGGACGAGGTTCTGCTCCAGACGCGGGTAGGTGGCGGGAACCACCAGGCCAAGCTTCTTGAGCATGATTTCGCGGCTGGCCGCACCGACCATGGCCGGCAGGCGCGGGTTGGTGAGCGTCTCGCTGATCTGCGTGGCCTCGTAGGCAAGCGCCGAGGCGATCTGGACTCCCGTCCCCTTGAACACGCGGTTCACCGCATCAGCGACGGCGTCGCCGGCGTCGCGAACGACGCCCGTGTCGGGCGGAGACATCACTCCCGGAGGCATTGTCATGCCGGTTCCTTTGCCCATCATCATCATCATCATCATGTTCGGGTTGCTCGTGCCTTGCATCCAGGCTTCCTGCCACCCCTTGAGGGTCTCGTGGAAGGTCAGGATGGCGGGCCAGAGCTCATCGTCCAAACGCCTGAGCAAGACGTCCTTGCGGGCCTTGGTGACGAAGTTGCCGTCCATGCCGTCGATGGCATCGAACAGATCTCCGTAGCTGCGACGGGTGAGCAGCTTGCGCAGGGCGAAGAATTCGGGCGGAACCTGCTCCTCGGACTCGTCGGTGAAGGCTTCCATCGCCTGGACCAGCCGTTCGGGGGCCTGGAAGAGGCCGGCACGGTTGGCCATGGCAGCGCGGATGGCGGCGATCACGGTCGACTGGTCGACCTTGAGGACACCGCCGGAGCGCAGGGCCATCAGCCAGGACTCGTTGCTGGGAACCGCTGGCAGCAGGGAGTCGATCGACACCGCGCTGACTTCCGCTGCGTGATCCCTCGGGCCGGCGGCCGGGGCCGGCTCGGGCTCGGGTACCTTGACCGCGGCGAGCAGCTTGCGGGCCGGGATGGCCTTCATGCCGACGTCGGTGAGGTCGCTTTCGGTGAGCATGGCCAGGTCGGCCACGCTGGTGACGCCCAGCTCGTCCACGATCTTCGTGGCGATGTCTTCGGCGACGCCCAGGGCGACGATCTGCTCGAGCAGGGTGGGTTCGGCGGTCTTGGTCTCTTCGGTCTTCTTCTTGGCAGCCATGATGGCCTCCACTTCTAGTTGAGTACTTTGTCGGCTTCCGTTGGTCCAAGCGAGAGCATTCTCACAGGGACCTTTAGGCAATCGTCGAGGACTGCCTTGACCAGACGGAAGAGCTGGTCGGATGTGGCGCCACTTGGGACGTCCACGGATGTGATGTCAGGCGTGCAGGCGTTCACCTTTTCACCTAACGCTTCTGTGTAGCGCATCTGCTCTTCGTCATTGCCTGTGCGCTGACGAAGTTCACCTTCCTGTGTGAAGTAGGTGGGGTCCTGCGTGCCGGATTGGTACCGGTGGCAGATGTTCCATGTTCCGTTGCTTGCTACCTGGTCAAACCAGGTCAGGCACAGTCCATCGTAGGCACTTGGGCCACCGCTTGCCGCGATTGCATATCGCAGAAGTGGAAGGTCCAGGGGGCCAACGCGGATTGAGCCTTGCCAACGGTTCTCATCCTTGTGCGAGCCGGGCAGTAGATGTTCGCCCATCGCAGGGTCTGCGGTGGGCATTGGTCCGGCCCCATGACGGATCGTGTATGCGCGGTGAACCGCGATGTTGACGATTTGTCCGTTGTAACCAGCCTCTTGAAGCATTCCTTGGGCGAACCGAGGGAGTGTCCGAATGGCGCTGGTGTGGGGGTGAAATCCTGTGAAGGCGTCCGTCAGGATGCCGTGTGAGCTTTCGCCCACCAGGATTTGATCTCGGCGAAGGATGTCGCTGAATTGATCGGCGCTTGTGATGTCCAAGCTGTGGCCAACGATCTGGAATCGACGGATGACGAAGTCCAAGAACCTGTCATCGTCGATTAGGTCGAATTCCTTCTGAGCCAGCGGACGATCCTCTGGCAAGAAGGGGAACTCACGAAGCCGCTGTAGATCTGTTCGGATCTGATCCCTTACGGCCGCAAGGCGGTCGCGTAGGTCCAGACCATTGAGATCACCTGCACGTATGGAGAGCTCGGGGTGTGATTGGTCGTAGCGCACGCTTTCACCTACGCCCGTACCGATCGTTCCTCTCGGGTTGTTCCCCCGAGCGAGCTCCTTGATGTGCGAGGCAATTCCGTGCAGCGGCGTCGCACACAGGCAAGCTTCGTGCGCCCGCATGAGGGCAAAGGGGTCGGCGACCCCAGCCTCACGCAGAGCTTTGGCTTCATTTAGCAGTCCTTCCGGATGCGCAATGAAGCGCGGGCTCATGAGGGTTGGTATTCCCTCGAAGGTGCCGCACCCCCACTGGCTGAACGCGAATTCATTACCAGAGGAGGTGCGCACACCATGACTTCCCTGGGCACCACCGATCTTGAGGATCAGTGCGGCGCCCATGGCGGTGGCAATCCTGTGAACTGCCCCACCCTTGCCACCGTCCCCAGGTCCCAGGTCGGTGACGATGTAGATCTTCTTCATCGTACTCTCCTGTTACTGGGAACGGTGGCGTGTGAGTGGTTCAGACCCAGTCGACCGCCGGGGGCGCTTCCTCGACGGGCGTGGTGCCCAGCTCGGTCAGCTCCTCGGCGGTCAGCGGCCAGAGGTCCGTCTTCTCACGGAACAGGTCACCGGCCTTGGGCCGACGGCTGTAGTTCTCCAGAGCCGCCTGGGCCCCGATGGGGATGTTGGACACCGATTCGGTCACCAGAGCCGCGTCCCGCTGGTCCAGTCCGTTCTCGGTCAGGAAGTCGCTGACACCCGTCAGAGCGAGGGTTCCTTCGGTCAGGCCCACGATGGCGGCCTGTACCTGGGGAAGCACCTCGGTGCTCGGAAGGAGGATGACCCGATCGGGCCCGTACAGATCCTTCCAGAACGCCGTGGTGTCGCGATGGCTCCGCATCGCAAACGACATCGGAAC
>JABMNZ010000011.1 GCA_013204395.1 Parcubacteria group bacterium
CCTCAATAGCAGATCATTCTGCCACTGACGGGGTCAACGTTCGAGCCTTCGTACAGGCTCTTGCTAGTTCTTGCACCGATCCGGCCTGAAGGCCTCAGCGATCTTGGTGCAGTCCAGCGGCTTGGGCGCGCCCTGAGAAGAGCTCGCTGTGGTGCCTGTAGGGTTCACGGGCATGGTGTACTGACCGGTGGCCAGCTTCCCGATCTGTTCTGCCCAGGTGATACCCAGGAAGAAGACGATGGTCAGCGGGAGGCCGTACTGGATCCAGGGGGACTTCTTGTTCCCCTTGGCGGTGACCAGCTTGGAGGCTGTGAAGACTGCTCCGGCTGTTCCGAAGATTTCAGTAAGGATCCGGAGATCCGAGGGGACACCCGTGAGGAGCATCCAGCCACTGAGCAACCCAGAGGCTGCTACAGTGAGGCCGATGGCCTTGCCAGCCAAGTGCCACTTCTTGGACAAGACGTACTTGCCCCATAGAGCGGCACCAACGACCGCGAATCCACCAAGGATCAGGTGGTAAATCCATTCCAGCATTCGTAACTCCTCGGCCGTAGCCATTTGGAAGATTGAGTTCTAACCGTTTCAGAACGGCATAAGATAACAAAAAAACACGGTTTTGTCAACCGTGTTTTACTCCTTTTGCTTTATTTCTTGTCTAAAGCGGCTTTAACAAATGCTTTGAATATTGGATGTGGTCTTAGTGGTCGAGACTTAAACTCGGGATGGAACTGGACACCCACAAAAAAAGGATGATCTGTAAGTTCGATAATCTCCACAAGGCCCGTCTGTGGATTCACTCCAGAAATCTTCATTCCCCGTTCTTCCAACGCCTCGGTATAGTCATTATTGAACTCATATCGATGCCTGTGACGCTCTGACACAGACTTCACTCCATAAGCTTTACCTGCAATGGTTCCTGGTACCAACTCACAATCATACGCACCAAGTCGCATAGTTCCCCCATAACGATTCTCTCGAATATTTTCCATCTGACGTGGATTCACGTGAATGATTGGATCGACTGTTTGTTCGTCCACCTCTACCGTGTGAGCCCCTTCCTTACCAAGTACATTGCGTGCAAACTCAACGGCAGCCAGTTGCATGCCGTAACAAATACCAAAATAGGGAATCTTTTGCTCTCGACAAAACTTCACTGCAGCAATGACCCCTTCAATTCCTCGTGTACCAAAGCCACCAGGAACAAGAATGCCATCGTATTGAGACAACTCCCCCATTTTTTTACCATTGGTCTCAAAATCTTCAGAGTTTATCCATTCAAGTTGAATCTTGGCCTTGTTATCCCATGCTGCGGACTTAAGTGCCTCAATCACAGAAATGTAAGAATCTGAAAGCGTGTAATCCCCCGTTGAAAAATACTTTCCTACAACCCCTATTTTTACTGTCTTCGTAGCCGTCTCACGAACCTGAGACATGGCGATCCATTTTGTGAGGTCAGCTTTCTTTGGCTTAATGCCGAATTTCTTCAAAATAATATCGCTTAAACCCTGCTCTTCAAACACGGCCGGAATCTTATAAATAGAATCTACGTCCGGAGCAGAAATCACATCCTCAGGCTTTACGTTACAAAAAACAGACAACTTCTCACGTCTTGGCTGATCCATATAATGCTGCCCACGACACACAATGAAATCTGGATGGATACCAGCACTGTTTAATGTACGCGTTGCATGCTGTGTTGGTTTCGTTTTCATCTCACCTAAATGAGCAGGTACCGGAAGATAACTCACTAGCATAAACTGCACGTTATCTGGGTCGGCCAAATGCATGATACGTGCCGCTTCCAAAAATAAAATGTTCTCATACTCACCGACCGTTCCACCAATCTCAACCATCGTAATGTCTGCCTTTGCGTTTTCCGCTGCTCGGCGAATCCGATCGATGACTTCTTCTGGGATATGAGGCACAACCTGCACGCACTTGCCCTTATATTCCAAATTCCGCTCACGCTCGATGACGGTTTGATACACACGACCCGTTGTCATGTAGTTCATGGACATCAAATCAACATCTAAAAATCGTTCATAGTTCCCCATGTCCTGGTCCGTCTCATCACCATCGTCCGTCACAAAAACCTCTCCATGTTCAACCGGATTCATGGTCCCAGCGTCGACGTTTACATATGGATCAATCTTAATAGCCGTGACAGTTAGGCCCCGAGACTGCAGGATTTTTCCAATGGAAGCTGTTGTGACCCCTTTCCCAACTCCAGACATCACCCCACCTACAACAAAAATATAACGATGAATCATATGTGCGATAGCAGAAAACGGGCTCTGGCCCGTTTGTTATTATTTTTCCTCTACAGTTACAAGTATTTGGGCCTCAAAACCGAGCGGGAGTTCAACCGTGACAGTGTGTGTCCCCGGCTCTTTGATAGGCGTTTCCAATTTTATCATCTTCGAATCAACCTTGAATCCATCTTTCTTTAGCGCAGACGCAATAGCTTTTTCTGTTACTGCCGCATAAAGAACTCCTCCGTCGCTAATTTTTTCTTTGAGTATTAACTCATGCCCCTCTAGTTGAGTTGCAAGATCTCCTGTAACAGATAATTCTTTATGTGTATCTCGAGCCTGCATCTTCTCTGCGTCTACTCGCTTTTTCATCGTCTCTGGTGTGGCTGGAACACCCATGTTCTGAGGAAACAAAAAATTTTGTGCGTGCCCATCGGACACTTCCACGACCTCCCCCTCCTTACCTAGAGACTTTACATCTTGGATGAGGATAACTTTCATATACGATGTTCATTATATCATGAGGTTCTTTAAATCCTCCACCACCTGCTGAACGTGTTGTGCGGGCTTCACGGTTTCATACACTTTAGCCACTTTACCCTCTGGATCAATGAGATAGGAAACTCGATTTGTCCCCATGTATTCACGTCCCATGAATTTCTTGAGACCCCAGACCCCGTAAGCCTCCACAACTTCTTTCTGCTCATCAGCTAAAAGCGTAAACGGGAGTTTATATTTATCAACAAACTTTGCGTGACTTTTTACCGTGTCTGTACTCACTCCTAACACCGTGACCCCAAGCTCTTGCAGAACGGACCAGTTATCACGAATGGAGCATGCCTCTGTTGTACATCCTGGCGTGTCATCTTTTGGGTAAAAGTAGAGCAACACCCAATGACCACGGTAATCCGAAAGTTTATGGGTATTCCCTTGCTGATCCTCGAGCTCAAACTCTGGTGCCATTGTCTCAGTATTTATCATATTGACCCCATACTACCATAATCAAAAACCAGGGTTTTAACCCCGGTTTTTTTCTAACTATTTCTTGCAACTACCACATTTTCCCTCAATGAGCATGAGCACGGCTGAGAGCCCAACAAGGACGTAGATCAATGTAACGAGCCATCCCCATGCACCAAAGAGACTTTCTACGAGGTTGTAGTCAAGAAGTCCTACAAGTCCCCAGTTCAAGCCACCAACGATAAGGAGCCACTTAGCTAAACAATGTGGACCACATTTTCCACAGTTCTTACATGTTTTCATAAAAGAGATTCATGATTTATATAATTATACCTATAGTCTATCACTACATGACCTTATTCAAAAATCCTTATCCACACACTTGACGTAAGTAAAAACCCGAGCAGCGTGGCCCGGGGTTGAGGGTGAGGGTGGAAGCATCTCCAGCACGGTAGCGGGTTGCGAGGCTAGACCGTGGTGACGAGCTCGTTGAGGTTGGAGATCTGACCTTCGATCCTCGTGTGATCGAGGTTGGTGAGGAGAGTGGCGACGATCTCGTTGGTGATCAGCCCACCTTCCTGCATTTCCGGGTTGCAGTGCATGTGCACGACTCCATTCTGCCTTTCGACTGTTACGTTAATAAACACTAACATACCTGTCATTTTCCACACCCCCCCCAACCCCACCTACCATGAGGCCCAAACCGGCGAGTCAGACATCGGAACAACTTTGAGTCGGCCTATATGTGACCGATCTCACAGTTTCCGGCGGAGCCGGACCCGGCTCCGCCGGGCGTTCCGATGACTGAGCTCGCCCACTCCAGCAAGCCCACACCCTCTTATCGCTCCACACCATTCGTAGTATCATTCTCACACTATGAAATTCCTCTCAGACCACTCACTTTTAGACGAAGAGATCATCAAGCAAACAGCTGAATCTCTGGCAGACTACCGATCTCACCTTGAGGCTGTGTCAAAAAAAACTGACTACACCGATCCAGAAAGTTCAATTCAGCTACCTTTTGATTACGACCTACTGTCTGAGGTACAAACGGCTGCTGAGAAAATAAAAACAGCAACTCTTCAGTATGTAGTAGTAATAGGTATAGGTGGGTCAAACCTAGGGACTCAAGCCGTCTATAACGCAATTGCTGGGTCCATGAGTCTTCTCTATGACCGAATGCCAAAGCTTCTTTTCTTGGATACTGTTTCTGACGAGCGAATGACCGCGGTTGTGCGCATTCTCTCTCGGATGCCTAGCAAAGAAGACTTTGCCATCATCACAATTAGTAAGTCTGGTGGAACAACGGAAACGATTGCAAACACAGAAGTGCTATGGAAGTCTTTGGACAAACAGTTCGGCGACATCCGTGATCGTCTCTGCTTCATTACTGATGAGGGATCTAAGCTTTGGAATGCGGCAAAAGAACATAAGGTACATCGCATTTCAATTCCAGAACTTGTGGGCGGGCGTTACAGCGTCCTAAGTGCTGTGGGACTTGTATCATTACTGCTTGGAAAAATTGATATCGAAGATTTGCGAGAGGGTGCACGCGTTGCCGTCGCAGATGGTGTCTCAGAGGACCTTTCAAAAAACCATTCTCTTGCTAGTGCCGTATGTACACACCTCCATGCAGGAAAAGGCCGCAACATTCACAATAGCTTTGTCTACGCCACCAAACTAGAATCTCTTGGAAAATGGTATAGACAACTCATGGGTGAAAGTATTGGTAAAGAAAAAGATTTAGACGGCAATGTTGTTAACGCTGGTGTAACACCGATCGTATCAATTGGTTCAACAGACCTGCACTCAATGGCCCAGTTATACTATGGAGGACCAGACGACAAGTTTACGAATATCGTCTACTCATTCAAAGGCGACATTAACCTTGTCCCTCGAGAGCTGAAAATGCATGGTCTTGTAGAAAACATTGGTGGAAAAAGCCTCGAGAACATTACCACCGCTATTGTCGGTGGGGTGAAAGCGGCGTATGAATTAAAACAAAGGCCATACATCGAAATCGACATGGAGGGTATCACTCCATATGAGCTTGGCTACTATCTACAATTCAGAATGATTGAGATGATGTACCTAGCAAAACTGATGAATGTAAACGCGTTCAACCAACCTGCCGTAGAAGACTACAAAGAAGCAACACGAAAACTACTAAAAGGATAACAATAGATGGGAGTCGGGCTTGACCCGTCTCTTTTTTTACTCTACCCTCATCGCCTGCAATCAAACCGCAGAGAAAGGGTCTGTATGACGGACCAACGCTGGCGCCAAAGGAGTCCCTTGGACCTCATTGGGACCATACTCCTGATCATGCTCATGGTGAGTTTGAGTGCCCCGCACTATCAAGCAACCTGTGACCATATGGTGAACCCAGACCTTTCACAGCTCTGGCCACTTCCCCCACCACCAGACAGAAGTCACGACGTGGTGACGCCCCCAACCGTTATCACCGTTCCAACCATGACAACGAAGACCGGTGGAACAAAAAGTTATGAGACAGCTTTCAAGACGGAAGCTGTTGAGGTCATTAGGGTGTTCATCGCCCTACACCCCGTTCCAGAACTTCGCAACACACTCCTGGAAGACGTTGATGCAGGACGTGTGCAGATCATCATCGCGACAGATGATTTGGAAAGCTTCCGATTCGACGCAAACCGTGGCGAGAAAAACGCTCGATTGCTCGTCGGGGCAGAAATTCCTGGTGCCCTGGCCACCAACGACGAGCTGAACATTGAGCTTCAGTCCGAACTTTACTACCGCTTTCTGATCTACGAGCACTGGAAGCAAGGTGGCTCGCACAACGAGATCTTCCTCCAGGACAAGGTTGATGACCTCGGCTTTGGCACAAGCTATCAATCGCTGTGCCAAGAGGTCTGGGAAGTCGATCTCGTTGCCTGGGAAGGCTACTGCAACATGATGGTCTACTCAGGTAGATCAGATCTAGGGGTCTACTGCCTCTACCTAGATACCAGTGACTGGTTGCATTCCATGTTCAGTCGCCACCAAGAGCAATGGACCAACGTCGACGCCAACGAATGTCTCTTCTACATGGCCAAGCAGGCCGGACATCCAAACCCAAACGTCTTCCGCTGACGCAAAGCAAACAACCCGCTGGTCTACGAACCAACGGGCCTTTTTATTTGTACGTCTAGCTAATCAATAAATTCAAAAGTTTCTAAAAGCAAATCGAATCGTTCATTGTCATGATCATGGGAGATAACCACCAGCTGACTACCGTGCTGGGCAACAATCAACCGAGCGGGTGAATCAGCTGCACCAGTGCCACGCAAAAAGATGGCGTCCTCCCCATCAAGCTCCCCCACCCTCTGCGCGGCGTCACCGCTTGGGTAGAAAAAACTCACCTCCTGACTCAGCCACTCGTGCGAGCTGCGAGCATCATCGATACCCCTAACGGTAAACAAATTATCCTCCTCTTCGATAATAAAGATCGTTGTCGCTGTCTCCCCCGCCTTCGTGGCAGCTTGCTCCCCCGTGAGTTCCCAAACTTCCATTTCTTCTAATGGATCAAGTTGATACCCATAAGCTGTATTCACATAACCACCGATATGAGATGGGGGTTCTGGTAACGACACAACATCAGTTTGCTCAACACCATCAACCTGTGTTCCACACCCAACAATAAACAAGAGTGCGACAACTACAAACATGATAGGGATGGTACGCATATATCTACCCTCATGATACCAAGCCATTGACAAAACGGGAAAAAACACCTATGGTATCGAGCCTCGAATGAGGATTTCCGCGCGCACCCGCCGCGGGAAATAAGGTGGCACCCGCCACCGGAAAGGCCTTTGATGACTGTGCTCCATGAGCATCCCGATCGACTTCGACGAGACGGCCGACCGCCAGGATTCATGGTTCAGTACACGATGACGCTCGCCACGAACGACGGTGGTGCCAGCCTCGTGCTGATGGAGACGCCGCGGCAGGATGTTCTCCACATCTGGGGTAAGGCACTCGATCCGGATCTCGACCAACGGTCGCAGATCGAGGGTCTCCTCCGCAAGGCCATCGCTGACCTGACCAAGACGCTGCTCGACAGCTTCGGAATTCAGCTCAAGCGCATCGAGCTCCGACAAGGCCATGTCCCCCTGTGGAACATCACCGGCCATCTGACCAAGGAAGCCGTCGAAGCGCGCGGTGGCAAGTACATCCACACGCACCCCGGCGGTTCCATCCATGAGCGCGAAGCTGAGCACGAGATGACGCGCTTCACCGAAGTGGTGATCATGTGCGAGAAGAAGCTCCGCTAGACTCCCAAGCTCTCCCCTGCCGATCACTCGGCGCCCACAACCAACGCCGGTTGTGGATTTTTTATTACACGCATTCAATGCATGAATCGTGTCTAAGTTTAGTAAATATTGATGCATTGAATGCGCGTAACTGGCTTGACAAAACCAACTTTTTCAACTATCCTCCATGCCTGCCCTTAACAATTCAACTAGGGAGGTTGGCATGAGACGAAACTTCTACGGCATCGTCAGCACACTGGTATTCGCATGCATCATCGGTCTCGTGACCACGGTGTCCCACTACGAGTACATGGAAGACCACCGATCGTGGTCGGACACAACGATTCCTGCGTGGCAAGATGATGCCCAGCATGTCCAGGACCTCAACATGTTCTGGAACTACGCTGCTGGAATCCATATCACTGGCGATCCCTTCTTCGAAGCGGACCAGCAGTTCGTCCAGGACGTAAGCGCTCTCCACATCGATACGGAGACATCTCCCGAACTGCTCGCACAAGCGCGTGGCAGGCTCTGGCATGTGGGAGACCGGCTGTACAACACAGAACGTCTCGTCGAGCTTGGATTGCTCACAGACGACAGCTCTCGCATCAACCAGTCCGCATTCCACCCAGAGCTCCTGGAAGACATCGACGCCTTGCACACCAAGGGGTTGGATGCGGTCCTGAGCGAAGCGCCCACCAAGCCGGAAAAACCCGTCTGGTACATGAAGACCTTCGCCAGCAATCTGAGCGTGTGGCCCGTGTGGATGCCAACCTGGCTGATCTTTTCCATCCTCATCATGATGGTGTACGGGATCGTTCGACTGGACAATGAAGGGAGCGAAGTCTCCATATACCACAACGTCATGAAGCGCTCAGGCGAGCCCATCGGCCGTCTCCTGCTCTTCTTGCAAATGGCTCCAGTGCTGGTGTTCATGGGTCTGGTAGACCTGACGATCAACGCGGTCAAGACGGGCAACAAAGCCCTCGCCATCGCGCGGCACCCCAACAGCAGTGAGGTTCGTCTCGGCACTAAGGCCTTGGCAGCCCTCAAGAAGGCTGGTGCCAGCGAGCATCAGATCGAGGAAGCGGAAGCGGTTCTGCGCTCGTGGACTCTCTACGATCCAGACCAGGCAGAGAGAGCCGACACACCCAAGACACGGCGGGATCGCAAGCTGCGCGACGCACTCAGAGATGTCGAACAGCTTCGAGGCCAACTCGACGCTCACCGCGAAGTGGACAGTGCCGCCAAGCCAGCGCGCCCCAGAGATCGAGTGAAGGCCTAGTTCTTCCAACAACGAGTAGCCACAGGCTACAGACCCGTCCACGCTGGCGGGTCTTTTCAATTGACAAGGCCCACAGCTATGCCATAATTGTGTCGTTCTCTGGTTCCAAGTGATCTAAGAGGGCTGTTAATTCACTGTTCTCTCATTTCACATGTTGAACAAGTTATTTGTCGGCTCACTCCCATGGAGCGTTGACGACGCACAGCTCGGCGAGCTTTTCGCCAGCCATGGCGAAGTCGTATCCGCACGCGTGGTCACAGACCGCGACACTGGACGCTCACGAGGCTTTGGCTTCGTGGAGTACAACGACGACGCTACAGCAACTGCCGCCATGGAAGCCATGGATGGTCAGATGGTTGACGGTCGAGCTATTACAGTTTCGATCGCTCGTCCAAAAGCTGAGTAGTCACTCAAAAGAAAAGCACCTCAGGTATTTACCTGGGGTGTTTTGTATTTAAAAACCCCGATGTCGTATCGGGGGTGTCGAGCACGCTTGGCTCGACTAGTTGTCAGGCGCTGAGGGTATGAGCCATCTGTACCGGCAGCTGAACTTCACGAAGGTTGTTCTGGAGCGAACTGCCTGAGAGCTCCTCGACCTCGAGCAACTCAGCAACGAAACTACCGATCAAGGACTTGTTGGCCTCGATGATCGCAAGGGCCTGCTTGTAGCAGTCGGCGAGAATGGCCTCGATGGCCTCGTCCACCTTCCTTGCGGTGTCCTGGCTCCACCTGGTCTCGTTGGCGTAGAGCACTCGGTTCTTCAGTGTCTCGTGGAACCCGTAGTGCGTCACGTAGTCGTACGCGAGCTTGTTGGCCCGCCTCAGATCGTCAGACGCGCCAGTGGACACTTGTCCAATCATCACACGCTCGGCAGCGCGCCCAGCTAGCAAGACGATGATCTGGGCCAGCAGCTCCGGAGCTTCACGGAGCAAAGCTTCAGCCTCATCCTCGGGAGACACCAGGTTGTAGCCCAATGCTCCAGTGGAATTGGGAATGATGGACACACGCACAACGCGCTTACGCCCACCCATAGCTGCCAGCGCACAGGCATGACCAGCCTCGTGCACTGCCACAGCACTCCGGTCCTTGTCGGAAAGACGTCTGGCCGTGTCCGGATGTCCGATCACTACCAGCTCGATGGCACGGATGAGGTGATCTGTCACGATCGCAGTGGCCCCCTCTCGGGTTGCCAGCAGTGCGGCCTCATTGAACAGGTCACGTAGGCCAGACCCGGACATACCCGAGGTCAACTTGGCGACCTGATCGAAGTCGATGACTCCAGTCACCTTGTCGCGCGCATGGATCACGAGGATCGCCCTGCGAACGTGGACACTCGGCAGACCGACGTACACCTTGCGGGCGAACCGTCTCAGCAGAGCCTCATCCAAGGTGTCCTTGTGGTTGGTTGCCGCGATCACGACGATCCCGGTCTTCTGCTGGAAACCGTCCATCTCAGCCAGAAGCTTGTCGATGGTCTGATCACGCTCGGAGTCTCCTCCACCACCGCCATTGGAGCGGTGCTTGCCGACAGCATCGATCTCATCGATGAAGATGATGCAGGGAGCACTTTTGTGAGCATCCGCGAACAGATTGCCCACACGCCCCGCACCCACACCGACGAACATCTCAACGAAGTCGGATCCGCTGATGTGAAAGAACGGAACACCGGCCTCGCCAGCAGTTGCCCTGGCCAAGAGAGTCTTGCCTGTACCCGGTGGTCCATACAAGAGCACGCCTGTAGGACAACTTGCCCCCAGCCTGGAGAACTTGTCCGGGTTCTTCAGGAACGCGACCACTTCTTGCAGATCTTCCTTGACGCCGGGATAGCCAGCCACGTCCTCGTAGGTCGTGTTGACGTCCTCCGCGCGTCTTGCCTTGTGCTTGGTAAAGCCAAAGATGCCGCCACTTGCGCCACCGCTGCCCTTCTTGTCTTTCTCGATAAGACCGCCGATGGAAAGGAATAGGATCCCCACAACCACGAGCCATCCCCAGTTCCTATCGAACCATCCACTTGACTGAGCTGTGTAGGTGGCCTCACTCTTCGCCAATGCATCCTCCAGGCGGTCTGAGCCCGTCAGGATCTTGGCTTCCCAGTTCTTGCCAGCCATGTCGTTGTTGGCATCGAACTTCTCATTGGGGACCAGAGTGACGTCGTCACCCTTGATGGTCGCCTCAGACACTCGACCTTCCTCAACCATCTTGATGGCCTCGGAGTAGGAAATGGTCTCGGTCTTGTAGATACCCCAGAGGGCATCACCACCGAAGTACAGCACACAGCCGATGATCCAGATCATCGTGAACGATGGTCGCCCACGCTTCTTGTCGCTCGAATCGCTTCCCATGAGTCCTCCCGGAAACTCATCGTACCTACGCGGCACGAGAAACGAACCTATCAAAAAACACCCTGTTTGTCCAGGGTGTCTTACCTCTTTCTCTACAGTCTTTAAATCATTTGTTTACCAACCCACTCCCAGTTCACATGATTCCAGAAACCTTCGATGAAAGCCCCTCGATCATTTCTGTGATCGATGTAATAGGCATGCTCCCAAACGTCGAGTGTAAGCAATGGGACCGCAATAGTACCAGCTGGGCTTTCTGCGTCGTGATAATCACGGATCGCCAGCTTCCCTTCTTCTTGTACGATCCAGACCCAACCAGAGCCAAAGTGGCTCAGGGCCATAACACCGAATTGATTCTTAAAGTCTTCAAGTGACCCAAAGTCTCGATCGATCGCCTCTGCTAGCTCCCCCTCAGGTTTTGATGACTCCCCAGCCAAACAGTTCCAGAAAAAACTGTGGTTGAAATGCTGTGCCGCCAGGTTGAACACTTTTGTGTCTCGATCCCGAGAGCCTTTAATAACCTCATCAAGTGACTGACCCTCAAACTCATTTCCTAGCACCGCCAGGTTAAGCTTCTTCACATAACCAGCGTGATGCTTGCCATAGTGAAAGTCGATTGTTTCTGAAGAGGTCCAATCCCCTAAGGCATCTTTTGAAAAAGGAAGTTCTGGTAGTTCAAACATATCTTTTCTATTTATAAGTAACTCACACAGTTTAGCAGACCTAGACGATTGACAAAACCGTCTTTTTTTGATATCTTCCTCTGCTGACATTGTCTGCATTTATGCTTACTAAGCAATTGCAAATACAATGATTCAGAGAGAAAACGCTGCATAGATCAGACGTTTCTCATATGTGGGTTGAGTTCATCATACTTGAATGGACTCATGGAACGCGGCAGCACCCGCGCCGCTCCGTGGCTCGCAAGAGCCCTCTACCCAACATGGGCATCGTGCAAACGGCGCCCCCTCGCAAGAGGCTGAGAACATGACCGACAAGAACCCGCGCAAGCGAATCAAGAGGTCCAAGGCCCCCAAGCCCTGGACAAAGGAGATCACCATCGTCCGCGGTGGACACCCGATGAGCGAGCGCACCTTGATGGTGAACCGCTTCGGCAAGCCCAAGACGCGGATCGATCCGCAGTTGGAGTACTTCCTGGGAACTGGCGTGGTGCTCCCGCGCCACTGCTGCATGATCAGCTTCATGGCCGGACTGCACCAGGCCGGATTCACAGTGTACGTCAACGACTACCGCAACTGGAAGGGCGGATACCAGCACCCGCCCAAGCTCACCACCTTCAAGCCCGAAGGTGTGTACGTCCCCGAGTACGTCCTGATGGGCATGCTCTGGGCCACCGGAAAATGGGACGCACACACGGCCAAGACCCGGCAGCGAGGCCTCTCCGTAGGAACCCTCGTCGACTTGGGGATCTGGCGCTAAGTAGAAAAGAACAAGGCCTACGCGGCCCCTGAGATAGAAAGACCTCTGGTCTTCCATCGCAGGGGTTCTTCTATTTGGATTGACTTATAGCGCTTTCACTGGCATCCTAACTTTCTTCCGTACGCGAGATATACTCGCCTATCGGAGAAAGGTCTCACTATGCGTAGGTGGCTCACCCCCCTGATCGTCTTGTTCTTTGCTGCCCTGGTGCAACTGGAAGCGGATCACAGCAATCCCTCAACCACGATGATGTCGAGTGCTGATCAAGCGATTCGCATTACCTCACCTGATGGCCAGCCGGTCACAGAGGTCTTTACCGTGGCTCATCCCACACACCAGGCCAAACGGTTCTTGGATGCTTGTCGCGACATGTTCGCCCTGGATCACGAAAACGCGATCAGGATCCACGCTCAATATCTGACGCAGAGTCGGGCCGGGATCGAGCAGTTGGGCGAAAGAAGGACGATCCTTGAATGGATGGGAGCTGAGGAAGCGCTCGCTGAGTTCAATGCCATTGACTACCCCACCGTCCGCGAGCGTACGGTCTTGTGCCTGGCCATGGAACCGATCATCACGGACGCAACCAGCGCCCAAGAGCCCTGAGAAGGGTTTCACACCATCCCCTAAACGAAGGGGATTTTTTATTGACATGATTGAAAACCAGCGCTATCCTCCTATCTTCGCCAATTTGGCGATAAGAAAGGATCCAGCATGAACTGGAAGGTCTCTACCAGAGTCCTGATCATCATCTCGTGCCTCATCGCCAGCTGTGAAAGCTGGACCTTGATTGTGGGGCGTCAACAAGCTGACCCCTATACGAGTCTCGAGCCCGAAGTTGCAGATAGTTACGACTATCAGGACGTTACGGCCTTCAAAAACATCAGTGACCTCTACCTTCTGCAAGCGATCTCCGGTTACGCTCTACCAGAGCCTGCTCTGACAGTACCTGTCATAACGGATGGGAAAGTCGATCTCACGGACTTCCAGGAACAGTGTGAAGAGCTGTACCTCAGCGAGCTTCGTTCTGCGCTAGAGGCCGAAATCTCCTTCACCCTTTCCACCCACACGATAACCCTTCTGTCAGAAGTGCATGGACCCAAAAACACACGTCGGTGCCACACAACCAAGATGGCGTTGGATAAATTGATGGAGGTAATGCGTGTGAATGACCCTCCAGCAAACGAAGTTCATCTGCTTTGTAAGTACATGGCCGAAGTCGTCTTGGACATGCTTGATCCCCAAGACTAGATCAGGACGAACAACCCATCCCCTAAAACGAAGGGGATTTTTTATTGACTATATTAAGCCGTTTCACTACCCTAACCGCGCACAAGGAGAAAGATAGATGAAACCAGCTATCATCGCATTGGACCTAGACCTCACGCTTGTGAATGTCTTTCCCGGATGGGAAAAGATGTGCGGACTTTGGGCGGATACGCTCTACCTGCCGGTCGCAACGGTCATCGAACGTGGGAGCAAGTTCTGGAACACCCAGGGCCTGATCTACACCCCAGAACTTCACAGAGACGCACTTCTCCAAAGAGAAGTCGTCACTGGAGAAGCAGAGATCGCAGACATCGCAGACATCGATAGTGCCATGGAGACCTTCTACAAGTGGCTCGCCGATGGTCATGCTGTGTACGACGACGTACCAGACTTCATCGCCTGGGCCGATGCCTGCGAGATGGTCGAGGGCACGGGCATCATCAGCTTTGGTCAGCCAGAGTTTCAGACCCGCAAGCTCAACTCCCTCCCGGCACCGTCCTCGGGATTCGATCCGATCACGTTCACCAATTTCAGTGGTCGCAAAGCGCGCAAGCTGATCTTTCTGCACGGTCGCAGCCGGCCCATCATCTTCGTCGATGACAACCCAAGCGAGCACGAGCCAGCCATGGCCTACCACAATGTCCGTCGCGTACAGATCCTTCGCGATCCAGACGCAGTGCCCAGCGGATTCGCTCAGTGGCACATCCGAAGTCTCATGGAGATCCACGACCTGATGCCACAGCTTCTTGCAGGCTGACCCCCTCCCCGCTCTCACGTGAGCGGTTTTTCTTTTTAAAGCTACCAGAGTAAACAATTGGTTTCTACATTGACACAAAGACCTTAAAAGCCTATACTCCGCCCGCTTAGACTCAATAATAATGATTTGTGAATTTTAGAAACATTGCCATCATTGCCCACGTTGACCACGGAAAAACAACGCTTGTGGACGCCATGCTTAAACAGTCCGGTACGTTTACCGAACGCGAGATTATCGAAGAGCGCGTCATGGACAACAACGATCTTGAAAAAGAACGTGGCATTACCATTTACGCAAAAACAACATCTATCCGTCTTGGGGATGTAAAAATTAATATTGTCGACACTCCGGGTCACGCCGACTTCGGTTCTGAGGTTGAGCGCGTGTTGCGAATGGTCGACAGTGTCTTACTTCTAGTCGATGCCTACGAGGGCCCAATGCCGCAAACGAAGTTTGTACTGCGCAAGTCGCTCGAGCTCGGCATGAAGCCAATTTTGGTTATCAACAAAATAGATAAAGCATCAGCTCGCCCTGATGAGGTGCACAACATGACTTTTGATCTTTTCTCAGAACTGGGGGCCACGGACGAACAGCTTGATTTTCACCATATCTATACAAATGCCAAAGACGGCATAGCCATTAAGGAACTTACGGACGAGAGTAAGGACCTTCAACCACTCTTCGACATGATACTTGAGACGGTTCCACCTGCTGTAAGTAAACCTGAAGAGCAAATGCGAATGCAGCCAGTCAACTTGGCTTACGATGACTTCGTAGGACGTATGGCCTTAGGTCGTGTCTATGAGGGAACATTGAAAACTGGCATGGCTGTCACGGTCATAACCTCAGATGGAACTCGAGAGAAACACAAAATTACAAAAATTGTCTCCACAGAAGGATTGAAAAAGATCGAGGTCCCAGAAGCAATCGCCGGTGACATTGTTTCCATCGCAGGTATCCCAAACATCGATGTTGGAGATACTATTGCTGAGGACCCTAAAGCTGAGGCTCTTCCATCCATCCATATCGACCCCCCAACGCTCACCATGGACTTCCTTGTAAACAACTCACCGTTTGCCGGACAGGAAGGAAAACTTGTGACCTCCCGTCAGATCCGTGAACGACTTGAACGAGAGCTTCATACAAACGTTGGTCTACATGTAGAGTTCTCAGAAAACTCTGATGCTTTCAAAGTCCATGGACGTGGCGAAATGCATCTTTCTGTTCTCATAGAAACCATGAGGCGTGAGGGATATGAATTGCAGGTCAGTCAGCCACAAGTTATTTTAAAAGAAGAAAACGGCAAAGTACTTGAGCCTTACGAAAGTGTTGTGATCGATGTCCCAGACGATCTAGCTGGCGTCGTAATCGAAAAACTCGGAACACGTAAGGGAGAGATGCAAAACATGACCAGCGACAGTGGGTCAACACGACTGGAGTACATCATTCCTACCCGAGGACTTCTAGGCTTCCGTATGGAATTTGTCACAGCAACTCGCGGCGAAGGAACGCTCTCTCACATTTTTGCTGAGTACGGACCGTTCAAAGGAGAGATTGCAAGGCGATTAACCGGGTCCATGATATCTGGCTTTCTTGGAAAGACCAGCGCATATTCACTCGACAATCTTCAAACCAGAGGAACCTTGTTCATCGGAGCCCCAATAGATGTCTATGAAGGCATGGTGATCGGAACAAGTTCAAAAGGATCCCTCGTAGTGAACCCAACAAAGGGTAAGCAGCTCACGAACATGCGCTCCAGTGGAGCCGATGCTGCCATCAACCTCACCCCGCCGCTAGAGATGACTCTTGAGCGCGCGCTGGAATACATCGAGGACGATGAGTATGCTGAAGTAACCCCTAAGAGTATCCGTATCAGAAAAAAGTTTTTGAACGAAAGTGATCGCAAGAGAAATACCCCTAAGGGATAAGTACAAATATAAACACCCTCCATCAGGAGGGTGTTTTGATTAGCGTGAATTCATGAAATCAACCACGGCCTGATCAACTATCACATCTTTTAACTTGAATGGTTTCAAAAGAACCAAGCCCTTGAAAGTCGTACAGCGACTAAGTGCGACGTAAAGCTGTCCGTGGGCAAAAGCTCCCCACCCTACATCCACAAGAACATTATCGAAGGTCTTTCCCTGCCCCTTATGAATAGTGACCGCCCAAGCGAGGGTAATTGGGTATTGTGTGTAGGATCCGACGGTTGATTCTTCCAAGTCACCATCGCCCCCATGCTCGTATTCAAAGAGCTCCCACTTATGCTGTTTCACCTCAACCTCCTTACCACTTTCTAATTCGACTTCAAGCACAGGAAGTTTTGAGAGTCCAATTTGTTTGATCTTAGTAATCGTTCCAAGAGAACCATTCACCCAACGTCTAGCTGGATCATTTGTTGTAAACATGATACGGGCCCCTTCTTTGACACTGATGGTTGATTCCGATGGCATGCGCCTGTCAGGAAGATCTCCCATGGAAGACGCCTTCAGTTTCCATTCCTTCCCAGAGAGTTGCTTGAGCTCGTAATCATTCCTCTCCTGCGCCATCTTGTTCGTCGTTGTCAGATGAATAAACCCAGGTTCATCTCGTGGATCAAAGTAGGGATCATGACGTTCGTTCCATGTTTCGACATCGACTTTTTTCAGAGTCTTCCGCCTAAGATTATCTAACAAGCTCACGAAAGCTTTTTCTTTTTGCCTGTGAACTTTTTGGAGTTCAATGATTTTGATGGGAACTTCAATCATGGAGTAAGCAGAGAAAAAGTACGGTGATGGATATTCAGTCTCAAATCTAAAAGCCTCATCACGGGTAACAACAGGTGGCAACTGATACAGGTCTCCAATAAAAATCATCTGCACTCCACCAAACGGATCTTTTGGACGACCTCGGTTCAAGCGCAGCGCAGTATCAATGCAATCCAACAGGTCAGCACGAATCATTGAGATCTCATCAATAACAATCGTCTCAATCGCATTAAAAAGTGCGAGGGATTCCTTGGCTGCCTTACGAACTAAGCTCGGCTTAATGGCAGGATGAAAACCAAAAAATGAATGGACCGTTTGTCCCTTCACATTGAGAGCGGCAACCCCCGTAGGAGCTAGAACCACATGCTTTTTCTTCGTATTTTTTCGAAAGTACTTAAGCAGAGTCGATTTCCCTGTCCCCGCCCTACCTGTGAGAAAGATATTATCGTCTGTGTCGTTCATGGCCTTATAGGCCTCCTTGAATTCCTTGGTGATGGTTATTTTTTTTGGCATAGCGGGCACAGTATATCAACATATGACTAACGGCGGGAATCAAACAATATATCTCCAGTTATCAAATACGAGCGTATCATCAATACGTACTTGATCTACATCTAAAAAAATATCTATGTGGTATCCACCTGCCTTAGATGGAAAACCTGGTTTTTTGAAAATGGAATGTTTGGATCCTAAAGAAAGATGGACTCCCCGCATGCGCTCAAAAGCCGTTACGTCGTTGATAATCTGCCCCTTCCCCATAGCCGGGTTTAACCCCAAACCCAATTCACGAACATACACCGGGGAACGCTGTTCAATCAGATCAAGAATCTCCTTAAACGCAGAGGGGGCTTCGGGTGCTGAAAGAATCCCGTCTTGGATGATTGCCTTGAAGGCTTCGTACTCTCTGACAACATGATCAAGGCCAGGAAAGGCAAAAATTTTAAGTTCGCCATTCACTTTTTTAAGATCAGTGGGTTCAGAAAAAACTTCGCCAATAGGAAATGTTCCTCCAACATTCTTCATCTGTGAATAATCACCGATATTCAACCGAGTTGTCTCAAATGGACTGTCATAAACAAGTGTTGTGTCCGGACACGTAATCGTTATCTTCTTACAATCATCAACCAGGGATTTGAGTGTGTGTCCCACGGGTCGATAGTAGACTGGATCGTACGCAAGCGTGTCCACGTACCGTTCAAACTGATCCCCCTCAAATCTACCTAAGTGGACATGCTCGATCGTTTTGAGACCACGCTTAAAGAGCTCTATACGTAAACGGAATTCGTTTAACCGAAAACTTGTTGTTTGCACAAGGATCACGAGATCACCAGAATCTAATACTTCAATTTTTCTCAACAGGTCTCCTTGCAATGACTCATCAAACAAAATAAATTCCCCCTCAGGGATATTGGTTTTGTAAGCTGATGTAAGAACTTCAGCCAACGGAGAATCCTTATCATAGATCACGATCGCTTTACCCTCATCTGAGAACTCAATCGCATGAAGCAAGATATCCCCTATGTGTGTCGTGGCCTTATCAATCAATGCTTGCATAGTCTATATTTTTGTCTCGCTTACTACTAAGCACCTTTCCCATTGCTCCTTTGTCACCGGTTGAACAGAGAGTCTCGAATGGGTCACCAAAGTCATCTCTTGCAAAAAAGGATCCTTTTTAATTTGCTGAAGAGCAATCTCCTTGCCAACAGGTTTTACCGCCTGAATATCTACCATGCTCCAATCCCCTTTCAAAGCCGTTGAGTCTGGGTAGGCTTCTTTCACCACTTTAGCGATCCCCTTGATGCTCGTTTGCTTTACAGAATGGTACACAAAAACCAGATCTCCTTTCTTCATTGCTCTCATCATGTTTCTCGCTTGGTAATTGCGAACACCATCCCAACAGGTAATCTTATCGGTAACAAGATCGTCCCAACTGTAGGTACTCGGCTCCGTTTTCATTAACCAATAGTTCATACAGATGTCGCATGAGTTCCAGCAATCCAACCCGTGGTCCAACAGAGCTGAAGGGAAAACCCGCCTGAGGGTCTGTTTATATTAATGACGTCTCCAGCTAAATACAGGTTGGGAAACAATCTTGAGGTCATGGACTTAAAGTCGATCTCCTTGGGCACCACTCCTCCATCAGCCACAATAGACCACTCAAATCCCATGGTGCCTGTAATGGGAAAGTTAAGATCCTTAAGGGTCTTAACTAAGAGCTTACGCTGATCTTTTGTGATTTCGTGCACTGGAGTATCACCGAAACGGAGATCCTGCCGACGCAGAATGCTCTCACTCAATTTTTTTTGCAGAACGTCCCTGAGAACATTATTAAGGTGCCTCTTTTTTTCTAGCTCGAACAGTTCGATAAAAAATGTATCCAAGCTCCCTAAATCGTAATCAGGAAACAAATCGACCGAGGCTGTGACAGAACCCTTCTTAAGAAGTGCCTTCACTTTATGAGCCGAGTTAATCACAATGGGCCCGGAGATACCAAAGTGAGTAAACAGCAACCGCCCCCTAACTTTGTGCTTGGCCTTCCCTTCTTGAATAAACCGCAGAGTCATATCATCCACTGTCGTTCCAGTAAGTTCGTGAACCCATTTGGTTGGCGTGCACAATGGCGCAAGACTCGGATCAGGGGCCTCAATAGTATGACCAATGGCGGCAAGACTATCCAAACCCTCACCAGTAGAACCGGTCTCAGGCGCAGCAAGTCCACCCGTTGCCACGATTATCTTGTCTGCCATGAACGTTCCGCCAGAAGTCTTTACCCCCATGAGTGTTTTACCTTCAACAACAAACGACTCAAATGATGTATTCAGCCTAACTGTCACATTCCCGCTCTCCTCAACATAATCACTGAGCACACGACAGACATCCTCTGCTTTTTCAGATTCTGGAAACGCGCGCTTTCGATCTTCAACGATCAACGGCAAGCCTCGCCCTTCAAAAAACTCAAACGTACTCTCCACATTAAACTGCGAGAATGGAGAAAAAAGAAACTGTTTAGACTCGGGAAAATTATCAAGAAACAATCTGTTATCGGGTTCAGCATTTGTAATATTACATCGCCGCCCACCAGTAATACTCAACTTCTTTCCTAAACGATCATTTTTCTCTAAAAGCAAAACATGCGCGCCGAGCTCTCCAGCTCGACCCGCAGCCATCATGCCAGAGGGCCCACCCCCAATGACGATTATGTCGTAAGTTTCTTTCATGTTGTTCTATTCTTCATTTAAATCTGGGACCTGGTCACGTGTATGCAAGCCCTCATACTCACCGCTGAAATATACAACTCCTGGCTCCAAACCAGCAGTCTTCATCTTTTCGACATACTGATCAACATGCTCATCTTGTGTGATATCAAAAATATTAACCTTGATACCATTGGTTCCTAATTGTTCTGCGTAGTTGAGAAAAGACTCTTTGGCACTTAGAACATCTACAATCTTTGTCCTGTGCTTTTTTACCAATCTTCCAAGAAGAGGAATCTTTTCAAACTTGTCTACAAGTTTTTCAACAACTGGCTCTAGCGCCATGATATTCACACTTCCTTTTTGCAGTACGCGCGCCATGATACTCATGTCACCAGATTCATCTGCCACTGGCACATCTGCATACGGGACCGTGTGGCGACCAATAAGATCTTCACCCTTATCGTCCATGCGCTTCTTTGTATCACCCCAATGTTCATCTGCCTGCAAAACAGTTGCGTCAGTAATATTTTCAGAACCAACCCCACGCACAGTTCCAGCACGGAGTTTTGCAAACCACGTTCCAATCTTTCCGAAGATACGTGATCCAGATGGAATGTTCTCAATTGCTTCAATGACAAAACGTGGAATACCACGAATAACTGGAAAGTAACTCATGGAGTATTCCAAAGTCGGATCTTTCTCGTACAAGTACTGCAAGCTCTGTGGTAGCCAAGAGACAAGAGCCACCCTATGTTCCATGTCGTTGTCATGAATAAGTTGCAGAATTTCATCTAGACCATCTTCATCGAAATCCTTAATGTCGATGTTTATTTTTGTCGTTGAATTTTCAGTCTCCTTCACGAGTTCAAAAAGACGCTCAAGAGTACAAATATCATCACCTCCTTTATAGGTAATCTCTGAGAGTTCAGCTTCTGTTAAATCTCTAACACGATCTGGTCGCTTTGACGATTCACCCAATGTTGAGTTGTGATGAATGATGCATTTGTGATCCTTGGACATTCGAATATCAAATTCGAGCTCAGCGATATTCTTTCCCAGGGCACCTTCCAACGCTTGCTCTGATGCCTCGTCAGCCCCAAATCCTCGCTCACGATGAGACAGTACTTTTCGTTAACGACTCTCTTGCAAGACAGTTAATGCAAGATCTATTTCAGCGCCAACAATCCGATCGACAATTTCCGATGCACCCTCACCAGCAAACAATTCCTTCGCATCACTTCCAAGTGCACGGTAAATCTGTTCAAAATTATCAACCTCCTCTTGTAGAACAGATTCAGAAAATGATAAGCCTCCTTTTTCAAGAGACTCAAGAAGTCTTGGTAACGCAGCACGGAAGTCTTCCTTTACTCCCTCTTCAACACCAAGCTGCTCACAGTAAGCATTGAGATTCTCTGGATGTTCTAAATGTAAAAACTTATCTTTCAGCACAGCAGCCAAACGATCCTGCTCAAGCACAATCTCACGCACACGCATGATCTCATGCTTAAGATCCCTTTCAATCTCCTGGTCCATTTCCCCAGCAAGATCAACACTCCGGTCCTGATTTTTCAGATCCGCAGGCGTTTTCCCTCGATCAGAAGCTATTCCTTCATATGATGATTTTCGTTCACTCATAGTAACATTAGTGTAGCAGATTTTTTGTATAAAAAAATCCCCACCTAGTCTAGGTGGAGAACAGTCGTTGGCCAGCGACTCAGCCTTCTTGTTCCCTTTTCAGGACTCGAGCCGTGCGTGCAGCAGTAAGCCTCCTGACGGTTGCAGCGACGGCCTGCATGCTGGTGAGAGTCTCTGCCACTTGCTCAGGCGTCATGGCGTCCGCCCCCTCTTGAAGGGAACGTGTCTCCCTTTCTGGGTAACCAAGTCCACCAAGAAAGGCCTTGAGTTGAACTCTTGCGTCTGCGGGCATATCCAATCCAATCCACACAACTTTTGTGCAACGAGACATTAACATCGGTATTGTGAGCGGTCAATCATCTAAACCAATCAAAAAACCACCCCGCAGCACGGGGTGGTTTTGAAATCTATACATGGTTCACTTCCTCATTAAGAACCTTACTTGATACGAAGTAATAACAAGCCCAATCAGGACCACTACCACCATTGGCAAGAAACTTGCAAGGGCCCAGAGTGAAAACATTCCATAAAAAAACGTTGTCATTAGAGTCATGATGATCCTAAAAGTACCTGGTCGCGTGATTGCCGGAAGGCTTAGGTTCAATTTTAGAAGGAGTGGTGGATAGAGCCACATGGTTATGGCCGATAAGCTCGCGGAAACAACAAGGAGAAAATAGGGTTGCTTGAGACTTGGAAAGACCAGGGAGAGAACAAGGATCAGAATTCCTAACGCAGAGGCAATTAAACTGATGTTTGATGATGTCAGTTTCTTTAATTTTCCAGCTTCTCGCATCGGGGTAAGTAGTCTGTAAGACAACCTTCCGATCACGTCCAAAATAACCAGGTTGGCCATGACAAAAATCATGATGGCTGCGATACCAAACAACGACCCCAGTAAACTGATGTTCGCATTGAGCACATGAATCTCTGCGGACAGAACACCAAAGCCTTGCGCGGTTCCAAGCGGCAGTAGGATACGACCCAAAAATCCAAGCAGGAAAATCGAGATTAAGTTTGCTAAAAAGAAAAGCAAAAAATGTTCTCGGTTCACCATCTTGAACCAGTATTTGAAATTCTTTTTTGATGTTTCACTTTCAAATTCAAGACGTTTTTGATCAGCCTTAGAGAGTCCAGCGGCGCCATATCCTTTTTCCATGACCCATTCGCTCTGAACAAGATTCAACACACCAGCCACACCACCAAAGGCCAAGGCACCTAGAAAATCGAATCTAGGAAGTTCCGCTGGAATATACCCCCAAGCAAAAAGACCCTTAAGGCCCTCGACGAAATAATCCAATCTGAACTGAGTGATCACAACTAAAAGAATAATGGCCAAGGAGACAATAAGTCCAATTCTGGAAATTTTCTCCAAAATGGCATAGGTCTTCTTAAAGCGAAAAATGAAAAAAGTTAAGGCCATCAGTGCAATGGTCACAAAAAGCGCGTACGTCCTTACCTGATCATCTGAAAATGCCTGGTCGCCAAATACAACCACAATGAGATTTCCAGCCGTTGTCATCCATGCAGGCCAAACAAGCGTCAATAAAACCGTTAGGGCAAAAACAATCGAAAGCCATTTCACCGTTCCCACAAGGTTCCTCTCCACACTCTTGCCCGTAACAAGCGTATAGCGTTCTATCTCCATGTTTACGAAGAACTGCAAAAACAAGATAATCGGAACAGCCCACAGAATTCGCATGTCATAGTTTGCAACAAGCGACGGCCATAGCATCATCTCACCACCATTCAATGAGAGCGCGACAAAAATAATACTAGGCCCAAGAAGTTGAAGAAGTGATTTTTTCAGCTTCGGAAAAGGAAGATGTTTAGACATAGGAAAACAAGACGAGATGACTAATTAACTGCATGGCACCTATATAGTGTAACAGAACTGATTCTTTTTGAGATGTTCTACATACACACAAACAAAAAACCTTCACTTGAATAAGTGAAGGTTTGTTACAGACAATTTCTTCTTATCGTTTCATTAATTGAATATCATCAAGATGTAGAGATGAGGTCTTTGGCAATGAGCCGAAGAAGATGGCTAAATCTTGGGTGACAGAGGTCGCTTCTGAGTTGATAAAATCATACTCGAAACAGCTCCAGGCATCACCAACATTCACTGATTTTGTGCCGACGAATTTTCCACCTCCATCATTTCCCACCTCTTGAGCCAGCAGAAGATTCACGGAAGGCAGATTTGATGATCCCCTTTGATACTTTGCCCTGAGCGAGAAAACATAACGTCCATTTTTTTCAAGCTTCCATGAGGTCACGTAGCGCAAAACTTCATCATATAGATGAGGACTCGTTGCACTCTCACCACTGACATAGCCATAACTGTTATTGGTAAGCAACATTCCGTACATCCCTGCATAGCTTTGGGACTTAGAGATCGTGTTGTATGGGGACACAGAACCAGCGTGGTCATGTTGGCCGTACACCCAAGCGGCGAGAGAAGAACCGAATCTCAGAGACAAATCTTTTGCTTCCGTTGCTTCAAATCCGATTTTTGTCATGCTTGTACCCTTAATGCCACTGCAACTTGTTGTATTCCATGTCGAAGATGTTGATGTAGGTGTTGGTGTAGGTGTTGGTGTAGGTGTTGGTGTTGGTGGCGTTACAGGAGGCGTGTTCACAAACTGTAACGTCATGGATTCTCTCCTATACTTCTCAAGTAAATCACTTGCCATTGACTTAGAGTAGGCTTCGATAAGCACAGGTCGTGCAAACGTCACATCGACACCGGCATTACTAAAATTCTTTACGGAGCTTTGTTTGAGAAAAACGCGAATGGTTTTCACTCCACTCATCGTTGGGAACACTCCATAAACAACATTGTCAAAGCCAGATCTGCTCGTGCCTACAGTGCTCGACCCCGTGAGATACTTTTTGATCTTGTTATTCTTGTCTAAGTAGTAAGCATACAGATAGGGATTTCCCGTGCGCCTCTTATCTGAAACTGAATAACTAGATCGTGAATCATCTTTATCGGCGTAAGCAGCTAACAAGATGTAGGCCGCATTAATATTCTTCGCATCGATATCAATGTAGGCCCCCTGCCGCTTTGAACCACGAAGCTTCACTGTGTCTCCAGAAACGGAAGGAGATACAGACAGCTTCCATGTGTTCATTGATGCAGGAAGATGGGTGAGGGCAGCTGTCTGAGCCATGGCGGGAGCAACTGAGCTTACAAGCAAGACAGCCACTAATATGGACGTGCTCGCGAAGCGAAGAGAAGTATTCATATACTCTCTATCTATGCCCTTCTAAACAAAGCGTCAAGCACAATAGTGGGTAACCTTTATGGCTACACCCTATTCAACTTCTATACTCGAGAGGATGGCCTTAAACAGGGCGTCCCCTGCCCCCTCTTCTCGAAAATCTCGGTACAAATACACCCCCTTATTCCCCATGAAGAGGATGGAAAGTGCGAGTGTTCCATCTATGTTTGCGGTGTCTTGATAATAGGCACGACCCGTTGTATTTCCAAGGTTTACACCCTCAACCTCCACAAATGTCTCTCCAGAAAACTGCTTGAGCAATGCCTCATACACCTCCTCTGGGGAGGCATCGGTAAGCGTCCCTAAATTACAATCATCTGGATCTGAAAGTTTGCACGTCATCAATGCATAGCTGAAAAAACCCAATGGCTCTTCACCGCCCGTATCTATCCAGCCCCAAGAACCCGTATCGATATCTCCCCCTGCCCCATAGTTATAACCCGTAGGTAACAAGAACGAGACTCCCTCATGTGCGTTTGTTCTAACCCAATCGACCGTGTCCAGCACCGTTTCTTCATCTGTGTCCTGTGGTGAAACATTAACTTCAGACCCCTCAGAGACGGACTCAAGTGCTGCTGGGGAGCATCCAAGACCAGTAAATAAGAGGATGCCAAGGAGAGAAAATAAGATCTTCATAGAGAAAGTAAAAAACGGTAGTTAAAATTGCTTCATTTGAATATTGGAAAATGTTACGTTTGCGTCCTCTGAATAAAATCCAAATCGACCATCATTATCTAAAAGATCTTTCTCCGTAAGAGGATAGCGTAATCGCTCAACACCATCGATCGTGACAATGATTTCATTTCTACTCACCTCAAGTGAAACATGATACCTTTGCCCGATAAAAAATTGATCGTCTCCCAGACGTGAGGTCCAGAGAAAATTCTGCTTGTCGTTCCTAAGTGATTCACCTAACTCAATCCCGAAGCCGTCTGGTTTAAGCAGAAGATACTTGAAGGTTCTGTCTATGTTATACCCAAAGACAAACCAACCAACCTCCCATGGATTTGGGGGTGACCCGACTCGAGATTGTGATTCTGTCACTAGATCGAAACTGACTTGGTAGTTTCCATGAAGATATTGCTCTGAAACGACAAGAGCGGCGTGCGTTTCCCCTACCTGTGTCGAATGCATGGGATCTAAGTGAACACTCCCCTTAGATCTATCTGTGTCCACCTGACCATATCCATTAAAAATGACCGTGTACTCAATAGGCTCTTTTTCTAAAGATACAGATTCTGTTATCTGCGGAACAAAGAGTTCATACTTTTTTTTCAACCGGTAAAGACGACGTGTTAAGCCTGCACGTTTTGCCGTTGAAATAGACGTCCTGTTTACCAAAAAACTTTCGATGCGCTCAATGCGCTGCTCCAAAACAGAAGCGTGATGAGAGCTCATCGCTAAACTTGGTCGAGCCACAAGAAGTAAAGCAAGCAAACATAGGGAAAAAATTAACCCGACGTCAACCCTCTTTAATGTATACGTCATATAGATAGACTCAGAAACTTTTATTCTTATACCTTTATCTTTCCAGCATCCACTTCTTTTTTCAAGAGCAGCACGGCTTTGATGAGCCTTGGATCGGTTAACTCTGCATTCATGGCCATTTGAATAAGCTGTTTGTACGTCACCTCCCGCTCTGCCACAACCTCACCCCAAGGCTTTCTCTCACCAGCCTTACAATTGCGACCTAAGAAGTAGGTCACACTCGTACTTGGAAAGTTTGTCTCGATGACAGCAAATTTTTTGAGTCGCTTGGGTATGAGACCAACCTCTTCTTCACATTCACGTTGCGCCGCACGCTTTGGCCCCTCGTCACCCTCAATCATGCCACCTGGAAAGCCAACCATCACACGACCATCAACTTTCTGATCATGAATGAGGAGAAACTTGCCATTATCCAAAATGGGAAGACAGGTGGCCGCAGGACGCACAATGAGATCCCACGCGGGTGGATGGACACGACGTCTCACCTCAATCGTTCCATCGTTATAAACACGTTTAAGTTTCATATATTGTTGGTACCAAAGTTAGACTCTGAAACATCACTTAATCATATCTGCAACCGCTGCACTCATTGAGGCGGGGAAAGAAACAATAACCGCTCGTTTTAATCCAATCATCAACGATTCAGGTGGCACTTGCTCAATGATGGTAAGGATCAAGAGACTTACGCCAAGAGCAAGAATATAAGTGAGAAAAACGCGTTTGATAAATTCTGCCCTATGCGTTGGTAAATGGTCTGCGTAAAAATTGTGATGAATAAACATGGCAACAAACAACACGGACAAGACGGCGATAGCTAGAATATTTAGCGTAGGTAAAGTCGCCCCGAGTTTCCAGACCTCCTCTGTGAAGGATACCGGTACAGCAAGAAGCGTGGCCCCGACCACCATCTGCAATACATCTCGAGGATACACTTCCATCATGAGCGGCTGAACCACCTCCTTTAAGACCTTTCCCGCACTATCAGAAATCGTAACAATTTCTTTTAAGTACTTCCCAACACGAATGGTTTCTCTTTTTGTATTTACCGAGATCAGTTTTGGCATAGGTGTTCATTATCATGTTTACGCAAATCCGTTGGCGTTCTATGTACCGGTGATTTAGGAAGATTCTTTCTCATAATTCCATCAGCTCGTTTTGTACAAAGGTGACGAGCTCCCCGATGTATTCCTTACTGAAGTTAAACTCGATTCCGGCAGCTTGGTAGAGTTCAGGAATGGTTTTTGTGTACCCAAGTGAGAGGGCAGCCATGTAATTTTCAAGAGCCTTGTCGCCCGTTTGCTTAAACTGACGCCACATGGCAATCGCACCAAGTTGTGCGATGGCGTACTCAATATAGTAGAACGGTATTTCAAAGATATGAAGCTGCTTCTGCCACATATTCGCGCGCATATCCTCAAAACCAGCCCAGTTGATCGCCGTGCTGCCAAAGGTGTCCATGAGCTCATTCCAATACACACATCGCTCCTGTGCGGTGTGCTCCGTGGTGTACATCCAGTGCTGAAACCGGTCCACGGCTGCTATCCATTGGAGGGCATCGAGCGAACCCTTCATCTGCTCTTCACGTGCACGCTTAAGATCCTCAGGGTCCCCATAGAACTTACCCCATGTGCCCATACTCAGCAGTTCCATGGACATGGAGGCGAGCTCTGCCACCTCCGCGGGGGTACTTTTAAACTCGTTCAACTCAAGGTCTCGCACGAGAAACGAATGAATGGCATGTCCCCCTTCGTGCATGAGTGTTTCCACATCCCGTTGTGTACCAACGGCGTTCATGTAGATAAATGGAACGCCTATTTCGTAGAGCGGATAGTTAAATCCACCCGGTGCCTTTCCCTGTTTAGACTCAAGGTCCAAATAGTTCATCGCCTTCATGGTAGACAGGCACTCCGCAAAGAAAGGTCGCACGTCTTGAAAACAAGCGATGGACGTGTCTAATAGTTCCTGACCCCCCTCAAACGGTTTCAATGGGGCTCGATGCATGGCATCCACGGCGGTATCCCACGGCCGATAATCCTCTAGGCTAAGGAGCTCCTTGCGTTCCTCCTCAAAGGCGCTGATCGCGGGCATGACCGCACTGGCAATGGCGTCATGCATGTTCATGCAATCCTCTGGTGTGTAATCAAAACGTCCTCGTGCGACAAAACTGTAGTCGCGGTAGTTATCAAATCCTGCATTGCGAGCCACCTGTTGCCTGAGCACAATGAGTTCGTCCAGGAGCCTATCGAGTGCTTCTGTGTCCTGCAGGCGCCGATCCGCCATAAGGCGATAGGCGCGCTCACGCTTGTCTCGATCAACCACTTTTAAACGTAGGCTTGCCTGTTGCATGGTCAACGTCTCACCATCAATCTCAATAGTCATGGCAGCAGCAAGACTTCCGTACTCCTGCTCTTTTTTAGCCATCTCGGTAAAGAGCAGGATGTTCTCTTCTCGATAGATCTCGATTGTTTTCTTTACTGCGCGGATGTACGTCTTGTAGCGTGTCTGATCGAGCTCCGCAAAAAATGGCGACGCAACAATTTTTTGATTCAGCGCGTGGTCAAACGGGGCAAGGTGAGGCAAGATCTCCTCAATGAAAAATGTATACGTAGCCTTGAGCTCCTCGTCGCGTGTATCGATATTCATCTTGATGTAACGCCAAGCCTGATCTTCCTCCACAATCGCCTCCAGCTCGGTGCGGTCAGACATCCACTGCTTGAGCTCGCCAAGTGATGTCAGCTCGCGCTGTGAGAGGTCTTGGTAATACGGCAACAAATCGCTCCAAGCCGTAATGGAAAGCTTTTCAGAAACAAAGTGGCGTAAAGGTCGTGTAGGAATGTTTATCATAGTGGGCAGATTGTATCATGCATCAGATGAAGGTTTTTGGTAGACCATTACGAGTCAGGTGCGACTCAATAAAAACGACATTTGTCATGTTACTAAAACCTCAATGGATCAGGTTTTTTAGCAGGCCATATATCACTTTCCACCAGAGATTCGTTCGCCTTTAAATCTGTAAAATCACTTTCATAAATTCTTCCATAGATTTCAAAGGGGAAGTTAAACTGATCAACATCAATGCCAAGCATTTTTAATTGAGGAGGATCAAGATCCCACAGATCATAGTAACTCACGTATTTTTCTCCACGTTCTTCATCAAAGCCTGTATAAGCTTTATATTCTCCCATCTGCATTGTTACCATGCTATAGGGAATCTGAGATGTGCGTTCAACATGAGCAAATAAGTCACCAAAACCTTCACCTGTATACGGCAATACACTAAAATAATTGTTGGGTTCTTCTTGTTGGAACTCTATTGATCTCAACACATCTCGTGGAGCAAAGGTAAAATAGACTGCATCAGATTCCGTTTCCATACCAGGTCTGTATGAAGATTCGTGGACCAAATCATTCCGTTGCTACAGTCCCAAATATTTACGAAGAAGGTCGTAACGTAATCGATAAAATGGATCGATATTATCAACGATTTTTTTTGTCATTACTCCCTTGATGTTTTCATTTAGGATATCTAACCGTGTAATATTCGTATCGATAGTGCTTCGAATACCTTCCAAACTACGAAGATTAAAATCGTACGAAACAGGTTTAACCTTTGCTACCAACTCTTCTTTAAAATCGATCTCTTCCTGCGTCATTTTCCCATCCACACGAGCATTTCTAAAATCCACACACTTTTGATATGTCTCCGCAAGATTAGACCCAACAAATACATCAATAAATGCAGCGACAAGAGGAGTCCCTCTCCGTTCAATAAACTTCCTGAAGCGTGATGATGACTCGGGTGCTGCTTCAGGATCCTTCTCCAGACCACCCTCTTCTAAGAGAAGCGCCAGTGGAGCATCTCCCAATGTTTCTTTTATGGCGAGATAGAATCTTTGAAGTGCCTCACTCGCCTCTTGCACGAGCCCATCTTCTTCTTTCTGCTCCTTGGCACTAAGCACCTCATCATCACCAAATTCTTCTGCACTACGAAACATTTCTGCCATGCGAGCAAATGCATCAACAAGAAACTCTTTTGCCTTTTCAATAAGAGTACCTTCTGTTTCCTTCTCTTCAATTCCATCTTCCCTTTTCTCCTGCTCCTCAATGTCAGATTCAGGAGCTTGTTCATTTTTATTCAACATACTATTTCTTCCTATGACTCATGCGCTCCAAAATAGTACTCCGCACTTTGGCTGTGTCCTCAGTAGACTGACGCCGATCCTGACGAGAGCGTAATTTAAGAAACCTCCTTTGAATATCAGAAATCTCTTCAACAAATCGCTGATAAGCATCGTTTAACGTTTGTAAGTCACGTACTTCTCTTTTCATAGTCATGACGCCAATATCTATTTGTAAAGTATAACCAAAAACTTCCGATGAGATACGAGGGGCACTAGCTCGTATCTCATCGATATCTTCACTACATTACCGAACTTACGGATAGCAACCCATTAGACAGCTGAAGTTTTGCATTACGTCCGATGGTTCCTCCAATGTCCTCACTTTCGATATAAATTCCCAATTCTCCCAAATATTTTTTTGCAGAAAGATTTACGTAATTGATCCGCAAAAAGTTTGCAAGAAGCTGACCAAGGTTTGTATCAGATAGGATCCCCTTATTCACCATGTACTCACCAAGCTCAACATTTTCCTTTTTTGCACCCTCTAACGATTTAGTAAACACTTCATCTGAAAGAAGGTTTGAGCCAACAAGCAATATTTTCAATTGTGAAGGGGTAATAATCATAATTCTAAGATCTAGTGTTTCTTACTCATAACCCCTGTATATTACCATATACAGATATCAGAAAATACCCATAATCTAGTAATGGATTTCCAATTAAAATAAAAAAGCTACCGCTTTATCAGCCGTAGCTTTCTCATGGCAGGGCATAGCGAGTCAGGTTCGAACTATTTTAATTGTTTCATGATCTCGGCAACCACCATTGATGGCTTCATCTCATCTGTAGAAATCTTCACTTCATAATCTGGGCTCTCAAATGCAGACAAGCTATCCTTGATCTGCTTTTCTGCCCAACCACCTGGCCCCTGACCTCTTCCATGCAGTCTTTTCTGAATCGTAGATGGAGAAGCTATCAGACAAAAGTGATAAGTCTTTTGATCGATCGCTCTCAAGCCAGTAATCACTTCGTCAAAATATTCTTTCCGCCAAATCGTCATGGGCATGATGAGAACTTTGTCGTACTCATCTAATAGTCGCTTTGCCATCTCAACCGTCAGACTACGCCACAGTTTATAATGTTGGAAATCATCAGGTTGAGGATCTATCTCACCAAGAACATTCCTTAAAAAGAAACCAACCTCTTCTGGATCAAAGATCATCGAATTTGGAATCTGTTTTTCCAACAATTCTGCTGTCGTAGTTTTGCCAGATCCAAACGATCCATTAATAAAGATAATCATACATTCAGAGTATATCAGAGTTAGATCCATATTTTGCCCCCACGAAAAAAACGCTGCAAACACAGCGTCTTTTTCGTGGCAGGGGCTCGTAAGCGAGGTTAGAACTCTTATCGTTTTTTAAATTGAGACAAGAGCCGACTCAGACCTCCAAAAAACATTGCGTATACAAGTGCGTTAAATAGTGGAGTTAATTGACCAAGAAGAATCAGTAGTTTCATTGGAATCTCCCCACCAGTAGCAGCTGCGTTAAATCCATACATAAACCCAATGTTTGCGTTTAAGTAAGTTCCTGGTGATAAATAGGCAATTCTTCCCCATGGAGAATACATTATTTCCTGAAGAGTAAAGAGAGAAAGAATACGCGGGACTAAGTACGTAATAATAACTCCAATAATCAATCCAAGAACCAACCAACGATTTTTTTGTATAAATCCCCTAAAACCTTGCTTGGATAGTTTGAATAAAATAATCAATAAGCTGATGATCAGTACGGCAAAGTAGATTGTAAGAAGCAGTGTTTCCATAAAGTGTTTTAAATAGATGTCATTTTTACTAAAATTCAGGATTTTTTCTTCTCTTCCCAAAGGGAAGCGAGCTCGTTATCAATCTCCATTCCATACTTCCCTCTCATATACGGAAGTATTCTTACAAAGCGTTTTACATTTGTTGCATAGATGAATGTCACTTTTTGTTGAGTGAGTATCTTCGTAATACTTGAGATAGGTATTCGTTGAGATTCAAGTTCTATGTAATCTGAGGTGAGAGTGATCACAGGATCACCTTTTTCAAGGCTACGCCTCATATCCAAAATCATCTTCACAGACCCATAACTTGCAAACACCGTAACGAATGGCATCGCGATGAGCACAAGATCTTGTACTCCAAAAACACCAAACGACCATCTCAACAAAAACCATCCAACCGCAAGGACACCAAGAAGAATGAAGAAAAGAATCCACAAGACATATTTGAATGTGAATTTATTTACTTCTGCTCTATTAAGATAAACCGTTATGTTTTCCATGTACTTTTCCGCAGTTAATTACCAAGAGAAGCATACCAAGAAATACGTCTGTTGTCCTATTCAAAAACCCCACTTGCTCAATAGAGTGTTTGGTAGGTGTTCGTACTGTCATCATTACCCAAAGACGATATAACAAAAAACTCCGAGACAATGCTCGGAGGTTTTTGGCAGGGGCTCGTGAGCCAGGTTCTAACTTTGCCTACACCAATTCATCTAGATACTCATTAAGCTTAAGCAACGAACCGATCCCATTGCCATCTTTTCCAGAACGATCAATCAGCAAACCATCCATACCCATCGCCTTAGCACCATCTACATCTTTTTCTTGAGAATCCCCAATCATCAAGCACTCTTCAGGTTGTAGTCCTAATTTCCTTAATTCTGTCTCAAAAATATTTTTGTCTGGTTTTGAAACTCCAACCTCATATGACCATGTCACTGCAGCAAAAAATTGTGCTATCCCAAAGTTCTCCCAATCAATTGTCGGAGGAGTATTTGAAATGAGACCAATAATATAACCTTGATCCCGTAACCAATTCAGTGTTAGCAACACATCATCAAAAAGCACAAACTCTCTATCAACCATCCATGCACGAGCAGCTTCTATCTCATATACTGAAAAAGAAGCTTCTTCTGCGAGTTCCTTCATCTTATCTCCAACAGACATATCCTCATTATGCCATCGCAAAAATGACCGTACAGCAATCATAAACTTCTCATCACCTAATAAGTTCTTTGTAACATCTTTCTTCGCTGCAAGCCCTGGAATATCAAACAGCGTATAACCTAGATCAAAAATAATCGCCTTGTACTTCATACTCTTCGATTTATAATAAATGCAACCAACATACTCTGGGAGAATCTTAATATCTATACTACCCGAAGAAACAAAAAATCTCCACGATTTCTCGTGAAGAATTTTTTGGCAGGGGTGCAGGGATTCGAACCCTGAATGAGGGTTTTGGAGACCCTAGTGATAGCCATTTCACTACACCCCTATTTATTCAGCCCAATCCGTTTCAATAAAAGCTTGTAAGCAGATCCATACTGCTTCAACATTCGTTCACGTCTCTTTGCTTGGACCTCATCAAGATAAGCTTCGTAGTACACCAGTCGCCATGGACGATATCGACGTGTGTAATAAACCTTGCCTTGATGATGTTCAAACAATCGTCTTTTCAAGTCGGAAGAATAACCGATGTAGAAATGAGTATCTGATTCGCTTTTTAAAAGATAGACATAGTACATAAAGGGTTTTGGATCCCGCCTATGGTCTACCACGGTCTTTTGTTAACCACTGGACGGAGCCGGAGGCGCCTAGCGGCTTTCTTCGTGGGGTTCAAGAAATATGTCTTTGACCATGGGCTGGATGGAGACCCTAGTGATAGCCATTTCACTACACCCCTATGGATAACTGTCCGCGGGCATTATACAGGATTTGGCCTTTCTGGAAAGACCTATCATTGACTTATGGGCCATTTCCGCTATCCTACAGACGGCAATCAACCACAAGGATCCACTCCATCATGCCTCAGCCCAGCACACAGGGTCCCGCATCCGCCAAGACCTCTCCTCCTCCCGCCAGCAACCCCAAGGGCAGCCACGACGGCAAGGTCCACAGGCTCATCGACACGAACCGCTGTTCTTGCGGCGCCACCATCCCCTCCACCGACGACATGTGCCCGGTCGGCGGCGTCCAGGTCACCCCCTAGAGATCAACGCTGATCTCACCCCCCCCCGCCCACGCTAGGCGGGATTTTTCTTTCCTAAACAAAAACGAGGTCAAAGGTGACCTCGTTTTATATTTACTTTATTGAACCCCCTCTTCTGAGTCTGTCTCACTATCAGCTACATCTCCCACCACCATATCCGAGTCCCCACCAGTTAGTTCTCCTGGGACTATCATGGCATCACTTACTACTTCTCCATCCTCAGCCATGGCATCTTCAACATCTTCGATAATCTCAGAAATCTCCTCGGCTGCTTCCTCTGAGATTCTGTCAGTGCCCTCTGCCCAGAACTCCAAATCAAAGCCTAGATAGAAAATATCATTAATCACAGCATCTCCTAAATTATCAAAGAAACTTTCTGATCCGTATCGAACATCCCAAACAGAGCGATCAAGCTCTAAAGTTCCCTCAAGACTAACCCCCATCTCTTCTTCTTCAATTTCAGCCTCGAACGTCACTTCACCATCAATACCTTTAATCGTCATGACTCCAGTTACCATGTCCCCATCTACACCACTAATGGTAAAGGTTGCCGCTGGATAATTCACTACGTCAAAGAAATCTTCTGACATCAAATGCCCCTCAAGCTTTGCTTTCATTTCTCCAACCTGATCCAAGTCAATAATCGTTGCCATATCAACTGTTACAGTCCCTCCTGTAATCTGACCGCCTTCAACCACCACACGTCCAGTGCTCACGTTAACTGTTCCATTATGAGTTACATCAACAAGCTTCTTTGAAGCCTCCCAAGTAATCACACTCTCTTCTGCGACTAACTCGTAAGTTCCGTCAGTCATGAGTGTTCCAGACTCCTCTACAACCTCTTGAACCTCTGTATTCATTTCAATTACCTGCTCTGGGGCACAACCGGCACCAACCAAGATAAGTGGGAATACCAACACTGGAAGTAAACGTTTGAACATATGTTTTTTATAATTCTGTTAAATTCCTGCCTTGGAACAATCCGAGTGTCCAGCTAAAGGCCACACGCAGCTTATTGCCCAATCCAGGAGTTTTAAATAGATAAACTGTCCGCCAAAGATACCATGCAAGAACTCCCTTTACCACTCTCCCCTGAATCTGACCTACACCATCTCCAAAACCCAAAGAAAAAAGGGTTCCAAGAACTTTTGGTGTGTAAGTCCGTGTTAATTCCCTTGATCCATAGTGAATCCTGGCAATATTAGCTGCCACAACGGGTGCTTCACGCACAGCGATCTGAGCAAGTTTAGGAACTGGTTCTCCATCAATAGAGATAGCATCACCAATGGCAAAAACAGATGGATCATCAAGAACTTGGAGATGCGAGTTAACAATAATGTGCCCACGATCATCAAGCTTTAGAATCTTCTTAAACACATCTGTGTTTGGACGAACACCTGCACATAAAACAGTGACATCTGAGGCGAACTCTCCTTCTGTTGTGATGATTTTATCTGACGTAATTTCCTGTGCATAAGCCCCACACACAACCTCAATTCCAGCTTTCTTAAGAGCTCTGGCAATATACCCATCGACACTTTTTGACCCCATTGAACAAACAGCCTTTCTAGAATCTATAAGACGCACGGTAAAATGAAGGTTCTCATTTCTTTTCTTCAGCGATTCAAGCATCAGCTGAATATCAAAGACCAACTCAAGCCCCGTTGGACCAGCACCAACAACGGTCACAGAAGCATGTTGATCTATATTTTGTGCTGTTTCTAAAATGGCTTTTTTGAGTTTAACTGCATCTTCCACATTCTTAAGAGTAAATGCCTTGTCTGTCCCCTTGATGTTCCAATGATTGGTTGTGGCACCTAAAGCCAAAACTAATTGGCTATAAGCAATCTTTTCTGCCTCAACAGACACTGTTCGTTTCTTCAGATCAATATTCTCTACCAAACCACGGGCAAATTGAAAATGCTTTTCCTTGAAAAAACTTTCGTATTCAAAAATCACATCATGACTAATAAGGGACCCTGTGGCCACCTCATGCAAGAGAGGTGTGAAGGTAAAATGATTCGTTTTAGAAATGAGAAGAACGGGTAAATTTCGCTTAAGAAGTTCTTTTGCTGTATAGACTCCCGCAAACCCTCCCCCAATGATTACAACTGGATCTTTTTTCATAACGAGAATCATTTTAACGGATTTTCAAAGAAACACCAATCCACAGACAACCATTGACGCTTGTGCAATTTACACGTAGACTCCCGCTCGTGCTTGCCGAAGAAGCTGTATGCACGCTGAAACACCCTGTTAGACAGACTGAGGAGTACCTGATCAATGCAAGGTTCCATGGCCCAAATTGGGCGCGACACCACCCCCACAACACCCCCTCGCCTGGACATGTCTGAGCTCAGCCCGCTGCTGACCAGCATGCCCCCGGATGCAACCCTCGGGATCTGGCTCAAGCCACACGGCAGCGTCATTCCCAAGCGCGTCAGTGCCGAGCACGTCAGCGATGTGCTCGCCCA
>JABMNZ010000012.1 GCA_013204395.1 Parcubacteria group bacterium
GAGCAATACTTTCGTAAAGTAGAGGTCGGCGGTTCGAATCCGCCCGGTGGCTCCATCCAGCCCATGGTCTAAGATGTTCTTCTTGAAACCACTCAGAAAGCCGCTAGGCGCCTTCGGCTTCGTTCAGTGGTTAACAAAAGACCGTCGTAGACCATAGGCTAGATCCATAAAATCTCGATGCAAGTCGAGATTTTTTGTTTGTAAGAAAAAAGAGACCCTGGAAGGATCTCGACACGTGGTTAGTGTCAGTGTCAGTCGGGCTGGCAGACCATGGGGGAGGCGGGCCTGAACTCTTGTCCCTGCTCGGGAGGGTTCTCTCGGACGATCACCGTGATGCGACCATCTAGTTCGATCTCCACGATGGCATGCTGAAAGATGTCTTGATCCCAACGGGCCAGGAGCATGCGCACGCGGGTGTCATTTCCACGGAGGAGTCCGACATGTCCGGTGACAGAGCCTTTGATGAGGGTGTCATCATCCATCTCCAAGATGATTTCTCCGGTCAAGCCGGATGGATCACCCCTGAAGGCTTTTCGGATTGCTCGCTCCATGTCTCCATACTGGTTCTGGATCCACCCAGTCCAAGTCCCAATCCGTGTGGCATCGGGGTGGCTTGTTGGTGGTCCAGAGTACACTGTCGCCGCGTGCATTGCGTCTGCTCCTTTGTGGTTGTGCAGATCAGGAGGGTAATAGAAAAGATCGATTTTGTCAATCGATCTTTTTAGAGCTCAGGTGTTTTTCTATCCATCTCTTCTTAAGAAATGGGAGAGATTGTGTCGACAGGTAATAGCCGATGGTTGGTATAAGGGCACCAAGCCATGGACGTTCAACCTCGATACCCCACATAACCGCCGTGGCTATGGTGTAGGTGATCAGGGTGATGCTGATAACTCGGTACCTGCTTGTCTCCCAGGCTTTATCAGCTTCAACGCGGCGGTTTCGTTCTTTTATTTGTTGAATTGTTTTTTCTTCACTATCAATCATATATTTGGATGGATGGATGGAGCGGGATACGGGAATCGGACCCGCACCTCCAGCTTGGGAAGCTGGCGTTCTACCACTGAACTAATCCCGCATTTTTTCCTATCGTAACTGCAACTGTCCACTTGTGATAGCTGCTTTGCGAAGGTATCATATACATACAAAATGACTATGACAAGATTCATTTTTCTTTTTTCTGCATTTATTGTGTTGATCGCTCTGCCGGCAAGTGCCGCAGAGAATCTTGAGACAATTGTATCGACTCAGTTCGATGCTGAAACGATTGTTAAGGGCTACACATTGGAATCTCATGACGGGATCATGAGGCTCGGTATACGCCCAGATACATTGAACGTATCAACACGGGTAGACATGAAGACTTTGGATCCGTCTTTGATGCAAGATTCATTGGGGTCATTTGTTGAAGGCCCGGCCGATGAAGTTACAAATCGGGCTCTCTTAGGAGATATTTATCTGTTCGATATTTTGAACAAGGATAGTTATGACGGAACGGATTTCTTTTTTCTCGAAATAAAGTATCCAGAGGAAGAAGAGCAAGACGATAGGCTTCATGGCCGTCGAAGAATCTTTTTTTACAATGCTGTAAACGGATCTTGGGAAGAGTTACCAAGTTCAGATAATCCAGAGACTGAGTCTGTAAGAGCATTGATTCATCTTCCGTACGCGCGTCTGGCAATTTTTGAGGATCAGATCCCAGAAGTTGGAGAAGCGAGTTGGTACTCCTACATGGGCTGTGACTGTGCGGCATCGCCAGATTATCCAAAGGGGACATATCTGGTTGTCTCCAGGGTGAACGATCCGTCATCGAGTGTGACAGTGGTTGTAAACGATTACGGACCAGAACGCGACAAACATCCAAACCGAGTTATTGATCTAGATGTTGTGGCTTTTGAGAAACTTGTGCCAAGGACTTGGGGGTTGGTCGATGTGCGTGTAAAATTACTACAATGATCCGATTAAAAAACATCACAAAAACTTACCCCCCAAATGTTGTTGGTGTCAGAGGGGTGAGCCTGCATGTTCCTGCAGGTGAGTTTGTGTCTATTGTCGGAAGAAGTGGAACAGGAAAGTCTACTCTTGCAAAGCTATTGTTTGCCGAGGAGCGTCCAACATCTGGAATCATTGAGATAGGTGGTTGGGATATTACGAATATTAACGATCGAGACATTCCGCTTTTACGCAGACAGATCGGGGTCGTTTTTCAAGATTTCAAATTGCTTCAAAAAAAGACTGTGTATGAGAATGTGGCTTTTGCCCTACAGGTGGGTGGAGAGTCACCCCGACGCATAAGGGAAGTGGTTCCAAAGGTTCTGGACATTGTTGGTCTCAAAGGAAAGGAAGCACGGTACCCAAGACAGTTGTCGGGTGGTGAGCAGCAACGAGTGGCTATTGCACGTGCGCTTGTGCACTCACCAAAGGTGTTGGTGGCTGATGAGCCTACTGGCAACCTGGATACGCTCAACACGCGTGATATAGTTGATCTCTTAAAAAGAATAAATGAGTTTGGCACAACGATTTGTCTGGTCACGCATGATCGTGAGGCCGTGAACCGTCTTAAGCGTCGCGTTATAACTCTTGAAGATGGGCGTGTGTCATCAGATATTGAAGAGGGAAGATATAAGTTATGATTGTTTCAAGCTATCGAGTAACGAAATTCGCGTTTCAAAACTTCTGGAGGAACTTCTGGCTATCTTTGATTACCGTAAGCATGCTCGTGCTTACCCTCGTCACGATCAACATTCTTTTAGTTTTAAACGTCGTTACAGAAGAAGCCATTACTCTTGTTGAGGACAGGATTGAGGTGTCAGTCTATTTTCACGACACCGTTGATGATGCAAAGGTAATGGGTGCGGTCGAGTATTTGCGAGACTTGGCTCAAGTGCGGGATGTGGAAACGATTTCTGCAGATGAAGCATACGAGCAGTTTGTAGAGCGCCATAGTGATGACGAGCAGATAATGGCATCGCTCACCGAGCTTGGGAGCAATCCTTTTGGTCCAACATTGGTTGTGAAGGCAAATGAGGCTGAGGATTTTGAGATGATAATTGATGCGCTTGATAATCCTCAGTTCAGAGATGATATTCGAGAAAAAGACTTTTCTGATTATCAGGAGATTGTTGAGCGGATTCGTGGCACAACAGATCGCATTGCTAGTTTTGGCATAGCTCTCTCAATAATCTTCTTATTGATCGCCATTTTGATCGTGTTTAACACGGTTCGTATCGGCATATTCATTCACAGAGAGGAAATCGCCATCATGCGTCTTGTGGGAGCCAGCAACTGGTTCATCAAAGCACCATTCCATTTGGAGATGATAATTCTGAGTCTCTTATCTGTGCTGCTTACCGCTGCGATCGCCTATCCAGTCGTTGGACTCTTGGAACCAAAGTTTAGTGTTTACTTCGGAGCCCAGAGTGCAGGGCTCGTTGATTTCTTCACCACAAACGGTCTGTGGATCTTCGGAGGTCAGTTCCTTGTCCTTGTGGTTGTGACCGTGCTTTCGACGTCTATGGCTATGAGAAGGTATTTAAAAGTGTAATAGAAGCAATGTTGGACAATAAGGATCTGTTTAGTTATCATCTGCCCGACGATTCACTACACTCCTGGAAGTGGCAACTGACAATAGTGTCACATCTAGTACGGAATGCAGTACATCCCAGTGGTGGCCTTTGGCCACATCCGATCGCTACGTTCGGGAAAGAAAAGCCTTTGGCCTTTCTTTCCGCTCACTACGCTCCCGGATCGTCTAAGGGCAGGACGTCTGGTTTTGGTCCAGATAATCGGGGTTCGAATCCCTGTCCGGGAACCAA
>JABMNZ010000013.1 GCA_013204395.1 Parcubacteria group bacterium
AAGCGGCGTTGAGCCACTTATTTTTTTTAAAGAAAAATCCCGCCTGCGTTGGCGGGGGGGGGTCTGACTAGCCGGTCGTTGGGCTAGCTTGGGTTGATGATCTCGACGCCGGAGATCTGATTGAGGCCTTTTTGGATAAGACCTTTGTGGATGGCGGCCCAGAACTTGAAGCCGAGTCCGAAGATGATCAGTCCCATGGCCGTTACGAAGTGAGCCTGCACGACCACCGCGATCAGCAGAGTCAGCAGTATGAGCCTTAGGATCCACATCCTCCAGCGCTTCTCATTGACCAGCAGGCCAACCGTGCCCCGTTCCATGATCGAGTCTCTCATATCGCGGTCATCGTGATTGATTTTCTCGATGACTTCCAGCGACATCATGCCCATGCCGAGCGACAGGATCATCATCGACAGCCAGAAGAGGAAAATCGTGAGGTTCACGAGCCAGCTGGCTCCATCGAGGTAGAGGGGGCTGAGCACACCTGCGAGGAGTGCCGGGATTAGCAGTAGTCCGATGCAGTAGCCGACCAATTCACTGACGCTGATTTTGATTGACTTGCCCTCATCCTTGGGATGGCTGAGCCAGTACTCCCTGATCATGCCGATCAGGTACTCAGGAAGATCCAGGCGCCCGAGTAGGGCATGATCCTTCTTGCTTAGTGTCTGTTGACCTGAAGCGTGGCGAACTAGGGTCATAGTGGTCCCTTTCTGGACACGATGTTGCTGGGCATCAGCAAGACGTGAGAATATTGGTAATATGCCCATTTGTCAACAGTGCAGAGGCTATTTCCTTGATTAAATTGGCTGAAAAGAGGATAATCGGCCCCGTATGAGCAAGCTATTAAAAGTACTTTTTGGAGATCCTAATAAGAAGATGTTGGCTGAGTTTGGTATTGAAGTTGCCAAGATCAACGGTCTTGAGCCTGAGATAGCTGTGCTGTCGGATGAGCAGCTAAAAGACAAGACTCAGGAATTTAAAGACATTCTTGCCAAGGGTGCTGCTCTTGATGACATTCTTTATGAGGCCTTTGCTGTTGTTCGCGAGTCTGCAAAGCGAACGCTTCAGCAACGTCACTATGACGTGCAGCTTATCGGTGGACTAGCCATGCATCGTGGTCAGATTGCTGAGATGCGTACTGGTGAGGGAAAGACTCTTACATCAACACTCGCGATGTATACCAATGCATTGCGTGGCCAGGGGTGCCACTTGATTACGGTTAACGATTATCTGGCCCGACGTGATGCTGTGTGGATGGGGCAGATATTTCATTTTCTCGGATTGAGTGTGTCTGTCATCCAGCAGCAAGAGGCTTTTCTCTACGATCCTGGGTTTAAGCATCAGGAAGATAGCCTTGAGGGAGAGATGGCTGATAAAGAGCGTGATGCTACTGCAGAATTTTTAGTAAAAGAAGATTTCTTGCGTCCGTGTTCTCGGAAAGAAGCTTACGACGCTGACATTACCTATGGAACAAACAACCAGTTTGGTTTTGATTACCTGAGGGACAACATGGCCCCGACTCATGAGCAAACTGTCATGCGTGAGCTTCACTTTGCCATTATTGATGAGATTGACTCGATCTTGATCGATGAAGCGCGTACGCCATTGATTATTTCTGCGCCTGCTGAAAAATCTAATGAGTTGTATTCACGTTTTGCGATGATTGCGTCGACACTGAAAGAGAATGAAGATTTCAATATCGATGAGAAGATGCGTGCGTCTACTCTTACAGAGGAGGGAATTGAGAAAATCGAAGCATCGCTTGGAATCGAGAACTTGTACGCCATTGAGCAGGGGATCTATCAGCGTTATGCAGATACCGCCTTGCGTGCGCGCGCAAACTATCAGCGTGATGTCCATTATGTTGTGAAGGAGGGGGAGGTGATGATCGTTGATGAATTTACTGGACGTCTCATGCCAGGACGACGTTTTTCAGAAGGGATTCACCAGGCCATCGAGGCCAAGGAGGGAGTGGACATTAAAAATGAAAGTCAGACTCTTGCAACAATTACGTTTCAGAATTTGTTCCGCATGTACCACAAGCTTTCTGGTATGACTGGTACGGCCGCAACAGAGGCTGAGGAGTTTGGAAAAATTTACAATTTGGAAGTTGTTGAGATCCCCACAAATAAACCAATTGCACGTCTTGATCTCCAGGACCGAATCTTTAAGTCTGAGATTGGGAAGTATCAGGCGCTTGTTGAGGAGATTCGTGCAAAGCAAGAGCTGGGACAGCCAGTGCTTGTTGGTACTGCCAGTGTAGAGAAAAACGAAGCTTTACACTCGTTGCTCACAAAAAGTGGGATTAGGCATGAGGTTCTTAATGCAAAAAACCATGCCCGTGAAGCTGAGATTATTGCTCAAGCGGGTGCTGAAGGGGCCGTCACGGTTGCCACAAACATGGCTGGTCGTGGAGTTGATATTAAACTAGGTGGTAATCCAAGCACTCCAGAGACAGAACAGAAAGTCATAAGTTTGGGTGGTTTGCATGTGATCGGCACAGAAAGGCATGACTCTCGTCGAATTGACAATCAGTTGCGTGGACGTTCTGGTCGTCAGGGAGATCCTGGGTCAACGCAGTTTTATCTTTCAATGGATGACAACTTGATGAGGATTTTCGGTTCTGACCGGGCCAGAGGAATGATGGACAAGCTTGGTATTCCAGATGACATGCCTATAGAGAACAAGTTCATTTCTGGATCCATTGAGAAGGCCCAGACCCGTGTTGAAGGTCACCATTTTGATTCCCGTAAGCATCTTCTTGAATACGACGATGTATTGAACAAACACCGTGAGGTAGTCTATGCCCGTCGTCTTGAGGTGCTCGATACGTTTCGTGACAACCCAGAAAAGATAAGAGACCGTGTCTTGGATGTGATTGAGGGTGAAGTCGAGCAAGTGGTTCTTTTTCACTCAAGCGAATTTGAGACTCCACCAAAGGGACCAAAAACAGAAGAAGAGCCCGGCGGAGCCGGCTCCGGCTCCGCCGGAAAGACACAGTGGGATGTTAAGGAAATAATCGAAACAACTGGAACAATTGTTGCGCTAACAGATGCGCAGAAAGGCGAGCTCTTAGACATTAGTTTAAAAGCCACACATGACAAGGAAGATATCGCTATAGGACGCAGCACGATTATCACAAAGATCATGGAGTTGGTGCGCGCGCAGTACGACAAGCTTGGAGATATTTTTGAAGAACCAAAAGACGTCCAGAATATTGAACGCGGAGTGATCCTGAGGGCGATCGACTTATTGTGGGTGGATCATCTTGCTGCTATGGGAGGACTGCGAACGGGTATTGGTCTACAGGGCTATGGTCAACGTGATCCATTGATCGAATACAAAAAAGAAGGGTTCAACATGTTCCAGACGCTTCTCGGATCTATCAATCATGAAATAACCCACACATTTTTCAAGTACGCCAAGCACGCTGTGGACATGAAGGTTCAAAACGAATTAAATCGTTCAATGCTTAGCCGTGCTGGCGTGACAATGGCTGGAGCAGCAAAGACCATGGGTAGGAAGAATCCGATGCGTCTGGTTCAAGGAGCGGCTGTTGCGGGTGCGGCCCCGCAAGCAGAGCATGTAGAAAAAGTCGGTCGTAACGAACAATGTCCGTGTGGTAGTGGGAAAAAGTTTAAGAAGTGTCATGGTTAGTGACTTGTGGTAAAATTTTAATGTATGAAACGCTTGAATCTTAAAAGTGTTGTCTGGAAAGAGGGAGACCGCTATATCTCCCAGTGTTTGAATGTGGACGTGGCAAGTTTTGGAAAAACAAAGAAAGAGGCATTGGCAAATCTTGATGAGGCACTGAGTTTGTACTTTGAAGATGTGTCGCCAGAGACTGTGCAGAACGTTGGTCGCGCAGAAATCGTTCCCGTTCAAGTCAAGTATGCCTAGTTCAATTTTGTTGAAACTCGTAGAAAGAGTCCTAAAAAAGAAGGGATTCTTTTTTGTTTCTCAAAAAGGAAGTCACATGAAATATCGAAAGAAGGGAAAACCGGGTCTGGTCGTTATTGTGCCAGTCCACGGCAAAGAGATTCCCTATGGAACATTTCGATCAATTCTACGACAATCTCAACTAGACGAAGCAGATTTTCGATCGAAATGACCACCTAGTAATTATACATCCGCTAACTTTAGCTAAAACCTCGTCACTTGGTGACGAGGAAATCATCGTATGAATGATGTTGATCTACAAGAACTTGTATCTGAAATCATGGACGAAAGTTATTTAGTTTCACTTGCCATTGCTGACCAAGAGGGGGTCTGGGTTGCCGATGTTATTTTTGTTCGAGATGAAGAGTTGAATATTTACTGGCTGTCTAAAGATTGGCGACGACATTCAAAAGCCATTGAGAACGGTACTTCTGTTGCTTGTACGATCACATCAACAAAAGGTCCTGAAGATCCCGATAAGGGCCTTCAAATGATCGGTCAAGCAAGCCGGGTTGATGAAATTGATTACGAACTTGTAAAAAAATACTTCTCAAAAAGAAACAAACCAGAGCCAGTAGATGGAGAAAATGTTATCGGAGATCATTTTTGGTACAAGTTGGTTCCCACTAAAATTGAGTTAATTTATGGACCAATGTTCGGCAACGAGCGCCAAACATTCCAGCTGAATAATAAAGTATAAGCACCCGGTGCTTATACCAGAGCTAATTTTAGCTAAAACGCCGTCAGTTGGTGACGAGAAGATTGAGCATATGACAGATCACATTAAAGTTGGGGCTGGGGTTGTTATCATCCAAGATGGTAAGACTTTGCTTGCAAAACGAATGGGATCGCATGCTGAGGGGTATTATGGCTCTCTTGGCGGGCATGTTGAGTTCGGTGAGACTCCTGTTGAGGCTGTTAAGCGAGAAGCACTTGAAGAACTCGGAATCGAGATTGGGAATGTAAAGTTTGCAACGTGCACTAATATGATGAAGTACGGCAAGCATTATGTGGACATTTCGTTTACGGCTGAGATACTTAATGGTGAGCCGACTATCTGTGAACCAGATAAGATTGCTCATGTTGGATGGTATGACCTCGACAATCTACCTGAGCCACTCTTTGAGCCCGTGAGAATTGTTCTTGATGCTATTAAAAACAAACAAACTTACTTTGAAATCTGTGAAGAATAACTACAAACATTTTCTATTCGATTTTGATGGGGTGATCGCAGACTCGTTTGAGGCTTGTTATGGCTTGTGCGACGAGCTCGCATCTGGGCCTGTTACACGCGAGGAATATCGTCGCATGCACGAAGGGAATATTTACGAGCTTGAAAGCGAAGATGAGAAAATAGCTGAATCTATCACCTCAGAGCTTAACGAGGAACACTTCTATTTTAAGAAGTTTATTCCAATCATGCTTGAGATAAGTCCTTTTGATGGCATGGGTGAAGTGGTATCCAGCTGGTCACAGGGTGGGTCGTTACATGTCATAACCTCGTCGCTGACTTCGATTGTTGAGGAATTTTTGTCGCGCCATAAACTTCGTGATGATTTTCAAGGGGTATACGGCGCAGATGTGCACCCAAGCAAATTGAAAAAGATGGAGACCATTTTTGAGAAATATAACACCTCGCCATCGGACTGTTTGATGGTGACAGACACTCTTGGCGACCTAAGAGAAGCTGAACGAGCTGGGGTGGATGCTGTGGCGGTTAGCTGGGGGTTCCACACTCCAGAGACATTAGCCAAAGGGAATCCATTAAAAATACTTCATTCACCGCAGGAACTTCTTGATTTATAAAACGCCTAACCGGCGTTTTTCCTTTGTGATATCCTATGAGGGTATGGCTTATGATGAAGAGCTTGCTAGTCGATTGAGACTTGCTGTCAAAGGTCGAGATGGTTTAAGCGAGAAGAATATGTTTGGCGGCCTAGCCATTTTTTTGAATGGGAACATGACGGTTGGTCTGACAAACAAAGATGAGTTGATGCTCCGTGTTGGAAAGGATCACTATGAGACGATCCTTGAAATGGAGTATGCAAAGCCCATGACCTTTACTGGGCGTTCGATGAAGGGATTCGTCTTTGTTGAACCAGAGGGGTTTGAAACGGATGGTGAGTTAGAGGGTTGGGTTGATCTTGCTTTTTCATTTACAAAAACATTGCCAAAAAAATAAGATATGTCTGAGTCTGGGCCACGAAGGGATTTTCATCAAAGAATTCCTGAACTTGCTAAAGAGCATGTGCTTGAACAAACCGGGGATGAAGAAGAGTCTGACTTTGAATTTGTTGGTCATGGGGGGGTCAAGTTGTTTTTAAAATACGCCAACGAGAAGGTCGTGAGGGAAAGTTTCGCTCCATTGTTGCCAAGGCGAGTATGCCCCATATTCGCCGTGGTTTAGATCTGTGGGCTCGTGAACAGATAAGAATTGCCCCCAGTGAAGCTTCTCAAGATTCCGTTCAGACGGGCACGTCATTTGTTGTAGAACAAAAAGAGAGGAATCGCATAATGATGGAGGGAGAGATTGCAAGAGAGAAGGATTTTTTTGATCAAGTGAAAAAGTTCTTTCCAAAAAAGACTCTTTTAAATAGTCGGGCAAAAATTCAAACCCTGAACGTTGGTCCAAAAATTGCAGCAGAGATTCTGGAAGATCTCGGCCATGAAGATGCATCCTCAGGACAGACGCATGAAGTTGAGGCCATTGTACGTTATCAAGAACTTTTACTTGAGGAAGTTGAGCTTGGAAAAGAGGGGGTGTCAAGCTTTGGTATGCGATATATTGAACGAATGAATATTCCCTTTGCGGAATATGAGCGTTTGAATCAGCAAACTTTACTTGATGTAGAAACTATCGATACGAAGCTTTTTTTTAAGAGTCTTCATGGACAAACAGCGGAGTTATTGATGGAGGCTCGAGAGGATAAGGAGTTGGAAAAGGTTCTTAAAGATCTCGTTGAGAGAATTATTGATTTTACAAACACTTCTGGTGAGATGCTTGATATCGCTGGCCAGGGAAATATTCGAGTGTATAAAGATCCAGAGGGTAAATGGGGGTATTTGTTGATGGATGTTTATGCCGGAGTGGATTGGAAGAATGCTGTTGAAGCAGCCCAAGAGCTGACACATCTTCATTCTGCTTTGCCACGAGAGGTTATTACTGACCTGGTAAACGGAATAAATTAGGCTCGTGCAGTCAATGGAATGGCATCTATTTTAGGGGTAAAGAAAAAGATCAAAGTTTTTGATGAGCAGGTGACGTATGAGTCGACGATACGAATGTTTTCCGCCACCGCTATTCGCGTGCTTCAGAAAACGTTTTCTTGGCCAGACAGAAAAGAGTTCCCAGATCCTGGGCCGGGAACGGTCAACGCAGAATCACTTGAAGCAACGGTAAAACTTCCTCCAAAGAATAGAACATGATACTTCGACCTGTGGACAAAAAAGGCCTGCTTGTTTGGTTGCTACTCGGTGGTGGAATATATGCTTTGTTTAGATATACTTTACCTGTGGCAGGTATCCTAAACGTAATATTGGCTGCGAGTTTGGCTGCTTTTCTAGTGATGATGATCGATAAGGTGCAGGCAATCCAAGGCGGCAGGAGACTTTCTGAAAGGTCCTTGTATCTGATAGCATTGTTTGGTGGATCACCAGGAGTGGTTATAGGGGTCTACCTTCTCCATCATAAAAACCGTAAACTTAAGTTCAAGATTATTCTTTTCATGCTTGTATTCTTGCAGATGGTGATTGCATACTTTTTGCAGACAAGACTTGCTAATTAACAACCATATATGAAGAAAAATGTTTCAGGCGGAGTTATAGTTCTCATCGTTGTTTTGGTAATTGCTGCCACGATCGGTGTGTGGGCCATGAATACCTATAATGGTTTTATTGCTCTACGTACTGACACCCAAGGAGGTTGGGCTCAGGTTGAGACTCAGTATCAACGTCGAGCAGATTTGGTTCCTCAGCTAGTTGCAGTTGTTGAAGGTGCTGCTGATTTTGAGAAGTCTGTACTTGTAGATGTAACTGAAGCTCGCACAAACTGGTTAAATACAGTTGCTGATCCAAACGCGACAATCGACGATAATATTCAAGCAAGCTCCTCATTTGATTCTGCTCTTTCTAGATTGCTGGTGACCGTCGAGGCGTATCCGACACTCACAGCGACTGAAAGTTTTGTCACACTTCAGTCTCAACTTGAAGGTACTGAGAATCGCGTGGCAGTAGCAAGGCAGGATTACAACGATCTTGTTCGTGTATACAACACCGCCATCGAGCTTGTTCCAGCTTCAGTGATTGCTGGAATGTTTGACTTCGACGCGTTCCCATTCTTTGAATCAAAAGAGGGGGCAGAGAATGCTCCAGAAGTGGAGTTTGAATTTGGTGAGTAGATTATGAAACGATTCATCATCGCACTGCTCTTACTGGCGCCGTTTAGCGTTCTGGCTCTTGAGATTCCTGCCCCTCCAGAGAATTATGTTTTGGACAGCGCAGAGCTATTTTCAGAAACGTTCGAGCAAGAGCTTATCGCTCAGCTAACCGCATTAGAGAGAGATACAAGTTCTGAAATCGCGATCCTGACGATTCCGACGCTTGATGGTGCTGATATCGAGAGATATGCATTAGACGTGTTCAGGGGGTGGGGAATAGGGCAGCAGGGGGTGGATAATGGACTCTTGTTACTCATTGCTCTTGAGGATAGAGGAATGCGTATTGAAGTGGGTTATGGCCTCGAGGGGCGTGTGACTGATGCAGATTCCAGTAGCATCATACGTAACAAGCTTGTTCCAGCTTTTCAGACTGAGGAGTATGAGAGGGGAGTCGCCGATGCGGTCAATGCTCTTGATGCAGAGGTTCGCGCAGAAGCCGATGAATATGGTTTTGCTGGGTCTACCTCAGATTCAACTATGCCTCCAATGGGTGCCATAGCCATTATTCTCTTTGCTCTAGCGTTTTTCCAAGTAATTTTGTTTGGAAGTCTTGGTAAAAAGAAGCGCAAGTCATATCAAAGGTTCCCATTCGTTTTACTAGTAGCTTTTGTTGCACTGTTACTGTCTTCTGGAGTTGGGATGTTCACATGGCTTATCGATGGGATAGTTGCACTCATCATTCACTTTAGTTTGAGAAGAATTGATTACGATAAAAAAAGAAAAGGACGATCTGGAAAAGGAGGTGCTGGCAGCGGAGGATTCGGTGGAGGAAGTTTAGGGGGAGGAACATCGAGTGGTGGGTTCGGTGGCGGATCATCTGGTGGAGGTGGTGCTAGTGGAAGTTGGTAGAAAATTTAAAACCACCCCGCGTCGCGGGGTGGTTTTTTGATAAAGAAAATCCCCAGCGCAAGGCTAGGGGAGAGAGATCTGACCGACGATGCCGTCGGAGACCGCGTGGATCATGCGTGGGCCGCCTCGGAGGGCAGTTACGAGCTGTGCGTGAACGTCGTCTGGGACGGCGATGACGCCATTGTCCCGCAAGAGCGCAGCTTTTTCAGTGGGCTCACGGTTGTAGACCCTGGTGTGAGTGGTGTTGATCATCAGGACTCTTCTGGTGACTTGAAGCGCAATTCCAGAACTGAAGGCTCCCCGCATCTGGAAAAGTCCAAAGTCACTTGACGGGTCATTTTCCCAGACGACAGTTGGTGTTCCGTCGAAGCGTCCTTCTGGCTTGGCCAGGTCTGCATCAACTCCGAATATGGCTAGAAAGGACTCGTCATCGCTCGTAAGAAGACGAGCCATTGCCTTCGTGTTGAACGCTGAGCTGACGATTCCGGTAGTGGTCAGGGGGTTTGCGAGAGTTTCAATCTCGACAGCCCCAACTCTCACTCGGTTCGGAGACGGACGAATCTGGACGAGGTTCCAGATCCATGGTGTGTCAGGGTGCACTATGAGTTCGAGCTGAACGCCGAAGTCGATACCCAGATCCTTGACTCTGTACCAGAGCTCTTTTGCGATCTCCCACAAGGGGAGGTTCATGCAGGCACCGACGAACAGATTCCCGGTTCTTGTTTCCGCGATCTGTCTACCCGTGTTGGGTTCGTACAACTCGTGACGACCTTCGTAGTCCCACGTAGCTGAGGTGAAGGTTCGGACACCTGTCTCTGTGACAACCTCGCGTCCGGTCGCGACCCTTATGACTGGTTGGTCCAGGACGTGGCTGTGGGCGATGTCGACCACGATTCCAATCCCGGGAATGTGTTCTTGGATGACGACTGGTGATCGCCACCGAGAAACAACCTGTGCGTTCTGGAACACGTCTTCAGGAGAAGAGCGAACCGATGTGTGGCGTCCAGCCGCTCCATCGATCCAGTCTTCTGAACGAGCAGAACTTCGTACGTGCACTTGTCCGCACTGGCTGGCCAGCCAGGATGTGGATTCCGAGTTTCCTTGTGCGATTTGATCCTGGATAGACAGACCCATCCAAGATGGAATGGTCAAATGCTTGGCCCCACTTGCGATCATCTCGCAGATCTTCAGTCCAAGCGCCTTTCCTCCAGACCGACTAACCGTCGAGAGGATCTCGCTGTCGGGCAGTGTTACCTTCAGTTCCTCCGGCAGTTGCAGGAGGGTCTGAGCGGAGTCTACACGACCGTAGACCCACTTACTGGTTTCAAAGAGTTTCATTTCTCCCTCCTATCCTCAACATCATGGCATCATAAAAGTTTTGGACTGTCAATGAATAGAGACTTTGTCCACTTGCGCGTCACGGTTGCATAACTTAAACTACCGCGGAATTTACAGGACGTAATACGTCCACATTATCCGTATGCAAACTTGGAAATTAAAGAAGAAAGTTCAGAAAAAGACCCCTAAACCTTGGGGTATGCACGTTGGCGCAATTTTGTTCCTTCTGGCGACCGTCGGTTTGGCGGTTTACAATTTTCCGGCAATTTGGAATCATGGAGCAGATTTTGTTAGATCTCAGACGGGTTGGGCTCCACCTAGCCTTGTCGATGAGCCATTTAGATTAGGTCTGGACCTTCAGGGGGGCACTCACCTTATTTATGAGGCTGACATGAGCCAGATCCCTGAAGAGGATCGAGTTGAAGCTTTGGAGGGTGTTCGTGACGTGATTGAGCGTCGAGTGAATGCGTTTGGTGTTTCTGAGCCCGTGGTTCAGACAACGACCACTGGTGGAACATATCGAGTGATCATCGAGCTTGCTGGAGTACTGGATGTTTCAGAAGCCATCTCTCTTATCGGTGAGACGCCTGTTCTGGAGTTTAAGGAGCCGGGTGAAGATCTCAATGGAGAACCAACAGAAGATCAACTTATTGAATTAGATCTTGTAAATGAAGCAGAGCGTTCCGCAGCTGACGCGGTGCTTGCTCGTGCACTTGCAGGGGAGCCGTTTGATGATCTTGTAAGCGAACTTAGTCTTGAGCCTGGGATCGAAGAGACGGGCGGTGTTTTGGAAAACATCAGTGGGAATTCGTCTCGCTCAGAATTTTTCATCGTCATCAACGAAAAAGGATTGTACCCAGGGCAGGTTTACTGGAACACGCTCGAGACTCAAGAGGGGATCAACATTTTCAAATATTTGAATGCTGGAGAGCGTGCACAGATGGAGCTTTCGCATATCTTGATTTGTTATGAGGGAACGATTGGGTGTGAGAGTGGTCTTACGGAGCTTGATGCTTCCATTCAGATAAATGAGGTTCTTGAACTGGCAACAGCTGATAATTTTGCTGAAGTGGCAAAGCAGTACTCCACTGGCCCATCTGGTCCAAATGGTGGGTATCTTAGCTGGGGAGATCCTGAACAGTACGTAACGGCGTTTGGTCTTGCTTCAGCTGGACTAGAGGTTGGAGAAATTTCCTCTGTCGTTCAAACGGAATTTGGATATCACATCATTTATAAGCATGACGAGAAGATAGAGAAGGCCTATACGGTTCAGAGGGTTTTGCTAGGTCTAACAGATATTTACGACATAGCTCCAGAATTGCTCGATCCATGGATCAACACCGAACTTTCTGGAAAGCATCTAGAGCGTGCCGGAGTCGAATTCGATTCCAACACAGGTTCCCCTTACGTGACACTTACGTTCAACGCAGAGGGTGGGGATATGTTTGCCGCTTTGACCGAAGAGCATATTGGAGAGCCTATAGCCATCTTCTTGGATGGAGATCCAATCTCTACGCCAGTTGTGCAGACCGCAATCTATGGAGGGAGAGCAATCATTACCGGAGACTTCACGGTTGAGGAATCAAAATTGCTCGCACAACGCTTAACTGCGGGTGCACTCCCAGTGCCAGTTGATCTTCTTTCTCAGCAAACAGTTGGTCCTATTCTTGGAGCTGCATCCTTAGAAAAGTCTATCGTTGCTGCTTTGTACGGATTCTTACTGGTCGCACTTTACGTGGTGGCAGCATACCGATTGCCCGGATTGATTGCCGTGGTCGCGCTTCTATTATTCGCGTTCATGAACTTGGCTGCTTACAGAATGTTTGGAGTAACGATTACTTTGGCTGGTATTGCCGGTTTCGTTCTCTCGCTTGGTATTGCTGTTGATGCGAACGTGTTGATTATAGAACGCTTCAAAGAAGAATACGCATCAGGACGAGATTTCCTAGGTGCTGTGGATGAAGCATTTGAACGCGCCTGGACAGCTATTAGGGACGGAAACATAACTACGCTTATTGCCGCTGGTGTTTTGTACTGGTTCTCATCAAGTTTCATTCGCGGATTCGCGCTCACGCTTTCTATTGGTGTGATCCTCTCTATGTTCACGGCGATTTTGGTAACACGTGTTTACTTAAAGAGTATTCTCCAATCGAAGAAGATTCGTAAACCATCCCTATTTGGGGTCAAACGATAATATGAAAATGGCAATTGTAGAAAATCGAAAGTACTGGTTCATCTTATCGAGCGTTCTCGTGTTGGGAAGTATTTTGCTGGTTGGCGGATGGGGGCTCAAATTCGGAATAGATTTTACTGGTGGAAGTCTTCTTGAGGTTCAGACCGCAGATGTGATTGACATTGATCAGGTTCGTGGTGACATGGAGGGTCTTGGGTATACATCTTTAGCCATACAGTCCAGTGACGACAACGTGCTTATTATTCGAACGAAAGATCTAAGTGAGGAAGAGCATCAGGGGCTTCTTGGTGCTCTCTCTGGGGTTATGGGGGAGATAGATGAGTTGAGATTCGATTCAATCGGTCCTGTCATTGGGGATGAGCTTCGTAGAACAGCAACAATCGGTGTGATCGTAACACTTCTGCTTATTGGCCTTTATGTTGCCTGGGCATTTAGGAAGGTGACCGAACCCATTGCTTCTTGGAAGTATGGAGCCCTCACGATTCTAGCTGCTTTTCATGACGTCATCATTACCGTTGGGGCGTTTGCTCTACTGGGACATTTTTACGGATGGGAGATTGGGACGTCCTTTGTGGCGGCTACACTGACTATTCTAGGGTATTCGATTAATGACACGGTTGTTGTATTTGATCGCACGCGTGAGAACTTACTCAAACGCGCCGCAGATACGTTTGAAGAGACGGTTGAACTTTCTATAAGGCAGACCTTCATGCGTTCATTGAACACTTCTGTAACAACCCTCCTGGCCCTTGCTGCCATTTACCTATTTGGTGGTGATAGCACTCGCCCCTTTGCCCTGGCGTTGATTATCGGAATCGGTGTTGGAACCTACTCCTCGCTGTTTTTAGCCAGTCCGTTGCTTGTGCAATGGGAGCTACGAAAGAAGTAAAGAGACAAAAAAAGAAAACAGGTTGATCAGTACGACCTGTTTTTTTGTTTCCACCATCGCCTCAACGATCTTTATTTGGTACAATTGGCTTAACTTATGCTCCCTCTCTTTGCCATTCCAATAGTGAATGAGGCGAGTCAGATTGTCTCAACTAGCTCAACATACTTTGACCAACGGATAGACATCATTCTTTGGGATGTTTTTGTTTGGACAGCATGGATTCCAATCGTCATTACATTGTTCTGGGGTTTTATTGCCATGTGGAAAAACTCACGGCAGGGTGGTTATGTAGGTACGTTAAAATTCGTGCTTCTAGCCATTGACGTTCCTTCCATGACTGAACAATCACCAAAGGCATTGGAAAACTTATTCGCCACTTTGTATGGGGCCAAGTCATCTATCACCTGGAAAGAGGAATGGATTTACGGAAAACTTCACCCAGTCTTTTCTTTTGAGATTATCTCAACGGAAGGATATATTCAGTTTTTAGTTCGTACTCAACCTCGCTTTCGTGATGTTGTTGAAGCGGGAATCTATGCAAACTATCCAGATGCTGAGATTTTTGAAGTTGAGGATTATGTAACACCTTTTCCAAGCGAGTTTCCTGATGAGGAATATGACATGTGGGGAGGGGAGTTAACGCTTGAAAAGCATTACATGTATCCCATCAGGACCTATGTCGATTTCGAGGACAAGATGACTGGGGAGATTAAGGATCCTCTTGGGTACATGCTCGAGCAGATGGCTAAGATGAAACCTGGAGAACATTTTTGGTTCCAGATGCTTGTACAACCCTCAACAAATAGTTGGTCGGAGCACGGCCTCAAATATGTCAGGGCGATTTATGGCGACGAGGATAAGCCTAAAAGAAGTACTTTTATTGCAATCTTAGAACATATTATTTCATGGCCAAGTGGGCTGTTGAATGAAGCTTTGGGTATTGATTTAAATCCATTGCTTTTTGGTGAGGATGGTCCTGGTGCTGAAGAAGATCAGTGGAAGGTTTTTAAAATCACTCTGCCACAGCAAGATGAAGCTAAAGCTATTTTGGCAAAATCTACTAAAGTCGGGCATGGAGTAAAAATTAGGCTACTTTATTCAGCCAAGAAAAATGCTTTTGTAAAAGTTGAAAGAACAGCGATCATCAAGGGGATGTTGAATCAATACACTCACATGAATCTAAACCGGTTCTCCTTTTACATCCCAACAGTTCCAAAAGATGATTATTGGTGGATGAGATTGGCCTACGCTTCAAAACAGAAAAAATTAATGAACGCATACAAGAGCAGAAGTTACGGAGTTGGGGCAACGCCTGTTTTCTTGAACGCAGAAGAGCTTGCTACATTGTGGCATTTCCCAACCATTACCATGAAAGCTCCTCTTGTGAGTAAGTCAGAATCTAAACGTGCTGAGCCACCAGTTGGATTGCCTATTACCTATCTAGAAAATATCTTGCCGGGATACGGCGAGGGTGAACAGGATATTCCTGGTTCGCCAACGGATGGTGATATTTCTCAGGTGGCAAGTAGTTTACCCACAGCGGTATCCGATGAACCACTTCCAGATACACTCCCACAACCCATATCACCCACAGGACAGGATTATCATCAGGTTGAGGACAATCTCGCTGATCTCCCTGAAATGGTATTAGAAAAAATTGTGCAACCCGAACCAGTTTCACGAGTTGTTCAAGAAGAACTAGTCAACTCAGGGGTGATTCCACCAAGACCTTCGATTATAGATCCAGAAAATCTAGGGGCTCTTATAAAACATTATGAGGCACTAGAGTCTGTTGTTTCAGTTACGACACCAACGGATGAACTGTCGGATGATAAAAAACCGCCATCGCAAGACGAGGATGGTTTTGTTCCACCAAACCTGCCGATATGAGCATGAATCACGATCATGATAACGAGGTGATCTATTTCGCGAAGACGAACTTCAGAAATCAGATGACTAAGTTCGGGATCAAGACCGATGACCGCAGGCGACACATGTATGTCATCGGAAAGACTGGTATGGGTAAGACAACTCTGCTGGAGAATTTAATTTTGTCAGATATTTATGCTGGGCATGGTTGTTGTTACGTGGACCCCCATGGAGACACCGCAGAGAAAATCATCAACTACATTCCATCTTGGCGATTGAATGACGTGGTGTATTTCAATCCAGCTGATTTGGATTACCCTGTTGGATTTAACATCCTTGAGGCTGTATCCGAACGTCATAAGCATTTAGTTGCTTCAGGAATGATGGGGGTGTTCGCAAAAATCTGGGAAAACATGTGGAGCTCACGAATGGAGTACATTTTGAATAACACGATCTTGGCCCTTCTGGATAATCAAGGTCAGACAATGCTTGGTATTAACAGAATGATGTCTGACGCCGAGTATCGCAAACGAATGGTGAGTAACGTGAAAGATCCTGTTGTAAAACAGTTTTGGGTTACAGAATTTGCGAGTTGGTCTGAAAAGTATGCCACTGAGGCGACAGCGGCTATTCAAAACAAGATTGGTCAGTTCTTGTCTGCGAGCGTTATTCGTAACATTGTGGCTCAGGTTAAATCGACCATTCACATCCGTGACATCATGGATCAGAATAAGATCTTTATCGTGAACCTGTCTAAGGGTCGTGTTGGTGAGGATAACTCAAAGTTGATCGGTGGGCTTCTTGTTACAAAGATTCAGCTCTCTGCCATGGAACGAGTGGATACACCAGAAGATGAACGAGATGACTTTTATCTGTACGTTGATGAGTTTCAAAACTTTGCCGTGGAATCCTTCGCAAACATTTTGTCTGAGGCTCGTAAGTACCGATTATGTCTTTTGATGGCTCATCAGTACATTGCTCAGCTTACTGAAGAGGTGAGAGATGCTGTGTTTGGTAACGTTGGAACGATGGTGGTTTTTAGAGTTGGTTCTCCGGATGCAACATTTATGGAAGCGGAGTTCATGCCCAGGTTCATTCCAGAGGACATCATTAATCTCCCTAAGTACAACATTTATCTCAAGCTCCTTATTGATGGGGTTACGTCAATGCCATTTTCTGCCATCACACTGGGTCCTATAGCCGAAGTGACAAATAGTCAGGAAAAGGTGATCAAGATTTCTCGAGAGCGATATGCTTCTCCAAGAGAAGAGATTGAGGAGAAGATCATGCTCTGGAGTGGTATGGGTGAGAAAAGTGATGAGACCTCGTATAAGGAATCTGCTGAAAAGAAGAAGGCAAATACGGGACAGAGCGGCGGTAAACCTCGTCACGAATATAATTGCACCCGCTGTGACACACAGGTGGTGTTGCCCGTTGAACTGGATCGCAGTAGGCCAATTTACTGTGATGACTGTATTACCATCGTGAGGGAAGAGAAAAAGAGTGGTGGAAGAAAGCCATCAATCGTTAAGTCTGCCCCAAGACCAAAGCCTGAAGAAAGCTCTGCTGAGAAAGTCGAGGAACGCGTAGAAAAGCCCGGCGGAGCCGGGTCCGGCTCCGCCGGAAAGATTGTCTCAGAGAAGAAAGAGGTTGTCGTTGAGAAAAAAGAAGTTGTGGCAGAGAGAAAAGAAACGGAGGTTATAGAAAAACCACTAGCAGACAAGCCTATCAGTTTGGATGTTCTGAAAAAAGAACCAGTGAAAGAAATGAGGACCCGTGCTGAGGAGTTGGTCGTGCAAGAAAAGGCTCCTGAGATTAAAAAGTCAGAAGAAGTTCCTGTTGCAAAAAGAGAAGACTCTAAAGCTGGCGGGTATACATGTTCTGATTGTGGAGATTCATTTGAAGCAAGTGTTAAGCTCGACCGTTCACGACCAATGTATTGTGGAAAGTGTTTAGAGAAGATTCGTGACGAACGAAAAAAGGGGGATAAGGATCGCAAAGATTTTAAAAGAATCGAGCCAGTAAAGACACCTGAAGTTAAAACGGAAGCTCCCAAAAAAATGACTGAGCCAGTTGAGATTAAAGTAGAGACAAAAAGGATGGAGGAAAAGAAGACAGAAGATCGTGGGTCTACTCCATCATATCTATCTGGTGAGGAAGTCAAAAGAAAACGAAAACGTAAGCGTAAGAAGCCGTCAGATGGAGACTCACGCTCAAGACCAAGTTCATCTCCACCATCACGACCAAATCCATCACCTCAATCAATTTCGATGGAAACAAAGCCTGCTGCCTCAACGCTGGCTACTCCAAAACCGTCGAGTGGAGATAGTGGGTCGCTTAAGTCAGGTCAGACTATAAGGTTTGATTAGGTATGGATTTACTTCAGGCATTTACTCTAGGGCTTGTTCAGGGAGTGACAGAATTTTTACCAATCTCTAGTTCTGGTTTTCTAATTTTGATTCCAGAACTTTTTGGTTGGGAGGTTCAGGATGTTGCTTTCGATGCGGTGATTCACTTGGCTACACTTATGGCTGTTGTAGTGGCACTTTGGCCAGATATTGCGGCTGTAAAAAAAGGAAAGACTAGGAATACATTGCTTAAGTGGTTGGCTTTGGCCACAGTTCCCGTTCTCATTGTTGGTGGAATTTTTGAGATGACTCATTTTGATCCACGTAGCGCTACGGTTGTTGCATGGTCGTTCATCGTTTGGGGGATCGTACTTTATCTTGTGGATCGACGCGCAACATCTCCTAGAGATACTGTTGAAAAAGTTGGGATTACTAGAGCGGTTTGGATTGGACTTGCTCAGGCCGTTGCTTTAATCCCAGGTACCTCCAGATCTGGAATTACTATCACAGCGGGATTGCACTTGGGTCTTTCTCGGGAAACAGCCACAAGGTTTTCCTTTTTACTTGGTATCCCTACTATTGCCATCGCTGGCCTAGTGAAGCTAAAAGACGTTGCCGATGGGTCAGCTGCTGTGGATGCCCTTCCGCTTCTTGTTGGATTTATCACAGCAGGTATAACAGCATTTTTAACAATCAAAGTCCTTCTAGCTTTCCTTAGAACACATAGTTACGCAGAATTGGCGATCTTCAGGGTGATACTGGGCGTCTTCATCCTCCTCATGTAAGGTGCTGGTATATGAGCTACGAACTACGGGACCCGATTCATAAGCGCATTCCTTTCAGCGAGTTTGAACGGGGGATTATTGATCACCCGTTTTTTCAACGGCTACGCTTTATTTCACAATTAGGCTTTCTCCAGTCCTATGTGTATCCAGGGGCAGTGCATGATCGATTTACCCATGCCTTAGGGGCCATGCACGTGTCAGGAAGATTATTTGGGCGAGTCACAAGTAGTTCATCAATTTTCACAGACAACTTATCTTCTGATGAGATAAACAATCTTCGTCAAAGGGTGCGACTTGCTGGTCTCTTGCATGACATTGGTCATGGCCCGTTTTCACATGCTTCCGAAGCTGTCTTTCCGCAACTTGCAGATTTGCCATTGGATTGGTCATGGTGGAGAGAAAAACCTGAACGTCAGGCCGTTCATGAGGACTACAGTGTTCTTTTGATACAGACTATGGCACGGGAGGGTGCCTTGGAACTAGGAATGGCTCAGGACATCGCTTCACTTGTTCATGGGTCCATCGCACCATCCTCTTGGTTCTATGAGCTTATAGAGAAGATCCCGAGCCTTCAGCGAGTTCTTAAGGGTTTGATCTCTGGTGAAGTTGATGCGGATCGAATGGATTATCTTCTGCGCGATAGTTATTACTGTGGTGTGGCATATGGGCAGTATGATATCGATTGGTTAATTACCTCCATGGGGGTAGCTCAACAGGGCGAAGAACTTGTTTTTACAATATCGGAAAATGGGGTGCGTGCGTTTGAAGATTTACTTCTGGCGCGTTACCACATGGTAGATCAGGTTTATTTTCATAAAACAAAGGCTGGGTTTACTCACTATCTAGAGCAGGCCATTACTACAGGCGAGGTTGAGCTAACAATCCCGACAGACCCTCACGATTATGTTGCACTGCACGACGGCGTGGTTATCGAAAAACTTTTCGAAGCCGCTCGTGATGAAAAGAACTATTGGTCACATCATCTCATGCGGCGTTTACCAGCAAAAAGAATTCTGCGTTTACAGGACAGGAATGAGGATGATCGAGAGACACTTACAACGCTAAAAGAACGTTGTAAGAAAAAAGGAGTTGAGTGGTTTACGCATTCTGTGGCTCGTGAACTGACGCACTTGGGTGAGATTGGTAAGGCTCAGCCTATTTATGTGAATAAAAAGATTTTGGATGGGCGTAAATTAGTTCCTATTTTTGAATACTCTGATCTGCTTAAAAAATATAATGAGAAGTTGCAGTTTACTGATTTCTTTGTTTTGAGAGAGGACTTTGGGAAGTTTCAAAATAGCTGATCTTACTGGACGATTGTCTTGCTGGAGTTGGGCGACACCATCCCCCGGTACGAACTTCCGAGATCGGACACAGATAGGCCGACTCGAAGTTGTTCCGGTGTATGGGTCGCCGGCGATGACCGAACTTGGGTGGGTGGGGAGATGACAAAACACACAGCGTAGAGCTGTGTGTTTTGTTTTTTGGAAACAGCGGTTGTGGCGGGTTTGGCTTGAGGATGTACGGGAAATGGGTTATCCTCCGGCCTATGTCAAAGCAAAAAGTTTTATTGGGAATGTCTGGAGGTGTGGATTCTAGTGTATCTGCAGCTCTTTTGATTGAGCAGGGCTATGAGGTGATTGGGGCGTTTATGAAAAACTGGTCGGACTGTGAGTGGCGGGCTGATAAGCGAGACGCTGCTCGTGTGGCGGCCAAGTTGGATATTCCATTTGTAACTTTCGATTTCGAAGATGAGTACAGAGAGAAAGTAGTTAACGATCTGTTTGAACAGTCTCGGATCGGACGTACACCAAATCCAGACGTGTTGTGCAACAAGTACATTAAGTTCGACAGGTTCATGCAGGAGGCAGATCGCCTTGGGTGTCAGTATGTTGCCACTGGTCATTACGCGCAGACTAGTGATGGGAAACTTTTATCTGGACACGATAAGAATAAGGATCAGACCTATTTCTTGTGGGCCATGCCACCCACAGCACTGCCCCGTGTCTTGTTTCCTATCGGGAATATGGAAAAGCCAGCTGTTCGTGCCAAGGCTCTTGAGTTAGAACTGGACGTGGCAAATAAAAAAGATTCCACCGGAGTATGTTTTATTGGTGAGGTGGACATGAAAGCATTTCTTCAGGAGCGCTTACCAAAGGATCCTGGGAATGTTGTGACAGTTGATGGAGAAGTAATTGGTACCCATGAGGGTCTTGCGTTTTATACTATTGGACAGCGACATGGATTGAATATCGGTGGTGGGGAGCCATGGTATGTCGTGGAGAAGCGGGCTGAGACAAAAGAGATCATCGTTGCAAGCAATTTTCATCCGTCGCTATTTCAGCCAGGTCTAACCGCTAGGCAGTTGAACTGGTTTAATGAGCCAAGGACCCTTCCGTTTGGGTGTAAGGCGCGGATACGATATCGACAAGCACTCCAAGACTGTATGATTGAATCGAATCAAGATGGGGTTGTGACCGTGAGTTTCAATGAGCCCCAGCGCGCAGTGACACCAGGCCAGTCAATTGTGTTCTATCAAGGTGAAGAAGTGCTTGGTGGGGGAATCATAGATTAAAGTCAAACACTCCTGTGAATAAAAAAATCCGTCCTCAATTCGAGGGCGGTTTTTTGTCGTACATCTTATTAATGATTCTAGGCTATTTAGGGTTAAAATTTTCAGTTTCAGTTATTGTTACATCAGTCCACGAATAAAAGTCGGCGGCTGGCCCGGTTGTTAGGGTTACTTCTATGGCCTGATAACTAACTGGGTCTGTTTCGTGGATTGAAAGAGGTAATGGGGTAAGAAGATAATCATTAGTCCCTCGGATAGTTGTTTGAACAGATCCACTAATTGGAATTACATGGATGGTTTCTAACCAGTCGTAGTTGATAAAGCTTGCCAAGCCCTTATGGATAAGGTGATCGGTGTGGTTTGTCTCGACAACCAATGGAATGTTTCCAGTTGCATCTACGAGCAGTCGACCTTTTGTGAGTGTAATGGTTAGTTGGTCTGTATATATGCGATCAAGCTCCAGAACCGTGTTCTTACCCAGATACACACGACTTTCTCCAATTTGGATAGCAAGGTAGCCGTCAGTCGTTTTTATCAACTCTCCGCGTTCGTATGTTTCTTCTGAGTTTATGTCGAAAACAGTCACTTCAGGTGGTAGCGAAAAACGCTGCATGATTAGCAGCGCCATAATGGCAAGGAAGGTACTGACTGTGAGCACTTGTTTAAGCATGATAGAATTCTAACAGAACTTACTGAACTTAGAAAAATTTACTATGCTTTATTTCTTTTATGGAGAAGAATGCCCACATTGTCATGACATGTTGCCAATTGTGGATAAGTTGAATGAAGGGGGTGCGAAGATAGAAAAATTGGAGACTTGGCACAATGATGGCAACGCTTCCAAGCTTGAGGCTATTGATAAAGGTAAGTGTGGAGGTGTCCCGTATTTTTGGAATGATGAGTCAGAGCAATGGATTTGTGGTGCTACCACTGAAGAACGTGTTAAAGCCTGGGCTGCAGGTGAAGATCTGTCCCAATAATATGTATTTCAATATAAGACTAGCTTCAGTCGGATTAATCATGCTCGTTTTGGTTGGCACTGGTTGTTCAACCGAATTTACCTCTAGTCTTACGGCAGAGGAGGCGACAGACCAACTCGTTTTCGATGTTGGTACACAGGTGACGGTTCGACCAACCGTCATGGGTGTTGGGGGAATGATAGTAGGTTGGCTTGGTGCTGACTCAGAGGAACGTGAAGTTGTGCTCACTCAATGGACTCCAGGAGAAGGCGCGGGCCTTTCTTGGTCAATCACAACTCAGGTAGAAACGGATGAATCTATAGCAGCTCGTCAGGCACACGAGACAACATATGCTGAGATGCCAATCGGGGAAGAGATTCCTGATGCACCAGATGTGAAATATGTAGACGTGGTTCAAGAGGGAACTGTATCAACCAAAGCGTTGGGTGACGGTACAAAATTGTTGATGCCTGACATGTGGACAGAAGGTGGTGCCGGAGAGGTGGAAGAAACTCTTATCTGGCTTTCGCGTGCCCAGTATGACGAATTGTCCTCGACAAGAAAAACAACGTTATCATTCGGGCTTTTTGACGAGTCGCTAGCTAAGGTAGAAGAAGTTGGTGGAAAGCTACAGGGGTATATAGATCAAATCGTCAGTATCTTTGATGATAAAGACGCTACAGTGACAGAAGGCGAAGATGTGGAGGAAGAAATCGTGGAAACAGATGGTGCCGACCTTACAACCGTCGAGGCTTCTGGAGATTGGGGAACCTACTCACTTTCAATTGATGGAATAAGAACAACGGTTAGAACGATAGAAGCAGAAAATAGTTTTGGGTCTGTAACAGTTCTGGCTAGCCCTGAAAATCCAATCGTACTCGAGGTGCAGTTAACACCACTTGCACAGGGAAACTTAGAAGTCCTGACACCAGGTGGTTTTGTGGAGGGGTTTGCCGGGTATGAAGTTTCTGCGATAACAACAAAATAGCGGGGATATACCACAAATAGTTCGAATGTCCAATGCCATTGTCTGTCAAATTTACTTACACTTATGAATAAAGAAAGTGGACACAAATTTATCCCCTCAAACACTAATGAGCGCAGATCGATCGAATCACGGATCACGAATCCAGAAACACAGAAGTTATTAGAACTAGCTCGAACATTTCCGGGTGTTGAAAATGAACTGTTTACAGCTGAACAAGCTGCCTACTTTATGTCCTGGAAGTCGATAACGAACCCTGAGTCAAAACCCCATCGGCTGCTTGCTCCAGGAAGAGGTCCAGATATGGCAAGTGCTTTACTGGCCACAAATGCAACAGAGACAATTGTTCCTGATAGACAACCTTTTAACAGGGGGAAATTTTTGGACGCGGTTGAGAACTTAGATGAAATTGGGGGTGACTCAAAGAATCAACGTGCTGTTTTAGATTATGTGAAAGAAAACGGCTACGTAGCCATGCTGCACATTAGGAAATTTGGATTCGAGCGTCTGGTTGCAATATTTTTGGAAAAAATTGGCGTGGCAGCCGATACTATTGAGTGTAAAGATACGGATATGGGCGTGGAATTATCCTACGATTTCTCTTGGCCTGGGGAAGATCCAAAAAGACGAAAAACAATCTTTATACAAGGCGACCTTCAGGATCATGATTTCGTAGATTCGCTGATGTCATCAAACGTCAAATTCAATAGCGTTCTTCAGAAGGCACATATGGATGAAGCTGTTGTCTTTGGTCCATTCAGGACTGGTGGTCTGTCATATCCGCGACAATACTCTCTACGAGATGCATTAGTAGAAGATGGTGTTTTCATGACGACGGTCTCACCATTGCCCCGAAAAAGTTTTGGTGGGGAGGTGCACGAGATTTTTGTTGCACAGGATAGGCGATGGAACACAAAGACAATTACAAGGGTTCTGGGTGAGTTAGGATTCTCAGATGTTTCTCCGCCATTGTCAGCACAGAAACTTATTGTTGATGCAGCTGCCAGGGTTGCAGAAAAAGGCGACCGTAAGGATTATGTATATTACGGTTCATATTTTGTTGGTGCGAAGAAAAATACACCACTTTAGGGGGTGTATTTTAACTACTCAAGTTATACAAATCGTTTCATCCAGTGCTCATCAACCTCTACACGCAGGTCGATGAAGACTTTTGTTTCCATTACAGCCTCAAGTTCTTTTCTGACACTTTGACCTATCTCTTTAACCCCACGGCCACCCGCACCTATGATCATGCGTTTATAGCGTTCTGTTGTGGTGAATATGGTCGCCTTTATATACATCATGCCGTCCGCTCTCTCTTCTAAATCACTAACTTCAACGTGAGTAGAGTAGGGTAGCTCTTGCCTAAGGCGTAGGAATAGTTTTTCACGGACAAGCTCAGCTAGCCAGTACTTGTTTGGCATATTAGTTAGCTGACCCTCTGGGTAATAGAACACTCCTTCTGGTAGAAGATCTTGAAGTTTTTCAACAAGAGTTCCGACATGTCTGTTGTGAAGTGCGGAGAGCTCGACTGTGTCGGTGTAGTTTTCTGCAAGGTCACGATAAAAGTCTAGGTATGGCTTGCGGTCCAGATCCATCTTGTTGATCACGAGGATCGATGGCTTGTCTATGGATTCTATGAGGCGCATTACCTCACGCTCTTCTTGACCAATCTGTCTTGTGGGATCAACTACATATACGACAGCGTCCACTTCTTCAAGTGAGTCGTGAACTGACTTGGCTAGTTTTTTTGAAAGAAGATCTTTAGCTCCCTTAAGGATTCCCGGAGTGTCAACGAAGATAATTTGAGTATTTTCTCGTGTGAGGATTCCTTGGATTGGAAGACGTGTTGTTTGTGGCTTGGGAGTTGTGATGGCTATCTTTGAGCCAATGATTGAGTTCATTAGAGTGGACTTTCCCACATTTGAGCGTCCAATCATGACAACGAATCCTGATCTTGTATTTTTCATATTTTAGGTAGTCAGGGCGCTTATTTGCGCACAAGTCTAGTGAACGTAAAAGTACCAGGTGGGATTATTAGGTTCACTATTTTTTGCTTAGTTTTGTTATGAGTTCTACGTGGGGGGTGTGAGGAAACATGTCTATGGCCCTCATGGCCTCTACTTTATAATGCTCTTGAAGCTGAATCATCTCTCTGGCGAAGTTTTTTGGGTTACATGACACATAGACGATAACCTCAGGTTTTGCCTCGATGACGTCTGCAAGGGCCCTATCATGCATGCCAGAGCGTGGCGGGTCAAGTATGACCACATCAGCTCCAAGTGTTTTCCAATCAAAGTCTTCCGTTTTTGCGTCATGGAATTCAACAGAGGCATTGTTCAACTCGGCATTGACTCGGGCGTCTGCGATCGCCTCAGCGACCATTTCCACTCCTGTGGTTTTCTTTGCTCTAGGAGCAAGTGCGACGGAGAAGAAACCTGAGCCGCAGTACAGATCAAGAAGAGTCTTGTCCGTAAGATCGCCGCAGAACTCATCTACCGTATCAAGAAGAGCAACGGCAGCATGGGGGTTGGTTTGAAAAAAAGCGTTGGGGCTAATGCGAAAGTTTGAACCACGGATTTCTTCTTCGATGTAGCCAGGTCCAGTGATGGTTTCTAAAATGTCACCGAAACTGACATCGCCGACCGTCGAGTTTTGTGACCAGATCAGTGTTGAAATCCGTTCGTCACCAGAAAGTTTTGCCAGAGCCTCGCGAATTAGCACGTCATCTTCAGGGACACTTGTGACAATGTTGACCATTGCTTGACCAAGGGTGGTCGTGCGAATGACGGCATAGCGTAGCAATCCTGTGTGTGCCTTTCGATCGAAGTAACTCAAGCCAGAGGACTTTGACCACTCTCGAATGTAATGAAATAGCTCCTCGATTTTCTCGTCAGAAATAAAACAGGTGTGATCATCAATAACTTTCCACCACTTACCCTTGTGGCGCATACCAACTCTTCCTTCAAAGTCGATCACAAAATCCATTCGATTCCTGTAATGTTCTGTGTATGGAGAAGGAATGATTTCTTTTACCTGAAGATCAACCCCTTTAAGGGCAAACGATCCGTTGATATCGGAAAGTTTTTGCAGGAGTTGTTTCTCGTAGGGGATGTGAGACCAGCTGCAAGATCCACAGAGTTCTTTATTTGGACAAGGTGATGACATATCGGCGCAAGGGTAATGCCAAATGAGACGCTTGTCCAGGGAGTGATGGCGAGGTAAAATAGAACCAATGTTAACCATAGTCATTCCAACAATGAATGAGGAGTCTTGTTTACCAGGACTTCTTGCTTCAATAAAAAGACAAACGCTGCAACCAGCGGAGATTATTGTTGCCGATGCTGGATCTTCAGATCGGACGAGAGAGATTGCAATAGAGTATGGGGCAATCGTTGTCGATGGAGGGACCGTGTCTGTGGGACGTAATGCAGGCGCCGTCTTAGCAAAAACTGACCTGATACTTTTTCTTGATGCAGACGTCGAGCTTCGTGATCCAGAATTTTTGGAAAAGTCTATTGGTGAGATGATGGAGCGAAAACTTGACTTGGCTACCTGCGATGTATTTCCTCTTTCAGATGCGTTCATTGATCACTTCATGCATAAGGCTTACAACACCTACGTGCGTGCTTGGGGGTCTGTATTTCCACATGCTCCAGGATTTTGCATGTTAGCAAGACGTGATCTGCACGAGCGTATAGGAGGTTTTGATGAGGAGATTACTTTTTGTGAAGACCATGATTATGCCCGTCGGACAAAAGGAATAGGGAAGTTTGGTTTTTTAAAATCAACAAAGATACCCGTATCGATTAGGCGAATGGATAAGGATGGAAGGATGAAGATTGCTATGAAGTACTTATTTGCAGAATTGCACCTAGCTCTACTTGGGCCAATCAAACATGACAAGTTTAATTATCAGTTTGGACATGATCACAAGCAAAAGGATATCCAGAAAGAAAAATAACTATGGGATCAAACGTCGTGGAAGCAAAAGGGGTGTTGTGGCATCACATCAGCCAAGCGAGCGAATCAGATCTGGAGGGTCTTCAGAAGGATTTTAGGTTTCACCATCTTGATTACGACGATATCCGTGCAGAGTCGCCAATCTCAAAGATGGACCCATACAAACATTACGTATTTTTCGTTTTTCACATTCCAACTATCCACAAGGATACTGGACATGTTTATGGAGAAGAGGTTTACATGTTTTTGAGTAAGGACGCATTAGTCACCGTGACCCATGTGGAAATTCCTGTATTAAACGAACTGTTCGAGCGAATGCAGAGAAGCACAAAGTTGAGAGCCTCAGTGCTAGGTAATGGAACAGCCTTTGCCATGCATAGGGTTTTGGCCGATCTGTTCCGTGATTCCATGCGAATCGTTGGGCAATTGACCCAAGAAACACATCGCCTTGAGGATGCTATTGAAAAAAGGCATGACAAAAAACTTACGGTAGATCTTGCTCATGCTCGTCGCAATGTATTGTTTTTACGCCACGTGATTGATCCGCAGCGTTCCATACTTACATCACTTGCCAATCTTAAACGAACGTTTATCCCATTGAATGTTCACGTTTACTTTGATGACGTTCATGATGTTTTGGATACCGTGTGGCTTTCGGTAGACAATTTGAAATTAATTATCGATGGTCTCTTTGACGTTAACGAGGCGCTTCTTTCACACAAGACGAATGAAATAGTTACGGTTTTAACAATCGTTTCGGTCGCATTCATGTTCCCAACTTTGTTAGGAAGTTTTTACGGTATGAATGTGCCTTGGCTCCCGTGGTATGACTCACCTAAGATTGTCTACACGCTTTATGCAACAGGTTTTGTTGGCATGTTAGTTTTGGCGTTGGTGATTGTTAAAAGACCACGGTCATAGCTATGAAAGTTCCAGTGGTGATTCAGTATAGACATGTACACTTATCGTCGGAAGATCGAGGGGTTCTTTTTGGAGACATGGACTTAGGTAGCGAACAGGTAATTGAGCATCGTGGCCAGTTTGTTTCAAAGGAGCGCGTGCAAGTAATTGGACCGGCTGGGATATTTGAAAAGGTTTGTGTAATTGGCCCTGAACGTTCGGTAACACAGGTTGAGCTTTCTGCAAGCGATGCACATTCAATAGGTGTTAAAGCACCGCTTAGAATCTCAGGTGATTTGGATCGATCTGCAACCGTCACCCTAAAAGGGCCTCACGGACAAGTGGAGGCAAAGATGAGTACCATCATTCCCATAAGACACATGCATCTTCCAACGGCTTTAGCTAATGAAAATGAGTTGGCTCAAGGTGATGTGGTAAGCGTCCGTCTTGGAGAAAAAACTATCGATCATATAATCGTTCGGGTACACCCAACGTTTGCACCCGCAGTTCATGTTAGTATTGATGAGGCGGCAGAACTTTGGCTGCAACCAGGTGATACTGTAATTTTATGAAGAAATTTTTACTTGTCGCAATTATATTCCTCGCTCCGTTTGGTGTTCATGCGGCAGCGGACTTAAGTATTGGTCAAAACGACATTCGATTTTCAGAAGATCCTCTTATTGTCGGTGATACTGTTAGAATTTATGCCTCCATTACCAATAGTGGCGATGAGGATGTTTCAGGGTACGTGACGTTTTATCAAGGTGCTGCTGCTATCGGCCAGTCACAAGTTATTTCAGTTATTGCTGGTGGAAATCCTGAGGATGTATATCTAGATTTTGTTGTGCCACCAGGAAGTTTTAACATCCAGGCAATAATTCAGGGAACAGATCCGGAAGACATGAATACCGGAAATGATTTTACAATCACCAATACGTTGGTACCTATAGAGGATTCTGATCGTGATGGGGTAGAAGACAGTCAAGACAATTGTCCGCAAACATCAAACGCAAATCAACAAAATACAGATGGTGACTCTTATGGAGATGCTTGTGACAGCGATGATGATAACGATGGGTTGTCTGATGATGTTGAAGTGGAACTTGGTTCAAGTACCACAATAACTGACACGGACGCAGACGGGGTCGATGATGCTTCAGATGCATATCCCACAGACCCGAATCGCTCCGTGATTGAGGTTGTACCTGTGGTGATTCCTGTTATCACTGATACCTCAGAGCGGTTTAAGCAAATCATTGCTGATCTTGCCGTTGAAATTGAGGAAACTAATAATGGTAATTTAAGTGACACCTCTATTGTTTCCGCTGGTAACAATACAGATGATTTGCCAGTTGATTCAGTACGGGACATCTCAATTAAAGAAGCTTCGATTGAGATATCCCCAAACGCCGTCTTCTCTTTTCAGAGAAATAGCTGGAACACTTACACCTTTACACTTCTCTCACCAGAGGAGTCTGGTGCCGTGTATCGATGGGACTTTGGTGATGGAGTAAGTTCGTCAAAGACGTCTGTTTCTCACACCTACGCGACGAGTGGGGCGTTTCAAGTAACGCTTTCAATTCAAAACGACACAGGGGTTTATGATCAGGAGTCATCAACAGTGTTGGTACCATTCCTTTCTCTTGGTAATAGGATTGTTTTGGTGGCTGTACTCTTTTTAACTCTACTACTTATAGTTGGATGTGGAGTTCTTGTTATGACGTTCAGGCGATCAAGAAATCATAAGAGGTGACATGTTTAAAATTCTAAATCGAGAATCTAAGACGATCATAGGCGCCGCGACTATCGTGGGCGTCCTTTCGTTTGTAAGTAGAATTGTTGGATTAGTTAGAGATAGAATTCTGGCTGGTCAGTTCGGGGCAGGGGATACGCTAGATGTGTACTACGCAGCGTTCAAAATTCCCGACCTACTTTTTAGTCTTATTGTGATTGGTGCGCTTTCCGCTAGTTTCATTCCGATATTCTTGTCTCATTATAGTCGAGCCTCGCGACGAGCGAAGGCCTGGGAATTTACAAATAATACTCTGCACCTTGTAGCTGGGGTGATGGTTCTGCTGTCACTCTGTCTCATTTTGTTTGCAGAGCCTTTGGCTCAAATTGTCGCTCCAGGGTTCGCTCAATATAAACAAATGCGCGTAGCACAGCTTATGCGCATTATGTTTTCAGCGCAGGTTTTGCTATCAATATCAATGATTTACGGATCAGTCCTTCAGAGCCTAAAAAGATTTTTACTTTATGCTCTAGCGCCGATTTTCTATAATGTCGGAATTATTATTGGTGCACTTTATTTTGTTGAGCCGTTCGGTATCATTGGACTAGCATGGGGCGTGGTTCTTGGAGCAGCTCTTCACCTACTAACTCAGGTAATGGGTGTGATGCAGACAGAATATCGATTCAAATTTCGTCCCCATCCGTTTGATAAGGATGCTGTCACCATGCTCAAGCTCATGGGCCCGAGAACGCTTGGGTTAGCTGTGAATCAAGTCCTTTTTGTTATCTTAACCATTATAGCCTCAACATTAACCATTGGTTCTGTGACAATATTTCAGTTTGCTTACAATATTCAGTTTTTTGCCGTTGGAATTATCGGAGTATCGTTTGCCATTGCTGTATTCCCTTCACTTTCTGAAGCCATTGAATCAAGTGAGAAGGAGAAGTTTGTTGAATTGTTTATTTCAACAACACGCCAGGTTCTTTACTTAATGATTCCAATGATGTTGCTGTTTCTTATTCTTCGCGCCCAAATTGTTCGAGTGGTTGTAGGGGCTGGTGCTTTTGATTGGGCATCAACAATAGCCACAGCAGACACTCTTGCCTTTTTTTCACTCACTTTTATTCCTCAAGCACTAATATTTCTTCTTGCCAGAGCATTTTATGCTCTACATGACACTGTTACACCCCTAATGACAGGGGCTGTTTCGGCGCTTGTTGGTCTTTTGGCAGCTTTTGCTCTGAGAGATAGTTTTGGTGTAACAGCCCTTGCCATGGCTTATTCTCTTGCCGCTTTGACTAATGTGATATTAATGTGGGTTATTCTTCGTCAACGAATGGGGTCATTGGCAGAGTCTCAACTTTTAGTGACTATTCACAAGTTGTCTGCCGCTGGACTTGTTGCGACGGTGGTAATGCAGGCCCTGAAGCCTGTAGCCATTTCAATTATCTCACTCGATACGTTTATGGGAGTTTTGACACAAGGTCTTTTTGCAGGAGGGCTTGGCCTACTGGCTTACGTGGGAGTTTGTTCATTATTAAAGGTGGAAGAACAGGAACTGATGTCAAATGCTCTTAGACGGAATGTATTGCGACGAATAAGGCCTGGAGAGGCTTTAGATTCACTAGACTCGATATAGGCCCATGTGTAGAATGCGACTAATATGACAATTCACGAAATCAGAACTAGTTTCCTTAATTATTTTCAAAAGCAAGCTCATGTTGTGATCCCATCAGCATCGCTTGTGCCAGATAATGACCCAACGACTTTGTTCACAGGGTCCGGAATGCAACCAATGGTCCCTTTTCTGCTTGGAGAAACCCATCCATTAGGGGTACGTGTTGCGGACTCTCAAAAATGTTTCAGGTCTCAGGATATTGACGAGGTCGGTGATAATCGACACACAACATTTTTTGAGATGCTTGGAAACTGGTCATTAGGTGATTATTTCAAAAAAGAGCAACTCCCTTGGGTGTTTGAATGGTTAACAAAAGAAATTGGTTTAAACCCAAAAAATCTTTACGTGACCGTTTATCGGGGCAATGATGATGTTTCTAGGGATGAGGAGTCAGTTGGACTCTGGCAGAAAATATTCTCTGATGTTGATATTGACGCGGTAGTTATTGATAATTCAGAAAAAGATGGGTTGCAGAATGGACGAATTTTTTACTACGATGACTCAAAGAACTGGTGGTCACGTTTTGGCTCACAAGAAAAAATGCCTCAAGGGGAACCAGGAGGACCTGATTCTGAAATGTTTTGGGACTTTGGGGAGAGCCTTAAACTTCACGATGCTTCTAAGTTTAGAACAGAGCCATGTCATGTGAATTGCGATTGTGGAAGATTTTTAGAGATCGGCAATAATGTCTTCATGGAGTTCATTAAGACGGAGTCGGGCTTTGAATTCCTTCCAAAAAAGAATGTTGATTTTGGTGGTGGATTACTACGCATAGCAGCAGCTGCTGCTAATGATCCCGACGTATTCAATACACATATATTTTCAGGAATGAAGACAGTGCTAGAGTCTCTGTCAGGGAAAGATTATGTTGGGAACACTCATGCTTACCGAGTGATTCTTGACCACCTCAGAGCAGCGGTATTTCTCATAGGAGATGGCGTGATTCCATCAAATAAGGATCGGGGTTATTTTTCCCGTCGCTTAATCAGACGCACTGTCCGTTTTGGTAGAAATTTGGGCATTACCGAATCATTTTGTGGAAAAGTCGGAGAACAGGTAATTAAAGAATATTGTGATGTATACAGAAATCTTTTAGACAAGAGGGTCTTGATACTAGAAGAGCTTACTCGTGAAGAGGAGAAGTTTGTTAGGACATTGGAAAAAGGAGAAAAGGAGTTTGTAAAGATGTTTAGTGCTTCTAAATCCATTTCTGGAGAGAATGCGTTCGTTTTATATTCGACTTATGGTTTCCCGATCGAGCTAACAGAAGAAATGGCCGTGGAGCAAGGGCAGATTGTGGACCGAGAAAAATTCACTCAAGAATTTAAGAAACATCAAGATCTTTCACGTTCTGGTTCGACACAGAAATTTGCTGGAGGTCTCGCTGATCATTCGGATGCTACCGTTCAGTTACATACCGCGACACACATGCTTCACAAAGCCCTGAGAACAGTTTTGGGGACTCATGTTGAACAACGTGGGTCGAATATCACTCCTAAACGATTGCGCTTTGATTTTTCTTATGGTGAAAAATTAACTGATGAGCAAAAACAGCAGGTTGAAGACTTGGTGAATACAAATATAAATAAAGATTTGAATGTTCACTATGAAATTCTCAGTCTTGAAGAGGCGAAGAAAATGGGAGCCATTGGGTTGTTTGAAGATAAGTATGCTCAGATTGAGGGAAAGATTAAGGTTTATTTTATAGGTGGAGAGGCTGCAGAAGAATCGTTTAGCAGAGAAGTTTGCGGTGGTCCACACGTGAACCAGACAAGCGAACTTGGTCACTTTAAGATAACAAAAGAGGAGTCGTGTGCCAGTGGTATTAGACGAATCAAAGCTATTCTTGACTAAAATGAGCAAAAAAACATCGACAATTTTATCCACGGATAGATCCTTGACAGCACAGGGGGGCGTCGGTACAATGCCGGCGCCTCAGATATTCAGATTCCTTGCTGTTTTACAGAACGAATGCTAGAATTTCCGCTGTATTTCATTATGAGTAAAGGAACAAAAGATTTCATTGAAATGAGGGGTACAGTAGAAGAACTTCTTCCTGCTGCAAACTTCAAAATAAGATTAGAGAATGGGCAAGAAATCACTGGCCACCTCTCTGGAAAGATGCGAAAGTTCAGAATACGCATTCTTCCAGGAGATGAGGTGAAGCTGGAGATCAGCCCATATGACCTAACTAAGGGTCGAGTTGTGTATCGTTTTTGAAGCGTTACTGTGATACCGGTAACGTTTATAGATTATGAAAGTAAGAGCATCAGCTAAGAAAATTTGTCGAGATTGTAAAGTCATCCGTCGGAAAGGGCGGGTGGTTGTTATTTGTAAGAATCCTCGACATAAGCAACGACAAGGTTAAACGTTATGGCACGAATCGCTGGAGTAAATATTCCATCCAACAAACGTATTGTGATCGCCCTCACATATATTTATGGGGTTGGGCCCACAATCTCAAAAAAGACTTTAGCTGAGGTTGGTGTTGATGAGAATGTTCGCACAAAAGACCTGACAGAAGAGCAGGTTAATGCCATACGCACCTTGCTTGAGAAAAATCACCGTCTCGAGGGTGATCTTAAACGAGATACTTTTTCACACATAAAACATCTAAAAGAAACTGGTTCTTTTCGCGGAACTAGACACTCTAAGCGTCTCCCCGCACGTGGACAGCGTACAAAGAGTAACTCACGGACGGTTCGTGGCAACGTGCGTCGCACAACTGGTAGTGGACGCAGAGCCCTTACTAAGACTTAGACCTTATGGCTGAACAGAAAAAATCAAAAAGTCGTTCAAAGAAAAAGACAGTGCGTCAGGTGTCGCAAGGTTGTGTTTATATTCAAGCAACTTATAACAACACCATTGTGACAATAACTGACTTAACTGGAAATACTCTAGGGTGGTCTAGTGCTGGTAATTGTGGTTTCAAAGGACCTAAGAAATCTACTCCGTATGCCGCAAGTATTATTGTTAAAAAAGTAGCTGAACGAGTAAAAGAAACTGGAATCAAGGAACTTAATGTTTTTGTAAAAGGAGTTGGGTCAGGACGTGATTCAGCTGTACGTGCCCTGAATGCTAATGGCTTCCACGTGCTTTCAATCAAAGATGTGACACCTCTGCCTCATAATGGTTGTCGTGCACCTAAACCAAGACGTGTCTAGATATGGCTCGCGATAGAACAAATATTGTAAAGCGCTCACGCCGTCTTGGAATTACTCTCGGAAAGGAAAAGTATGTTCGTCGTCGTGCATACCCACCGGGAATACATGGTCCAAAGCAGATGAGACGCCGTCCTCGAATGAGTGCCTATGGTGAGCAGCTTCAGGAGAAGCAAAAAGCTCGAGCCATTTATGGTGTTATGGAGCGTCAGTTTCGTAATTACTTTGAAAAGGCATCTCGAAAAGAGGGGAATACTGGTCAAAGCATGATTATTGCTCTTGAGCTTCGATTGGACAATGTTATATTCAGACTTGGATTTGCTCGAACTCGACGACAAGCAAGGCAAATGGTTAACCACGGCTTCATTCTTGTGAATGGCGATCGTGTAGACATCCCTTCTTATACCGTGTCTATTGGAGATGAGATCTCTATCAAAGAATCAAAGAAAGAGAAGGAACTTGTAAAGATGATTCCTGAAGCAATTAACCTTGGTACATTGCCAAAGTGGATTTCTCGTGATGATAAAGTCTTTACTGGAAAAATTACTTCAAAACCTGAGGGGGAGGATCTAGACCAAGGTTTCGATCCAACACTCATCGTTGAGTTTTACTCACGATAATCTATTTATTCTATGGAAAACATTCTTCTTCCTTCACGTATCCAATATGAGGATGGTGAGCGCCCAAATGAGGGCGTGCTCATTGTAGAACCTTGTTTCCACGGATATGGAACGACTCTTGGAAACGCATTGCGTCGCGTTTTACTTTCATCACTTCCAGGTGCTGCGGTTACAGCGATGAAAATTAAGGGTGTGAATCACGAATTCCAGGCAGTTGAGGGGATTAAAGAAGATGCGCTTGAGATCATCTTGAATCTTAAGTCACTTCGCCTCAAATGTTTTTCAGACGAACCTGTTAAGCTCACATTGTCAGTTAAAGGAGCAAGAGCTATTACTGGTGCGGACATTGCCCCAAATGCTGACGTGGAGATTGTGAATCCCGAGATGATTATTGCGACATTGACGGACGATAGTAAGGAAATTGAGATGGAATTGACCGTTCGACGTGGTCGCGGCTATGTGCCAAGCGAAGAACGTCCAGATGAGGATAATGATCTTGGAACAATTTCTATCGATGCACTCTTCTCTCCTATTCGTAATGTTGGGTATCGTGTAGAAGACACTCGTGTTGGTGAAATTACCAACTACGATCGTCTGATCATGAATATTGAAACAGATGGAACAATAACTCCACAAGAAGCTGTTGAGAAATCATCCAATATTCTAATTGACTATTTTTCAATTTTGACCAATAATCAGGCACCAACGGATTTTGCTGAACCCACAACACTCAATTCTTTTGACGGGCCTGTGGAATCTGAGGTTGAATAACTATTTATGCGTCACAGAAATAAAGGCATCATTTTAGGTCGAAAAAAAGCTCCTCGTGAAGCCTTGCTTCGGAATCTGGCTGCAAGTGTCATTCTTCATGAGAAGGTTCAAACTACCGAAGCGAAGGCCAAGGCCATTCGTCCATTGGTAGAAAAAGCAATAACGTCAGGGAAACAGCCCACTCTTGCAACAAGACGTAACTTGATGAAGTTTTTCTACACAGAACATCCTGTAAAGAAAATTCTTGAAGTTCTTGGACCTCGCTATGCGTCAAGACCTGGAGGATATACTCGAATTGTAAAGATCGGACATCGAAAAAATGATGGTGCCGATATGGTACAGATTGAACTTGTTTAATATGTTGAATTCTACACGAGACATTCATACACTAGACGCAGAAGGGAAGGCTCCTGGACGATTAGCAACGGAGATTGCCACTTTGCTTATAGGAAAGCATAAGCCTGCCTTTGCTCCGAATCTTGATATTGGCGACCATGTTCAAATTATGAATGCGGCAAAAATGGTGGTTACAGGCAAGAAGCTTTTGCAAAAAAATTACTATCATCACACAGGTTATGCAAAAGGATTGCGAACTGTGCAGATGAAAAAAGTTTGGGAGGATGATCCAGGTGAGGTATTGCGCAGAGCTGTTTCACGCATGCTTCCAAAGAACAAGCACAGAACGGAGCGTCTTAAGCGTTTGATGATCAGCAATTAGTATTATGACAGAACAAGTACACAATTATCTTGAGGCTGTTGGTCGACGGAAGCGTTCTGTTGCTCGTGTGAGACTTCATCACAGTGGTTCTGGATCTATAATGATCAATGATCGGGATCTGTCTGAATATTTTCCACTTGAAACATTGCAGCAATCTATAATGTCTCCATTAAGGGAAACTGGAACAGAGAACGTATTCGATATCACTGTTCATACCAATGGTGGTGGTATTCATGGACAGGCTGATGCTATACGACTAGGAATTTCAAAATGTCTTGTTGAGTTTAATCCTGAGTTCAGAACTGTACTGAAGGCTCTTGGTTTTTTGACCACAGATGCTCGAAAGAGAGAGAGAAAGAAGTATGGATTACGAGGAGCTCGACGAGCACCACAATGGTCAAAACGATAAAAGAAACCGCGCGAAAGCGCGGTTTTGACTTTATTGTGTTTGAGTGCTTAAATCCGGACAAGGAGGATCGCACATGACGCATCCAGATACAGAAGTGACCGTACTTCACGTTGCACGTGTCTCCATTCGAGATCAGCTCACTAGCACGGCTCGTCGCAAGGAAGTCCAACCCGACTTCGACTTTGCGAGCTCACAGAACATCGCCTTGGTAGAACTCACCACAGGTGGACAGCGTGTTCCGGCCGCGGTCGGCCTGCGTACGACTCTGACGGGCGTTACGCCCACGGCTACTCGGACGACCTACAGCTGGCACGTCACACTCTCACCGTTCACCGATGGGTTGCTACGTCGACTCTTCGCGGAGAGGAACAAGACGGCAATGGCCCCAGAGGATGCGCCGCTACCCGATTTGGTCTCGGCTCGTTACGACGCTGTTGCGGCAATCGACGCTGCGCACAAGCCACTCTGTGAGCTTCGCCCTGAACACATCGGCACTCACCTCCAGATGGTGTTTGCCATCAGGGATGACCTGACTCGATGCATGGCCTATTCGGCAAGTGAAATCGCAGCGATCAAGAGGGCGCACGATCGGGCCAATAGGTTGAATGATGTGAAGCGTCGGACACATGCTCGTGCCCAAGAACTGTGGCAGGCTAATCACATCTTCATGTTCGGTAGACAGCTCTGGCCCATGTTCAAGAAGATTCCGGTACCTGATGTGCCGACCCTCAGGCCCGTTCCTGAGATCCCGGCTCTGGATCGGTGGACACATGACGCCGAGCACTACATGACTCTGGGTGACGTTGTTGCTCGAGACTTTGCTCCTGTTCTGGAGAGCCTGTGGAAGGCAACGTTCGCACAGGACGATTACATCGCTGCGCAGCTCGGCAGGGCTGGATACAAGCTCGGACAACTGGATGCGACGAGAATGGGATTTGAGCCCCTGCGTCAGCTGATGGAGGGATACCGAGATGGAAGGCACATGACCATGGTGGGATCCATGGACCTGCTGGATGATCTCGGCCCCGAACACATCGCAGCCATGACCGTGGGGGCAGCAGACGAGTAGGACCACTTCGACGAGCACGCTCTCGTCGATTTTTTATTACCTTTTGTTTTTGCCGTGTGTGTATATTTTACCTAAAATCCTATACAATGACCTCACTGTGACCGATCGTTTAGCGAAAAATACATTGTATCTTACCCTCGCGTCTGTTGGACAAAAGGTGATTGCTTTTGTCTACTTTTTGTTTCTGGCACGCATAATGATGCCCGACCTGACTGGTCAGTATTTCCTTGCTGTGTCCATAACAGTGATCTTTACCGTGGTGGCAGACATGGGTATCACTCCAGTTGTTATTCGTGAAATAGCCAAAACACCTGAGAGGGCAAAAGAGCACCTGAGTCACGCGTTGGCAATGAAGATCCCGTTGATATTTATCGCCATGGTGGCGGCAACAGCCACGGGGTCCGCACTTGGATATGACGTTTCTCTTCAGCGCTTAATCACGTTTGCAACACTCATTCTTGGACTCGATGCGATTCACTTACTTTTCTATGGGGTGTTGCGAGGTTTCCAGGCACTGAAGTTTGAGTCCATCGGAATCTTCTCTGGGATGGTAGTCACCGGTACTTTTGGTGGACTTGTTCTATGGCTCTCACCATCACTAATGCTTCTTATTGCTGCATTGCTCATGGGAAGCGTGGTAAATGTTTTTGTGAGTGGAACAAAGATTGTTCGATTGCTTGGGTGGTCCGCTCTACGTCCCAGGTGGCACAAGCGAGAGATTTTATGGATAATGAAGACTGCATTACCATTTGCGCTAGCTTCAGTTTTTGTAAAAGTGTATTCCTACATCGATACAATTTTCATATCGAAGATGCTTGATACAACAGCAGTGGGGATATACTCCATTGCTTATAAGTTTACTTACGCGTTTCAATTTTTGCCCCTGGCATTTGTGGCCGCGCTATATCCCGGCATGAGTGCCGTGGTGGGGAAGGATCCAAAAGCTCTAAAAAGACTTTTTAATAAGGCTGTCTGGTATATGGCTTTATTGTCTACGCCAATCGTTTTGGGTTTGTGGGCCATTGCCCCAGAGGTGGTTCAGCTTGCGGGACCAGAATATCTTGCCTCTGCAGTTGTTCTTCAGACATTAGCTTTTGTTTTGTTGCCGATCTTCCTCGATTTTCCAATTGGATCACTTCTAAACGCGGCTGATAGACAGAGCACAAAAACAGCTATCATGGGGGTTACAATGGTTATCAACGTTGTGCTCAACTGGACACTGATTCCAATCCTTGGTGTTCTTGGAGCAGCTTATGCAGCACTGGCAAGTTTCATATTCATGTTCCTGGCGGGTCTGTATTTTGTGAAGTCGATCATTCCTTCTTTTTCACTTTGGGGGTTTGTGAAACCAGTATTACTTATGTACACATCCGGTATTGTTATGGCGGTTGTGGTTGTTCTTCTCAAGCCATACATAGGATGGGTTGCAGTGATTCCAGTGGGTGGGGTTGTCTACGTAGCTGGTCTCTGGGTCACTCGATCAGTTTCGATGGATGACGTTTTGCAAGTGAGAGCGTTGATTAAATGATTATGAGTGAAAAAAAACTTCTTCTAATTACACCAGACTTTCCACCCAATCGGGGTGGGGTGGCTCGCTATCTCAGCGCGCTCGCTTCATATTTAAAAGATGATATTGAGGTTGTGGCTGGAATTGATTCGCACTGGCAGGAGTTTGATCCTTCGGCTGGATACCCAATTTTCCGACGTGAGCTTCTCAGTAAGTGGGGGTGGCCAAAGTGGAGAAAGACAGTCAAGTATCTCAAGTCCTATTCTGAAAGATACCGACTTGTCTTAACCTCTCATGTTTTGCCATATGGTAGTGCTGTAATGATTGCGGCTCGTAAAACAAAAACGCCTTACATTGTTTTTGTTCATGGCATGGATGTTCGTCTGGCTCAGAGATCTTCGCACAAGCGTGCCTTAGCAAAAAAGGTTTTCGCGGGCGCTCGGCTTGTCGTTTGTAATTCGAATGCTCTGGCAAGAGAAGTGGCCCGTGTATTTGGTGTCACAGAGATCTTAGTGGTTTACCCATGTCTAGAAAGCATTCCAGAACCTGTAGCAGGTGAGAAAGATGGACTCTTCACGATCACTACTGTCGCGAGGCTCGTTGAACGAAAGGGGCACACTCATGTTTTGAATGCGCTAGCAAATTTGCGTGGAACCGGGCAGCTTACAGATTTTGTTTACAATATCGTTGGCGAGGGCCCAATGGAGGATACTCTTAGGGGGATCGTAACTACGCTTTCCCTTGATCAACACGTTACTTTTCATGGGAATCTAGATGATGCATCCAGGAATATTCTTTATGCGCGCTCACATGCTTTTGTCATGCCAGTGTCAAAAGACCCCGTTGATAAGGAGGGGTTCGGACTTGTTTTTCTTGAAGCTGCTCAGTATGGCGTTCCATCTATCACAACAAATATCGAGGGGGTAGACGAGGCTGTTATAAACGGAGATACTGGAATTCTTTTGCAGGATCAGAATGAGGAAAATCTTGCAGAAGCGATTTTGTTACTGGCAAAAAATAGGGAGTATGCCACGCGTCTTGGTGAGGCAGCGCGAGAACGTTCAAAAGAGTTTTCTTGTGAGAAGCAGTTTGAGAAATTGAAACCGTACCTGGTATGAGCATTTCCGTGATCATACCAACCTATCAGCATGCCAAGACACTTGTGCGATGTGTTGATTCGATTCTGTCTCAAACATTAAAACCAGATGAGATTATAGTTGTTGATGATGGGTCCACTGATGACACTGAAAAAGTACTGACTCCATACCTTGATCGAATCCAATATATCAAACAAGATAACCAAGGAGCTCCAGTTGCTCGCAACAGAGGTTTTGATGAGTCGACCGGAGAATATGTGATCTTCTGGGACGCTGATGTGGTTGGACATACACATAAGTTAGAAACACTACAAAAGGCCCTTACAGAGCATTCTGAGACCTCTTGGGCATATCCCAGCTTCAGGTGGGGACGAAAAGTGTTCAAGGGCAAGCCATTCGATACTGGTGCACTCAGAGAGGCTAATTATATTCATACAACCTCTTTGATCAGGCGCGAGGATTTTCCTGGCTTTGATCCGTCTTTGAAACGTTTCCAAGATTGGGACCTATGGCTCACCATGTCAGAACAAGGAGCCAGGGGGGTGTGGGTTGATGAGGTTTTGTTCGATGTCTTAATTGAGAAAAATCGTGATAGCTATTCTCAATGGCTGCCATCTGTGACGTATAAAATTCCATGGCCAATATTTGGATGGACACCTAAAGCTATCTTGAATCATAAGGCCGCCCGCGATGTGATAGCTAATAAGCATCAATTATGATTTCCGTTGTTACGGTAAATTACAAAACGATAGACTACACGATTCGCATGCTTGAGTCGCTGTTTAAATATCACAAAGATGAGGTCGAGGTGTTTGTTGTTGAGAATGATTCTGGGGATGATCTGACTACTCTTAAGAAAACGTTTCCACAAGTTAAGGTAATCGAAAGTTTTACAAATCTCGGGTTCGCGGGTGGATGTAACCTTGGCATAGATGATGCTAAAGGTGAGTACATTGTTCTCGTTAATCCAGACATTCTTTTTGATAACGACGCCCTGTATCAAATCGAAAGAGAAATGAATAATGCACAGGCTGTTGGCATAGGTGGAGTTTCACTAAAGAATCTTGATGGCTCACAACAGGCAAGTGTCTGGTCATTTCCACGTCCCATTGATCAACTTTTGCTTCTACTCAAGGTTAATCATATCGCACCAAATCTTGCTCCACTGAAGCGATGGTTGAGAAAAGAGTTCGATTATTCACGATCACAAGATGTTGATCAAGTCATGGGTGCCTTCTTTTGTATCCGTCGTGAACTTTTGGATCAGATCGGAAAGTTAGATGATGGTTTTTTTATCTGGTATGAAGAAGTGGATTATTGCAGGCGAACTGTGTTGGCAGGTTGGCGAGTGCGATACTTCAAGAACATTTCGGCGCGCCATAAGCGTGGCTCGAGCTTTGATAAAGTGGCTACCATTGAAAAACAAGCCATCCTAAGAAAGAGCATCCGCAGATACATGCGCAAGCACCATGGCCCACTAGCATGGGTGCTGTTCATTCTTGGAGAACCCGTGTTCTGGTGCATGAGTTTTGTTGCGTCGCTAGTCAAACCCAAATGATATGAAACAGTTTTTTGGACGAGCATTTAGAGATTCTCTTATACTTGCCGCCGTATTGTACGGTTTGGCACTATTGGCTTATCAGACAAATTTCTCTGGTGTGCTTATTGTCGCCATGATTCTAGCTAGTGCCCTGGTTGCATTTAAGCGTTTGGACCGAGCTTTGTACTTAGTTTTTCTGGAGCTATTTATAAACCCTCATGGGGTTTTGATTACGTCAACAATTGGTAGTTTTTCTCTATCACTTCGAATGGCGATTTTTTTGGGAATCATGGTGGGGTGGGGGATTGGATTGGCAACGCATAGATATAAAGTGAGTCGCAAAGAACTAATCGAACAGCCACATTTTGGAATGTTGGTTCTGGCAGCAGCCATTGGCTTGATAATAGGCACACTTTCGCGTGACCCGTCATTAGTTTTTGCAGACGGCAATGCTTATCTGTTTGTTCTTTACTTGCTACCAATTCTTTCTGTTGATTGGACCTCAAGACGCAAGCATGAGCTATTGCAAGTCCTTGCAGCTGGGGTCGTTTGGGTTAGTTCGATATCAATCATTTTGCTGTTCATTTTTTCACACATGGACGGGATGATATTAAGACCGATCTACACAATGTTTCGAGATCTTCGAATCGCAGAAATTACAGCTCTTGATAGCGGGCTCTATAGAGTTTTCATGCAATCACAGTTCTACGTTCTGGTATTTGGACTTATCGTGCTTTCAATGGTTGGAAGCGAGGCTCGTTTGCGATGGTTGCTTGGGCTAAGCACTCTTACATTTGCCGTCGTTCTCCTGTCACTCTCAAGAAGTTTTTGGGTTGGATTGATTCCCGCTGTTATATTTGTTCTTTGGATACTTTGGCAAAAGCATCGACCCAAAAAAATCCAAATCGTAAAATATTTGGGCTGGATAGTTTTTGTAAAAGTTACTGCAATGATTGGTTTGGTAGCTATAGTACTTTTTCCATTCCCATCACAGGATCTCTCTGGAGCTGATCTCATTGGATCGTTGCGTGATCGGACAAGTGATAATGATGTAGCCATCACCAGTAGATGGAACCTTCTCTGGCCAATGTTGGATAAGATTGTTGAGAGCCCGCTGGTTGGGCATGGGTTTGGTGCAACTGTAACTTTCACAACAGATGATCCAAGGGCACGTGCCATTAATCCAGACGGTAAGTGGACAACAAGTTCTATGGAGTGGGGTTGGTTGGAACTCTGGATAAAAATGGGGGTTCTAGGACCAATAGCATTTCTAGCGATTGGTTGGCACATCGCTAGTCGTTTGTGGAGTTATCGTTGGACTGATCAGTCTTGGCTTGGAACTGGATTGATTGCCGGTCTGATTTTTCTCTTCGCCGCACACTTTTTCTCACCGTATCTCAATCATCCAATAGGGATCGGATATCTATTATTTCTTGTACCTTTCCTTTCACATAAAAAAACCGCGACCGTACAGGTCGAGGAATTCGTAGCAGCTCCAATTGAGGTGGTTCGATCAAAAGCGATGGCCTCACGTCAATAAAGCGCCGCTGATATCAGGGTACCCTTGGATGAATGCACCAGCGTTCATTTTTGGTTTGCCCTCAAGTTGAATTTGTAAAATTTCAAGTGTTCCGTTCGCACAGTCTATAAATAGTCTACCCTCATGAGTGGTAGCCGTGCCTGGTGGAACGTCTGCAATAAAGTCAGATGGTCTTACTTCTAAAAATTTAAGTCGCAGACACACACCTCTTGCTCTGTCCCACATGCTCCATAGCCCAGGCCACTGTTCCCACGCACGACTCTTCCTTTCAATTTCTCCCATTGTCTGTGACCAAACAACATGACCATCTTCGCGATGGAGCAAACTTGTGAGCGTTGCTTTATCTTCATCTTGGGTGACAGGCTCTATCTGACCAACTGCATATCTATGAAGCGTTTCGACTAGTAGCTGTGGGCCATGCAAGTGAACCTTTTTCTCAAGAGTGCTGTATGTTTCATTTTCGTCAATATCTATAGTTTCAGTTGCCAAGAGGGGTCCTGTGTCCATTCCTTCGTCCAGGAGCATGATGGCCACACCAGTTTGTGTGTCACCTAGTTCTATTGCTCCTTGCATAGGCGATGGGCCGCGGTGCCTTGGTAGAAGTGATGGGTGAACATTGATTGCCCCAAGTTTTGGAATGTTCAAGACCTCAGCTGGCAAAATTTTTCCGTATGCTACTACCACGAATAGGTCAGCTTCGTAGCGTTTGAGAGTTTCCAAAATATTTGGATCAGTCTTGAGACTTTTTGGTGTGAGCACTGGAATCAGGTGATCCTGAGCCAGCAACTTTACTGCAGACGCCTGCATGTTTCCTCCACGCCCAACGGCCTTATCTGGCTGAGAAAAAACAGACACTATATCAACGTTTGTATCGTTGACTAGTGCCTGTAAAAACGGGCATGAAAATGCTGGTGTTCCAAAAAAGACTATTTTCATAATTCTAACTTTGGCGGCTTGGTATATTCGAAAACTTTATCAATAAAGAGCACACCGTCCAAGTGGTCTACCTCGTGCTGGAAAACAATTGAAAGGAGACCTTTCGCTCGAAACTTCATTTCATTCCCATGACGGTCTAAAGCTCGTGCCTTGATTTCTCTATGACGCTTCACCATCCCATAAACTCCAGGAACAGATAAACAACCCTCCTCACTTTCAACCTTTCGTAATGAGCGAGCTGTGACCTCTGGATTAATCAAAGCCTGCGGCCCATCTCCGGTATCGATAATAATAATGCGTTTGTGAACACCGATCTGTGGCGCTGCAATACCGATCCCATTCTCTATCTCCATTGTCTCTATCAAGTCATCTATCAAGGTGTCTAGTTCCTTGGTGCCGATTTCTTTATCAGAAACTTTCTCCGATATTTTTCGGAGTTCATCGTTTGGATCCGTTAATACAGGTCGTGATGTCATAAGCAAGCTAGACTACCCATTATAAATGTTCGTGTCAATGATATATCGGTCATCGAGCGCTGTGAAGATGCCAAGAAGTTCATCGATCTGATCTTGTGGAACTCCCACATCAATTTGCTGTGATCCATTAGGTCCACTATTCACAGCGCCAACACGAGCCCTTTCTATATCATCTATTGAATGCTTCAACTGCTCAATGGCTATTTGGGTTTTACGTGGCTCATCACTTCTATGAGAAACGCGCGTCCATCGATAGACAGGAGGGAGATTATAATCCTGTCGTGCGGCGAGTTCCTCTTTAGCGGCATCAAACGGCTTGTCCAGTATTCGCTGAGCCAGTTGACTACTTGAGGTTTGAATGACGTAAGGGGCCCGACAGGCATAAGCCACAGACCTCCATTGCCAAAGTGACTGCATGAAAGACTGGATGGCCGTTGGCGAGGTACTGTAAAGCGGTGTATCTGCATCTATCTGTATAACGGCCTGAACTGAAAGTTTTTTAAATGGTTGAAAAAGCGCCTCGTACCAGTATGAGGTTACCACAAGAATTTGTGCATCAGGGTCGCCCGCGTGCTCCCGATCAATAATAGAAATACTCACCGTGGGAAATATCTTTGCCAGCTCACGAGCAACTTCTTGATTACCAGGTCCAAAGGGTTTAAGTTTTACTCCGTTACAACTTGGACATCGAATGGGGGTAGAAACTCTCAATCTGCACCTGGGACATTCAAGTGTATGTGTTTGAGCTACCTGCACGGTAGCGCAAGAAGAACAGGTTAGGGTCATGGCACAGTCCAAACATCTTAGTGCGCTAGCAACACCTTTCCTATTATGAACACATAGCACACGTCCTTCACTTGAGAGCACCTCTTCCATCAAACGTACAGCAGAGTGTGTGAGTGAGCTTGATGCGCTTCCAGGTCGCTCTCGATGAATGTCAATTACATCAACAGGTGCCGATGTGCCCCATGAGAGTTGTTCGGTTTCTGGGAACCTGCTTATAGTCTCTGGAGAGGGAGAAACGTCAAACAGAAAGAGATTTGCAGAAAAACGTTTATGAATATCCCAAACGATTTGTCTGGCATCATATCGAGGATTGCGGTCACTTGACTTAAAATTTCTATCTCCTGACCGCAGAACAAATACCGATGTTGTGTCCTGGTCTACACAAAGCGCGGCCGTTCTTGTACCAAGAAGCACGCCTGACTCTTGTGACCTGAACTTCTGCCATATTTTGAATCGTTCATTATTCGTCTCTTCGCCCGTGATGACGATGGGGTCCATGCCGGTTAAACGCGAACGAACTAACTCAACATCTCTTGTGGTGGGAGCTAGAATGATCGATTTTTGTTTAGGGTTCTTGTTTAAGTAACCCATGATCACTGCCGTTGAACGGCGGATGTCAGGAGACTGAACGAAGGCCTTAGCTCGATCACTTAGTTGACTCACGATTCTAACAACATGATCTGCTTCAGATGACGGAATGGTGAGTGGGAGCCAAGAAATAGGTTGGTGCTTTATGGACGTTCTTTTTGGAGGACGTGGAATAGCTGCAAGTAAAATAGAAGCAGGTGACTGAGCCAAGTCTGCAGCCAGCCATTCAAAAAAAGAGAGTTCTTCCTCCCTTAGCGTAAAATCATCATAAACAGCTAGAACACGTTTCAGTTTGATCCCCCTTGGGGGTTTATCCTTCACCTCTTTTACGATTCCCCAAATAGTTTTGGTTCGATATGGGATTTGGACGAGCGAGCCTCTTTTAAGTTCTATCTCCTCTGGGGCTATGTAATCAAAAAACGCTATTTTTCTAGGTAGACGTTTAAGTGGATACACCTCAGCGATCATAGATGAAATTCTGCCACCATATACCCAACACCAAAGGGTGCTTCGTACGATAAAATTTCAGGACGAGTTGTTTTGCGTTCGATAACTCCAAACAGAACAAGAAGTTGCTTATACAAGCAAGATCCAGCCTCTTTTGGTAAATCTTCTCCCATGGCTATGAGGACAGAAGTCGATCCAGATGAAACGGCTTGGCGAATGGTTTCATCAAATTTATCCCCCTCTTTTTTAAATCCAAGTGGTGCGTCGGATGAAAGACAGTGTGAAAGATCTCCTGAAGCAATAATTCCGATACGTCCTGACGACTGTTCAATTATATCCTTTAGAAACGAACCGAACTTCAGATGTTCTTTTGGAGAAAGGCCGCTGTAAGAAATAGGCACTATTTTTAGGGATGGAGACGTTTGGATCAAGTAATGCAAAGGCACACCTACACCGTGATCCAATGCTGAGGAGGAGTTTAGTGTGAAAGGAATGTCTTGATCCCTGGCAGCCTGTTGAACCTGAGTAATAAATTCAACATCGGGAACAAACTCTTTTGATGTACTCATGTCCCCAAAGTCGCTGAAGTCCGTATGGTACTCATCGTGCAGATTTATAGAAAAAGCATCTTCGTGCTGAGTGGTATGTGAGGAGATAATAAGTAGAGTTTCGACATCAGCTGCATCAAACGACTGAGCCAGAGTTTCAAGAGCCTCAACGGTTACACTAAGTTTTTTGACATTGTCCTTTCCAATGGTCGGGATCAATAAAGGGGAATGTGGTGTTATGGCAGCAAATGAAAGCATATTAGTTTGACGCTACTTCAAGATCTCCAGTGGCAAGCTCAGTTGTGAGAGCTTCTCCCAATGGGTGCAACAGCACAGAACGTTCATTCGTCCACACGACTTGATTAAAACTCCATCTGTACTCACGGAACGTAATCTCATCACCAATGTGTCGACGCAGTCCTTCAGAAATCACGAACACATCTGGAGATCCAACTGCCGCAACAAGTGTTCCGTCTTGGAAACCAACTGCGTCAGATAATTCGAACGTATCAAGCGACGCGGGATCAACAGGAATAACCACTAGGTTTGCGAACTGGTTCTGCATGATTTCACGAGACATGATTGGGTGCTTCAATCCATTTTCGACATAGAAGACCCCGCCTGTTGTGTTGTTCTGCAGCAATGTACCTTGTGGGTAAACAGAATCAGTCGAGATTGGCTCGCCCTCGGTGTAAGCATCTAAATCTTCCCAGCTGACAGGAATAATTTCATCAGGTGAGAACCCTATTTGTCTAAAGGCCTCTTGAGATGTGAATCCACGTCGAGTGTCATCAACAATCAGGAAAACAGTTCCTGTAGGGGCTCTGAGTAGGGAATAGTTTGGGAAACTTATCGCTACACCCATTGGGTATCGATCAAGCTCTGAACTTGAAACTTGAATCAAAGCGTCTGGATTGAATCGAGAATAAAAAGCTGATCTAGATGTGATTGGCCTGCGGGTCCCGTGCTGGATCAACCATATGCCACCACTGTCGGCGTCCTGCAAAAGTGTGCCTGACAAATATTCATGAACAAACCATTTCTCCCAGATGCGCGCAAAGTTTTCATTGCCATGTAGGTGGGGGGTATAGGTATAGAGCGAAGCTGTTGCGTAGTTCACTGGGACAACAATCGTGTTATCGATTGTTTTTTCTATACCAGGCCCCATGCCGGTCTCCGTATGCCCGTGATCCTCTAGGTCATCGAGGTAGTTGGTGCGGATGCGCTCAGCGGCCCAGTAGACCTGTTTACCAAATCCTTTAAATTTTTGAATACGTGGATCTGACTTTGAACAATCATCGCAAACGGCATAGCCCATAGCCCAGTCTAGTTGGTCTTGAGAAGGGGAAGGGTGCTCAACAAGGCTTTGCTCTCGTTGGAGCAGTACTAACAAAAACTTTGGGCTGAGATCAAACTCAAGGGATACGTTGTAAATAATTTCAGCAGCTGTTCTTTGAATGTCATTCACGTCCAGGGTGACCAGAGAACCAAGTGACCCACGAGTAAGGAACCGCTGTAGATCATCAAGAGTCATGGAATACGTATCTGTCATCTCTCTATCTGAAACTAGATAGTTCGGATTAAACAGAAAATCACCCTCCGCGACCACCATAAGAGGGGACGATGAAAGGATAACTGCAAATAAAAGCCCTAAAGATATCGCTCTTTGCATAGCCAAGACATTATACCGGAAATGCAGGAAAACGTGCATGAACGATTGACGAACAGTCCTTTTTATGGTACAAACTTTCGTCATCCGACTCTCGGACTGTAACTTCCGGTCCGAAGACATGATCAAGGAGAGTGCCATGGATGAAGAAATGGAAATCCTACCAAATGGATGGTTGAGAGAGGACGAGTGGGAAGACACAAACCGCCTCCGTTGCTCTCAACGCGATCCGGCGCGTGGAGAGATTCGATCCGACGGATTTGCCTCCTACGCTGAAGAGCTCTCCCCACAGGAGCTCGGGGCCATGGACAACCTCGTCCTTCGACGCGAAGACGACGGGTTCTGGGTCGACTGGGATGGTGAGTCCTACGGACCATTCAACAACTACTCCCCGTGGCCACACGTCTGTCGTATCGACGGCGTTCTGGTGGTGCACGCGGGCAGGAGAGTGGAAGGAGTGTTCCAAGCGTTCCTCATCGCACAGGGTGTGATGCGAGGACCGTTCAGGAACGCTTCCACGCCACGCTTCAAGCGAGGCTACTTCCACACGGAACCCCGATTCGATGGCGACTATGTCGTCTGGGGCAACTGCGTCAGCGGACCGCACGAGGGCGTGTCCTGCGCTCGTCTGACCTGTACCAACATCCGTGTCTTCAGGATTGCGGACACATCGAGGAACTCCTGGGGACATCGCGTTCTTACTGACCTGAGCCGTCGAGCTCAGTTCCCCCGACACACCACTCTCTAGAGAGCACGACGCGCGCATCCGTGGAGACGACAAGAGCCATCTGGTTTCGACTCGTCCCCGGATGCGCTCTTGTTTTTAAACAAAAGAGCAGATCCAAGTTTAGACCTGCTCTTTTTAATTTAGCTGTTAAGCCTTTACCAATTTTCTGCTTCCAAGTGTTATCACGCCTGCCTTGGCACCGATTGATACAGTCTGATCTTCCTTGAGCTCTCCTGTGATGATCTTCATTGCAAGTGGATCAAGGATCTCGCTTTGTATTACGCGCTTGAGAGGGCGTGCACCGTAGACGGGGTCGTAGCCTTTCTCTGCCAGCAATTTCTTCGCCGCATCAGATACCTTAAGAGATATTCCGCGTTGTTCTTGCAGACGTTTTTCAACTATCTCCAGCTGCAAGCCAACAATCTGTTCGATGTGCTTTTCAGAAAGGGCATGAAAAACGATTGACTCATCAATTCTGTTCAAAAACTCAGGGCGAAAGTGATCCTTGAGTCGTGCAAGAACCATGTCGCGGGTTTGTTGGTCCTCTGTTTTTATTGACTCACCATCCTCAAACCCCATTTTCGCCATGCTCGTTCCAGTACTTAAGATGAGATCCGAGCCAATGTTACTCGTCATAACAATGATTGTGTTCTTGAAGTTCACCTTGCGACCCTTGGCATCTGTCAGGTGACCATCATCAAGAATTTGCAACAAGAGGTTAAAGGTATCCGGATGGGCTTTTTCAATCTCGTCGAGCAGGAGCACACTGTAGGGCTTACGCCGGACGATCTCCGTAAGCTGACCACCCTCATCATATCCAACATACCCAGGAGGGGATCCGATGATCTTTGAAACGGAATGCTTTTCCATGAACTCGGACATGTCCAATCGCACAAGGGCTGATTCATCATTAAACATGAATTCCGCCAGAGCGCGGGCCAGTTCTGTTTTACCAACGCCCGTTGGGCCCAAGAAGATGAATGAACCAATAGGTCGGTTCTCCTCACCAATTCCAGCACGAGAACGACGCAAGGCATTTGAAACAGCCGTGATGGCTTCCATTTGACCAACGACTCGCTCTGAAAGCACCTCTTCCATGGTTGCCAGCTTCTCAAGTTCAGACTCAAGCATTTTACTAACTGGGATACCTGTCCAACGAGACACCACCATGGCAATGTCTTCTTCTTCAATAACTTCTTTGAGGAGCCCACGTTCTTTTTGAAGATGAACCAATTCTTTTTGCGCTTTTTCAAAACGTTTCTGTGCGACAGGGATTTGTCCATACCGGATCTCGGCAACTTTTTCCAAATCACCGCGTCTTTCTTCGATCTCAGCTTCCGCACGCAACTTTTCTACATGAGAAGCAATTTCACGAATCTGAGTAATCTTTTCTTTTTCATTTTGCCAGCGACCCTCTAAGGCTGATGTCTTCTCACGTTGGTTTGCCAAGAGTTCCTCAATTTCCTTCAATCGAGCCTTCGACGCCTTGTCATCTTCTTTTGCCAGCGCCTTCTCCTCAATCTCAAGCCTCATGAGGTCACGTTTAAGAACATCCAGCTCTTCAGGCAGTGACTCAATTTGCATACGGAGGGCTGATCCAGCCTCATCCATAAGATCAACAGCCTTGTCAGGAAGATTGCGATCAGTGATGTATCGATTTGAAAGTTCAGCTGCAGCAACAATCGATGGGTCAGAGATACGTATTCCGTGATGTACTTCGTACTTTTCTTTAATACCTCTCAAGATAGCGATGGTGTCCTGAACTGATGGTTCTTCAACGACCACTGGCTGGAACCTTCTCTCAAGAGCAGAGTCTTTCTCAATATGTTTTTGGTATTCCTTTAGTGTTGTTGCACCAATGGCACGAAGATTCCCGCGTGCAAGGGCTGGTTTAAGCATGTTGCTTGCGTCGAGTGAGCCCCCTTCTGTTGTCCCGGTACCTACCAGGGTATGTAGTTCATCAATGAATAAAATAATGTGTCCATTAGAACTTTCGATTTCTTTTATTACGGCCTTTAATCGATCTTCAAATTCACCACGATACTTTGTTCCTGCCACCATGGCCCCAAGATCGAGACCAACAACAACCTTATCTTTAAGCATCTCAGGAACGTCGCCCGCAGCAATCCGCTGAGCAAGACCCTCAACAATGGCCGTCTTACCAACTCCAGCCTCACCAATGAGCACTGGATTATTTTTTGTTCTACGGGACAGAACCTGCATAATGCGACGAATCTCCATGTCTCGACCAATAATAGGATCGAGTTTGCCCTCCCGTGCTAGTTCAGTTAAATCCTGTCCGTATTTTTCAAGAGCCTGATATCGAGCTTCAGGCTCTGGAGAATCAACACGTTGATTGCCACGAATCTCCTTAAGGGCCGCCATGACATTCTCCTCGTTAACCTCGTAACTGAGGAGTAGACGTGCAATCGGCTTACTCGTAAGCAATCCAAGCAGAAGGTGCTCTGTTGAAATAAACTCATCATTGAAAGCCTTGGTTTTTTTGTGTGCTTGTGAAAGTACGTTAGCCATCTGTTGGCTCATGTAGATTTGTGCAATTCCACCAGCCGGGGCAGGGGATCCAGAGGCAGGCAAGGATTTTAAGATCTTGTCGACCTCACCACGAAGCTCAGCCTGGCGAGTGGTAATCTTATCCACAACAGCACCAACAACACCGTCATCTTGACCTAAAAGGGCTCCAAGAAGGTGGATCGGCTCAAGGGCTTGTTGACCATGATCTATAGCGATTGTGTGCGCCATCTGTAGCGCTTCTTGGGATTTATGCGTAAAATTGTTAGGCATCATATATATAGCAATTGTCTATCTGTGACTACTTAGCACTCAATAGTATAGAGTGCTAATATATACCAGTCAACATGTCTCATAAAATTTTGAACGTACAAATCGATGATATTCCTCTGGAAGAGGTTCGTGCAATCATTGCCGGTTGGTTAGAGCACGACCATGGAAAAGTAATCGTAACTCCTAACGCGGAAATGATTGTTCAAGCTCAGCATGACGAGAAGTTACGCGGCAGACTCAATATGGCAGACATGGCTGTGGCCGATACGGTTTCCATTAGATATGCCGTCGCTGCTCTTAGTCAAGGACACCTAAAAAATCGTATTCCTGGAGTAGATTTGCTTCAGGAGATTTCTGAACTCTGTCATACACAAGGTAAACAGCTTGTGTTGCTTGGTGGTGCGCCCGGTGCGGCTCTTGGTGCTTCAAAAAAG
>JABMNZ010000014.1 GCA_013204395.1 Parcubacteria group bacterium
TAAACAAAACAGAGAACGCAAGAAAGCAGAAACAATTAGTAAGCGTCAAGAAAAACAAAAAACGACGCTCATTGAGTTTCTTCAAGAATCTCCAAACATTGGAACCGCTTTGTCTAAAGTAGGAATCAATCGCTCAACCTATAGCAGGTGGAGATCAAGTGATCCTGTATTCACCACGGAAGCAGATCATGCAATTGAGCAAGGTATTGCAAAAACAGCAGATGTTGTTGAGATTGCTCTTCTCAACAAGGCACGCGACGGAGACGTACGTGCACAAAAATATTATCTCGACAACAATCATGATCGCTATAAACCCAGACATTTGAATGATGCTTTCAACGAGCATGTGTTAACAGAAGAGCGAAAGAAGCAGATTGCTGACGCGATGAGAAATTGGAGCATGCCAACAGAGGGTGACGAGCGAGACGAGGATTATTATTTGGGCAGTGGACCTGATGCACCATTAACCGAATAATGAATCGATCACGTTCTTCAAGTGATCAAACGTAACAGGTTTGATGTCGTGTTTTTGTAGAGTCAATAATGAAATCGCGCTCTTATCTTTGGATATCGTCTTGAGTATCTCTTTTGAAAGCACATAGAAACACCATTGATCTAAATTGAGAATGTCTAACGTCTCCGTTTCTGTATGGTTCAAAAGTGCGAGGACATAAATATCTGACTTGTATTCTTTCTGCTCATCTTTATTAAAGTCGCCAACAGCAGATGACCAGTAAAGTGACTTAGCCTTAAGACCTGCCCATCTAATGATTGAAAGTTTTGGTTGATCCCAGTCCTGAAGATAGGAGCAAGACTTTACTTCAATCTTTTTGCTTTTGTATTCGACATCATAGTCTCCCCACGGATTACGGATCTCAATTTCGGTGAGTTCTTTAAGAGCACACTCAACAAGGAATTCAGCCAACGAACCACGTAGAACATTGGAATTGAGATTCGAGAATCCATACTCCCAAAAATCTAAAACAGTGAATGGTCTAGTTGTGTGGTTAGAAAAATGCTCGTCGCCTGAGAGTTTGGTGACAGGTTTGCGAACGTAGGTTTTTTCGGTGTCCATGAAATGAAGTGAGTGATTAAATAAATAAGATCGCAGTAGCCAATCGTATCTTGATTTACGAATTTAAGACAAAAGTTCCTCGATAACATGAAGAAACGGAGAGGTCTTCGGCAACCATTCCTCTGGGAAAACGCTTGGTTTGGATTCTTTATAATTCTCTAAAAATGAGAAGCCGATCGTTTCCAATTTTTCTTTGAATAGCTCGGCGAGCCGTTTCTCCATCCACTCGAAATTGAATATAAGTCTCTTGTCCGTTGAAAGAGTGAACAGCGACCGTTCGCAGATCGTTCCAAAAATAGGGATGAACGTTCCATAGGCACCTGTTCCGAAACGAATTTCGCTGGCGTGCTGTTTTGAAAAAGCATAGATCTGTTCGAAGCCTCTGTACTCGTCTGAAGAGAGTCTTTGCTTTGCATCCTGAAGCATCATTTCCTCCGTCCATTTTCTCCGAGTAATGTTTGATTTAGATACAGAGATATCTTTCTTTACTTCCGTGCCAAATATTTTTTGAATAATAATTTCGTACGTATCGTGCTTGTAGTATTCAAATTCAACCGCATATACATCGAACTGACTATTTTGATTTACATACAAGATAAGATCTTTGAGCCTATCATCTAATTTGTCCATCAATACGACAAAATGAAATACTCCATTATTAAGATTGTCCTGAATTTTCTCGATAACCGCATTCATTTCTTCTGTCTCAAGTTCAAAAAATTCACTGATCTTTTCCGTAGCACGGAGTTTAAATTCCTTTTGCGTATGTTGATCTAAGATTCTCAAAAATTCATTAAAATCATTTGCGTGTTTCCACAATGCTGCTCCGTAATCCAGTGATTGGGCAATTACCCGTCTTTTGTCCGCATTTGCATACAGCTTTGTCTCAACAATATAAATCTCTCCGTACTTATCAATACCGATCGCATCAATAGGACCACTATTGGTAGGAAATTCTCGTGCGAGAATTAATAGACTTATATCTTCTTTGATTTCATATAAAGGAATACTCTCTGGATTCTCGTAGATATACTTCTGTAAATAATCCTCCTTCTCAAAGGAAGATTTCTTTACTTTCACAGCTTTTTCGCCGTGAGATGAAATGATGATAGCCATAGTGTTCTACATGAAAATAATTTACGAATCGTGAGTTTTTAACAGGTTTCGAGTGCAAGCCTTTCGTTGCTCATGAAAGAAAACTCTAAAAACAAAAAGGACACCCCTGAGGTGTCTAGACCCAAACAATAAAACCCTAAGGTCGTACTGCTTGTTTTATCAGGTGTGCCCGTTACGACGCACTACGACCTGATAAGCTAAAATAGCCTTTATAGGTTTTTTTGTTTGAATCTAGACAATGAAAGTATAACTTAGGATGACCTTAAAGTGAAGCATTGTTTTCTATGTTCGTTTTATGTTCGGTATATTTTCTATTTCAATGACTTTTCGCAACTGTTCGTCAGATGTGTAGCCAATTAACTGCCCTGTGATAGCACCGAGTGTAGATTCAAGTGATGATTTAACTAATCGCCAGTTTGTGGTGCGAAGAGATCTGATGAGAGCTTTCTCGACAATTTTCTTTGATTCCTTGTCTGCACGATCTTGCATTGAATCAAGTATTGTAATCGTCACTTTTAAACCCCTCTCATTCGTTGGTTGAGACAAATCCACCTTGGTCATACCAAGCTTCTCTAAGGGCTTTGTTATGCGTTCTTGTAGACCCATAACACGTAGTCGCTTCAGTGATTCCATTCGTTCATTTGTCTTTGTATCTTCTTGTTGAGCCTTAGTCCGCTTCATCATGTCTTCAAAAGTTTTCATATCACGTTTCATCTGTCGATATGATTCAAGACCCTTTTCATCTAAACAATATTCTTTTCGAAGAATCTCATCTATTGGATCCTCTTTCTTTTCTTTGTGAGAAAAATCATGCTTATCAATTTCTTTGGTACCACAAAGTTTACATGTCCAAGTGATAGTGGTCGTAATACCTTCTCGATTAACATCTGAATCAGTTTCACCATCACATTTTTTACACAGTGTTGGTTTTGAAATATATTCCTCTCCATTATTAAAGAATGCTCGATTGGGTAGACAATTATTTGGGCAAGAATAAAACAGGAGCACTCGCTCCTGTTCATCCATAGCTGAATAGTATGTTTTGAAATCGAAGTTTAAAAATGAATCACAAGTAAAACAATTAATGTCAGTTCTTGGTTTAGCGGATTCTAAAAGATCCGCTCTTCGTTTATCTTTTTCCGCCCATTCACGTAAATATTTTTCTTTCCTTTCTGCATTGCTACCCTTGATAGCAATCATCGCAATATTTCGTACGATATGATACGAGCTCACAGCTTTTTCTCGCTCAGGATCATACTCAGATACCTTAGCTAATGTTTCTTCCAAAGCATGTTCAACTCGAACACATTCCTTAATAGTTTGACGATCGTAAATATCGTTATAGTCAGTCTCTGAAGTCATAAAGCTTCGCGCCAGGATTGATACTCCTGATCTATGTATGATCGAAGCCGGTCAAGATTCTGAATATTATTTTGTGCAACCACCTCAATGATTTTCATAAAGTACTCATATGCCCACCATTCGAAAGAGGATATATTTTCATCCACGGTAATAATGTTCGCTTCGTGTGATATGTTGCAGCGTATTTTGTACCACCTTGTGAAATCACTATAAGCAGAGCAAGCATAAGGAAAATTTAATGCTTTTAAGCCCCCTGTGAATTCATCAGAATTGTTTGACGTAAGGATTGGACAGAGACATTTTATACCTGGATGCAAAAAAGCATGAGAAATCATCGTGCATTGCCGTGTGAGAGTAAACTTTTTAAAAGAACCATGCTTCTTGAGAAGTAGAACCTCAAATCCGGTCATGATCTTAGTAAATCTGTACTGCGGTTTTAGCTCAAGAGCGCCTTCATAGATGAGGCCAATGGCTTTCATAATACGATTTTCAATATCGTTTCTCTTTGCAGATGCTGCTAGCTTAGATAGAAATTGAAAATCGTCCCTCGCTTGAATTTTTCGTATCGAAGAATTGTTAAAGCTCCACTCTGCAAAATTACCTTCTCTTCGGAAGCCATATGATTGTTTTGAGCCTTCTATTGCGGCAATGAAATTTTGAAACGATGGCGCATCACTTGGGAGTCCAAAAATCTGATGATTAACGGATGATCTACCTGCTATCTGTTTCTGCATGAGGTACAAAATGGACATTGATTCTCGAATCGAATTCTCAATATTTGTACGATCTTTTGGAATTAGCTTGTCACCAGATCGCTCAATCTCAAGTTCTGCGAACGCGGATTTGTCTAAGTTATTTTGCACGTCGGTCACAGCGTCTAACCGAGAAAAAGTTTTGGCAACTAACTCGGCTGATCCCGCGGGATGTATGGTAACTCTACCAACTTTGATATCAGATTCAACGTTCAAATTAACAAGAGGAATGTAGAGCTTTGTGGTTTGTTTCGGTTTATCTTTTAAAAGTTCATTCATTTGAGATTTTTATAATAATCTAAGTAGCGCTTCTTCACATCAGTCAACAAATCTGTGTAGGTCTTTATTTTGAACTGACTCGCACGATACTTCATGCGTTTTCTCAGTTCTGGATCAATTTTTTTTCCAACTAAATAAGCTTCAAATTTGTTTACCGACCCTCCTGTATGTGACTCAATGATTGCAAGGTATGTTTCTAATTGGTTCAAGTCTTCAACTTTTAGAGTATGGCTCGGTCGTTTTATTTCAATGATGATCACTTTTTCTCCTATTGATCCACATACAAAGTCAGGGCGCTTTTTCTTATGTTTTCTATCCTTTTCAAGTGTGTCTCCAACAATGGTCAGTAATGCCTGATTACTGTGCATTAGCCAGTATCGTTCATCCACAATCCACATGGCCTTCTCGAGAATACGGTGAATCGAGCCATCTCCACGGATCTCGTAGGTTTTATCATTCAAAATTGCATTCTCAAAAATATCTAAGGTATCGATACGGTGTTTGACTTCAAGTGTAACTGCATTAACCTGCTTCAGGTTCCATTGACTTAAAATGTTCTCCAGATCTTCGATGGCCCGCTTTCCCTGCTTTGGTAACTTCTTTATTAGGCTTTTGATAGCAGCAACGATCTCAGAATCGACTCCCTTTATAGTGGCTACAAGATCCGCTGTTGCAGATATCGCTTCGGGTAAATCTTCTTCCTTTATCAACTTAAAATTCAATTCACTTAAAACCTTTTTTGCTAACTCAGGATGCTGCTTGGCCATTAATTTTGCAGCACTGTCGCTGTCTCCCATTTTTGCTGTACTAACAATGTCCGCTCTAGTTTTCCAACCCATGTGACCCCATAGACGATTACAAACAATATCTTGAATCATTTCCCACTCTTCGGGTTTGTTGATGTGCATCGTCGCACTGGCGCCAGGCCACCATTTGTAGAGAGTTATACGTCTATCTGGTGCATTGTCACCATACAACTCTTTATTTGGTTCCGTGATTTGAACGCAGAACTGACGATTGATCTTTTCAATTTTTTTAACCCATTCAGGTGCAAATTTATCTGAGCCACAACTACATACATCCGCATTTGGCTTATTTTCTATCAAACATTTTTGACAGAGCTTATAGGGTTTGTTCTTTGTTTTTTTCTTTTGCATATCACAACTTTTTTAAAAACCGATAAATCTCCACCATTGCAAATGTATCGAGTTTGCAATATTGGAGCATGTCTTTGCGAAGTTGCTCTCTTTTTTTAGAATCCAAATCTGGATCTATAAGAACCTGCCAACTTGCTGATGCTGTACCACCTTCTTGTATATTCAAATCCTTATAAGATAATTCGGGCACGAGAACAGGAAGAACTTTTTTTATGGAAGCACTCCCACCAAAACGAGAGTCGACATAATATCCCTGCTTCACAATCTGCATCAGATCAAACATTCGGTTGTTGATGTCATTAAAAAAGTTTGCGTATTCAGGAACTTGTTTACCGATGAGCTTATTGCAAGCAATCTCAAACACAGCGTTCCACGCGATGAACGAACCTTTGTCACCAACATGTTCCCTCAAAGCTTTTGCAAGATAAGGCGCAGGGTTTTCATTGTGATCAGCCAGGAACTCCACGTGTTCAAGCTTGCTGTTTGGTTCTCGTAAAATATGTAATGAATATTGAAATGGAATTTGGTTATAAGGTCGATATCCATCAAAAGGAGGAATCGCGGGATGTACTGTCTCGTAGTCAAAAAAGTAAAGTGGATATTCAAGTTTTGAAAGCTCGTCTTCGATGTTTTCTTTTTCAATGTGAACCGTAGGATTCCCGTCTTTTAAGGGAACCTTAAGATCACTAAGAGACCCAAGCAGTTCAGGGGGTATTTGAGAAGGTTGGATCAGCCCAGTTTCAAGAAACACTTTTAGTTTTTCTTGTGATAACTGCGGTGCAATGGAGTAGATGTCATCATCTCTCAGCTCGGTAATGTAACAAGAAAGATATTCACATTTGTTTGGCTTGCGACATGACTTAAGATGAATTGCACCAGGAGACATCGGCCACCTTATAACCTTGATTGCCTCTGGTATGAGCTGTCTAACCTTTGGAATGAGCACCAGCGCCTCGTCTGTTACATCCTCCACTGTAAACAGCCTTTGTGGATCAATTTCCCCTTGGCGTACATATTGATTATTGATATGCACAATAAAAGTCTTACTAATAGTAAGGCCTGAGTCTTCAAGACAAATCCGTTGAAATGCCACATCAATCTTATGCTCATCTTTAACAGACGTTGAACTCTTTACTTCATAAATTTCCCAAGCATCACCATTTTTCACAATGATGTCAGAACGACAGGAAAGATCTTTTGTAAAAAACGTTGGTTGAAAAATTACAGTCTCACCCTCTTTAATCGCTTGCTTGGTTTTGCGAACAGCCGGAGCACCAAATCCATCTACTGAAACACCTTCCGGAAAAAGCTTCTGTGCAAATGAATCGACAATATTTCCATCGTCAAACAAGCGCTGTAGATCAGCACTGATAGGAGGTGCTAAATCTTTACGTTGTTTCATGATCCACAGTTCACATGTGCACCGCAAAAACTGCATGTAGTTGGATTTTGTGATCATAATTAACGCTTTGTAATTCCTTTAGTTAGATTCATGCTTTTTGACATAGTCCTTAACTGGAGTTGTAACAGTGTTCAAATTTATGCCTTTGTCTAAACAATAGCTTCCTTTAAACCAGTCTGTAATTCTTTTTGCTCCACGACTGGCATTGCAACTGAAACAACAAATAGCGATTGTTGAGATATTGTTCCAAGGTGGAAGATGGTTTAAGTGTTCAATTGTTGACCAATCACCGCGAAATTCTTCTGACCCTGCTTTCTTCATAGTCTTGTGACAATAAACACAAACAGAATCCCTTGCACGTATACTGTCTAATTCTTTTTCGGGTAGTCCATATTTATTTTTCATACCCTTCATTTTTTGGCTCTTCTCCTTGCTTCAGAAGCAGTCTTCTTTTTATGAGTAGATTTTTTGATGAGATGAAGATTGCTTTGTGTGTCTGTTCCACCATCTACAAGAGGTTTCTTATGATCTATTTCTTTGCCTTTTGGAACTTTCTTTAACCCCTTCTTCTCTAAAAAATTATTAACGGTCGAAGCTTTGCGTTTTATCTTTGATCCTGGTTTTGTCATATGTAATTTTTATGATTAAAAATAGTAAGTGGGGCAAGAATGTATCACCCCACTATTTAACTATCCGACTCGTTGATTGCAACGTGGTTGCAATGCAATGATCAACTCTTTCTCTCTATTAGACGGATCTCCTGCTGTAACTTCCGCAACCCAATGAGTAGGATTGTGTCTGTTAAGCCCAGGAATGTCACCGTTCAGGTGATCCAGAAGACGTTGTCTAATGTCTCCTTTACCAACATAGATCCAAAGATTTTGCTGGAAAATGCCGTAGACTCCGATCTGTTCCTTGTTTACCGCTAGAATTGCTTCACGCGAATAAGGACGAGGTTCTTGCTTAATGAACATACTATGGTTTGCGTCTGAGGCGAGACGCGTTGTTATCCACCTCTGCATATATCCCCATGGATGCACCTTCACCAATTTGGCTATTTACGCTACAATCGGAGTGCAGATTCCAACTGTAGTAGTTTTTCACCATTTCGATGAGGTGCTGAATTAAAGCGAGAGGCACTAGTTTACGCTAGTGCTTTTCACTTACAGCACATTATGTCATGTAACTATATTCAATGCAAGAAGAGATAGGATCTATCGCTCAAAGATAGGTCTAGATATATAGCAGATCTAACACAATGTGATACTTGACAAGTCAGCTTAATGTAGTAGTATATAATCATATGGATATAAACAATCTAAACCTAGAGAAGTTTACAGGCTATGGCTCAAAGACGAGTCGGAAAATCAGTATAACCAAATCTTTTAGTTTCGGTTTGCCACCGGCTTTTTATCAAGAAAATGAACTAGATAAGTTCAATTTTGCACTTTTACTGTTCGATAAAGATAATAAAGTTATTGCAATAAAGTTTGCGGAGAATGATTCTGATGGAGGGTTTAAATTAGCCACATATGGTGAAGGTAAAAAACGTGGTGCTACATTTGTAGCAAGGTCATTCTTTAACAATTATAATATAGATCCAAAACTATATAGTGGAAGATACGAGTATGAGAAGATTAATAGTGATGAACATGGTCAGGTCTTCTTAATCAAGATAGAGGCACAGGATATAGAAACATAAACTAAAATAGAGTCGAAAGACTCTATTTTTATTTACGTTATAGGTGTTTTATTTAACTGTCACATGTCTATTCATTAACATAAGTAAAAATATTCTATTGAATTATTCTGATTTTTTTAAATAAATATTCGTGTATGCCTCTTTGATAATACTTTTGTCTTTGGGGAAAGGAATTTGCAAATTATTTGTAAAAGCAGGGAAAATAAGATTCTTTATTCCAGATGTATTGTTCTCTAGGTTAAACATCTGCCCGTGATCATATAATAGAGTCAGATAATTATATATATACAATGATAAATTCTTGTCCTTAAATCTGAGCACTCTACAAAAATTGGTGCATAGGACAGGTGTTTCTAAATGCTGAATAGTCTCCTCTGTAATGATACAAATACGGCCTGTAGATTGCTTCGGACTACCTCCGGATATTTCAATAACAACGTCATTGGGCTCTAATGACTTTAGAGAAATATGATCTTTTTTCACATACCTAAAAGGAATTTTTTCATAGTTGCACAGTCTAATTTTAGGAATATCTGTCCCTCTAATGCATCTAACCTTTTCTGTATAATTCTTGTTTGGGGTTTCTTTTCCCCACTCTCCACCTCTAGCTTCTTCTAATAAGTCAGAGATTGTAAAATACTCTATCCACTCTTTATCTTGTGCAATATCTTTTGGTAACACCTCATCCAATATAAAGTTTCTGAATAAACTATCATTGAATTTCGAAGCTAATCCAAAGTTTTTTTGACTAAGAATCTCTTTTTGTTTCTTTATATCTTTTCTATTTCTAGCAAGATTTTCTTTATTTATAGTAAAATATAAGCCCGCCTTAATCATGTAATCTATTTCCTTAATTTGGTCCACGCCTACCATCTTTGAAAACTCAGGTATCTCATCTTTTCTTGTAAATGTTTCAAAGATTTTTTCCAATTCATCCTCTTTTATAATAATTCTAGTATTGTTGCTCTCCTTAATAGCGACTCCTAATTTAGACGCATCAAGAAACATTACATTATCATTTGGTTTACTGTTATCCAGAAACATAACGCTTACACTAGTGTTTGTATTCGCAAAAAAATTTGATGGAAAGTGTATTACCCCAGCGAGCAACTTTTCTTCAATAAGAAATTTCCTTATTTTTTCATGTATCGTACCTGTGTCTGTGCAAAAGCCACTTGGCACAACAATTGCGGCCTTTCCTTTAGTAGACAAGGAGTGAATGATGTGCTGAATGAATAGCAAGTAGATTGCCATGGAATCCTTCTTCTTTTTTGGAATATTTGGAATTCCGGCGAAGAATCTTTCAGAGTTATCTTTTGTGTCTATATCTACACGCCAATCGCTGAAATCTAATTTAAAAGGAGGATTCGAAACAATGAAATCAAACTTCATCGGGTCGCTTCCGCTCTTAAAATATGGGTCTTTGATAGTATTCCCTTGAACCACGTTATGGATTGAGTGCACCAAGTTATTCAAAATCAAATTCAATCGGAGTAGGTTGGAAGACTTGTCTGAGATATCTTGAGAATAGATTGTACATTTATCTTCTCCAATGGCATGCGCCACATTCATGAGTAATGTTCCAGAACCGGCCGATGGATCATATACAGAAACATTGCTTACAGGCTTATCTACCAAAATCGCAGCCATGATTTTTGCAATTGCATGAGGAGTGTAGTATTCGGCATACACACCGCCACCATCTTTATTGTAGTCTTTGATCAAGTACTCAAAAATCGTTGAAAAGAAGTCGAATTTCTGATCGAAAATTTCTTCAAAGTTCACATCAACCAATTGGCCAATGAGCGCTTTTGCGAAATCATCTTTCTTCACCTCAGACTGATTGCGTAAATATCCGTCAACTCCATTAAAGAGTTGGATTTTTTGACCCTCTTCTGTTTTTACAGAAAAAACATCATTATTGATCTTTGCAATATCTCTTAGTGTGTCGCTAAAGAGAGCAGAGAACTGTTCGCTATTCTGCTTATTCCAGAGAGTGGAAATGAAATGATCTGGACGTAGCCTTGCACTATCAGGGCTCATTTTCGAAAGTAATAACTCATACTCTTCGTCTGAAAACTTTCTAATCGCCTCTTCCCAGTTTTCGGCACCATTGAGCTTTGGCTCAATTTGTTTTGCTTCGTAACCAAACTTATCATTCATGAACTTGTACAGAAAAACTTGAGTAATGATATTGAATTCATCACCCGAATTTCCCAGACCAGCGTTATTACAAATTCCTTTCAGCTTATCGATGAGTTGTTTTGTTTTTTGTGTGAAATTTTGTTCTACCATACACGCGTGTTAGTGAAATCATTGAGATACTCTTGAGTAGCCATGCTGTTTATTTCTTTCGCTGCTTTAGAATCCAGCTTCATTTCATGACTCTCGAAAGCCTTTATAACGATTGGGCTCATGAATTTAACAAAGTACCCCTCATTCTGAATCACGCGGGCATTATCAAGCACTTTTTGATCAGCATCGTGCTTTATGTCCACAAGGGCACCGTGTATTAACGACTCACGAACATTTACATTTTTTCGCTCCACAACTCTCTTGTGTAGCCTTGCAAATTTTTCGTCATTGTCGTATTTCGCTTTAAGCTGATTGTTTCTTCGGTTTAGCTCATTAATTTCTTGGTAGATCTTCTCAAGTGCTTCAATATTTTCATTCATTTCCTCCTGTGTGATTTCATCAAGATTCTTTTTGTTGAACAATCGTCTTAGCTCCTCATACAATTCAATAAATTCCGGATCGTTTTTATCGAAGTTGCATGCCAACGACTCCCTTGTTTTCTTAAGCGTGCTCTTGAGTTTATCCGCTATAACCATTTCCTCTTGCGATACTTTTTTGAAGGTAAATATCACATCCTCAAGGGCGACATTGAGAAGATTGGTTGTCTCGGTCCTGTTTTCAAGAGAATCTTTCAGGTTAATCAAATTCAAATGATTCTCTGTCTCGGTATACAGTGACGCTAACTTCTTAAAATCAATTTTCTTGAGCAAATCGTAATGACCCATGAGGCGAATCATGTTGTATAGATTCTTTGCGCTCATGAGTGCCTTTTTGATTTCTAGAACGGCATCCTTATCTTTTATCTCTGTGATTTGTTGTGAAAATATCTCTGCGTTTTGAAGATCGAAGTGGAACAGCTTTTCTTTAATTGTTTCAATTTCTATTTCAACTTCTTCCTTTGATAAGAAGATATTTGAGTAGTTCTGCAACTCATCACCTAGCTCTTCTTGCAGTTCTTCAAAATATGCTTTATTAGTCGCGTCGAATTCTTTTCTGATATCAGCAAAATCGACAACGTAGCCATAACGAAAATCTTTATATGGCCTATTAACACGAGTGAGCGTTTGCAAGAGATTATGCTTTCTGATGACTCTTCCCAAATATAGCTTCTTCAATCGTTTTGCGTCAAAACCAGTAAGAAGCATGTTATACACAAATAATATATCTATCTTTCCCTCCTTGAATGCTTCAACCTCTTCTTTTCTTGTCTCCTTATCGCCGACATCGTGCAAAATCAAACTCGCCTTAAGTTCGTTTGAATATTTCTTGTTAAAGATCTTAAACATTTGCTTTGCCTGATCCGAACTATCACAAACGACCATTGCGCCAATTGTGTCATCGCCAAACATTACACGACTGCCTTTGAAATCATTCACGATGTAGTCAATCATTGGATCAACAAACTTCGCATGGGCGTATATCTCTTTTTTCGGGATATCTCCCTTCAAGACTTTTATCTCCTTCACGGCTTCCTGAAGTTGCATCTTGTAACCTGTTTCTATGCCTTCTCGAATTAACTTAAGTGTGTACCCATCAGCGATCGATGCGTTGTAATAGTACTTATGAATATAGTCACCAAAGAGAGCTTTTGAATTCTTATCGTCACCAATAAGGGGAGTTCCCGTTAGTCCAACAATAATAGCGTCTCTATCCGAGGTCATGAGGTTTGCAAGAAAACTGCCATTTGGATCATAGCTTCTATGAACCTCATCTAGGAAATATACTCTTTGTGTATTTGTATCGTATGACTTACTAGTAACAACCGCTGTGTCATCTTTGAACTTTTGTATGTTAACAACCGTAATTTCTTGTTTTCCCGACAGGTTGTGGATATTTGCGCTACTCTTAAAATCCTTTACAAGCTCTCTTCTAGAATTAACCGTGTGCACAACGAGTCCACGACCTGTAAATTCTCTTTTTGCCTGAATGAGCAGATCTAATCTGTCTACAATGAAGTAAAACTTTGGGACAATATTTTTTTTATGAAAATAATCCGTTAAGTACCTCACGTTATAAAAAGACAATGCAGTTTTTCCACTTCCTTGAGTGTGCCAAATTATGCCTTTCTTTTCTCCTTTTTCTATTGTTTGCTCAATGGCTTTCGTTGCAAAAAATTGAGGATACCGCATGATGTGTTTCTGTAATCCATCTGCTTCCTTCACATATGCGATGCTGTATTTCAACCACATCGATAATCGATCCTTGCTAAAAAGCGAAGTCAAGATCCTGTTTGTTGGTGTTTGAGGATTTTTGTTGGTAGAAAATTCAGGGCTGTGTTTTATTACATTCAGGTTGTTGTCCTTTAAAACAAAATTTTCAACTTCTTCATCTGCTGGTTTCAGAAGTGTTTCCAAAACCAAGACCTCAACATCAGGATCTTCTTTGAATGCATTGAAGGCAGCCTTTCTGGTTGAAGTGCTTGAATAATATGCACCCTCAATCTGCTCGATCGATTCTTCGTCATATTCCATGTTATTGGAAAAGACTAAAATCTGAGTTAGGTTAATAAACTTTCTGAATTTTTTATTCTGAAATCGGACATTGATTCTATTTCTTTCAGCAAGAATCCCTTCTTTGTTGTTTGGTTTTTTGACTTCAATAAATGCAAGTGGCATTCCGTTTATGAGTAATGTGATATCGGGGCGGAATTCGTCGTCTCCATTCTTGTAGGTCAACTCAGTGACTACATGAAAGTTATTGTTTTCGAAATTATCAAAATCAATAAGCTTCACGTCGTTTGACAACAACATTGAATAAAATTCTTTTCCAAGATCTTCGTTATCAAGAATGAGACCTATTCTTCCATATAGTTTTTTTACCTCATCGTCTTCGATACCTTCATTTATCTTTTTAATAGAATCAGAAAAAATATCGGTAAAGATATTCGTTTCGGGATCCCACTTTGATTCTTTTAATGATAGGTATTTATAGCCTAGTCCACATAGATGCAGAATCGCAGGTATTTTTACTCTTGTATCTTCATTGTGTGCCATACTAGTTTTGCACAAGAATTGTACTTATGTTCGTTCAATGGTACTTCATTTATTGCCTAAAATCAACAAAAAAAAATCACTTACTCTGTCAAAAAGAGCAAGCGAGCGAAGCGTATTCGGGTTGCTGTATATTGCGACGGATCTGTTGTCGTTACGTCTCCTCAGAATGTGCTTGAGAAAACGATAATAAGATTTTTACATCTGAAGTCTGATTGGGTATTCAAGAAGCTTGAGTTTTTCTCAAAAATCGAAATACATTCGGATATCGCAGCATCTTCAAAAGAACATTTTTTACAATATAAAGATGAAGCTTTGGGGATGGTAAAGGCTCGAATTGATCACTTTTCGAAAATACACGGTTTTGATTCCCAAGAGATACGAGTAAAAATGTTAAAAACTAAATGGGGCAGCTGTTCTATAAAAAGAAATCTAAATTTTAACTACAAGGTATTATTTCTTAGTGACAATCTACGTGATTACATTATCGTGCACGAGCTCTGTCATCTGAAAGAAATGAATCATTCAAGAAAATTCTGGCAACATGTTGAAAAGGTATTTCCGGATTACCGGTGCATGCGAGAAGAATTGAAGAAGACTGGCTTATAGATAAAATTAACAAAGATAGCTCCTCATAAAAGAGGGGTTATTTTTGTTATCAAGTTACCAACAGCAACCAGCCTGGACGCACTGCAAGGGTTGCGTCATCAATGGTGTTGTATGGAAACAACAAGACAAGAAGACGAACAGAAAGCGATTAAATATGTGCTTTATGCTCGTAAGTCATCAGAGTCGGAGGAACGGCAGATTCTGTCGATTGATTCTCAGATTAAAGAGATGTTAGAGCTCGCTGAGCGAGAAAAACTAGAAGTAGTGGCCATTCGGCGCGAATCACATTCAGCGAAGGATACGGGGCAACGTGAGGTCTATAATGAGCTCATTAAAGACGTTCGTGCGGGTAAATTCACAGGTATCATCACTTGGGCAGCAGATCGTTTAAGTCGAAATGCTGGCGACTTGGGAGTGGTCGTCGACTTAATGGATCAGGGGTACTTGAAAGAAATAAGAACTCATGGACAGACGTTCACAAATTCACCAAACGAAAAATTTCTTCTCATGATTCTTGGATCAACCGCCAAGCTTGAGAATGATCATAGAGGAGTAAATGTAAAACGAGGATTAAGAACTAGAGTGGAGATGGGGCTTTGGCCAGGGATGGCACCGATTGGTTACCTGGATCAAAAAGCAATGGATAAGAAATGCCAAAAAATTCTAGATGTGGAACGTGCGCCCATAATTAAACAGATGTTTGAAAAGGTGGCGTATGAAAAATATAGCGGACGAAAAGTCTATCACTGGTTACTGCATGAATTGAACTTCAAAACGAGAGGCAACAAAACACTATCGCTTAGTGGTGTGCATCGAGTTCTCAACAATACTTTTTACTACGGAAAGTTCGAGTTCCCAAAAGGGACTGGGAAGTGGTACGACGGAAAACACAAACCAATAATAACTCAAGATCTTTTTGAAAAAGCATCTGCTCAATTACAGAGAGACCAAATTGTGTTGGTGAATAAAGAGTTCGCTTTCACCAGGCTGATGACCTGCGGACTTTGTGAGTCAGGTGTATGTGCACAAGAAAAGTTCAAGCAACTAAAAGACGGAACGCATGCTAAGTATGTTTATTACGGATGCACACGAGGCAAGGACAGACATTGTAAGAATAAGTACATCCGTGAGGAAGAGCTCATTACACAACTAATAAAGATCGTCGATAAGATGGATATTAACATGCTTGGAGTAAAGTGCAGGCTTGAGGACGAGTTGAAGCGGTTCAGTAAGTTTCAGAGGATTGTTCTGGGGTCGGAAAGTGAATTGTCGCCAGACAGGCAGGAGGAAGTGAATATTCGAACCTATGCGAAGTATCTTCTCAAAGAAGGAAGTATTACAGAGAAACGGTACTTGCTGGGGAATATGAAGAGTAAGCTGGTGTATGAGAATCGGGTAGTAAAAATGATGGAACAGCCTATTGATCCTCAGAATCAGTTCGAAGTTGCATAGCGGCTTTAAATCTCTCGCTCTCCATCATTTGTTTCTTTAAGCGATTGTTCTGTTCACGAAGCGACTTCATTTGTTTCAAAAATTCGGGAGAGAACTTAATAAGGCTTACACTCTGGTTCACTCCATAGAATAAGTCCATCAGACCCATTGTAATATCTCCAATCATCCAAAGGTCGTTTTTTATATGATACTCATCTTCGGTATCAAAGAAGGGAGTACCGAAGACATCTTCGTCCAAGTTCGGTTCAAAGTTTAGTGTGCCGCTAACGATGTTGGCATGAAGAGTAGAGCCGTTGAGAGTTTTTTTCATGCCTTTAATTGAGCGTGAGGCGTCTGGATGATGTTCTTCAAGCCACCGATATCGCTTGTTGGTCAGTCGCTGAGGTGTCTCCATTATTCCATTGTCATCCACTTCGCCAAAGTCTGAGACGTCTGGATTGGCGATTGCGTAGGCCGCACTGGCGCCAGATTCTAAAATCTGCCTCGCATCCATATGTGCCTGAATTCTATGAAGACGTGCCGTTGACAGAATGGCAAGAAGCGCATGTTTACGAACCTGCGAAAGAAACAAAGTGAAAATGAAGCGAGTTGCATCTACCGAAAGCAAGAAGTCCTGTAGTAGTGCATGTGCTTCCATTGCAAACGAAAAAAACTCACCGTATTTCTCGGGAGATTGTTGGATGAGCGACTGTTCACTGTCCAGAATATCCTGAATGGTATCTTGTTTGAGGGGCATATTTGGGTGTGATTTACCGTCGGTGTTACCGTCCTCTAAAAGAAGTAAAAGTAGCCGTGTAGCTACTTTTGAAATCATTTTCCACTCTGGCCAATCGTGAATCGAGCGTGGTCGCGAAAAGGTTAAAGCATCGAACATGGATTGATAGACTGAGCATAAGCTTTATCAGGTTATCCGCTAATTGACGGTAAGGAAAAGAACAAAAGAATAACGCGACGATTGACCCAATTAGCCAGAGTGGGAAACTATATCCATTGTAACATGCGCCTGTTCCATCCAGCCACTTAGATACTGACCACAACAAGCCAGTCCACTTCCAAGGGTACTTGTACTCACTTCAAACACAAAAGCGCCTGTAAGGGCGCTTTTGTGTTTGCGACTCATTCCCAATTTTGCTACCCACTCGGGTTGCGCGATAAGAAATAGTCGTGGCGGACCGGACGGGATTCGAACCCGCGATCTTCGCCGTGACAGGGCGACGTGTTAACCAGCTACACCACCGGTCCATGGATAGCGCGAAAATAGTAGCATAGGGTCCTCGGAGCTGCAAGACACTTGTGGACTCAACAAAAAGGCCCCTTGGTTGCTGCCGCCATTGACATTGACGCTCGAAATCTCTATCTTCCTGCATGAAGGAGGGAGTTTTAATGCCCAACCTCTTTGAAGCATCGGCCAGCGCAAGATTGCTACTGGAAGAACTCGATACGGAACGCCGTATCGCATACCAGTACACGGTCACACGGGCCGCGGGGTTCGTTGGCGTTCTCCCATCTCCTGCTCTGCGGGAAGTTGGTTTCCAGGCTTTGGTCGGAAACCTACACGAACCGTATTCAGTGAACACTCTTCACCTGATCCCGTCCAGTATCAAACTGGTGGGTCGTCAACTCGTCATGGTCTACGGAAGAATGGCCCTTTGGTGCCGACTGACCACAGACATGCGGGTGTCTGTCCAGATGGATAAGACTGAGATTTGCAACCTTCCGATCGCGGGTGGTCTGCAGGTCATAGCCGACAACGGTGCAGATCAACTCACGATCTTCACTCACCCCTGCTTGGCAACGATTCAACACATGATGCGCGTTCATCCAATGGGTGGCGAGGTCCTCATCCGTGAGAGCTTGAGCATCATGTACCCACTACCCAATGAATGACATTAGGTCACTGCCCGCCAAAGTCATTACGACTAAGGGGGGTTTTCTTTTTAAAAAAGTAAAAACCAGCCGAGAGTATCCCGGCTGGGCGTTGCAAAGCTAGAGCATTGCAATGTAGAGCACGGCGTCTCCGCGCTCGAAGTCAATGAAAGTGTCCCACCAGGCCTGAGTGGTGGGATCACGATGTGTTGGCTTCTCACCGTAGAGCGGACCACCGTAGAATCCTCGATGAACCGAGCCTTCCATCATCAAAACGTCGACCAGGCTCTGACGAGCGTCAATCATCCCCTTCTCAACGGACGTTCCTGTGTGGCTCGGAAGAACTGCTACTGCGGCACGTGTGACACTGGCCCAGACGATTGACGACTGAGTGCGCCCAGCGAAATACTTGCATGAGGTGTAGATCTTCATCACATCCACCGTTGCCTGAGCTTTGATCCCCATCCCCTGACAACTTGGATGCACCATCGTACCCGCTATGTAAAGCACATCACCCAACAGAACCTGGATCAACATGTACCCAACCAGCTTTGCACCCTTGTACACAGCAAGAATGTCCTGGGCACTGTCGATGTGTTCACGCACGTCTTTGATCAAGACCTCATCAATCTCACGACAGAGTGCCGCAGCGGTCAGAGTCACGAGGTCCCTCTCCACGGGACGACACCAGATGTAGGTCAACTGACCCAGCAAGCGTGTTTTCGTATCCGGTGCATCAAATGCACCCATACCCTCAAGAGCATCTCTAAACATTTCTCTCTCCTTTCCGGGAAGTGTTGTTGCCCGGGAATGCTGCTGGATCAGTATCCAATAGCCGTCACGACAAACAAAAAACCACCCTGGAAAACCGAGGTGGATTTAAATCGCAACGCTTCGGCCTTCCTAAAGGAGACCGCTGTGCCAAATCGAATTGTTTGTGAAATTCTTCATATCTACAATTAGATTAAACCTCACCCACATATACGTCAAGAAACCTTTCCACATTCACCAACTCTTGTGCTAGGATATTTACCATATGAATCATCCTATACGCATTTTAATATTAGTGGCCCTTGCTGCGATGATTGGGTATCTCGTGTGGCTATCTGTACAACCATCACCAGTGGATTCAACGGGCAAGTACCACGTCGAGTTATACGACGGTGCTTCAGGCACCTTTGATGCTCAGCTAAAGGTCCTCCCATTTCAACCCCAGCAAATCGAGGACGCCACCGTCGGTTCATCTACATACCTGCGAACTGAATGGAGCCAAGCCAAACAAACATATAATCACTTCTTAATCACCATCTCAGATCCAGCCTCAGATTTCAGTAGAACCGAGTCTGGCGAGCACGATAGAGTAAGCCTAGACCTCTCAGACCTATCTCCAGACACGGAATACCTAATTGTACTAAGGGCCTGCCTAGAACCAATCTGCGACACATGGCTTGTGTCAGATCAAGAATACTCCGGACGCACCCCGATTGAGTACTTTGACCAAGAAAAGGTGCTCCTTAACCCGTAGAAGCAACAAAAAAAGAAACTAAAAAACCAGGGTTCTGAACCCTGGTTTTTTTGACATATTTACAATATCCCTTTAGTATCGTTTTATCGAGCTATCTGAGGGGATGGCTCGATTCCCACCAACCTTCCATTCTGGAACCCCCTCAATTCCAGCTGGAGAAGTCCGTGCAATTGCTGACTGTCCCTGATCGCGCTGAGCAGAAGCTGTCCCACAACACCTTGGGGGACGACCCGCCCAAGACCACTCCGACACGGCCCAGGGGCAAGCTCGGCATGAACCGTCCCATCGATGACCTCACTGATTTCATCGCTGGACGTGCGGTGATCGTGGCCTTGTACTCCATGGGTGACAGCCGGGAGTCCAACGAAGCCACCTGGCGTCAGTACCAGACCGAAGTCAAGTTCTCGGATCTGGGCGCGGCTGCCAAGAAGCTCGAGAACGCCGGCATCGACTGGCGAGAGATCGGTGACCACACCGACATCCTGGAAGCTGCCGAAAACCTCGGCTAGCCCCCTCGCGTCAACACGACGCTTCACCCAATGCCACACGCGGCAACGGGTGTTTTTTATTCCACTGTAACAAGATCAATTCCGTCGCCATACAAATGACCAGTCACAACAACCAACCGCGCTCCTTTTTTGATAAGTTTCTGTTTTTTCAAATTTGCGATTGCAGCACGAATAAAAGTTGATTCTTTCTGTATCTTCATCACAAAAGGCACAGCACTCCAATGCATAGAAACCTGTCGTGCCACTCGTGCATCTTTCGTTGCGATATAAAGTGGAATCTCTGGATGCATTGTCAGCGCTCTCTCAGACCACGGAGCAAGCTCATGTGAGGCTATCACCCCATGAATCGCGCCATCCATTGAAAGGAGCTTGATTGCGCGCGCTGCTGACAGTTGTGAATCCTCTCCATCTGCAAGCTCTAGTGCCACATCGTCGTAAACAGAATTTTCGGCCTCCATGACAATCTTTGCCATCATCTTCACGGTTGCAAGCGGGTAATCCCCCGTGGCACTTTCTCCGGAGAGCATTACTCCGTCCGTGTGATCAAAGACCGCATTTGCAACATCAGACACCTCTGCCCTGGTAGGTCTTGGATTCCGTATCATAGAGTCCATCATCTGTGTCGCCACCACAACTGGCTTTCCTGCTCGGCGACATTTTTCAATCATCTCTTTTTGACGAATCGGAACATCTTCAGCATCTATTTCAATTCCCAAGTCCCCACGGGCCACCATCACCCCATCGGCTGCTTCTAAAATCGAATCAAAATTTTCTATCGCTGCGGGCTTTTCGATCTTTACAATGACTCGCGCGGGAGTTTGCCCCTTAGGGGTTTGTTTTTGTATTAATCGCTTTAACGCCAGCACATCTTTGGCATTTGTCACAAAACTCAAGGCCATCCAATCTACCCCCTGCTCCACCGCGAAAATGGCATCTGCCTTATCTTTCTTTGTAATGGCACTCACACGCAAAACAGAATCAGGAAAATTCATCCCCTTATGAGATGTCACTTTTCCACCCGTAATAACCTTAGCGTGAATACTAGTGCCAATGACCTTTTCAACTCGAAGTTCCAGAAGGCCATCATCAATTAAAAATCGTTCTCCTTTTTTTACATCCTTATGTAGCCCAGTATACGTAACCGGCAACGCATCCCCCTTGTAAGTCTTCAGCGCTGTAGAGAGAATAATCACACCCCCAGTTTTCAATACAACCCCCTCATCAGGAAGGACACCCAGACGAATTTTGGGACCCTGAAGGTCACCAATAATTGGTATGTGCTCTCCAACTTTCCGAGCTGTGGCGCGCACAAGTCGTATCACGCGAGCGTGATCTTTATGTGTCGCATGTGAAAAATTTAGACGAGCAACATTCATTCCAGCCTTCATCATCTTTTCAAGAATAGATGGATGAGAACTAGCAGGCCCAAGTGTACACACGATTCGTGTGCGTTTATTCTGTTTCGCCATATTCCGCAAGGGTAACATTAAATGTAAAAATAACTCCTTCACGCAACACCCCGATCACCACCTCGTCACCAGGGTGAAAAGCACTCACAAGCTCTGCAAGTGCGGCATCCTCCGAAAGATACTTTTCATTAACGGATAAAATCACATCCCCTTCTAAGAATCCTGCCAAATAGGCTGGTGAGCCCTCAATGACTCCAACCTCCCCTGGTTGATCTCCAGAAACAATGAGTGCCCCTACCTCGTAAGCCTGCGAACCATCCTCCTCTTCCTCCGCTGTCACGAGCACATAACGCACCCCAAGCCACGGTCTCACGATCCTGCCGAACATCTTCACATCCTCAACCACTCGTTTAGCCTCGTTAATAGGAATGGCAAAGGCCACTGCCTCGCCCTCAAAACTCACAGCAGTGTTAATTCCAATCACTTCACCGAGTAAATTAATAAGGGGGCCGCCAGAATTACCAGGGTTAATAGCCGCATCCGTTTGGATCGCCTCGTCAATAACCTCGGCGTTGTAAGAGTTTCCCGCAGTCACCCTTCGATTGATTCCAGACACGACTCCCTTTGTGACGGTATTCCTAAACTCAGAAAGCGTGTTTCCGATGGCTATAACGGTCTGACCTATCTGCAATACATCAGAATCTCCAAGAACCACTGAAGGGAAATCTTCACCTTCAACACGTAGAACGGCAATGTCTTGAAAAGGATCAATATCGATCAACTTTGCCGGCAACTCATCCCCATCATTGGTCACCACAAAGAAACTAGCATCTGGCTCGTCAACAACATGGCGATTGGTTAGGAGATACCCATCTGCACTCACAAAAAAACCTGTGCCGCTTGATACCTCAACGAGCTCATCTGAATCCAATGCATTCAAAGCCTCGATTTGAAAAGAAGAATTTAGATAATATCCAGAATCAATAGTCCCACGTGGCTTTTTTACAACAATGCTGACAACAGCAGGTGTGACACGCTCTACCACTGCTATGGTCGTGCTCTCATCTTCTATCAACTTTACGATACGAGATTCCATCACCTCATCAGACACCACGTCACCAACAGAACCAATCCCTGTTACGCCAAGGGTGCCCATTAAAATAAACGAGGAGACCAATCCTGAGATGGCTCCAACAGCAGCGGCCACCGCTATGGTGACCACTAAGACGGTTTGTTCTCGAGAGGATTTGGGTGTATCCATATAATTTACTTTTTCACTGAGCGTTTCTTTGGAGTCAACTTCTTAAGTTCGTTCTGAAAAGTTTCCACATCCTCAAACGATCTATACACCGAAGCAAAACGTATGTAGGCCACCTTATCAAATGTCTTAAGATGCTTCATTACAATCTCACCCATCTCCTCAGTGGTGAGCTGTCCCCTCTTCTTTTTTTGAATATCTCGTTCAATCTTATGAACAAGTTTCTGAAACTTTTGATCTGTATAGGGCCTTTTCTGAAGAGAGCGTACAAGTCCACGAGTAAGCTTTTCCCTCTCATACGATTCCCGGCGCCCATCACGCTTCACGATGGTTAAATCAAGTAACTCCACCTCCTCAAAGGTAGAAAATCTAAACCCACACTTTTCACACTCACGCCGGCGTCGAACACTCGCCCCGTCTGAAGAAACTCGCGAATCAACTACCTTTGTATCCTTATGATTACAGACAGCACAATACATATATCGAAAAAATGATTTCTGCGTTGCATTATAGCAAAAAGCGAGGCCTTTGCCCCGCTTATTTTTCCTACATCATTTTCTTTCTAATAAACGCTGGTATCTCGATTTCTTCCTCTTCTTGTTTTGTCGCGGTTGGCATCTGTCTGACAATAGGTTTTGGTGCAGGCATAGGAGCCTGAACAACCGGCTCTCGTTCAATAGGTCTCGCCTGAAAATTTACCTTAGGCTTTGCAGATGGCACACTCTCTTCTTCTCTCACACGCAAGAAGTTGCTTGGAGACCAATTTCCTTGTGCTTGCACTTCAACGGTTCCAGGCGCCTTCGTCCGACGCTCTCTAGAGTCAAATCCTGTGGCCACCACGGTAATACGCACCTCCTCGGTCATCTCATCGTTAATGTTTGCTCCAAAAATGACTTTTGCATCTTCGTCTGCCGAGCTGGTAATCACCTTAGCGGCTTCAGCTACCTCATGCATTCCCAAATCGCTCCCACCAGAAATAGTGAAAAGGATCCCCTTTGCCCCATCAATCGAAAGTTCCAGAAGTGGCGATGCAATAGCCTGCTTTGCAGCCTCCACAGCCCTGTTCTCTCCACTTGCTCGCCCAATTCCCATTAGAGCAGATCCGGAGTTCTCCATAATGGCTTTAACGTCGGCGTAGTCAACGTTAATAAGTCCTGGGACAGTGATAAGCTCTGCGATTCCTTGAACACCCTGACGCAATACATCATCCACTACATTGAAAGCATCCATGAGTGAGGTCTTCTTATCGATAATCTGCAGGACTCGGTCATTAGGAATAGTGATAATCGCATCAACATGCTGAAGCAGGCGATCAAAGCCTTCATCGGCAATACGTCTTCGTTGCGCACCTTCAAAAGTGAATGGCTTTGTAACAACAGCAACGGTAAGTGCCCCCATATCCTTTGCCAACTTTGCCACTTCTGGAATAGCACCCGTTCCTGTTCCGCCACCAAGCCCACAGGTAAGGAAAACCATGTCTGCCCCTTGGAGAGCCTCCCTAATCTCGTTTTGATTTTCTTCTGCCGCTCGAGCCCCAACCTCTGGATTCATTCCAGCACCAAGACCACGCGTAATCGTTTTTCCGATTGGAATCTTCCGAGAGGCAAGGTTTTGATTAAGGGCTTGTACATCTGTGTTAACCACCGTGAACTCAACCCCTTTGATATTATCCGAGATCATTCGGTTCACAGCCGCTCCCCCACCTCCCCCAATTCCAACAACCTTGATCTTTGCAAACGTCTCTATGTCTGGTTTCACCTGTGCCATAAATATTTCGTGTTCATGGATAATGAGTTATCTCCTCCTTGAACAACTCTAGTGCTCAAAATTGGCTTTACTGAGCACAAAAATCATCCACACTTTAGCACTCGCGGGGAGCTCGTCAAGAAAACAAAAAAGAAGATGTGGATATCTTCTTTTTTTGTTTTGATTACGGTCTGAGTGACTTGAAGATTTTTTTCAAACTTGAGCCAATTTTTTCAACATCACCAAATTTTCCCATGAAATTCCCAAGCCTTCTTCCACCCGAGGCCCCTCGAATGTGATGACCCCACAGAACCAGCCCCATAGCGGTACTCATAGATGGATCATTCACTCTGTCGATCACAGAAGTTACCCCGATTGGGGTCCCCAACGATACAGGTAAGCGGAGCGCGTTTTTCGCCGCGTCCATGATACCGCACAGCTTGGCTCCGCCGCCCGTAAGAATCACCCCAGCTGGCAACATTCCTGAGCGATCCACTTTTTTCATCTCTCTATCCACGTGCTCAAATATCTCTTGCACGCGTGCCTCTGTTATATCTGCAACAAACTTCCTTCCCACGACCTCGTCCTCAGGGGCCCCTAGCTCACCCAAGTTAATCTCCTCTTTCTTTTGAACGTCTGACGGTATGCAGGTCGCATGATGAAGTTTCACTTGCTCGGCCACATCGATAGATGTCCGTAGACCAATGGCGATATCAGATGTTATGTGATCTGAGCCTATAGGAAGGACGGCTGTATGAAGCACGTCCCCTTCTTCGTAGATCACCATATTGGTGGTTGCGGCTCCAATGTTTACCACACACACACCTAAGTCTTTCTGCCTTTGTGATACAACAGCCTCAGCTGTCGCTAAAATACTAAAGACCAAATCCTCTATATCTAACCCTGTGCGATACACAGCCTTAGTGAGATTCTTAATTTGAGACCCAAGCCCCTGGATGATGAGTGCATCTACTTCAAGCCTTATTCCATTCATCCCAACTGGGTCTTTTACTCCACGTTGCCCATCAACGGTAAAACTCTTTGGTATCACGTGGATAATTTCGTAGTTTGTTGGAGTAGCCACGGTTCGTGCTGCTTCTATGGCCCTCTCTACATCTTCATCTCTAATCTCTCCATCAGAACGCCCAACACCAACAACTCCTCGAGATTCTTGCGAGATGATGTGGCTTCCATTTATCCCAACCCAAGCTCGGCTGAGCGGAACACCTGTAATCCTCTCAGCTTGCTCCAAAGCCCTAGAAATGCTTGAAACAGCGTCTTCTAGGTTGGTTATAGTCCCTTTGCTCATTCCAGCTGACGCAATCTCCACAGCCCCAATAATATGCATCTGTTGACCACCCTCAGCGGATGGAACTAATTTACCCACAGCCGCGCGAACGGCGTAGGTTCCAACATCTAATCCTGTGTATATCTCCTCTGACATAGTAAATCCAGTATATCTTTAAGCTCCAAGGCCCACAAGCGGCGCTAGGTAGGGGTAAAAAATAATCACTCCAATAATAGCAGCAATAAACGATACAAGAAGAACAGCCGCAGCCATCATATCTTTTACTTCTTTTATAATTGGATGAAGCCTTGGCTTGAACGCGTCTGCTAATCGCTCGATAATTGCATTCATAAGCTCCAGGCCCAGCACGGCCGCTATCAGGAGAAGTAACACAATCCATTCGTTGCGTTTCACCCCAAACCACGTGCCAAAAAAAACAACCACAGCAGCAGCCACAACCTGAATGCGAAAATTCTGTTCATGGGTAAAAACAACACGTACCCCCCTGAGGGCATGTGAAAAGCTTTTTAAAAGTTGCCTGATCATTTTCATAAATGTGGATCAACCCCCAACGCTTTCAGAATTTGCTCTTGCAGAACGAACATCTTTTCCTTCTCAGCTGGTTTTTCGTGATCATGTCCAAAAATGTGCAGGATTCCATGGACAAGAAGGAACATGACTTCTTTTCGCACGCTATGACCCACCTCCTTTGCCTGTCGTTTCGCCTGATCATAACTAATGAGCACTTCACCCTTAAGTGACTCCTCGTTTAGTTCAAAGGACAACACATCTGTTAAGCAGTCTTTCCCACGCAGAGTTCTGTTAAACTCTCTCATTTCTTCTGGCGAGATAAAGGCTACAGAAATCAATGCCTTTGGGTTACCCAAGGCCTTGGAGGTCTCTCTCAAGACCTTATCGAGAATGGCTTTATTCAAACGTTGAGATCCATCAAGTAAAGACTGATTTATTTCTACCTGTATCATAAAGCGCTCTGTGAGCCCGTTGCATCCATTGTAGTACTCGCATCCCCTGTCACACTCGCATCTAAACTCGCTCCTGACGCTTCTTCTAATTCCAGATCCGCTGAAGTGTCTACCAAGACCGATGTGGCACCCACTAACTCGACGGAGTTAATCATCATCTTCATGGTCTGCAAATAATCTACACGAGCTTTTGTCCCCGTATCATACGTGAACACCAATACTCCTGTACCAAGATCAATGTAAGCCACAAGCAAGTTATCTGACTGTATCAAAGGAAGTCCTGTCTTGGTGGTGTCCTCCACATAATCTTTAATTCCAATTTCATCCTCAACCCAAGTCTTCAAATCAATAGACCCACTTTTTGTCACAGCCTCTACTTCAAACCCCTCACCTGTTTGAGCATCAAGGACAACCCCCTTAGCATTGGTTTCCATTTCAAAAACAGTTGGGTAACTGAATTGATACAGTTCATACCCAGCCTGACCCTGATACAAAACAACGAGCCCAGCTCCAATGAGCGTTCCAGGAGCTGTGCCATTAGGATTGTATCGATGAAACACTTCGTTCCCATCCAAGAATCCATCTGAATCAGAATCCGGTAGTCTGTAATTCGTCTTGTAGACCTGTTTTTCCTCTGTATCAGACAATCCATCTGAGTCGGAATCCACGCCCGGAGTGACCTTAGTCGCAAATGGATCTGCCACAGGGTCAGCCTTCTTATCTGGCACAACCGTTTCTACTGGCTTATCCGGCACGGCAACCACTGGCCGCGTTGTTGTTTTTACTGGTGTGACCACCACAACGGGCTCTGGCTCTGACACCAGAGTTACGGCATACCATCCACCAAGAGAAAGAATGGTGATGCCCACAAGCCCACCAATGACAATCATCTTTGTGCTTGATCGTTTTTTTGGAAGAGCTTTTGGTTTTGGTGCTGGGGGCGGAGCCGACGGAGCTGCTGGTGCTCTCACCTCCACGACAGTCTGTTTCTCCTTTTTTTTCGATGGTTCATGCATGACCCCATCTGACCCATGTCTATATCTTCCGGGCATCGTGAACACGCGCGCTTCAGGACCTGAAGGCTTCACTTCCGCCACTTGGGCTGGCGGTTGTTCAAGTTTTGCTTTCTCTTTATTGAACATGACTTCATTCTACCACTGGAATGTCCGTTAACTTACCGTCACCCAGCGGATTATAACCACCACTCACTTCATCTCCATCTGTATACCCATCTCCATCTGTATCTGGACTAAGTGGGTTTGTCTTCCAAGTCATCACCTCTTCACGATCAAAGAGACCATCACCATCTGTATCCTCACTCAGTGGACTTGTTCCATATTCTTCCTCTTCAGCATCAGTCAGACCATCTTTATCAGAATCTGCTGTGGAAATCTCTGGTTCTGGTTCATCAACTGGTTCTGGTTCTGTTTCAACCGTAGGTTCTGGCTCGGTAACTACAGCAGGGGCTGGCGTAGTATCCACAACATCGATAACAGCCGCTGGTGGTTCAGGTGTTGTTGGTGTGTTTGAAGAAAGAATCTTTGTAGAGATGAAAAACGCTGCGGCGATCACGACCACAATACCAAAGACAAGTACGACAGGCTTCCAAGGGAAACCACGTTTGCCAGCCATGTCGTCTAGCACATTTCCCAATTCAGGAGCTGGCACCTGAGGGGCAGATTGAGCCGGTGGAGCTATCGGCTGCGCTGCCAAAGGCGGCGGAGCTGGAGCGGGCATTGGTGCAGGAGCAGGAGCCGGTGTAGGCATGATCGCTGGCGCAGGGGCTGCCGCTTGTTCCGTTGGTGCTACGGGCGAAGGAGCTGCCTCGTCTGTCTTGGCAAAAATGTCTTCTGGTTCTTTTTGAGCATAATCAAACATATATATGAAACTGAATTCTTTTCTAAATATTATTGAAGTACACCTGGACCTATTGGGCTATAACCCGCCGAAACCTCATCTCCATCGCTGTATCCGTCCCCATCAGAATCAGGATTGTTTGGATCTGATCCATACTCTTGTTCCTGAGCCGTTGTCAGTCCATCCCCATCGTCATCAGCACTAGGATCTGGTTCAGATGATGTAGATGATTCTTTTACTGCTCTCCTTGCGTCAGTTCGACAATCGTCGTACATCAATTCATCTTCTATTCCATAACACTGGTCGGGATCTTTAGATTCAAGAGCTTGTGTATATAACTCCAAGTCAACACATTTTTGACTTCCTTCGGTACACCCAGAAGTTTGCCCAGATGAACTTCCATGTCTTATAAACAAGTTTGCACATTGAGATCTTTTAGAGGAGTCCTCTATCTGAGCACAAAAAGCCCAATTATTACTATCAATCGCCAGTTTTAAATTCACTCCATCGTTACATCTACCAGAATGACTCTTCATCCCCTGACAGTAAGCGGGGTTTCCACTTTCTGTTGCCACTGACCAGTAACACCCATCTTTCTCTTGCTCATCATTAAGAAGCTCGCACACTTCAGAGGAAAGCTGCGTTTCAGCAATTTTGGTTATTTGTCGGTTAGTGAGCTCTTCAACATTAACCGTCTCGTTGGCCACCAAAAGCACCTCATCACCACCCCCAAGCACCCTGGAGATAACAACCACCACCAAGACAACAACAACCACCGCCCCAGCACCGATTGCAATGGGCTTCCATGGGATGTTTATTCCTGATGGTGAATCGTTAAAATCCATATTCGTTTTGAGTACTAACTTCTTTTATGCATTTACAGGCTACGGAAATGTGAATGGAACGATACTCGATGAAAAACAAGGGCCTGTGCAGGATGAGGACGCCGAAGCAGAACCCTCGTACGGACAGTAGGTTAATGTGAAATCACTAAAGGTCATATATCCTGACCCATAGAACTCATGTCGCAGCGGGATAGTCTGCTCAGATGTGTCACACGAAAATTGTTCAGGGAACGGTAGAGTCACCTCTGAACCAGGCACAACTTCTCCAACCGTTGTAACAATACTACTCTCATTGGTCGTTGATAGAGCCACATTCGTTCCCAGAATCGAATTCACGATCGTGGCGTACATCGCGGCGATCTCATCCTCATCTTCAGCAGCAAAATCATAATTCCCAGTACAATCACTTACCGCATCAATATCATCCCAATCACACTCATTGTCTGACATGTGCGCCATATATCCCTCAAGAATCGGATCGTCTGTTACGGCTGCCGAATAGAAAACGATATCTGAATAGATACCCTCGTCCATAAAGTCATCGGCAACATCCGCAACACAGGCTGGTACACCAGTCCATGAACCCTGGTACGAAGAACTGTAACTTGAATCACAGGCATCTCCAGAAGCTTGAAAAGAGGCATTCGCAGAAGGGTCCCCATCAGAAAGTAGAACAATGATCTTAACGTCAGCTGTGGAGTTACCCATAGCAGTTACGGCTCTCTGAATCCCTTTGTACGTCGGTGTTCCACCTGAGTTTTGGTAATCAGCAGGATCACTTGCATCACCACCAGGAATGAGATGGCACGAGTCACAAACACATGATGCGTAGTCGTCGACTAGTGTCTTAATGATGTTAACATTCGTACCAGCGTCATCCATAAAGCCGTTGGTCGAACTTGGTTCACTATATGTATCCATCCACGCTCCATCTATACCAGGATACAGACCTGCCGGAGTATCCATGTTGCAGAATCCTGTCGACCAGTAAGATTTATATTGTTTTGAGTAGCTTACAAGACCAATCTGCAACGTAGAATCAGACAAGTCATAGGCATCGTAAAGATCATCAATAGCATCTTTTGTTGCCTCAACAACGTAATCGATGCGTCTAACTCCAACAGGTGCCCCATAGGCAGTGCATGAGATTTTACAATGACTATCCTCCGAACAACTATCTCCAGGCACTTCACCACCGGAACATATATTACTCACACAGGTACCAGTCGTCGAGCCACAATAAGTTCCAGAACATGACTCGCCGTCAGTGACGGTCGCCCCACCACCATTACAATATTTTTGACTATCATCTGGTGGTTTATCCATCGAGCCAGACAAATCTGTCACGAAGATAATATCTACATCCGGAAGTTCCACTTCTTGATCATCAATACTGGCCGTAATCTCTGTAGCGACGGAACAGGCTGGTATGTAAAGCACTCCGTTGTCTGGGGAGGCTCCTGCGGCGTTTTGGTAGCTGTACAAATCAATCGAATCTTCACGTCCGGCTCCCTCAAGTTCACTTTGTACAGACAACCCAACCGTTTGGTAATCAACTGGACAAGATGAGTCACAGTCACCGGCACAAACTGGAGGGACACAAGATCCTTCATAACAAGTATTTCTGTCACCACCAGACAACAAATCACCAATGGATCCGTTTAATATATATGCCTGATAATCTAGCGTACAAAGATCCCCATTCTCCGTACCACCATCACAGACACCTAGCCATCGGCAGGTATACGCATCTGCCAGACCACCAGCGTCACCATATTCGGATGCCGCACAATTTCCCACCGTCTGTGCTTCAACAGAGTCATACCAAGTAAGCTCTGTTGAATACGCACCATCACAAACTTCATTTCCATTTAAATCACCGTCGCCGCAGAACCCACCTGAGACCGTTCTGTACTGACAGAGTTGGTTACAGTAGTTACAGGTGCTTTCATATCCAGCCACACAAGCGGTGCCGTTATCATCTCCATCATCACAACTTTCTGCTCCTACATAGACGTAGTCATCTCCACAGATATTCCACTGACACTCGTTAGTACATTCGTCATTGTCGGAATTATTACCATCGTCGCAAGCTTCTGCGCCTTCAACCGTTCCATTTCCACACTGTTGATTACCTCCAACACAGTCCTGCCAAGTATTCCACGTACACTGGTTTGGATCTACTGGATCTACACATGTTCGGTAACGGAATAGATCATAATCGAGGTCTGGACAAGAACCAGACTCACACGAACCAGGGCTGGTAGCACTAGTATAAGCCGCCGTAGCGGTATTACACTTAGTTCCAATATCACTTGCACTGGTACAAAGTCCCGTTGATGAACATGAACCAGAATCGCAATCTGAATTTACATCACATGCATCACCTACATCATCATAATCAGCACAAACGTCTCCCGTACCACAAGCTGGATAAACGACTCCACACAAGCTGGCGTCAGCACAAGTTGATCCTGCGACCGTACATCTAACTCCGTTGGCACAAAGCATTCCTTCCTCCTCTTCATAATCACCATCACACTGCTCAGTTCCATTAACTACCTCATCACCACAGGAAGGACCTGGGGCCGTACAGTTATAGGCACAGGAATTGCCAGCATTGGTCACGTACTGTCCATTTGAGTTTGCACAGGTATTAAGAGCAGTCCACGACGCAGGTGTTGACCATCTTAAGGCACTAAAATTCGCTGTTGTTCCACAGTCACACTGCTCAGCCCCAGCCAGATAACCATCACCACAATAGAAAGACGCTGAATAAGTACAGTCATTGCCACAGAATCCATAGGTGCCATTAAGAGAGCCGTCATCACAAGCTTCTGAACCATCAACTACTCCATTACCACAGGCAAAAGGGAAACATTCAGCTCCTTCACCCGCTGCCGATATAGCATCCTGCATAGAGCAACTAGATAGTGCATCAAGGAAGCAGGATATGGTGATCTGACCATCATCGGCCACACCATCCAGGTTGTAATCACACAGCTCGACCTCTGTATCGCCAATTTCACATACTTCTGTGACCCCCTGAATACCATCTCCACAAATTTCAGAGTCACCCCATGAGCTTCCATCACAGAATAAAGCCGTACCGGTAAAACCTGTTGCCAAAGAGACCGAACTTGACGTTGGAGCCTGACCAGCCGGGTATTCAACGTAAATCGTGGCGTCGTCGGATGAAGACGTATCAATATCATAGGACCATGCCCTCTCCCCCGCCAGCTCTAATTGCGCATACAAAACGTAAGCTTCACCTCCGATACTTTGATAACCGTATAAATGAGAGTCATTTGGACACTCGAACACCCCAGCTTCTCCATCCCAACAAGAAGCTTCGTCATAGACATCACCGTCACACTGGAAAAAGGCGTTTAGTGGATCTGTCGGAATCGTTGAGCCAAGTGCATTTGAAAGTTCACTGTTCCAGGAACCCCAGATGGAGTTGGTCATGGATGGGATGAATGTCCCGTTTTCAATTCGCGGATACCCCTCAACACAACTCTCCGTTCCAGGACAATCTGAATCCTCATCACAACTCATTCCCTTTGTGATCTCACAGTGCTTGTTGTCCTCACCGTAGGCATCCAGTGTGTCGTTCAAGGTTCTCATGTCCGTAAGACGTCTCATGTCTCGAGTGAGCTTTGCCTTATCATCTCCGCAGGTCAAAGATGAGGCCGCCAGAGAACAGCTACCGTCTTCACAAGCGTCATAACACTGACTGTCACGGTCACAGGTAATGTAGTCTCCATCGGTACCTGTTGAGTCCGTGGCAAACGTGGTGCCAAACTTACAGAGCCCTACATTTTCAACATCATCATCATTGGCATTGAAGGCGAACGTTTCCATTACACGACTGAAGACCTCTACTGATTCTTCCTCAGCATCTTCATTGGAGGAGATTACGTAAATATTAGGATAGATATTCGTTGCATCCTGATTGGCCGCGGCCACATAAATCGTACTTCCTGACTGAACCGCCTGATATCCATCTAACGTTATTTCTGTAAATTCTCCTGTAAATCCTTGAGCCTGCGCCCAAGCACTTGGTGAGAGATAGTCATCATTAGGAATCACACGAACACCAATAGCATCACTGGCACCATCAACCTGGAAAATCAGTTCTTTTTGAATACTAGATGAAGTTACGGAGCTATTTACATTGATCGGATCTAAGAGCGCTGGGAGGTCATCGCTTTGTCCATCTTCACCGTAATCGCGACAATAGTAAAAAGTAAAGTAACTAGGCAAGACATCCTCCACATAAGGAAAGTTAAGGGTTGCGGAGCTTAATGACGGCCAGATATTTTCACAAAGCAGGGCAGTGATCACCTCCTCGCCAGATTCAGCGTGAGCCGGTATGGCATCGATTTCTGGGGTAGTCGTTGTGGCTGCTACGGTTGGCTGATAGGCCGTTGTTGGCACAAATAGCGTGTCAACGATTATCGTCGCTGTAGCTATCACCGTATCTTTTCCATCGGCACCGGCACTAGAAAATTCCGCTGTTGGTGCATCAGCCACAGCATCTAATGTCACAATATCTTCGGCGACCGTATCTGCCTCAGATGTTGAGAACCAGGTCCAAGCCCACTCATAAAGAAGGGGGAGTTCCGTTATTTGTTCATGAAGCCCACTTGTTCTAATGGTGTATGGAGTTGCTAAGAACGAATGTGTTTCCGTTGATGAAGTAAACAAATTCATGCTTGCTGATTCGTAATCTTGAGCATTCACATCACCCTGATCATCTGTCACCACCTCTTCAAGCTCACAAATCTCATCACCTACATAGAAACCCTGTCTATAGCCATCAACGGTACAGTTATTACCGATACAGAGAGGACCACCATACTCACTGACCAAACCCTCTTTTAAGGTGTCGGTTGAAACATCATCGCCCAGTATATAAATCCCATACCTTCCAAACTCCTCCAGCAAAGTCTCGTAATTCAAATTCACTCGCATGGAATCTATAACGGAGTCTCCATCAGTATCAACACGCTGAGTTGTGTAAGAAATCGGGGCGTAACAGACTTGAATAGTTGTCGCTGGAGCTGCTGAAGCTGATCTTCCAAATAATCCCAGAACGGTTTGCTTAAGCCATGTCCAGGCCCTGAAAAATACAGACTGATTTCCATCTGAAAGAACTAGTTGAAGATGGCTTTCTGGACAGGTTGATGAATCAACAGTCACGCCGTTTATTTCAGAAAGGACTAAATAAAGATTTGCATCATATTCAGAGCCATCAATAGCCCCATCAGGATTAGTTGGATCATCAATACTTAAATCAAAAGAGGCGCTGTCCATGTCCTCGGTAAATTCAACCCACACAGCTGTATTTCTACAGTATCCAGCAGATGGACTATTTGTTGGAGGATTGATCGTACCGATGGTAGGTCGTGGTACACAACAACCAGAATCTCCACACCCAAGTGTCCCATCCGTAGAACACTGACTGTCCGTGTCACAAGAACACTGAAGCTGCATAGTGGATGTTCCTGTTTTATCATCGGCTGTAACACTGACCGTTGAGGTAGCTAGGGATGTTGCTGGATTCACTTCAACAGGTGCTCCCGTAGCAACAATACCTACCCCATAAGCTCCCGTAACATACGTTGCGTTAGCGGCACCATCACATTCTTCTCCCCCCTTAGTAGGGTTCCAAGTAATGGTTCCATCTCCACATAGGGACATGGTTGCATTATCGAAATTCCCTCCCTCGTTCAAACAGTTTGAAGAACACCCATCGCCATCAAGTCCATTTGAATCATCACAGTCTTCTCCTCCATCCTCAGCGGTCCACTCACGCACTCCATTTCCACAAATTGCCGAGATGGAAAGTGACCCCTCGTTCAAACATTGAATAGAACAACCATCACCATTTTCCATGACCCCATCGTCACCATCAATAATTCCGTCTGGACCAGCAGCCGTCCCATCGTCACATTCCTCTCCAATACCACGTAAACCATCCCCACAAACTGAGTAAGCCACAACGGATGCTGTTGACCCCTCGTTCAAGCAGAAGCGTGAACACCCATCGCCACTGGTGTTATTTCCATCATCACAATCTTCTCCACCTTGAGAAGGGTTATGGTCACGAATACCGTCACCACAGAACGCTCCAACAGAAGCGCTACCTTCATTTTGACAGATCGCAGAACAACCATCACCACCAACAATATCACCATCGTCACATTCTTCTCCATTTGATGCGGTTACAATTCCATCTCCACAACAACCACTTCCCGTAGTCTCACAGGTATCTCCACTCACGTAAGGACAAGATGTAGAAGATCCATTCGAACAGGCAACTAGTGAAATGGAGCAGGCCCCTACACAGGAATTACTACTACACGCACCGTCACTGGAACACGTGTCTCCAGCATCTTCATAGTCATAACAAACGAGTCCATCACTACATAATCCACTCACACAATCTGCATCGTACGCGCAAATATCTCCAGCACCACCAAGGGTCGAGGTGGCCACGGCACTTGTACAAAAAGAGTTTTGACATGTTTCATCACAGGCACTATCCACCTCACAGGTGATTCCAGAACCCACACACTGCTCAGCACACTGAACAACCACTGTTGTGTCAAACAGACAGGCACTGTTACAAAACGCACTCGTGTTGTCGCAATCCTCACCATTTTCAACGATGCTGTTTCCACAGACAGACTCAAATACGGTAATCGGCGCCCCCGCAGATAAACAGGAGCTATTACAGTAGGCTGGGAATTCATCTGTTAGTTCTATGGTTCCATCGGACACCATGTACCCCGTAATATCTACCTGTCCTGCAATCGTAGAGGAACCTGTTGCTACACCTGTTCTGTTAGGGTTATCCGTTGAAACCCATGCGTCCCATATATACGAACCCGGCTGCAATGCCTGTCCTGTCACGGAGCAGTCATCTGGAGCCCCAAAAGCCGTCGCGTTAAACTCTGCGCGATCACCGATATAGCTCATGTTTGCGAGGGCTGGACTGACAGCAACTGAGTCAATACTACAGACAACATCAGAATCCTTTGTTTTATACTTCCAAGAAAAATCATCTGGAAAGTACAGATTGGCCGCTGTTCCATAGTTAGAACCAGACTCGTCAAGCGGTACTCCTGTGTCAGACACAACACTTCCATCGATCCATACCCTATACCAGGTATTCTTCGTCATGTTTTCATTTGTATCAAACTGGATCTGAATGGTGTCTGGATCATTTGAGAAAGAAACGGAACTCACAAACTCTAAAGCCGCGTCAATATAAGTAAGCTCATCTACATGACAAAGTGAATCAGAACATTCAAAAAGCTTCACGTTGCCCCCATAGGTAAAGCTGGACACCATGTCTGTATTGAACTCCGCCCAAGGCAATGCGTTCACACAAGCCGCTGAACAATTTGGGAAATACTCACTCACCCTTGGATCGACAAAATTGATGACCAGGTCACCTGAACCACTTGGATTTCCCTCGGCCTCGTTTACAAAAGCCGATATGACTGCAGGCACTCCAGAAACAGTCTCACTAATAGCCGTAACAATATTTGAACAATCACTCACCGGTGGATCCACGACTGGAACAGTGGCTGCTGAATTATTCGAAGACCAATCTAGACTATATCCGTTACAAGAAAGACTGATACAAGAATCATTGGCTGCCACAAGAGACCCGTAATAATCCAGCGTACCTGGAACTCGAGTGGTGTAATCATTTGGTGTCATGAGAACACTCCCAACCTCACAGTAATCTAGACTGTCACGCGTCTTAAATTCCCAAACATAGTCTCTTTGCAAATACCCACCACCCTCAGCAGCCGTGGCCTTAATATCTGGAAGTACTCCATCGCCATCAAGAGTGACTCGGTAATACGTGTCTGGGTCTAAATCAGCAGCAGGAGCCCAAATCACCGCCCTGGTGGGTGTTGAGATCGTACCTGAGGCATCCGCAAGTCTGACCCAACTAGAATCATCACATCGTCCAGTTATTGGATCCTCTAAAATACACTCCTCAACCATCACCGTAGTGGCATCTAGTGTCAGAGGGTCAATGTCGAGCGTAAACTCTGCGCGAATGACGGCATTCACACAAATATCTTCCGGATCACTCCAGCCTTCCCATGGTGATGGTGACTGCACTGAACCACCCGTACAGGCAACGACTACTTCTGGAACCGCTGGCACTTCTCCGGTAGTGATTTTATAAGCGTAATGGCTGGCAACAGCGGTATTAGCCGGACAACTTGTTAAACACGTTCCGTCACCACAACAACTCTCCCCTGAGGCACAGAGGTTCTGGTCTTCACGGCAGTCACCCACAGAAAAATTCACCGAATTTGATGTATACGAATTTACACTCTCCGTAGCAAAGACTGGTCCCGTCGCTGCTCCAACAGGAGCTTCGGCGTAAGTGATTCTACTGTTTGTCCAAGCGCCAGGAGTGGTTGTAAGAACTGAATAAAACTCAACGGTCCCAAGTGAGCTACCGAAGTTCTCTCCATATAACGTTGTCATGGTCCCTACCGGACCCGCAGATGGTGAGATGCGGCAAACAGACGGACCCGCAGAATCATTGATAATATCAAAATCAACTGGGGCAGATTCTCCGCTGTCTTGGCGCTGAACAGAAAGATCGTAGGTTGTGAAGTCTACAGGCACAGACGGATCTGAAGGATCTCTCGTATATTCTTCCGGGACCTTGATGGTAATGTAATTGTCATGCCAAAAATCACCCTCACACACATCTGGGAATTCGGAATCACCAAGCGCTTGAAGGCCAGAAAGTTGATTCTCTAACCAAACATAACCCACAGCTGTACCAAATCCGGTTCCATAGATCGTCATGTACTGACCTGGAGGACCCATGTCACCAACATTTTCACATGTATCACCACTAGAACAATCACTATCGTCACCACAATGGGCCCCAACCGTAGCAAAAGCGGTCACACAAGCCTTCCATCCAGTGTCGACGGAGGAAATAATTGGCGTCTCTCCTGCAGAGGAATCATTCACCGTGAAGCGAACCTGATTTGAGCCCACACGAATGGGTTCACAACTTCCTCCACTCACTCCACAATCATCGTCTGCGGTGCAGTAATCAAGCGTCTCTGAACACCATGCGCTGGCACAGGTTTCACCAGAGGCAATCAAACAATCTGTATCATCTGAACAAGTTAGTCCCGTCGCTGTCCCACCCGAATCAATACAAACGTTGTCCCCTGTTTGTATCTGGCCCCTATAAGAACCCGCGTTCACAAATGGGATAGTGACGTCCACAACCGTGTCTGACCATAACAAATACGTTCCAGGTGTGTATCCGCCAAGAAGAAATTCTGAGGTTCCACGTGTGGCTCCAAAACGAATACCATTTACATCGACAGAATCATCTGGGAGGGCACTAGCTGGGTTGTAGGAACAGATACCAGGGCGCACAATCGCATTGATATCAAAGTCCCCAATGTTTGGTCCGTAGTTATCAATCGTTGTATCTGTTTCTGGAGTTGGAAATGCAGCATCAGTCACTGCCAGTGGACCATCCACGGCCCCTGCAGGTATCTGCACAATAATCTCAGTGTCTGTCCACTGCACAACAGAGTCACAACTATAAGCACTGACCACCACATCATCTGCCGTTCCAGCGCCCCCCAAAAAGGTCACTGTACCTGGCGTTGAACCAAAACTTATCCCTTCAATGGTTACAAGGTTTCCGATGGCCCCATCTCCAGGAGAGATGTCCATAATCTTTATTCGCTCTACACAGGCACCATCAACACATTCACCCGTGGAGCAATCAAGATCACTTTCACAGGCGTCTCCCGCACAAGCACCACAGTAGTAGAGAGAGTCTAAATCATCACCACCACAATCACACGGCTCACCAAGAAGACAGCTACCCGTCTCATTAAACGGAGCGATTGTATCAGGGGCAAGATTATTACAATTGGCCGCACGCAAAATGATATTAACCTTTTCAGACGTATCAACGTTCCCCGCACAGTCATTTCCGACAGCCCAGATTTTATACTGCTGGTTTGTTACGTAACCCGCTGGATTCCATTCATCAAACGGTGTTCCGTTTGTGAAGAACGTGTTGTTCACATCACCCCCTAAGAGTGATCCGTTCGTTGAGTAGGACAAACCGGATGTCCAAACGAGATTTCCACTCGAGATAACATAGAAGTCCACCGTAGAGACCCCCGTATCGTCTGTCGTGTTTGCACTCAATAACCGATTTAACCCGTCTTGGTAGACAGGATCTCCATCGTCTGGATCATCCATTTCAATGGTTGGACCGCTGGTATCAATCTCTGTTCCCGTCGTAAAGGTAAACGTACAAGGATAGGACGGATAACACTGAATATCTCCACCAGATGTTGACTGAAGCACCGCTGGAGGCAAGGTTATTTGATAGTTTGATGAATCATTAAAACAACGTTCCCCAGAGTCCTCCGGACAAACCATGGACGGGACAAACGTTACGTTTTTTCCTGACACACTAAAATCTCCCGGGACCGCCACTGGAGTACTTGGAACAGAAACGTCTATGATGAGAATTCCCGCATCAACACTACTTGCATCAATCGTTTTACTAAATACGAACTGAAGCTCAAGGTTTGTGATTGCCTCAGAACACTCATCATTCACGGACATTAGGTAGAGAACATTGCTTGGTGGAAGAGAGCTTGGCGCAACCGAGTAGCTACTGGAGCTTGATGAGATACTGCTACCCGTTGCCCCAATCAACGTGTTTAAAATGAACTGAGTGATCGCAAAGGACGCGAACACGATAATGAGACCAATAACGGCGTTGGTAATCACGCGCTTAGCGCTTTGAATCTTTGTTGGGTCCCCTGCGGCCGTCATGAACTTAAATCCACCAAGGATGATGAGCAAGACAGCCAAGATACCCACTATGGATATGGCCGTACGGATCAACCTGGCGACAATGATTGGAACGGTGGCTGTTGTAGAAAATCCAGCCGCTTCCCCAAAGTCAGACAGAGCACTTGCATGAACGAATCCCGGAGCCACAAACAGAATCCCCGCACTGAATGTCAGTGCGAGAAGTAATCCGATAAGACTTGGAAAATGGAATCGTTTCATGATCTAAAGTTCTGTTTCTTCATTTCCTGGAAGAACAATATCTCCAGTTGGTGGCGGAGTTATAATTGCCGCCTGGGCATCTGTATTACAAGCCGTTGACTGTGGAACCCCACTACAACAGTAGGGGGCAGATGCTGTCCGAGGTGAAGTTAATGGATCTCCACAACTACTAACCTCATCCATGGCTGGATACATACAAACCTGATTATTCCCTTTTATGGCGTTGGTTAACACCGGCCAATAAGCCCACCCTTCCTCTTCAAGACTCACAAACGTGGGGTGGTTAATCAAAACGGTATCGGAAGCATCTGTTATGCCATCCCCTATACCAGACGGATAGTAATCATCTGTTTTCCGCACCGTGAACCACATTGGATAATAAGGGTCCGGCCAAAGTGAAACTGAATTTGTTGTGAGTGTTGAAGACTTAAGACGACGATTAAACGTGTTTGCCACGTCGTCCGTCTGGCTAATTTCCCCCGTTCCAATCTCAGGGAAACTTCCATCTATATGAGGGACGGTCATATCAACATCATTGGATGTTTTAAACATCCAATCATAATTGTCGTTTGTCGCAATCCCATCGTTACAAGTAATCGAATCTGAATCTGAACCACAGGCAGTTCCAGCAATATTTGCATCGTAGTTATTGTCACCATCAAGTGAGTTGTTCGCTGCGTCTACGGCCCCATCTGCAAACCCTGACAACATACTTGCCTGTGGAATATCAGCAGGATCTAGCGTTGCCGCTTTGATAGTCGTTTCAATATCCTCCAGACCAGGTAAACAATAGATGAGATCTCCACACGGGTCCTCACCACAGGCATCCATGGTTGTGAATCCAACGGTTTTGTATCCATTAGAAATCTCGAATGTTCCTCTGACCTGTCCACTTGTGTCGCCAAAAACATTGATGATTGAGAAATTCTCGCCTACATCTGGATCAAAAATTCCCGTTACCGCAATTGGATTCATTGGTTCTGAAAAATTCATTTCAATGGTCACGTTACGAGCCTCTTGCAGGGGTGACGCAGGAACATAAGCAACAGGCACGATCGACTTGACGTAGGGAGGTGTTAGATCGATCTCTGTTGAAACCTCAAAGGTCCACGGGTATCCAACTGACGATGTAAAAGCAGGGTCGCCAGATTCAGTTTCAATGTTAGAAGTTAAAAGAACCGTGTAATTTGTGTCGTCAATTGGGTTCCCAAGGTAACCAACTGGATTGAATACAAAGATTTGATGATCATCTGTCACAGACACCACAACATCAGTTGAGGTAAGGAGAAGTGGATCTGACTCACCAAATTCGGTTCTGAAAATCTTCACGCTATCAGTATTCAAATCCGTTGATAGCGGATTTGAATCATACCCATCAATAATGGACGAGACTTCTATTGGCTTTTTAAACGTTACAAAAATGTTTGTGTTTCTAGGAACATCTACGGCATTTCTCTCAGGATAATGGTCTTCTAAAATACCACCCCCCAACGCTGCGCTGAGTGAATCTGAGTACCTATCAGCAATCGCTTCTGTATTCCCAGAAAACGCCGCATTCAAAAGAGCATTTAAAATCCAAGTAGTAATTGCATAGGAAGAAAAAATGATTACCATCCCAATCACAGCATTTCTAAGGATAGCCTTTGCCTTATCCACCTGTGCCGGAACACCCTGTGCCGTCATGTACAAGAATCCAGCGTACACAACCAACACAACGAGTATCAGACCTGTTACCCCCAAGAAGACCCTTATGATCCTAGCAATAATAATTCCTATGGAATCTTGAGAAAGGGTAGAGGCATCCGCGAAGTCCTGAAACGCGGTTGACTGTGCTAATACATCGTGAGCTCCAAAGAAAATCCAAAGTGCTAAAACACAAAATCCCACTACGGCGAACTTAGCCGTGCGAGAGAAAACAGGGTGCTTAATTTGGGTTAGCAGGCGTTGCATGTTTGGTACGCCTTTGCGCACACCCATTGTATCGCAATTACATCCAAAGGAGCAGTGAAAACTGTGGATATGAAAAAACAGACCTCAGGTCTGTTTTTTTTATGTGTAGATGTTATCCGATTTGTTGAAGAACAACGGTCGTTGCGGCGAATGTGGCGGCCACGATCATGCTGATAAAAATTCCCGTCGTCATCTGACTCAAAGCTCGATTGTGCAAATCATCACGCATTGATGATGTCATATACAGAAAACCACCGTTAAGAATCGTGACGATCGCTCCGATCCCAAACCAGAGAATGATCACCCTGAAAGCTTGTAAACTAACCACCATCATGCCAGATGTGATTAAGGAAGTTGATCCATCTCCAGCAATAGGAATTGCAGCAAAGACAGTTGTTGTCTGACTAAGAGTTACCATCACCGCAACAAGGAGTGTTGGCAAAAGCCTCATTACAATTTCCTTAACTCGGTTACCATCCGCTCCCCCATTAGCTGCCTTCATTGCAGCTCCCATTACCTTCCCCATGTCAGCTTTTGAACTTGCACCTGTTTGTTCAATAACCGTGCGAACAATTTCCTCAAGCGCCTCGTCCCCCATCTCTGCAGGTAGATAGGCACTTAGAAGTTCAACTTCCACCTGTGCATCTTTGACCATCTCATCACGTCCAGCATCTGCATAAGACTCAATAGAATCTTTTAGCTGTTTCACTTGCGACTTCAATACCACCAAAACGTCTTCATCGGAAAGATCGTGTTGCAAATCAATTTCCTTATTCTTGATGGCAGAACGCAACAAACGCAACGTAGAGAGCGTTGCGTTTGCTTTAGCCTTCATGGCATCTTTCATGTCTGATGTAATCTGTTCAGACAGCGTCATAAAATCATTTATCTAGCGTCGACCACGGCGGCGACGTTCTACTAACTGGCCAATGCGCATTAAGTACTCACGCTTAGCAGTAACCGTTAGTCGACGAACAGCGCTCGTGAGTTTCTTATTCTTACTTGGTTCCCCAGTATGAAAACGAATCTTTCGAGCCTGGAGCATATTTCCACTCTGCTGCACACGTCGTCCAAAACGACGATACAAGCTCTCGAAACTCTCACTCTTTTTTCGCTTCACTTTAATCACAATTTTCTACTATCTAAAGGGTTTTTATTAATACACGAAGATTTTGCTCAATTTGAGCGTTTTTGTCAACCCAGAAAGGCTTATTTCTCCACAACAGGAGATTGTGTGACTGGAGCGACCCCCTCCTCCCGTCTAAGCTTCTTCTCAACGATCATCACCACCTTCTTCACGTCAACGATTTCCTGAGCACCAGATTCCATATCTCGAATGATAATTGTTCCATCAAGAACTTCCTTTTGACCGAGAATCAATGTGAGTTGCACATTCAATTTATCTGCAGCTTCGAGCTGTGCCTTCAAAGCATTCTTTCCAAATGCCTCTGCAACAGGAATGCCCGCTTGTCTAAAACTCTCATACAAATTCAACCCAACACGTCTGGCTGCATCACCAAGCTGTGCAAAGAACACTTGTGGCTGAGGACGTTGCGGTGGATCAATTCCTTTATCTGAAAGTGCGCGCACGATACGTTCAATCCCAAGGGCAAAACCACAAGCGGGTGTTTCTTCACGGCCACCCAACAATTCTACAAGACCATCATAACGTCCACCTCCACCAAGAGCATTTTGAGATTTCTCTCCTTTATCATCCACTAAAAGAAACTCGAATACGGTATGGCTGTAGTAATCAAGGCCTCGAACCAAGTATGGATTCAGTGTAAACGGAATTTCTACCTCCTCAAGAAACTCAAGTACTTTCATGAAATGCTCTTTTGATTTCTCATCAAGCCAATCAAGAATTTGTGGAGCGCCATCTAGAAGCTCTACAGTAACCTCATCTTTACTATCGAGAAGACGTAATGGATTCTTCTGAAGACGTTTCTTATCTTCATCACTCAATTTACTTCGGTGCTGTCGGAAATAGGCCACAAGCTCTGCAAGATAAGCCTGACGACATTCTGGTGTTCCGATTGAGTTGATATCAACCTTCACACTCAATCCTAAATCTTTAAAAATCTGTACACCGAGAACAATTAATTGTGCATCCACAATAGGTTCGTGCACACCAAAGCTTTCAAATCCAGCCTGGTTAAACTGACGATAGCGTCCAGCCTGAGGACGGTCGTGTCGAAACATTGGTCCGATGTACCACAACTTTACAGGTTGCGGACGGTCAAGCATTCCATGATTTATGTAGGCACGCGCAGCAGAAGCGGTTGCCTCTGGACGAAGTGACACAGAACGATTAGATGGATCTGTAAACGTGTACATCTCCTTTTCCACAATATCTGTTGCTTTACCCACAGTCTTTTGGAACAGATCTGTCCGCTCCAAAATCGGCATGTCAATCCGATCAAACGTATAGGCCTCAGCGATATTTCTAATCGCATCTCGCACCATGTTCCATCTTCCCTGATCCTCAGGAAGAATATCGCGGAACCCCCTGAGAAGTTCAGGTGTTTTTACTTTGCGTACGGACCCTTCTTCCACGGCCTCGGCAGCCTTTTTCTCAGGCACCTTATCATTACTTTTTGCTGTCTCATCGTGTTTCTTAGCAGTCATACGTCTAGAGGTTATATTCAGGTACATCAAAGGTACCTACACGAGAAAGTGGGAGTCCTCGTACCCACACTCGCCCAATAATATTATCTAATGGGAGAACTCCGAAGCTACGTGAGTCTAAAGAGGAATCGCGATTGTCTCCAAGCACGAAATATTCCTCTGGGCCAAGTGTTACACGCTCTTTACCACTTGTTGTCTCAACAAGATAGCTTTCATCAAGCTTAAAACCATTTGGATGTTCCGTGTTATATATTATGACTTCCCCACCAGATATCTCGATGGTCTCCCCAGGTAAAGCAATAACACGCTTAATAAAGAACTGGCTAGGTTCACGAGGATAACGGAATACCACTATCTCTCCACGCTCTGGGATACGAAACCTGTATGAAAGTTCATCTATGATCAGATACTCATGATCGTAGAAATTTGGCTCCATGGAAGCCCCTTTCACGTAAAAAGGTTGAATAAGGAAATAACGCACCGGAATAATGATTGCACTTGAAATCATCACAATCTGAATCACCTCTATTAAGAAGGATACAACAGGACCCCCAACGGGCCCGAACTTATCATAAATCTTATTTTCAAACACAGAAAAGCGATTATTCATACCTTAGGGCATAAAAGCTCTTCCACCGTATCAAAAAATCTGGGTTTGCTCAAGGGTTGCATGATCCAGGAGAATGTCTCGATATTGGACGAGGTGAGCATCGATCTGGAAAGACACGTAGAAAAAACAAAGGTTCCGGCCACAGGGCACCAAACATCGGACTGATAAAAAACCCAATACCTTTGCTAGATCTAAGTTTCTCAATCACTTGAATCATACTGATTTTCCGACTACAATACTTTTGATTATGAACAAGGTAAATGTTGATCTTCTAAAGGAGAAGCTACCAGAGCGCCCGCGCCGCCAAAAGCGAACGCCGGTTCTTTTTTTTGGCCGTGGACTCGTGATTCTTTTGGTAATTGCCGCTACGGCAGGAAGTGTATTCTCCTACCATGTGACTTCTACCTCAGACAGTAGTGGAGGATTCCCATCAATCTCCCTGTTTTCCACAATCAAGCAACTTGTTTCTTCAGATGACCGCAGTCTTGCTGGCGAAGAAGACGACCGTGTTAACTTTTTGCTTATGGGCATTGGTGGAGAAGGACACAGTGGCCCACAGCTTACCGATACGATCATTTTTACAAGCTACAAACCATCAGACGGTTCGATTGGAATGATGTCCCTTCCTCGCGACATGACCGTTCCAATTCCTGGCTATGGGTACAGAAAAGTTAACCATGCTAACGCCTACGGCGAAATGGACGAACCTGGAGCAGGGCCAGCATTGGCCACACAGGTCATTGGAGATGTTCTTGATGAGGATATTCAATATTATCTGCGTGTTGACTTTGATGGGTTTGCAGAATTTATCGATGCACTTAATGGGATAGACGTATACGTTGAAAATACTTTTACAGATCAAGACTATCCAAGCCACGGAATGGAATTTGATAACTGTGGCTACAACGACCCAGTAGAAGATGAGGTATACGCAGACGCAACCACGGTTGTGGAGATAGCAGAAATTTTAGATGTACCCGAAGAAGAAAAAGGGATTTTGGAAGAGGCTATGGAGGAAGATAATCAGCCGGTCGTTATCGATTATTCTTGTCGATACGAGTCCATTACTTTTTATGAAGGCTGGACTCACATGGACGGAGACACCGCACTGAAGTTTGTGCGATCACGTCATGGTAACAACGGTGAAGGTTCTGACTTTGCTCGTTCAGAACGCCAACAAAAAGTTATCCTGGCAGTAAAAGACAAGGTCCTGTCTGCCTCAACTTTTTTAAACCCAACAAGAATTTCAAAACTTATGGAGGCGATGAAGTCTAACATCGCAACCAACCTAGATGTATGGGAGATCGTTGCTCTTGCCAAAGAGCTGAAACACCTGACTTCTGAATCAATCGTCCACCATGTCATCGACGCATCTGAAAGTTCCCCTCTTTATGCGACCGTCCTCAATGGAGCTTATGTATTGCTTCCACGAAATGATGACTGGTCTCCGCTACAAAATATTGCTAAGAACATATTCACTCCCGACGAAGAACTCTCTCCACAATACGCGGATGCCCCAGAAGACAAACCAAAGTTCGTGCGAGTAGAAATACAGAACGGAACAAACATGACAGGACTCGCATTTAGAACAAGCCAACTTTTAGATGGACAGGGTTTTGACGTGACATCGATCGGCAATGCTGCTTCGCGGAACTATGAGCACACCGTGATCTATGACCTCACAAATGGACAACGCTCCGAAGAACTGAAAGCTTTACGAGACTTTTTAAAAGCAGATGTAACACTCAGTGCAACTGGCTGGATGATCTCCAGCGATATAGTCCCCAAAGAACTCGCCTTTTCAGATGAAGACTACGAGAGCTTGGCCACTCAGGAAAACCTGGACTTTTTGATCATTTTAGGAGAGAGTGCCTCCGGATTAGCCCTCTTAGACTAATATGTCAATCCCAACAATAGCCCTCATAGGGCGCACAAACGTTGGAAAATCAACTATTTTTAACCGCCTTTTGGAACAACAAAAGGCGCTTGTTTCTGATATTGCCGGGACAACTCGTGACCGAAATGAAGGAAACTGCCTTTGGAGAGGTCGTATTGTTCGCCTCGTTGATACAGGAGGCTTGGACGTAAATATAAAGGATGAAGTTGAGTTAAACATCAAGAAACAGGCAGAACTTGCCATTAAACTCGCGGATTTAATCTTGTTTGTTGTGGACTTAAAAGCTGGCCCACTACCACAAGAACATGAACTAGCAGAATATTGTAATCTCTCTAGAAAGCCGGTAATCGTTGTTGGAAACAAGGCTGAGAAACACTCTGAACGCTTAAGTGTTCATGAGAAAGAATGGCAGTTCCCTGGGCTCCCTGAGCCAATAGCAATTTCCGCAGCTCGAGGAACAGGTCTGGGTGATCTACTTGATGTTATCTATGACAAACTAGACGAGATTGGAAAGCCTGCCGTTGAACCAGAAGAAGAGCGTGGAACAAAGGTTGCTGTCATCGGTAAACCAAACGTTGGAAAATCAACTCTTCTAAACTCAATCATAGGTGAAGACAGGTTCATCACATCTCCAATAGCCCACACAACTCGCGAACCAAACGACACCTTGATTGTCCATCGAGACAAGCGATACATTTTTATTGACACCGCTGGGATGCGTAAGAAGGGTAAGGTTCGTAAAAGTGGCGGACTTGAAGCGGCAGCTGTGCGTAGAAACGAATGGATTATCCGTTACGCGGACGTTACAATTTTAGTTATTGATGCCACTGAACCAATTGGAACTCAAGAGAAAACCCTCGCTGGCATTCTAAAAGATTCTGGTTCTTCTGTTATAATTGTTGTAAACAAATGGGATCTCGTAAAAGAAAAGGATGTTGGAACCATGAATGAGTACCGAGATTACATCAGTGCTTCCCTTCCATTTATTAAGTGGGCTCCTGTGATGTTTGTCAGCGCACTGACGGGGCAGCGAGTGAAAACACTTTTCGATCAGATAGATGTTTTAGCTGAGCGTCGTGTCACCGAAATTAATCCAAATGCCCTTGGTGAGTTTTTGCAGAAAGCACAAATCAAGCATAAACCTTCTTTGGGTAAAGGTCCTAAGGCACCAAAACTTCTTGGTCTTAAACAGGTGAGTACTGCTCCACCCGTCTTTGATCTAATGATAAAATCTCGTCGAGCTGATACCCTTCACCCTAGTTACACGCGATATTTAGAGAATCGTCTTCGTGAAGAATTTAATCTTGAAGGTGTTCCAGTAAGAATCAAGGTTCTCTTAGCACGATCTGTGGCAAACTAAGAGCAAGAGTCACTAACACCTTTCTATGAAAACGTTCATTGGCTTAGGAAATCCAGGAAAAGAGTATGAGCTCACTCGTCACAACGTGGGCTTTTTAGTTCTCGATGAATTAGCCCAGAGACTTGAAGTAGCGTTCAAACCAAAACGTTCGGTCGAAGCACTATTGGCAGAAGGGCAACTGGGAGATCAACGAATTCTGCTTGCAAAACCACAAACATTCATGAATATTTCAGGCCGATCACTTTTAGCCATCATGAACAAGTATCCCGTGACCATTGAAGACGTTACGATCATTTATGATGACGCTGACCTTGCCTTTGGAGATGTGCGAATAAAGACAGGCGGAGGTGCCGCAGGACATCGTGGAATGGATTCCGTCCTCTCCTCCTTACCAAAAGGAACAAACGTGCATCGCATACGTGTCGGGATTGGAAGACCCTCACATACAGACACCCCACTAGACCAGTTTGTTCTCCAATCATTCTCTAAAGACGAGCAAGAAGCTCTCCCACAGATTATCGATCAAGTGATTGAAAGAATCTATGCAAGTTGACCTTCCCTACTGGGTTGCTCTCACACATTTTGGTCCATTCGGTGCTGTGCGAATGGCAAGACTCGCGCGTCGCTTCCCTGACATGCAACGAGCATTTGAAGCATCTGCAAGCCAACTGATCGAATCTGGCATAGAACCAAAAATCACTAGTCGCTTTCTCCAAGAACGCATCCACATAAATCCAGATGCCCTCATGCGAGAATTGGAACTCCATGGAATACAAGCCCTCACGGTCCAAGATGAGGTTTACCCTTCCCTCTTAAAACAAATTTACGACCCACCGGCGGTACTCTACATTCGTGGAGAATTACCTGACCCCGAACGTCGTCACATCGCCGTCGTTGGATCGCGTAAAGCGACAAGTTATGGCCTACGTGTCACAGAAGACCTCACGGGAGATCTTGCTCGCGAAGGAGTCGTAATTGTCAGTGGACTTGCCTACGGTGTAGACGCAGCGGCACACGATGCAGCTCTGCAAGCTGGGGGCATCACCTTAGCCGTACTAGGCTCCGGAATAGACAATCAAAGTATTTATCCCTCACAAAATCGTGCCCTTGCCTCACGGATCATTTCGCAAGGCGGAGCTCTCATTTCGGAATTTCCCGTTGGCACCCCACCATTAAAGCACCACTTTCCTTTTAGAAACCGAGTCATCGCAGGGATGTGTCACGGAACACTTGTCACACAAGCGGCACTGAAATCTGGGTCACTCATTACGGCCCGCGCTGCATTAGAAAGTAATCGAGATGTGTACGCTGTGCCAGGATCGATTCACGAACCGCTCTCAGAAGGACCAAACAACCTGATAAAGCTAGGAGCAACACCAACCACCTGTTCAGCCGATATCATAGGTATTGAACCGGCCAAGCCATCGCAACCCCCCTACGAACCCGCAAATATCCAAGAAAGAAATCTCATAGACAAACTCAGTAAAACCCCCACACATTTAGATGAACTTGTCCGTGCATTAAACATCCCAACACCTAAAGTAAACAGTCTTCTTTCCCTTCTGGAGATTAAAAATGCCATTCGACATGAAGGGGCTGGCTACTACACTAGAAGATAACTCGACTTGACGCTTTTTTCTTGAGCCGCTACTAATACTGTCACATGCATAAACTACTCATTGTCGAGTCACCGACAAAAGCAAAAACAATTTCAAAGTATTTGGGCAATGATTACACTGTTCTCTCGTCTTTTGGTCATATTCGCGATTTACCAAAAAGTAAGATTGGAGTTGACGTTGAGAATCATTTTGAACCAACCTATACCATTCCCACACGTTCAAAGAAGGCGGTTACGGCCCTAAAAAAAGCTGCCAAGGAAGCGGATGAGATTTATCTCGCGACGGATGAAGACCGCGAAGGAGAAGCTATTGCCTGGCATGTGGCTGAGGTATTAAAACTAGATCCTGAAAAAACAAAGCGGATCACGTTTCATGAAATTACAAAAGCGGCCGTAGACGAAGCGGTGGCGCATCCTCGAACCCTTGATCTGAATCTCATACACGCGCAGCAAGCCAGACGCATACTGGATCGCTTGGTTGGGTATAAGCTCTCGCCATTTCTTTGGGAGAAAGTGCGACGTGGCCTCTCCGCAGGTCGTGTGCAATCAGTAGCCATGCGTTTAATTGTTGAAAGAGAGCGCGAGCGCAGAGCGTTTAAAGTAGATGAATTCTGGACCATCGACGGGATCTTTGAAAAAGAAGGCGCCAGCTTCCCGGCCAAACTCAAGTCCATCAACGAACAGAAATTAGAAAAGTTGGGTATCCCCACTGAAGCTGATGCAATGAAGATCGTAAATGATCTTGAAGGTGAACAAATGACCGTGGGGAACGTTGAAAAAAAGCTCGTGAAGAAAGCTCCTCCAACCCCCTACAGCACATCAACTCTTCAAATTGATTCAAACAACAAACTTGGATTCAGCGCAAAACAAACCATGCGCTTGGCACAACAACTCTACGAGACGGGACGTATTACTTACATGCGTACGGACTCACTTACCATGGCAGAAAAATTTTTAACTGAAGCTCAGGATTTTATTTCAAAAAGCTTTGGCGAGAAGTATGTAGAGGGACCAAAGCGCTACAAAACAAAAAAGAAAGGTGCCCAGGAAGCCCATGAAGCCATTCGTCCAACAGATGTAACGATTACTCCAGACTCAATTCAAACGGGACTTGAACCACAAGCTCTGAAGCTCTATGACCTAATCTGGCGTCGCACAGTCGCCTCTCAACTGCCTTCCGCACAACTGAATCGTACTGGTGTGGATCTCACAGCAAAAGAATACGTGTTCCGTGCTAACGGCAGCACGATAGCTTTTGATGGCTTCATGAAAGTTTACCAAAGTGCTCAAGAAAAAATCCTCCCTATTCTTACTGAAGGTGAAAACGTACAAACAGAATCCATAGTCCCAGTCCAACATTTTACCGAGCCGCCCGCCCGTTATTCTGATGCTACGCTCGTAAAAGTCATGGAAGAACATGGAATTGGAAGACCTTCAACCTATGCCCCAACCATCGGCACCATCATTGACCGTGGGTATGCAGAGCGTGACGATAACAAAAAACTTTACCCACAAGACATCGCCCTGATTGTCACAGACTTACTTGTAGATCACTTTAATCAGATCGTAGACTACGAGTTCACCGCGACCATGGAACGCACATTGGATGAGATCGCAGAAGGAACCGTTAGGTGGGTCCCAACGCTCGAGGCATTTTACGGTCCATTCATTAAAAATCTAGAAATCAAAACCAAAGAACTTTCCCGAGAAGACATCATGCCCGACCGCGTTCTTGGAAAAGATGAGCAGACTGGGCTCCCAATCATCGTAAAATCTGGTCGCTTTGGTGGATTCGTCCAGGTTGGAGAATATAATAAAGAAGATAAAGACGCTGGGAAAGAGAAACCAAAAAGTGCCTCTTTACTAAAGGGTATGAACATTGAAAGTGTCACCTTTGAACAAGCTCTCAAGTGCCTTTCTTTTCCACGAGACTTAGGTGTCACAGAAGAAGGTGAACAAATTCTTGCCGCTCAAGGACGATTTGGTCCATACCTGAGGGCAGGAGAAGTAACAGCATCTATCAAGGACCCCTATGACCCAGCTGAAATAGATGAGGCTCAAGCACGAGTGGTCTTGAAGGAAGCTGCGGAGATGAAGAAAAAAATGGCCACACCAATCGCTGAATTTGGAGAGGATCCAACCACTAAGGGTGAGATACTTATGAAGCATGGTCGATTCGGGCCATACATTACCGATGGTGAAACGAATGCTTCATTAGGTAAAACTCGCGAACCGGCAGACATAACCAGAGAAGTTGCCATTGAAATGCTTGTGACAAAACGAGCCAAAGGACCTGGTCGCGGAGCAAAGAAGAAAGTCGTAAAAAAAGCAGTCAAGAAAAAAGCTAAAAAAAAGAAGGTCACTAAAAAAAAGGTGACAAAGTAGAAAGAGACAGAGAAAACTGAAGAATAATAAAACTGGATCCCGCTAAGGGATCCAGTTTTATTATGCAGCCGCTGCTACTGGTGCAGCAGGTGCGGCTGGCTCATCATCTTCTCTATCTAAATTTTGATGCTCTTCTGGAAATTCATCGATCAGGAATGCGCCAGCCTCCTCTCCAAACCGTTTCTTAATCTTATCTTCACGCTTTGCTTTCTTTTCTTTTGCACTCAAGTCTTTGTACCACTTTACCTCATCTTTGATCATTTGATCATAGACCTTCTTTGCAAGTTTCTTCCTTTCTTCTTTGTTCTTTTTTAACTGTGCCCCAAGCCTCTCTTTAAATCCTGTTTTATCTTTTAACCAATCGATTCCTTTTACAAGTGTAGGGACACCAAAAAAAGGCTTGCCTTTATTAATCTTTGCACTCTGTCGAAGCATCCAGTCGCCAAGCTTGTCTAGTCCCCAGCCCGTTCGATCAAGAACACGGACGGCCGTGCGTCCCGCTAACTTGGTCGCACTCCAACCAATCCTTCCCGTTGTATCAAGAGCAGCAGCACCTACACCTCGTGCACCGCTAGATCCTTCCCAACCTGCTTTTCCAAGTTGTTGCATTCTTTCAAGTTTTGAAACGTTGCCATCAAGTGGATTCAGCTCATCGAGCTCACCAGCTTCAACAACCACAGGCTCCCCATCTGGAGCTGGTGGAGCATCATCTGGTGATGGTGGCTCTGAATCAGGAGACGTTGGAGTATCAGCGTCAAGACGTGCGGCTATGGCTTCCGCCGCCTCTGCCGCCGCCTCCAAATCGCCAGGTGATGCCTTGCCTGCATCTGGACTACGATCTCGCGACATAACCAACGGTGGTGGCAAAACTGAATCTGATTTTGATTTTGGCTTACCAGGCTCAGAACCTACTTTTTTGTCCTTGTTGTCGTCTGGCATATCAGAGCGTCTTGGTCTATGTTTATCGCGCATATTTACACAATTAATTGCTCTAAAAATAGCACAAAAACACCTAATTGTCAATGGCTCATTCTCTTTACACCGACCCATTTCCACAGTATTGTTAAGAGTATGCAAGATATTGTGCGCACATACGACGAACTAGAACGTCTCGTGCAAGATACTTACAGTGTGCCAGATGTCGAAACACTTCGGCGTGCTTTTGAAATGGCTAGTAAAGCCCATGCGGGAGAGAAACGCCTAACAGGACATGAGTTTATCAGTCACCCAATCGCCGTAGCCTACCGACTAGCTGAAATGGGACTTCACATGAACGTTGTTGTGGCCGGACTCTTGCACGATGTTGTTGAAGACACAGACATTACCGTTGAAACGGTTGAAAAACATTTTGGAAGCGACATCGCCTCATTGGTAGATAGTGTCACAAAGCTAAAGCACACCATTAAATACCGTGGGGCAGATCGATACGCAGAAAACATGCGCAAGATGTTTCTAGCCATGGCCAGCGATGTGCGAGTGGTCTTCATGAAATTTGCTGACCGCCTTCATAACCTGTCTACTCTTTATGGAATGCCAAAGCATAAACAAGAACGCATTGCACGTGAAAGCATGGAGATCTACGCTCCTATCGCTGGCCGTCTCGGAATGAGTGAATTTAAGGGTGAACTTGAGGACGGATCATTTGCCTACCTTCAACCCAAAGAATACGAGAGAATGAAGAATATCATGGACATTAAGGTCCGTGAAAAAGGGGCCTATGCCAGTCGTATCATCGACCAGATAGAAAAGTTCTTAGCCCAAACAAACATTTCAGATTTCCAAGTTCATGGACGAGTTAAACGCCTATACTCACTTCACAAAAAACTTAATCGTTACCAAGGTGACCTAAGTAAAATTTACGACCTCATTGCCGTGCGTATAATTGTAAGTGACGTAGAAGAATGCTACATGGCCCTTGGCTTACTGCATCAAAATTGGCGCCCGGTACCTGGCCGTATCAAGGATTACATTGCCCAACCAAAACCCAACGGCTATCAATCGCTGCACACAACCGTGTTTACAGAAAATGGGGAAATAGTTGAATTTCAAATTCGAACCACAGAAATGCATGAGCTCGCTGAATATGGCGTGGCCGCTCATTGGCGCTATAAAGAGGGTTCGCATAAGCCGGTAAAAAATACTCGTTGGATGGAGGAGCTCGCCCAAATTCAAAAAGAACTCCAGAGCAAAAAAGACTTCATGGAGCAACTAGAGGTGATGAAAATAGATGTTTTTAGAGATCGAATCTTCGTCTTTACCCCCCAAGGCGATGTGATTGATCTCCCAGAAGGTGGCACCCCTATAGACTTCGCTTATGCCATTCACTCTGAAGTTGGCAACAAATGCACAGCCGCACGAATAAACGAAATCATGCGTAACTTGGACACGACGCTTAAGTCAGGTGACATTGTAGAAATCGTCACAGACAAGAACCGCCGTGGACCAAATCCTGACTGGCTGAAGTTCGTCAAAACACGTCACGCAAGAAACAAAATCAAAGACGCCACCCGTAACACTGTTAAGGGTTGGTTTGCGGAGGTTCTCAAAGGAAGAGAGAAAGCGAAAAAATAAACACGACTCATCGCGAGTCGTGTTTGATTTTGTGAGTTTATCCTATCAATCGATCTAGCAGTTCTAGTAGCTCCTCTCGTGAGTAGAAACTTATAGAAATATTTCCCTTTCCTGATTGTTCTTTGATATCCACCTTGGTGCCAAGAATCTCTCGAAGTTTTTTCTCGTGCGCGAGAATGTTTGGATCCTTTCTTGATACCCCGTGCTGTTTTTTTGTTCCCGTGTTACTTGCACGTGCCTCAGCCTCTCGGACGGTCATACCCCCGTCTAACATGGCCATGAATATATCGTATCGCTTTTTCTCATCTGACTCTGCTAAAAGTGTGCGTGCATGCGTCTTCATGATCTTTCCATCTCTTAGTGCCAGCAACATCTCTTCTTCAAGATCTAATAATCGAATAATATTCGCCACAGCCGATCGACTCTTCCCGACTCTCTTCGCTGTTTGCTCCTGTGTAAGATTAAACTCGTCCACCAAAGCCTTGTAAGCAATCGCCTCCTCAACGGCATTAAGGTCTTGGCGCTGGATATTTTCGATAAGAGCCAGCTCGAGCTTTAACTGATCATCTGCCTCACGCACGATAACAGGCACGGTGGCCAGCCCTAACGTCTGTGAAGCGCGCAAACGTCTCTCACCAGCAATAAGCTCGTACTCTCCGTTACTGCGCGTTACAACCAATGGCTGAAGAATGCCATGCTCCTTTATTGATCCAATAAGGTCTTCAAGGTCACTGGCAGAAAAATGAGTCCTTGGCTGCCGAGGATTCTGTTTGATCTCACCTGGCGCCACTTCTAAAACTATTGTGGCAGCCGAAGGAATTACCTGCTCAGTTAATGTTTGTTTGTGTGGGATCAAGGAGCCTAGCCCTCGTCCCAAAGCTGATTTTCGACTCATAGCTCAATCTTGTTTAAATTCTTCCCTCTTCGCGCAACATGAATTCTCTCGCTAGCCTCTCATAAGATCTGGCGGCTTTGGATGATGGGTCGTATCCTAAAATAGTTTTTCCAAATGACGGCGCCTCTGCCAAACGAACCGATCGAGGAATGACTGATCTAAAAATCTTGTCAGGAAAATATCTATACAACTCCTCTAAAACCTCTCTAGACAACCGAGTCCGACCATCGTACATAGTTATCACTGCACCCATCACCTCAAGGGACGGCTTTATGTTCTCACGTACCAAATTCACTGTGTTCAAAAGCTGAGTGAGGCCCTCAAGGGCGTAATACTCGGCCTGAACAGGTATAAGAACCGAATCTGCAGCCGTAAGGCCATTAAGCGTCAGCATACCGAGAGATGGCGGGTTGTCGATAAAAATGTAGTCGTAATCATTACGGACCTCTAGGAGTGCCTTGCGTAGAAAGTGCTCGCGCTCATCAGCATTCACAAGCTCCACACTAGCACCAGCAAGCGCCTGAGTAGCTGGAAGAACCTTCAAGCCATGATGATCCGTGTTATGGATGAGGCTGCGTACACTATGAGATCCAATGAGACCCTCATAAACTCCAGCGGCTAAGGTCTTGTGATCTATGCCCAGTCCAGATGTAGCATTCGCCTGTGGATCTAAATCAACAAGAAGGACAAATTTTCCGGCATCAGCTAAATAAGCAGCTAAATTTAAAGCCGTTGTTGTCTTCCCCACTCCTCCCTTTTGATTCACTACTGAAATAATATGAGCCATAGCAGTGGGAATATTATAACGCATTGGAGTGATTAAAAAAACAGCTCCGAAATACATCGGAGCTACTTTTTGTGGTGCCGGGAGCGGGGCTTGAACCCGCACATGGTTACCCATATAGGTGTTTGAGACCTACGCGTCTACCAGTTCCGCCATCCCGGCAAAGAAAAACCTCCAGTTGCCTGAAGGTTTTTCTGGTAGCTGGAGAGGGATTTGAACCCTCGACCTCGGGCTTATGAGTCCCACGCTCTAACCAACTGAGCTATCCAGCCGCCATATAGGCAGAGCGAATATATCGTATTTTAACTCGATTGACAAGAGATTATTCTGGCCAGAAATACTGGCCCGATTCCCTCCCATCAATCCAACCATTGACAAAACCAAACTTTTCACGTATTCTCTCACTAGATAACTGAATCATCCGGCTCAAAACCGGAAGAGAGTTCGTGCCTTCGCTTAAAAAGTTTGAGCGGTAGACATGAGCTCTGAAACATCAGAGCCTTTTCGGCTCTATTTTTTTGCGAGAAAATCTTTCTAATAAAGTCATAACCATGACTCATATCAAAAAAATTGTCCTCACCGGCGGCCCCTGTGCTGGTAAAACAACCATCTTCAACAAACTCAAAGAAGACTACCAAGATAGGATCGTGTTTGTTCCAGAAGTGGCCACAAAGCTTTTTGACGAAGGTTACCAACGAGAAGGATCTGAACCAACACCCCAGTGGCAAAATACCTTTCAAAGCGCAGTCATGAACGCTCAGATGAAACTAGAAGCGGAAGCCGAAACAGAAGCTCTGGCCGCAGGCAAAACTGTCATAGTCTGTGACCGAGGAACACTAGATGGGGGGGCTTACACGATTGGAGGAAAACAAGCGTTCTGTGATCTAAACAGTCTAAACGCACAAGAAATTATTGATGGCTATGACACTGTGATTCATCTTGAAAGCATGGCAATCGGCGATCCAGAGGCCTACGAAAATACTTCCAATACCCACAGACTTGAGAGCGTTGAAACCGCAACGAAACTCGACCAAGCAATCTGGGACGCGTGGACAGGACATCCACAACATATCAGAATCCGTTGTGATGGAGGCATGAGGATCAAGCAACACCTTGTAGATAAGGTTATCCAAAAAGCGTTGGGAGAATAAAGTCAAAAAAATATCAAATAAAAAAGTACCACCGTTGGTGATACTTTTTTGGTTGCGGGGGTTGGATTTGAACCAACGACCTTCAGGTTATGAGTTTGTTTATTCACTGTTGTCACAAATTGACAGAAATTGCCAGAACCTGAAATTACTGTTATTTTTCAATATATTAAACTA
>JABMNZ010000015.1 GCA_013204395.1 Parcubacteria group bacterium
GCTCTAACCAGCTGAGCTACGCCCCCGAGTGGTGGGCATGGGAGGACTCGAACCTCCGACCTCGTCCTTATCAGGGACGCGCTCTAACCAGCTGAGCTACATGCCCATATGTAAATCCCTTGAAACTGGCGATCTGCTGGCTCAGATTTTCGCGTTCTCCCTCACCGTACCTTTCAGTACGATTCGATCGTGCACTCAAATCTTCACCACCATCTCATCCATTTTCAAGAGATTTACTACGGAACGACGGTAGTTTACTGAAATCGACCAAATGGGTCAAGCATTAGAATTGCTCTGATATGGATGTAACCGCTATGGGAATAGCTACTAATTCTACGTGTAATCCTCGTGAAATACCCCCTGTTGTCAGTGTTATATCAGCTGTTCTGTCATAACCACCAACATCAGCGATTATCACTGAACATTGAGCGTCGACAGTGTCGATTGTAGTTTCACTGTATTCCGAATCAATATTGAATTGTAGTAATAGTTCATCGAGGCACCCATAGAGGTCTGCACTCACCTCTTGAGAGTCCTCCTGCTGTTCCCCATCAAGGAATGTGTCAATCGCAGACCTTGAGAGAATCGTAAAAGCAGCCACAGATGCAAGTCCAATGATCAAGACAGTAAATAGCAGTACGGTTCCATTTTCATTGTCTTGTATCATAATTCAGATGTTTGACCGTTTAAGCTAATCGTTGTTGAGGCATCAAACTCAGCCTGCCTGAACGGTGAACCATCGTCATTCATCAAATCAAGGTTCAGCTCTATATTTAAACCGGTGAGTGTGCTCGCGCTATTGCGCACCGCTTGAACATTCCAAGACTCAACCGAGATATCTCCATCCGTAAGCCAATCTGCAGTAACCCCTCGCTGAATTCTTAACCTGTTAACTGTTTGGGCACCACCTGGAAAATCTACACTGTCAGTGGTCCGATCAATCGTCACACTTACCCCTGTTGCATCGACAAAAACTAAGCTGCTACCATCCACTCCCAAGGTTGACCCCGTAATATTAATTGACTGAGCCTGCGTAATCTCATTTGAAAGCTCATTAAGTACCAGGGCAGCCTTTTCCTCCATCCTTACCCTAGAATCAATCACATCAACTTTCTGAAGAAGTCCCAAAGAGAACACAACAGTAGACGAAAGCAAGAGACTTAGAAGTCCGATATATATAACTGTCTCTAGTAAGCTGAAGCCTTTTAAATTCATAGCTAGTACGTTGGTGTAAATGGACCAAATGTAATCGATGACCCATCATCACACTCATACATTACTGAAATTGTTGTACCAAACATGTTCTGAGTAAACTGAGTCTTATGCATTTCAACAGTTTGACCATCGAGGATATCCGCACTGACTATGTGAATCTCCGCTCCACTCACCTGATTACCAGACGGTGTACCTGGTCCAGAACTCGACCAAACCTTTCCAGAATCAAAGAAGATTTGCTGAAGCTCTGCAGCGTTATCCCACCAAATGGTAATCCCCTCAATCTCTTTTGTTTCTCCAGTATTATTCGTTATATAAATCTCTCGCAATTGTTTTCCACCAAACCAGCTGGAGCCAAGAACATCCCACTCAAGTTGGGAGCAGTCTGATGCAAAGCAATCGCCAGTAGGATCTTCCCAGTTTGTTCTCAGTGATCTGACAGACACATCTTTTGACTGACCCTTAAGATCGGTCCAAGAAACAGTACTCTCTAGAAAATAACTATCCGTATCAACCGTTCCCCCACTTGCAACCGTATTACATGACACGTCACGCTCCGTCTCCTCAACCTTCACCGTTCTAGTAAACCCACCATCTAATGATTGTGGTGCTGAGGTCCCAAGAGTCCACTGATCTGCAGCAAATGTGAGTGAGCCCGTCTGTGTGAGTGCTAAATCTGTAAAGGTAATTGTATTTAGCGCCTCAAGCCCCTGCTGAGCGAACCAGATTGCCTTTTGTTCATATAGTGCCTCAGCGCTGACATTGTTCCCGGTCATGAACATTCCAATCGCTGCAGTAAAAAAAAGACCAGCCAGTGAGATGGCAAGAAGTATCTCTAGCATGGCGTATCCGATTTCATTATCTTTCACAGCTGACATATCTAATATTCTCGTGTCGGGATTCCATCCTCACCAACACTCACCACACGCTCCTGACCAAAGACCGTGAGAGTGATGGTGCCGTAATTATCTGTCTGGCCTGTTAATACTGAAAATACAATCTCATGGTCATCACCAGACGAGGGAGATGCGCCTGAAAGAGACACATCAACAAACAAAGTTGTGTCAGAGAAACGATAACTCACATCGTAATCAGAATCTCTCAATGCGTAGCTTGAGCCTTTAAACACGATGATCTCATTTAGTGCGCGGCTGATCTCGTTATATGGAAGATATACCCCCCAGTCACTTTGCCCAGATCCGTCTCTTGATTTTCTGGCCGCTGTCGAAAATATGTTGATCAGTCCTGTGTCTGCCGGCGCAACATAAAGTCGGTTTGATAACTTCACCGCACCAAAAGTTGAAAGTCCAAAAATGACAACAATGATCGCAACACTCAAAATTACCTCTATCAAAGTAAAACCTCTTTGTGAATAAGACATACTAAAACGAGCCGATCACTTGATAAATAGGCGTCATTATCGAAAGTGCTAAACCTCCAACAAGAACTCCAATGAGAATCAGAAGGATTGGTTCAAGCAGATCAGATAAATTCTCTGTCACCTCTGAAACTTCTTGTTCATAAAAACCAGCAAGATACACCAGCATTTCATCAAGGGAACCAGCTTGTTCTCCAACATGCACTACTCTGGAGGCCATGGGTGGTACAAGATGTGGATGTTTCTCCAAAACAGTTGATAGGTCCTCACCAATGCGAATCGCTGCGTCCAACTCAACAAACATTCTTTGATAATGAACATTATCAAGCGTCCGTCCAGTGATCTGAACGGCCTCGTCTATCGTAATACCACTCTGGATCATTGTTCCAAGAGATCTTGTAAAACGTGCCATGTTGACCTTCTTTGCTATTCCACCAAGTATCGGTGTAAAAAGCAGCATGCCATGAAGTATTGGACGAAAAGCTTTTATTTTTCTAATGATAAAGATACATACCCCAATAGCTATCAACATCATCAATGAGGCAAAGCCATGATTCTGAACAAATGTTGCAACGAAAATCAATATTCGCGTAGATAACGGAAGATCCAATTTCAAAGACTCAAATACACCGATAACATTAGGAAGGATGAAGATAAAAATTCCAGCTGAGATAACAATCGCTGCGAAAATAATCACTGCCGGATAAATCATTGCGCCCCGTACCTTTGAGTTTAGTTCATATTCTTTCTCCATCTGGTTCTTGATGTTGATCAAGTTAACCTGAAGATTTCCTGATGCTTCACCCGAGGCAACTAAATTAATAAAGAACGGACTGAACACATGTGGAAATTTTGATAAACCAGATGACAGCGTGTCCCCTCTATTCAAAGACTCATACAATGCTTCCAATATTCTGCGCATTGATCTCTTGGACTGATCTCGTAGAATTTTTATTGCCTCATCAATGGCAAGACCAGCCCCTAGCAGTACCGCAAGGTACTTTGAAAAAATCAACTTCTCTTTGCGAGTTAGCTGAACATTCAATCTGAACCACAAGTTTTGTAATTTACCCTCCTTCATATTACTCATGCATTACGCGAACCAATTCCTCAATGGTGGTTTCTCCACCAATAACTTTTTCAACTCCGTTTTCCATCAAGGTTGTCATGCCCTCACTAACCGCAATCCTTTCGATTTCTTCGCTGCTAGATCTTTTTATAATCGCCTTTTGAATTTCCTCAGTAACCTCAAGAACTTCATATATTCCCACACGCCCCTTGTAGCCAGTACTGTTACAGGCAGTGCATCCTGATACATCCGAAATCTTGATTTTTTTTTGCCCCGCAAAGAGCAAGGTGAGTGTTTGCTCGTCTAGAGACTCTGCGATTTCATCTCTAGTGAACATCTTTTCTTTCTTACATACATCACAGACCCTACGCATAAGGCGCTGCGAAACCGTTACGATCAATGTGGAAGCAAGTAGAAAAGGCTCAACCCCCATGTCCAATAGTCGTGGAATCGTAGTTGCGGCATTGTTTGTATGAAGAGTTGATAGAAGTTTATGCCCCGTAAGAGCAGCGTTCACAGCGATTTCAGCTGTTTCCTCATCACGAATCTCACCTACCATAATGATATCCGGATCCTGTCGAACCAGTGACCTAAGCCCCTTTGCAAACGTTAACTTTGCAGATGAATCCACCTGACTTTGATTCACACCAGGAATGTAAAATTCTACTGGATCTTCAATTGTTGAAATGTTTACTGATCTTTTGTTTAGAATCTCAAGGATTGCGTAAATAGTTGTCGTCTTACCTGATCCAGTTGGTCCGGTGGTAAGGATCATCCCCCATGGTCGACTAATGGCTTTTGAAATAATCTTGTAATCTTTCGGTTCAAAACCAAGTTGTTCAAGCGTAAGTTTGTGAGACTCGCTTGATAGCAATCTCAGAACCGCCTTCTCACCAACACCGGTTGGCATGATCGATGCACGAACATCCACAGTTCCATTTTGAGTCTCAAAACTATCACGACCATCTTGTGGTGCTCTATGCTCATCTGTACGCATGCGCGTCTTAATCTTCAAGAGCGCTATAAGACGCGTGTGAAGCTCATTTGGAATAGTGAAGTAATCGTGAAGAATTCCATCAATACGCAGTCTTATCTTTCCCTCTTCTCTATCCGGTTCTAAATGCACATACGATGCCCGATACTCATGAGAAAAAAGCATTAACTCATTGAAGAGTTTAGCTGTCGCTTTTCCAGTCGCATCCAAAGAAGCCTTCTTAATGTGCTCATCAACATGTTCCCTGGTGGGAACTTTGAATTTCTTGGATGGTTTTTCTGCTATTTTTTCTTTCTTTTTCTCTGGCATACAATAACAGTATAGCAATAAACCGCCTTTTCTATAAACTAAAAACCCCCGGTGATCTCGGGGGTTTTTATCTGTATTTCTTATCGTGAAGCTGAGATCTCTGTAGTATCCTCAGACTCACAGGCTCGTATTCTGATTACACCATTAGCCTCTTTTTCAAGAGTGTATCCAGTACCTTCTGTTGCCTCATCCCAAGTAACTGCTCCAGCTGGACTGACTGGAACATCTTCTAGATAAGTATCAACTAACCCGGAGAGATCCACACATGCTGTATCAGAAGCAACGGCGGTATCACAACTTACGTTATTGTCATCACAACCAGCAGCCATGGCTCCATCTGAAATCATCATAACCGTATTTGTGGCAGCTGTATTGATTGATGATAAATGCGAGCCACCATTGTCAACCTGATAAAGCAGAACTCCTGAAAGAATCTCTTGAACATCATTTTGTCGTACTGCGTCGCGGGCTTGTGCGAAACGCGTTGCTGGATCAAGCGCCACAAACACCACAGCGACCAAAATTCCGATGATCGCGATAACGACGAGGAGCTCGATGAGTGTAAAACCCTTCAAGTTAGTTTTCATACAAACTTTTTTCTTTATAAATTATATATTACTTACACACTAATATAGCAAAATATACCACACAACCATCTCTTGCCCCAACAACACTATCCACAACAACATGTGGAAGTAATAAGATTTAATCCTATAAACCAAGCTCCTTCATGGCCCTGTCCATGCTTACCATCCCCTGCTTCTTTCCGGTCTGTATAGCTGAGCGGATAGTTGAAAGATTATTTTGTCTAATAGCATTTTGAATCGCTGTGGTGGTGACCATAATTTCCCGAGCTGCCACAAGCCCACCGTCTTTACCAGGAAGAAGTTTCTGAGCCACAACAATCTTAAGTGTAGCTGCCAGTTGAACTAGAATCTGCTGTTGTGCACTGCCTTCAAACACATTCACGATTCGCTCAATCACCTCAGCGGCATTTGGAGCATGAAGGGTAGATAGAACAAGATGGCCTGTTTCAGCGGCTGTAAGGGCCAATGAGATCGTCTCAGGGTCACGCATCTCCCCCACCACAATCACATCTGGGTCCTGACGCAACACATGACGAAGACCTTTTTCAAAAGATGGAAAATCTATGCCAAGCTGTCTTTGTTCAATCAAACATGTTCCAGGCTCAAATCTATATTCAATAGGATCCTCAAGGGTAATTATATGCCTGCCCTCACCAAGATTCATCTGCTGAACTAGTGATGCGAGTGTGGTGGACTTTCCAGACCCTGTAGCACCACTAACGATTACAAAACCATCTTCAAGATTAGGAATCGTCATCATGGTCTCATGGAAACCCAAACTTTCTGGCGTTGGAATATCTGCCGCTATCAATCTAATGGCCATGGCCAAACCGTTTGATTGTCTGTGAACGTTAATGCGCAGACCAAGTCCAGCTATCTTTGCACCTGTATCAACATCTCCAAACTGATCTAGTGTTTTCAGCTGTGACTGACTCAAAAGAGCGGCGGCGATTTTCTTAACCTCATCGGCACTAAGAACCGTCTTGCCCATCATTTGCAACTTCCTGTGAACACGCATCATTGGCAGCGAACCAGCAACCAAGTGAACATCAGAAGCACCAGCTTTCGCTGCTTTGTTTATGTATTCCTCCATAAATCTCTTGTGTGACTTTCAGAAAGCACTAAAACAAATACTTAACTCATACACGCAAGTCATTATACCAGCAGAAGGAGACAATGGCATTGTCTGAGCTAGACAAACTGATATACTTACCAACGATATGAGAGAAGAAATAAACACAAACATACCCATGGTCTTGTTAATTCTAGATGGATTTGGGCTTGCCGATCCAAAAAATCCTGGCAACGCCATTACACCAAAAACAGCACCCAATATTTTCAAATACATAGATAAGTACCCAAGTAGCACCCTTGTGGCCCATGGCAAAGCCGTTGGTCTCTTTCCTAGACAACCTGGAAACTCAGAGGCTGGGCACCTTAACATTGGAGCCGGACGTTTGATCGATCAAGATTTGATTGTAATCTCAAAAGCAATTAAGGATGGAACCTTTCAAAAGAACCAGGTTTTTCTCAATGGTATTGCCCATGTAAAGAAGAACAAAAGTAATATTCATGTCATGGGACTGTTAACAGATGGCGAGAGTGGGCATGCGAAATTCGAACACATGGTAGCTCTCCTTGATTTGTTCAAAGAGAAGAAATGCAAGAACATCTATCTTCACCTATTTACAGACGGACGTGACGCTCCCCCACATTCGGCAGTCCACTACCTAGAACGAGTGAGATCTACGATAAACAATGGGGAACAGATTGCCACAATAATGGGGAGATTCTATGCAATGGATCGGAATAAGATTTGGGAGCGAACACATCAGGCTTATGACCTCCTAGTGAATGGTAAGGCAACATACTCATCTGAATCTGCCGAAGAGACTATCGCTACTGCATACGGCCGAGGTGAAACAGATGAACATATATCACCCACGGTGCTTGTAAAAAACAACAAGCCAATCTCGACCATATCTGACAATGACGCTGTATTCTTCTTTAATGTTAGGAGTGATAGAGCCAGACAGCTCACAAAGGCACTAACCCAACAACATTTTGTAAAAGACAATCCAGGAAGTTTTAAACGTGGACGTCGTTTGAAAAACTTAAAGTTTGTTGCCATGTCAGAATTCGGGCCAGATCTTCCAGACGTTAAAACTGCATACCCAAGCAAGGACGTTGAGGATGGTCTTGTCCAGACAATAGGCGAGAAGTACTCACAATTCTATATTTCTGAGTCAGAAAAATACGCCCATGTCACCTACTTTATAAATGGTGGTCATGCCCAACCAGTTAACGGTGAGAAACGCTTCACTATTCCATCGCTCTCAAAGAAGGCCTGTGCATCTCAGCCCTGTATGAAGGCCCCAGAACTTACCAATAAAATTATTGACCTAATTAACAACAAAGACGCTCAGATGATCGGGGTGAATTACCCAAACGCTGACATGCTTGGACACACTGGCGACTTCGAAGCAACAAAAAAAGGAATCTCTATTCTTGATAAGTCTGTAAAAAAAGTTGTTGACTTGGTTCTCAAAAAAAATGGCCAGGTGCTAATAGTGGCGGATCATGGCAATGCCGAAATGATGATCGATACAAAAAGTAAAGAAATGCTAACGGGTCACACCACTAATCCAGTCCCCTGCATACTCATCAGAAAAGACACCAAGGGAATCAAACTAAAATCTGGGAAACTAAGTGATGTCGCCCCAACACTTCTAAAGATGCTCAACATTCCCAAACCAAAAACAATGACTGGTAAGGCTCTATTCTAAGTTGAAGGATCAAATCAAAACACTCCACCTTGGTGGAGTGTTTTTAGATCTTAGATTTTTCAATTACTTTTTCTTTGTGAAGGCTTTGTAGATCTGTAGCCAAATCGTACCGAACGCGGCAAAGAACAAGACCGTGCAAAGAATTCCACCAACAACAGGAACTAATCGAAGGAAACTTAGTACGATGACACCTACAAGGATCGTCTTCCAGTTAACTTCATACTTTTTTGTAACCAGACGGAACACGAGCGATCCCGCGAGAACACTCGCTCCAATCTTAGCGAGCAGCACCGTGAGTCCAAACAGGGCTAGCGCAATCATGCCCAGACCAGCACCCACAATACTAATGAATAAAAGGGCTATCACCAACGGAAGCAAGATGGCCAACACAAATCCTCTCACTGTTTCTGGCCAGAACTTTTTAAATGTATGTTGTACGGCTAACTTCATTCTATCCTTAAGCAGCGCGTAGAGAACCAATGCGGACACTAAGGTTATAAGAATAACCAGAAACCAAAGTCCAGTGAAAAATGCAGCCGCAACAGCTAGAAGTGCCGCAACATTAGCATTCGATGTGGCTATAGCCCCATCCTTTAACTTCTCGTAAACAACATCTCCATTAATTTGAGCACCATCTTCAACATCTGCCTCTAGGAATGACTTGTACGTAAGACCCCCGTTAAGCACAGCATTTTCTGAAATGACGATTGATTCTGACTGAGAGATAACCGTTCCCTCAACGGTTCCAGCAAACTCTACCTCACCGCCATAGGCCTCTACATTCCCTTTTACCGTTCCTTCAATGAGCAACCTTCCACCTGTAACAAGAACATCGCCTTCAATGACAGAACCAGATGTGATGTGAACATATCCTCCAGCAGCAACAAGTTCTCCACCAACATAACCACTCAAGGTCATATCACCACCTGCCACTCGAACATCACCAGTAACATCTCCTGAAACGAAAACACTTCCTCCACCCACAAACAAATCATCAGTTACGCTACCTGAGACAATTACATTTCCACCACCGGCAAATAAATCGCCCATAACACCACCTTCTACTGTGACCATTCCGCCGCCAACATAAGCGTTGCCCTCAATGACATCACTGGATCGTAGTGAGTACTCCTCTCCACCAGAAAAAGTTGCAGCATGTGATGCAAGCGGCACCACCCCAACAATCAACAACGCAAAAACTGAAAATAATATTCTTTTCGCAAACATATAATAATGAGTTACTAAATAATTAACTCAATGATATCACAAAAAGAAAAACACTCACCGATGGTGAGTGTTTTTCTGGTCGGGCTGGCGGGGCTCGAACCCACGACCTCCTGGTCCCAAACCAGGCGCTCTAGCCTACTGAGCTACAGCCCGAGTGGACCCAGCCCATAGTCCATGACGTCCGTTGGTGTGCCACGTTCGGAGCCGGAGGCGCCTAACGGCTTCCGGTCTGAGTGCCTGAACGGACACCTTAGACTACGGGCTGGGTGGAGCGGGTAGGGAGGATCGAACTCCCGTCTCAAGGTTGGAAACCTCGCATAATAGCCATTATACTATACCCGCTTTTTGAATTGTTTTTTTGCTTTTGCGCCCTGGATACTACCTGATTTACCAAGTTCTGACAAGACTTATAACAATGGCCTCACTAAAAAAACCAGCCCCTTAATAAAGGCTGATTTCACTCACCATTTTTTATTCGATGCACAGATTGCAGCAGCAAGAGCATCTGCAGCATCATCTGGTTTAGGAATTTTCGGCAAACCGAGAAGTTGCTTTACCATATTCTGAATAGCTCGTTTGTTTGCCTTACCATCACCAGTAACGGCTTTCTTAATTTGAGCTGGTGTAAATTCGAACACTGGAGCACCTGACTGGGCGGCCATGAGCAGAGCTACTCCACGAGCATGAGCCACATTCATAGCCGTGCTAGACGACTTCCCAAAAAATAATTTTTCAATTGCCACAGCATGTGGCTTGTGATGCTCAAATAAATCGTGAAGGTCATTGCCTAAATGTAGAAGACGATTTTCAAAAGCGTCTCCACTCGTTGTTGTGGCAACCCCATAATCAACCAATTCAATGTTTGGCCCCTCAACATAGATAACCCCAAAACCCATTCTTCCGTATCCTGGGTCAAGGCCTAAAATAAGTCTTCCTTCTGCCATAGTTACATTACATTTGTATAAACAGTGTCCACGTCGTCCAAATCATCGAGGGCACCAATTAACTTCTCAAGGTGCTCGCTGTCATTTTCCTGAAGAGCGACTGCCTCCTTGGAAACATACGACAGGCTCGCGTGCTCCACATCACCAGAGATTATATCAAGAACCTGTTTGAGATCTGTAGGTCCTGTTGTGACTTCTATCACGGAATCCTCGACTTGAATATCTTCAGCCCCAGCCTCAATAAGCGAAAGTTCAAGTTCATCTGTTAGATCAGACTCCATCACAATCAGACCCTTAAGATCAAACATCCACATGACCGTCCCCTGACCGCCAAGGTTGCCACCATTCTTATTCATGGCTATGCGTACGTCGGCGATCGAACGATTTCGATTGTCTGTCAGGCATTGTATCAGAATTGCCGAGCCTCCAGGACCAAACCCTTCATAGATCACCTCCTCTATCTGCTTACCATCCACTCCTTCACCAGCGCCACGAGCAATCGCACGATCTATATTATCCTTCGGCATGTTTGCAGCTTTGGCACTATCGATGGCCACACGCAACTGAAAATTAAATTCCGGATCTGGCCCACCACCAGTTTTTACAGCAATAGAAATAGCTTTTGCCATCTTCGTGAAAACCTGACCTCGCTTAGTATCAGCCAATCCCTTCTTTTTTTGAATACTGTGCCATTTACTATGTCCCGACATACGTTCCAGATCCTAACAAAAATCTTCATCTCTTGCTACCATGTGGCATAGGAAGGTTCCCGAATTTGGTAATTACTTGAAAGATATGCCTGAACAACAAAGAGAAAATCGAGACTACCGAAGCGATGTCCTTACAAAGTTTTTAACCGGAACTCGGAATATTGATGCACTTCATGGGAAGTCATTTAAAGACACCTTTCAAGACCAGGAACACTCGAAAGCTTTTTTAAACCAACTTGAAGAGAAACAATTCGTGGATCTTCTCAATGGAATCAATGGAATCTTGAGGGACAAAAGATCAAAAGATTGGGGCATGGATGGAAAATCTGTCATGCTCACCGGATTTGCTGAAACAGACTATCCACCTCACGAAAATGATAAGACTGCTCTGTTAACGAGTATGTACGAAGCAATGGGCAGAATGATAAAGGCGGACAGGGAGATAGAAGACCTTGCAACACTTCTTTCTGTTAGCCTCACGTCCATTCATCCGTATGCTGATGGGAATGGACGTACTAGTCGTTTTATTTACGATCTTCTTGTGTCAGGCACAAACGATGGGTGGGAAGATCGAATCAAAGAGCTACTTTCTGAAGATGGAAGTTTCGATCTCGACACAAGCCCAACCCGTGTCAATCCATACCTCCGTGATCTGGTCTTGCAAGAAGAGGGTGTGACAAACCAAAGTGTAAATGGTAAGCCACTATCGAATCTATGGAGTGACTTACCTATATCAAAACTTCCACTTCAAGATACAATATCCCCAGAGAGTAAGCATAATTTCCAAGATATTTATCGTCACGACGACCAATTCGCTTTTGCCGCTGTGTCACGTTTTTTAATCGACAATGGCCACCAATTCGAATATACAAAAGAGTTCGATAATCTTGTGAATATTGATCTTGATCAACTACTTCCAACACTTAATCAAAATGATATTGATCAGATCCTTGGTAACTACTGGAAAATGAAAGCTAGGCGTGTTGAACTTCTCATTGACTGCATTGAAAATCCAACCACTACTGCATACAACACCGACAGAAAAGGAAACACGAGCTCATTCTTATCTCGACTCAAACAACACACCCAATAAAACAAGGTCCTCGACGGGCCTTGTTTTATACTCTACCCCACCTCCCACGAGGTCCACACCAACGAAAGACGTCGGCGACAAATTTTAGTCGGCCCTCTGTTTCAGCCGATCTCAAATTTAGTCCCAACGGCTGTTCGCCCAATACCCGACTCACAACATTTCTTAACTAAACCCACCACCCCTCTCATCTAAACAACCAAAAAGCGAGACCACACGGTCTCGCTTTTATCATCTTGCCTTTCTTACTCTGACAGCTCCGAAGCTTTCTCAGACCCTTCGCCAATATTCACGTTATTTGAGAATGCTTTAGTAATCTCATCTTCCAGAGCCGTTTCACGAGCTGCCTTGCGCTCAATGCGTTGAGCATTCACGTCACCAATGAGCTCATGTTCCATATCCTCAAATCCTGTTCCCGCAGGAATGAGACGACCAATGATCACGTTCTCTTTCAGTCCTTCAAGTCTATCAACCTTTCCAGTTACGGCCGCGTTAATAAGTACACGAGCAGTTTCTTGGAAGGATGCACTTGAGAGCCATGAGTCTGTAGAGAGAGAAATCTTTGTGATTCCGAGGAAGAGAGGAGTTGAAGTGGCTTTACCCGCCTTATAGGCATCATCATTTGCATCTTCAAACGAGGCCTTCTCGATCGTTTCGCCTGGGAGCAAATCAGTCTCTCCTGGATCAAGAACCTTCACTCGAGAGAACATCTGACGAACAATAATCTCAATGTGCTTATTGTTTACCTTCTGTCCTTGGCTGGCGTAGATGAACTGAATTTCTTTTGATAGATATTTCTGCACGGCGTCCTGTCCTTTGAATTTGAACAGAACCTGTAGATCAAGATGACCATCGGTCAGTGTATCACCAGCTTCAATTTCATCACCATCTTTTACATACAATGTGTATCCTGGTGGGATGATGTACTCACGAATCTTTGTGTGATCAAAAATGGCTGTTACACGATTCTTGTCTTCCTCGAGTTTCACCACACCATTTCCAGGGGCAATGAACTCTATACCAGACCCCTTGCGGGCAATCACTTGTCCTTCAACAATCTTTCCACCATCTTTTACAAGCACCTCACCTGTCTTTCCGAAACTAAACTTCTCTTCATCGATACCCATATGGGTAATCTTGACGGTCTTTTGGCCTGGACGCATGTCTAGAATTTGCTTTCCTGTTCCAGCTTGAACAATCTCACGAGAAATCGTCTCTACCGTAGCCTTACCAGACACCTCAGCCATAATGGCCTTCTGCTTTGGATTGCGCGCCTCGAACAGTTCTTCTACACGAGGGAGTCCCTGTGTAATGTCTTTTCCCGCAACACCACCCGTATGGAAGGTACGCATAGTTAGCTGTGTACCAGGCTCACCAATTGACTGCGCGGCCATAATACCAACAGAAGTCCCCATCTTTACAAGTTTGTTGTAGGCCAAGTCATATCCATAACAACGCTTACACACACCACGCCTTAACAGACATGTCATCACTGAGCGCACATGAGCCTCGGGAAGATCTTTATTAGCGGATTCAATTTCACGAACATGTTCCTCTGTGATCAAGTCACCTGCTTTTGCTATAACCTTACGTCCACCCGGCTTAATGAGATCAGACATGATGTAACGTCCCAAAATACGGATCAACAAGGCCTCACCAATCTCCTCAGATTCCTCATGTGTCAGAACAACACCCTGATCATCACCACAATCTTCTTCTCGAACAATCACATCCTGTGCAACGTCAACGAGACGACGTGTGAGATAACCAGCGTTGGCTGTACGAAGAGCGGTATCAGTCAAACCTTTACGCACACCATGGGAAGAGATAAAGAACTCCAGCACGTCATACCCCTCTTTAAAGGATGACTTAACTGGCAGCTCGATAATTTCACCAGCAGGGTTAGCCACAAGCCCCTTCATACCAACCATCTGTGTCATCTGGCCCCATGAACCACGGGCACCAGATTCGATCATCGTATAGGCAGGGTTGTCCTTTGGTAGGGCTTTCTTGGCCTCAGTGGAAATTCGATCTTTAATCTCGTTCCAAATCTTAATGATAGAAGTGTGACGCTCCGTACCGGTCAATAGCCCTTGTGAGAAATATTCTTCAATTTCTTGCACACGCTTATCTCCCTCTTCAATAAGAGCATCTTTACCAGGAAGTTCAGGCAAGTTTGCCATTCCCCATGAGTATCCAGCATGTGTAGAGTACTTGAATCCAAGATTTTTCAATCGATCCAAGAACACAGCTGTTTTTTCTGATCCATGCAGCTCAAGATAAAACTTCACAATAGCGGAAAGCTGCTTCTTTCCCATGATTTCATTTTTGTATTCAACTTCAACCGGGAATTGCTGATTCACCATTACACGTCCTGGAGTTGTGAGAATTCTTTCCCCACTTTTCAATCGAACCACAGCCCAATCACGCAAACCAATGTGGTCAGTTGCCACGTTGTACAAAACATCCGTCTCGTTTGCAAAAGTAGGCAACCCCTCTAATGACTCTGGCTTTTCTGACATTTCCATCGTGAGGAAGAAAATTCCCCATGCAATATCTTTTCCAGGAGTAGCCACAGGCCCACCATGAGCAGGCTTAAGGAGGTTCTTTGTTGAAAGCATGATTTCTCGTGCCTCAGCGCGAGCTTCTTCAGTTAGCGGGACGTGTACAGCCATTTGATCACCATCGAAGTCGGCGTTATACGCGTCACAGACAAGTGGGTGAATCTGAATAGCTTTTCCCTCGATCAAGGTTGGACGGAAAGCTTGAATACCCAAACGGTGAAGTGTTGGAGCGCGGTTAAGAAGGACGAACGCATCGCGAGTCACTTCTTCTAGAATATCCCATGTCTCAGGTCTTTCAGATTCTATAAACCGATTCGCGCTACGAATATTATGAA
>JABMNZ010000016.1 GCA_013204395.1 Parcubacteria group bacterium
GGACGAGGTCGGAGGTTCGAGTCCTCCCATGCCCACCATCCTTCGCTCCATCAGTATTGTTAGTTGATGGAGCGAAGGATGTCCTCCGTAGCTTTAGCGAAGGGGGACGTATAGCGTATATTGTGATGGAGCTTCGGATGGCAGGCCAGACTCGTTTTATGCATTACGTCTATATTCTCCGTAGCAGTAGTTTTCCAAGTCAGATATACAAGGGTTCGACTGGCGATCTAAACAAGCGGCTACAAAAGCATAATGATGGGCGGGTACCACATTCATCTAAGTATGCTCCATGGAGTATTGAGTGGTATTCTGTGTTTCGGACAAAAGAACAAGCACAAAAATTTGAACGCTATCTTAAATCCGGATCAGGTATAGCATTCATGAGAAAAAGATTACTATTGCCGAGGTAGCTCAGTGGTAGAGCAGAGGACTGAAAATCCTCGTGTCGTGAGTTCAATTCTCACCCTCGGCACCAAAAAAGATCGTCTTAGGACGATCTTTTTTATTTTAGTGGGCGTCCCTGTTTCCACGCCAGGTCAAAGAGTTGGCCCGCTGAGGTGGCTATTCGTTCTGAGTGGATAAGGACGATAAAGAGCGGATCAAATGAAGTGATGCCGAGCATTCCGTCGATGATGGCGAAGTCCATTTCTATGTCCATGTCCTTAGGGAGGAATCGAACCTCTTGTCCAGCCGCGACAGCCTTTTTGGCCCAGTCATTGTCCTGTTTTGTGTCGGGGATGAAGTGGCGGCCCATATCTTTGTACATGCCACGTTGAAATCGGGTGACCCAGGCATCAACTTCTTCAGGCATGATCGCGTAAAGACGCTGCATGGAGGTAAGAAAACGCGCACTTTTTGCGTGGTCGAACTGACGGTAGACTGACACGACAGCATTTTTTCCTTCAAAGTATTCGAGTTTTGGTTTGTTTGGGCCTTTGTCCTGAAGTGCCCGCATAAGCGGCAACATGAACTTGAGATCCTCGACAGCAGTGCGAGTTGTTTGGAGAATTTTAAGTGGATCGACAGGCTCAAAACGTATAACACCATCTCCGGGCGGATCAACCGCGAACCCCTTCTCCTTAAGGCGATCCATAACATGATAGACGATAGCGCGCTTAAGCCCGGCACGTTGTGCGATCTCACTGACCGTTCCTCCACCTAACTCCAAAAGTGCCAGATAGGCAGCGGCCTCTTTTTCATCAAAACCGACGTTTTGAAGTGTTTTGAGTAGGGAAGCATCGGGCATAGTGTTAACAAGATTAACAAAAAAATCGGAATCTGTCAATTTTTACTGCTTTTACTGCTGATTCAGTGAATCGAAGTAGTGACAAATGTTAACAGATCTGATATTCTCTCGTGTTGATTTGATCAACAAAGGAGGATCACATGTCTGAGTATGAACAGATTACCTGTAGCCGTTGCGGGACTAACCGCCAGGGCCGAAGAATCATTCAACTGGACAAGGACAAGGTCCAGCGATGGAATGTTTTGGACCGTCAGCGCGAGAAGATTCGCAGGGCTGGTGTGGATGCGTTCATGCTCTCCGGTTGTCTCGGGAGCTGCATTTTCGTCGGTGCACCAGTTCTTGTGGAGTCACTTTTTGGTGAGATTCCTGGCTGGATCTCAGCAGCCCTCTTCGTTAGCACAGTCGTTCTGTTGTGCATCCCTGCTTGGATGTTCTTCATGCGATGGCTGATTCCAAGGACGGTGGGTGAGAAGAGTCGAGAGGTTCCACTGCGGCAGGAGCAGGACCAGATCGTCACTGACGCTGGCTACGACCTCAACGAACTCAGGCGCCATGGATACTTGGTGAAGGAGTAGACAAAGCAGGGGGCTCATTAAGGGTTTCTTCATTGTGATGGCGATCACCGAGCAGTCCGAGAGGTTCCATCAGTAAGACGAAAGAACCGCAAGGTTCAAACACGGCCCGCCGACAGCAAGAAATACCCAATGGGTAGTTCTGCTGTCCGGCGGGTGTTTCTATTTCTAAAAAAGGCTCATTATTGTATGTTTATCTCTTGGTATTGTTCAAGAAATATCGTTGGACAGAAGATTTTTTGGTTTTTTGTGGCATCGATTTTTACTGTACGACAAGGGGTAAGTGCTCTATCCTATAGACGATATTCACGAATTAAAGACTTATGCGAAGAATTATTCTTGCCTCCACGTCACCAAGAAGAAAGACGCTCTTGGAGCAAATCGGTCTTACATTTGAACAAGTTGCCAGTGACTATGAGGAGGACATGACTTTGGACATGCCACCTTCAGAGCTGGTGAAGTTTTTATCCAAAGGCAAGGCTGATAGTGTCGCCAAAGACTTTGAGGATGCTTTGGTGATTGCGGCTGACACTATTGTTGAATTCGAAGGTGAGATTTTCGGTAAGCCACACACACCAGAGAATTCTTTCAAGATGCTTTCTCGGCTCAATGGCACAACTCACTCTATTATTACTGGTATGACAATAATTGATACGGCATCAGGTCGTGTTGAGTCTAGGGCGGTTGTCACAGAGGTAGATTTCCGGGATCTAAAAGATGACGAGATTCAGACATACGTTGATTCCGGAGAGGCGCTCGATAAAGCTGGAGCCTATGGGATCCAGGGTTTAGGGGTTATTCTTGTGAAGAGAATTCGTGGTGACTACTCTAATATTGTAGGTTTACCACTCACACCGCTGGTGGAAATGTTGAAGGATTTTGGGGTAGATGTGTTGTCCACATCCTAGTTTTGACAGCTTTGATCAGCTCAGCGACAATGGCTTTAGTATGATAATTATCACTATAACAACAGCGATCACCACGGCTAATGGCCGATGAGGTTTGTGTTGTTTGGGGGATGAAAAATAACAACCGGCCTCACAGGGGCCGATTTTGTTTGTATGAAAATAATGAAATTTGGGGGATCGTCGGTAGCATCAGCAGATCGGATAAAGGCCGTTGTAGACGTTATTCGCAGCCAGGGTGATGAGCAGATTATTGTTGTGTGCTCTGCCCTTGGTGGGGTAACCGATAAGCTTATAGAGGCAAGTGAATTGGCAGCAGTGGGTGACGAACAGTACCTATCTGTTCTCGATGAGCTTTCTAGCAGACATTTGCTCTGCGCGAACCAACTGCTCAGTGACCAAAAACTTGAGAATGCACGAGACCATCTTCAGGATCAGTTTAGATCACTTGATGAGATCCTTAGGGGTATCTATTTGATCCAAGAGTGTACCCTCAGGTCAAAAGATATTGTGATGAGTTTCGGAGAGAGGTTATCAAGCTTTCTTGTGTGTGAGCATCTCAAAGAGTATGCACCAGACAGTGTGATGTTAGATGCTAGTTACGTAATCAAGACAGACGCCAGTTTTGGAAATGCTCGCGTTAAAATGAACGAGAGTTTCCAAAATATTCGTAATCACTCAAACGGATACGCACGCATAAGAGTGGCGACTGGATTTATAGCCTCAACTGACAAGGGGGAGACAACTACCATTGGCCGAGGGGGGTCGGATTATACAGCTTCCTTGTTTGGAGCTGCACTTGGAGCAAGCGAGATTCAAATCTGGACCGATGTAGATGGTGTGCTAAGTGCAGACCCGCGAATTGTTGAGGACGCACAGCCTGTGGCACAGATGAGTTATGAAGAGGCTATGGAACTGTCTCACTTTGGTGCAAAAGTTATTTATCCACCAACCATGCAACCTGCTTTAGACGCTGGTATTCCAATTCGAATCAAGAATACATTTTCTCCAGACGCGCCAGGGACCCTGATTAGGGATCAAGCTTCCTCTGTGGTGGATAGGCCTGTGACTGGGATTTCATCGATCGAAGAGATTGCCTTTGTGCGTATACATGGCAGTGGGCTTGTTGGTGTAACAGGTACAGCTGGGAGAATGTTTTCCGCACTGGCTCGAATGGGAATCAACATTATTATGATCACACAGGGTTCAAGTGAGCATTCGATCTGTTTTGCGGTGGCGTCTTCGGATGCTGAAGAAGCTGTGGTAACTATTCGAGAGGAGTTTGCCTTACAGATTTTGCAGCGACAGATTGAGGAAATTGTTACCGAGACAGACCTCTCAATTATTGCTGTCATTGGTGAGCGAATGAGACAAACAAAGGGGCTGAGCGGAAGATTGTTTAGTGCACTGGGGTCTGCGGGGGTAAATGTAGTGGCTATAGCCCAAGGTTCAAGTGAGAGAAACATTTCAATTGTTGTGAAGCGTGATCAGCAAGCCACGGCAATAAGAGCAGCTCATAAGGAGTTTTTTGACACTGCATCAAAAGAAGATCCGGCCAAGATTTATCTTGTGGGAACAGGATTGATTGGATCTACTTTGTTGGAACAGATTGGGGAGGCAGGGGGCGGTAAGTTAAAGATTCATGGTCTGGCAAATTCAAAGAATATGATCGTTTCAGATCGTGCCATTAATCCGGTCATGTGGCAGCGTGCCCTTGATGCTGGCAAGGTGGCCGGTCTCGATTCATTTGTAAATGAGTTACTAGCGCAATCTGGAAACAAAAAAGTTTTTGTCGACTGCACTGCAAGTGACAAGACACCTCATTATTATCCTCGACTTATTTCTGAGGGGGTGAAGATAGTCACGCCAAATAAAAAAGCTGCTTCTGGACCACAGAGTGTCTTCGATCAGATCGCCGGTGCGATATCTCGTGGTGACATGCGCCATGAAACAAATGTAGGAGCTGGACTCCCAGTGATTTCCACTATCAGATCATTAAGAGAAACAGGTGATGAGATCCTGGAGATTCAAGGTGTGTTTTCAGGAACGCTCTCGTACCTCTTCAATAGCTATGATGGAACTGGGTCGTTTGCTGACCTGGTCACACAGGCCCGCGCTAAGGGGTACACAGAACCAGATCCACGTGATGACCTATCGGGCATGGATCTGGCTCGTAAGCTTGTTGTTATTGCCAGAGAGCTTGGAATGCAAGTGGAGATTGAAGATGTTCAAGTTGAGAATCTTACCCCTGAGCCATGCCGCAACATTGCTTCGACAGAAGATTTCTTGGAGCGATTGAAGGATCACGACCAGGAATTTGCTGAGCGTGCGCGTTTGGCTGCGCAGGATGGGAAACGTTTGAGATATATTGGAAAGATAGGTGAAGGTGGACTATCTGTGAGCCTTGAGGCCGTTGGGTCAAGTGAACCAACCTATGGTTTATCTGGATCAGATAATTTAATTGCGATCCGTAGTAAGCGTTATAGTGATAGACCTCTTGTGATCCAAGGGCCTGGTGCTGGTGCTCAGGTGACGGCGGCAGGAGTCTTTGCTGATATACTTTCTTGTATCAAATAATCATATGGAAACAAAAATACCAGTCGTCATATTAGGTGCAACCGGGAGTGTCGGTCAGAAGTTTGTTGAACTACTTAAGGATCATCCGTGGTTTGAGATCGCGGCACTGTGTGCGTCAGAGCGCTCAGCGGGTAAGCCGTACAAGGAGGCCGCAAATTGGTTTCAATCAAGCGAGCTCCCTGAGAGAATTGGAAGGATGATAGTACAGCCATGTGACGCGTCAGTGGTTGGGCGCCTCGCGTTTTCTGGTCTTGATGCAGAGGTTGCTGGTCCTATTGAACAAGCCTATGCCAAGGCTGGGTATACAGTCGTATCAAATTCTAAGAACCACCGTCACCACCCAGATGTTCCGTTGCTAGTCCCAGAGATCAACGCCTCACATTTGGAATTAATCCAAGGGCAACAGTTCGGTGAGGGGAAGATCATCACAAATCCGAACTGTTCAACCATAGGGCTTGTTATGGCCCTGAAGCCTCTCGTGGACGCATTTGGAGTGCGTGAGGTGTCGGTTGTAACAATGCAAGCTCTTTCGGGAGGAGGGTATCCAGGGGTGTCATCGCTCGACATTGTCGATAACGCTGTTCCGTATATTGGTGGTGAAGAAGAGAAGATGGAAAAGGAGCCACTGAAGATTTTTGGAGATCTTATAAATGGTCAGGTCGAACCTGCAGTAATGAATATTTCAGCAACCTGTAATCGTGTCGCTGTTATCGATGGTCATATGGAGTGTGTGAGTGTCAGGCTGGGGCGCTCTGCAAGCGCACAGCAAATAATCGAAGCTTGGGAGGACTATCGGGCAGAGCCGCAGGAGATGGGACTGCCAATGGCACCAGAACAACCAGTGCATTATCACAGAGAAGATAATTATCCGCAGCCACGCAAGCATCGCATGCTAGATAAGGGCATGGCGGTATCGATTGGTCGTTTACGTCCATGTTCAATATTGGATTGGAAGTTCACACTTCTTTCTCACAACACAATTCGTGGGGCCGCAGGAGGAGCGATTCTTAACGCCGAGCTTATGGCTGAGATGGGCCTCCTATGATTATCTCACTCATTGGAATGAGTAATTGCGGTAAGTCTCATTGGTCTAAAAAACTTGAGAGCGAGCAAGGTTATGCTCGTCTTTGCTGCGACGACATTATTGCTGGTCAGCTAAGTGATTTGCTTCCTAATGTGGAGATTACTGATATGGATGCATTCGCAGCCTGGATGGGCATGCCATATGAATTTGGGTATCAGGAGCGCGAAGCAGCATATCTATCAGCTGAAGAGGCCGCGCTTTTTAAAGTAATGGATCAGGCTCGCGGTGAAAACGTGGTGATTGATACAACGGGTAGCGTGATCTACCTATCAGAAAAAGTCCTTCGTATACTCAAAGATATATCGACGGTCGTGTATCTTGAGGCAACAGATGAGCAGCTGACAGAAATGACAGAGTTATTTTTTCAAAATCCAAAACCCCTTGTGTGGGCAGAAAACTTCTCGATGGAGCCTACAGAGACTCAAGATCAAGCTTTGAGGCGATGTTATCCAGAGCTTCTTCATTGGCGTCAGAATCGTTACAAGATGCTTGCGGACAGGACTCTAGGATACGAGCGCACGCACGGCCATAGTTATTCGGTTGATCAACTTCTTTATGATGTATTACAGCACTAGTGACAGGTCTCACAGAGTCGGCGGACGTCAGGCTGTTTTAGCTGGCTTGGCTCCTGATGGGGGGTTGTATATGCCAGAACACATCCCAGTGCTTCCACAACGATTCTTTGATGAGCTTCGTAGCAAGTCTTTGCACGAGATCGGTTTCGTGGTGGCTAGCACATTTCTTGGAGATGATGTTCCAGCTGAGGAGTTGTACAAGATTGTTTCGGGTGCTCTGAACTTTGAGATCCCTCTTGTGAGGGTTGGAGACGCGCATGTCCTAGAGCTCTTTCATGGACCAACGCTTGCATTCAAAGATGTGGGCGCGCGTTTTATGGCCAGGCTCATGAGTTACTTCGTTCAGAGTTCCAAGAAAGATGATGGTCGCGAGCTTACGATTCTTGTCGCCACTTCTGGTGATACTGGCTCGGCGGTCGCTAATGGATTTTACAATGTCCCAGGCATCAGAGTGATAGTCCTATACCCCAGCGGGAAGGTGAGTGAGCTTCAGGAGCGTCAGATGACGACTCTTGGTGGGAATATTACAGCCCTGGAAGTTGACGGCGTCTTTGATGATTGCCAACGATTGGTGAAGCAAGCGTTTGTTGACCCAAGCCTCATGGCAGCACTCAAGCTCTCCAGTGCGAACTCAATCAATATCGCCCGACTGATTCCACAGATGTTTTATTATTTCTGGGCTATGGCTCAACTGCCAGAAGGGGAGCCTCATGTGGTGACCGTTCCTTCTGGAAACTTCGGGAACATTACTGCTGGTCTTATGGCCAAGCGGATGGGGTTGCCTATAGATCGATTCATCGCGGCTACAAATGAGAATGACGTGGTGCCCCAGTACCTCATTAGCGGGGAGTACCAACCACGACCTTCTGTGGCGACCATTTCAAACGCTATGGATGTGGGTGCTCCGTCGAACTTTGTCCGCATGCTGGATCTCTACGCAGGTGACGTGCAGGCAATGCGTGAGGATTTGGTGGGTATCAAAATCAGTGAACAGCAGACTCGTGAGACAATCGCACGTGTCCAACATCAATATGGCTATACCCTGGATCCACACGGTGCTGTTGCCTATAACGCTTGTGAGAGGTCAGTGAAGCGGGGAGTGGTGATCGAGACTGCCAGTCCGGCCAAGTTCGGAGATGTGGTCGAGCAGGAGATTGGCATGACTATTGAGATCCCTGAGCGCCTTGCTCAATGCTTGAATAAAGAAAAAACGAGCGTAAAGCTCTCAGGAGAGTTCATGGAGTTGAAAGAGTTCCTTCTGAGGTAAAATACGTTCCATCGATTTTTTTGGTATAATCTGAGTAATATGTTTTGGAGGAAAACGTCTTTTCAAGTAGTTGTATTTTACGCGGCGTATTTCAATTTCTATTTTTTCGTGCCGCGCCCGGAGGTTGATGGAGAAATTGTAACAATGATTTTATCGATGGCCACTTTTATTTTTGCTATCATCGTCGGGTTTTCAATCTCGGGGAGACATGGGCGCCTTACAGAGATAAGAACTCGATTGAGGGAAAACGATGCGAGACTACTTAACATGTATAAGTTATCAGCAGTGTTTGGAAAGATTAAGAGTAAGAAGTGCCTTAAGCTTATTGAAGACTCTCTTATAAGTCAGTTGGATTACAAACTTGTCGATATTCATCGCTCAACTCCAACGCTTTTAAAGTTGCATGACTTTATTCTAGAACTCAAGCCAAAGACATCAACACAAAACAACGCAGAATATCTTCTAATGGATAACATGGGAGGGGTCTTAAGGAACGTAAGAGAGGTTTCGCACCTAGTGGATAGCAAGATGTCCAAGCATGAGTGGGGGAGCTTGTTTCTTTTGAGTACTATCATTTGGTTCAGTCTATTTCTTATTGGTGGTGGATCAATTATTTCGTGGATAGTCATTCCATTGCTGGCAACAGTTTTAGGTCTACTAATGTTCATATTGCAAGACTTCAACAATCTAAGATGGGGTGAGCGTACTTGGATCTGGCGCCCGATCAGCAGACTCTTCCTGGATCTGGGACTAAAACCCTATATGCCCGAAGCGGTCCTAAGGGGTAGGGTATCTAAACGTTTTTTAAAAAATCTTGCAGTCTACAGAGTCGGGACTTTTCCAAACAAATACCCAGACCTAAGAGGGAAAAAAGTGATAACAATAAAAAACAAGTAAACAAAAACACCTGGCCATTGGCCGGGTGTTTTGAACTGATATCTCCAAATCATTAGTTTTCAACTAAGTGATTGCAACGGTTATTCCGGGTGCTTTCTCACAGAAAGCGTTCCGATCAATTGAAATTGATCTCGACCTAGGATTATGTCCAACCGAAGTTGGAAATCTCCCTAGAAAGGAGGTGATCCACCCACAGCTTCCGCTA
>JABMNZ010000002.1 GCA_013204395.1 Parcubacteria group bacterium
GCTGGCTTTCGCTTAGGAGCTGCCTTCTTCTTTGCAGCTGGCTTTCGCTTAGCCGGCGTTTTCTTTTTTGCTGGCATAGTTCTGAATCACCTCCTCTGTGTCACCGAAAAAATCGATGACCAAGTCAGAACCAACGGTTCCTCCGAGGATGAATTAATTAGAATCGTGCGCTCGATCGAGCCCTGCACATAAATGTGCAGTGTTGATTCGTATGTTACATGACGCGATGCAACAAACGATAACTCTATTGTAAAAAACTTTTCGTGTTGCAACAAGATCAATGTATAGAAAAAAAACTTTTTTGAAAAAACTATTCTTTCACAACAACGGTTATTCCTTCTTCTGCCCACTCATAGATCCACCTCATGTCTTCAAGGGAAACGTTCACACATCCACGAGACATCTGATGACCGAAGTTGCTATGCCAAGGTGCATAGTGAATATAAATGTGTGGGAAGATGCGAAGATTATATGGAATCCAACCAAGGTCATAATTGTTTGGATTGCCCTCTCCGTAATTCCACGCGTAATGCACAACTGGAACTTTGGCTAAGATGACATGATTTCCTAGGGGTGTTCTGTTACTGAGACCACTGGAAATGAGAAAGCTATTTTCTAATATGCCATCTATGGATGCATAGAGTCGTTGTTGTGTTACGTTTACTTCAATGCGTTTATCAGTTTCGGGAACAAACAAAACTCGTCCTGAGGTGTATAGCAATATGTTGTCGTCTGAGGCTATGTGAACACTTCCATCGGCAACTTTCACTGTTTGCGTAACCCCACTCTCATTGTAAATGTATGAACTCGATGCTGTGGATAACATTATGTTTTTGTTGTGAACAACAAGCGAGTGAACACCGAGTGAATCAATAAAAAGTTGTTTTTCATTTTTTGTTACGACGGAACTTTCAAAACTAAATGTTCTTACTACAGGTGAGCTTGTGTGTTGTTGTGTCAAAAAAAGATTCTTGTCACTCACGTCACCAACAAGCCCGCCTCGGTCGTCAGCCCCGAATGCAAAAAAATTTTCTTCTATTTGTACCCCATCGTTCCAAGACCAAATGCGAACATGGGGACCACCGCCAGCAGCCGGAAGGGTCACAAGCTCAGCACGTGCATCTCCAGTAAGATCTCCGCACGCAAGATTCACGCCACCTCTAAATGATTCACCGAATGCGAAAAAACCACCACCATCAATAGCTTCACCAAAACGATTAAACACTCTGACATGCGGACCGCCACCGCGCTGCGGTGCTGCGACAATTTCATCATAACCATCACCCGTCAGATCACAGGTTGTTACATTGATACCCACGCCCAATGTTGGTGCATAGGCTAAAAAACTTCCAACTTCAGATCCATCTTGGCGCAATACGCGTACTCGAGGTTCAGATCCCATGCCAGCACCGATCACTATCTCCGATATGCCATCGTTCCCCAAGTCTGATAGGGCCATGGATACTCCACCAACAGTATCGTTCACATTCAATGAAAAATCGATACTTCCATCTAATGATCGGATTTGCACGGATTCACTATGGTAGGCATGAGTTGGGATTGGAGGCGCAAGAAAGCTTATGGCTAGCAGTATCAGAAGAGATCGTTTCATATGGATATAGTGTAACAAAAAACCACCGTCGATGGTGGACCTGAAGGGATTCGAACCCTTGACCCCCTGCTTGCAAAGCAGGTGCTCTAACCAGCTGAGCTACAGGCCCATCATCGACGGTGGTATTTGAATTGCGGCGAAATATTACCAATCGTATCGCCTGTTGTCAATGAGTTTATCCCCGATAAGCAGGGCCTTTTTTGGCTAATACATTGACAAAACACCTATTTTAGTGTACCTTTCATCGGTTCTGCGTGCGTTTTGTACCAGACAAGGAGGATGTTCCATGCGCGAGCTTTACCGCTGTGTGCTTTTGACGCTGTGTGCGCTGTCCCTCCTGACGGCTGGATGCGGCGCGGACAAGGCCGAGAATGACGACGATTCGATCGTTTCAGTCGAGGGTTCGGGGCTGTCTGATTCGGCCTTGGTGCCTTTGGCAGCTCCTGCCTACGCACAGGTGATGATCGGGGACGACATGTCCTGGGTCCCACCGGGGCCACACCGACTCCCGGATGTGCCAGCGAACCTTCTCGAGTTCATCGAGCGCGGCAAGCGTCTGATGGAAGGAGCTCGGTTCAAGAGGATGAGCTGTGTTCCCGAGAATGTGCCTGACCTCACGTGGAAGCGATGTCTGGGCAACGATTACCTTCTGGCGGTCGTGAGCCCCGAAGGCAAGCTCAAGAGGATCGATGTCTATGGTGGGGTAGCAACCTCGCCATCCAACTTCAATGTCCGTTGTGAGCGAGAAGGGGCGTGCGACGGTGGCGTGAATCCGCCGTTCATCGTGAATTCTCCTCCTGGTTGGACTGTCGTCGCCGTTCGCAAGGCGGTTCCGGATACAACAAAACAAGACGGAATCGGTGGTCAAGTCTACGTTCCGTACTCCACCCGGCTCAACACGCCGGAACTTCGTCAGGCAGGTCTTCAGTACCTCCACCTGGTGGTGGAGGCCGTGCGTTACGATCTGCTCGCCAAGGACGTTCGTTCGGGTCGTATCGCTGGCAAGCATGTGCTTGAGACAACGACGCTGCGACATGCAGTCGTTCTGAGTCTCACCGAGCAGGTGTACAATCCCGAGCTATTCGTATCGGGCACTGACATCGACCGTCTCGAGATGCTGAACCGGATCCTGGTCTTGTTCGCCATCAACCGTGAGCAGGCGTTCCGCTTCGTGATGTCCAACATGGACGCACGTGGAGGGTGGCAGATCATCCCCGCGAGTTGGGAGACGCTTCGGACGTCGTACCCGTCGGCTCAGCTGCCGGAGGACTTCGTCTACGGCTCTACCAACCACTCGGTGGCTCTAAAGGCCGCGATCCTCCACACGGACGATCAGTGGTGGGGGCTCAAGCGCAATGGGTGCAAGGACGGACACATCGCTGCGTTCTCTGACCTCTCAGGAGACTGGGGTCCGCTGTTCGCAGCGGGCTACAACGGCTCGATGGCACGTGCCGACTCGGCTTACCACGCTTGTGGAGCCAATTGGCGCGATGGCGACTGCTGCAAGCAGATCGAGAATCCCCTGAAGAGGTTGGCATGCCACCCCCTTCGCGAGGAAACACTCATGTACTTGCCCAAGTACGAGTGGATCGACAGCCTGCTTTTCGACGAAGAGCAGCGTCTGAGGATCGAATCACTCGTATGGCCACAACTGCGCGAGCAGGCACTGGCCTACGAGACGGCGCGCGCTCAGCGCATCATCGAAGAAGCACTGGTCACCACGCAGTGATCAACGGGGGGCGACGGACTTACAATCCGCTCGCCCCTTTTTCGTTACAAAAAAATGAGGCCCTTTTGGGCCCCATGTTATTTACTAGCTTCCGAAGGTTTCTGTCATGCACGTTTGTTGCTCTGTCTGTGCTCGTTGTCTAAGTATTTCCGGTAGAGGGAATTGACTAAGTCCTGAATAAGGCTCTGCCAGATCCATCATGAACATTTCAAGTGATCCATCATCTCCCATGAGCCACACATTTGAGCAGGGCCCAGGAGAGTTATCAACGAAGTCTTTAAGTAAGATTAGTGAGTTTTCTAGACGTCCTATAACACGGAACATGGCGGTTGGTGATCCCTCTTCTGCTTTAAAAGTTTGTTTGTAAATTCTTTGCCATCGATTTGTAACGGTGTTGTAGTGATAGATACCGGAGAATAAGTCGCCGGTATCTTGGTTGTAGTCCGATGTGGCAAAGTAAACCATGTTTTCACTTTGAGACTCAACAACACCAAAGACTAGTTTTTCAGATCCTTCTCCTGACACAGGTTTTCCTTGAGCCGAGTTAATGATCGTTGTGGCCTCATCAAGGTCGTCAAAGTTACTTAGCTCTGTAAAAGTTACGAAGTCTGTTAGGTCGATTCTTACCTCCTCGCCAGTTTCTTTATCGATTGTAACGACCACATTAGCCACTGGGTCCACAACAGTAATATTTCTAGTATCTTCTATGATACTAGGATCATCCTCTTGTATGTTGGCGATCAAAATTGCACCAAGAATTAAAACAACCGCGATCACATAGGTACCCACCGGGCGCTTAGGCTTCGGTGGAGGTGATGACGGCTGTGCTTGTGATGATTCAACGGCCCCTCCCAGCGGCTGTCCATTCTCGTAATCATTCATAGCTCTATTTTACTTTATTTGGTGGTATTTTCCCTCGAACAAACGCGAGGATATTTTGTGCAGCTATGCGGCTCATGGCCTGTCTTGTTTCAAGCGTGGCAGAGGCTGTGTGAGGTGTCAAGACGACATTTTGGAGGGTTCTAAGGTCAAGATTGTCATTTGGGTCACAGTCGATCAGAGGCTCACATTCATAAACATCAAGACCCGCACCAGCGATCTCACCCCTCATGAGTGATCTGACGAGTGCTTTTTCATCTACTACTGGACCGCGCGCAGTATTAATCAAGAATGCTGTTTTTTTCATCATCTTGAGCTGCTTGGCGCCAATCAAATGTCTTGTAGACGGAAGGAGGGGGACATGGAGCGACACAAAATCTGATTGCTTCAATACCTGTGCCAATGAATGATATTTAGCATTAGTTTCTTTTTCTAGCTCTGGATTCCTCTTAATGTCGGTGTATACAACCTTCATGTTGAATCCATTATGTAGTCTGTGAACGACACCTGAACCAATTTGGCCAGAACCAATTATTCCGACGGTTTTACCCCATAGGTCTGTTCCAAGAAGAAGTTGTGGTCCCCATGATTTGTATTTTCCAGCACGAGTAAACTTATCTGTCTCAACAATTCGTTTTGCTAGCGCAAACATCAACGCGACTGTATGTTCGGCAACAGATTCAGCACCCTGTTCATTTGGTGCGTTTGTAACTGTAATACCACGAAGCTTGGCTTCTTTAATATCAATATTGTTAAATCCAACTGCGTAGTTGGCGATCATCTTGAGCTGTGGACCGGCTGCATTCATAATTTCAGCATCCATCTTTTCGGTAAGAATCGAAAGAATGATGTCCGCACCTTTGACCCTACGCTTTAACTCGGCTCGAGGGATTTTTTTGTCATGCTCATACACCTCTAGTTTCACATTAGAGGCTTTTTTTAGCATCTTGATTCCTTCATCAGGAATCTCTCTTGTAACAAAGACTTTGTATTTCATAACTCCTTGATTTTGATTTTCATTCGTCTTGCCTTGCTTGGCCAATTTTTAAGCAGACCGTTCTTTGCCCCATGTTTTTGAATAACAGACTCTGCATTTAAAGTACCTACCTTAAGGGCACCTTTTATATCATCGGTTTTCATGAGCTCAGATAGAAAACCTGACCCGAATGCATCGCCGGCTCCTGTTCTAGAAATAGATTTTGCACCCGTTGTGCCAGCATGAACTGTCCAGCCATCGCGATGAGCATATGAGCCATCGATCCCATCTGTTATCAGGCGGACAGTTCCTTTGGAGTGAAGAACCTGACAGATCTCTGCGATATTCCGACTACCAGTGAGAAAATCTGCTTCCTCTCTGTTTACATTTAGCACATCAATCATTGGTAGCAATGGCTTGATCTTTTTGATTCCAGCCTTGATCTCACGACTTCCAGGATTCCACATAACTTTAGTGCCAGCTTTATGCGCGGCGCGAATAATTTTGGCTGACAAAGCTATGTTGCCGCCAAGGCTTGTGAGGTAAATCCATTTTGTTCGACCAAGAGCTTTGAAATCAATGTCCTTGTCTGAGAATTTCGCGCTCACTCCTCTGTAGACAAGTACGGTACGCTCTCCGTCTTTCATGGTGAGTAGCGTTGAGTACCCCGTTTCGCCACCCACTACCGTGGTTACAAGTCGTATGGCTACATTGAAACGTTTGAGATCTTCCATCACATCACGACCAGATGAGTCGTCCCCGATTTTGCAAATAGAAGCTGTTTTCAATCCAAGCGAACCAAACGTAGCGGCGGCGTTTGTGGCCCCTCCTCCAGTAGTGAGCACGATCTGGTCGAGCTCGATTTTTGACCCAAGGGCCACGCACTCGCCTATGCCTGTGGGGAACTGATCAGATTTGAGCGCGACAAATGCATCTGAGATAAGAAACACGTCTCGAACTCCCGCGCCTATAGTGATGACATCGTACATATTCATTTGTTTAACATCTCGTTCCAGTCATCTGCTGTCATCCCAGCTTGTCGCAAAATTTCTGAAAGAAGTGACTTAGATATGTCTCTTTTGTGTGGGTTGGGAATATGTAGTTTGAGATCATCCTTTACCATAAATAAATGACGGCCACCTGAATACGGACCGTCAAAACCAAACCGTCGAAGCATTTTTATAAACTTCCTCCACGAAATGCTATTAGGCATATTTTTTCATCTGGCGGCGGTCGAACTTAATTCTAAGTCCAGGAACAGGTTCATGGGAGCGTATCTTTAACAGAGCCCAATCCTCAAGGACTTCCTGTAATTCTTTTCGACACATCTCTAAGGTCTTGGCATTAGCCCAAACACCCTTGATACCCGACACTTCACCAAAATACGTTTTATCCTCAAGGATTTTGTATTTGGCTGTGCCCATCTTTTTTTCAATAAAGTTTGAAAACATATAATGATATGGTAACAGACCATTAACAAATTGGCTAAGGTTAGTCTCTGTATAAGCACCGGGTGCTTATGTATTCTTTTCCTTGGAGCTATTGACATTTCGGCCATTTCCGCTAAAGATAGCGGGTCGCATGCTGCGGCAAAACTGATTTTCTGGGGATGGCCCTGAGACTGCCTGAGATTACTCAAAGGGGTCGATTACATCCGTCTGCCAGGAAAGAAAGAAAACATACCGTGAAGACCAGAGAAGATGCCTTTACCAGGTTGACCGTGGCGGCCGCACAGGCTCGTCACAGCGATATTCCCAAAGAGCGAGCCAACGCTGCCCTCACCACCTTGATGGGTGGACTCCCTCCACTGCCGGCGGGAGTCGAAGCGATGATCGCCACCCAGTACGTCGAGGTTCCCGTGGCTGTGATTTCCCAAGGTGGGAGCATTGCTTTCCTGGGGATCAAGCGAAGTGGGAGCAAGTACGTCGTACGCATTGACGGAGGAACCTTCGAGATGCGTGTGGTTGATCGCTACAAAGAGTGGGAGCACATCGGTCATGTCCACTTCCCAGAGGGGAGTGAGGATGTCGCCTATACCACCGTACTTGGTGGAGGACGTGCATTCGTGATTTGGGGCGACTGGCTGGCTCCGATCCTTCGTGGAATCGGAGGTGAGTGTGTGGGGATTTACTGTTTCGACAGGGCTCCCCACAGGAAGTGTTTGGTAACCTACCAGCACGGTACTTTCCAGAAGATGGTCCTGTACACCGAAGGTGTGTGTATCGGTGATAATTCGGAGTTGGACCCCGTCCATTTCAATTGTGCTGATACCAAGCTCACCGTCATGGGCATGTTCGACAACAAGATCGCCGTTGCGATGAAGTCGGCGTCCAAGACCCACCGCATTTCACAGTTCCACATGGAAGGAACTCTTGCCTGCCCAAGTCTTGCCTACGACGCTATCGTCAAGGACTCGCTCATGATCCGCGACGGCGAACTGAGCTTCGTGGGATGGAATGATCAATCTTCCGAAGAGGAGGTTGGAGTTACGGGGGAAGCGTTCCTCGTTAGGAGCGACTCTCAAGTTTCTCTGGGACCTGTCTACCAGGTGGGCCAGATTCACTGCCTCGATAGTGGGCGCGTGCTCGTCGAGACGTACATGCGGAGGATCAAGCCCGGTGGGAAGACGGTTCCGTCGGTCGGCCACCTCATGCTGAGCGATCCCCTGACAGGGCATACGCTCACGCTTCGCCGCACCATCAATGTGCGCAGGATTCTGGAGACGGACTCCCATTTGGTGATGTTCGTCACCGATGATGGTTCAGAGGATGGACACATCAAGCGTCTCTACTTCATCAAGAAGAGTGTGGATGGGGGATGGGAAGATCGAGAGAGTTACACGGTCATTTCTGGTGCTTGTGCCCTTCTGGACAGTGGAAACAAAAAGACGTTCACGATCGAGCGTGGTCACGGGGGTCAGAGGCAGCTCGTTGCGCTGGATTGGGAGCGAGCGGCGCCGATGAATGAGGTGATGAGCGGTTCTCTGAACGTACATCGCTACTGTTCCTCTGCACCGCTCTACACGCCGTCGGACTGCCTGGTGCAGACCGATAGGGGTCTCATGTCCTGGAAGTTCGTCAACGGCACCTTCTACGTGATCCGCTACCCCTGGTAGCACAAACGCAAACCACCCTTCGACTAGCTCAGGGTGGATTTTTATTTACGCGAATTAGATCTCACACCCAGGCATTTTTCTTGTTGCTATTGTGTCTTACTGGGACTACCATTCCCCTTAGATGGGAATGTAATCCCGGGCACCTGTGACCTCTATGAACAAGTCAACGCTTAACCTAATCCTTTTGAGTATTCTTCTGGTCGCGGGGATTGGATATGGAGTCTTTTTGAGCAACGATGATTTTTTTGAAGGGGAAGTTCCTGTGGACAGTGAGGAGGATGTAGACAGCAACATGATTCAGTACGATGAAGAGCTAGGGCTCACGTTCAGCTATCAATCGGGGGAGGATGGCTATCTGCTTATCGAGCCACCAAACAGCACTCAAGAGCATGAGGAGCTTGTAAAGGCGTTCATTCTTATGAAGACCTCTGAGTATAAAGAGTTGCAGGGTGCAGAGGGTGGTGAGGGTCCGCCAACGATGAATGTTACGGTGTTCAAGCCCACTGAGCGGCATGTGGCTTTCTGGCTTGAAAACAACTTTGGGTATACGGGATATGAAGGTGAGAGAGAACCTTTTGTGGTTGATGGGGTCACGGGGCTTTCGTATGAAACAGATGGACTCTACAGAGGTAAAACGGTCGCTGTGCTCTATGGCGATTTTCTCTATCTCTTTACCGCCTCCTACCATGAGCAAGATGATGGTCGCTTAGACGCATTCACCGAATTCCTTGCCACCGTCCAGTTTGATGGTTCACATGAGGTTGCGGTGAAAGATGATTTGATTCGCCTCTTTTATCCGGAGGAAAACGCATCTGTTGCAAGCCCTCTTGCCCTCCGTGGGGAGGCTCGAGGGAACTGGTTCTTTGAGGCTACGTTTCCCGTAGTGCTTACAGATTGGGATGGACTCATCATTGCGCAGGGTCATGCAACGGCGTTAGATGAATGGATGACGGAGTCCTATGTCCCATTTGAAGCCTCGTTGGAGTTTGATGCGCCAGGAGTTTATGATAGGGGTTCACTCATCCTCCACAAATCTAATGCATCCGGGCTTCCTGAACATGACAATGCCCTTGAGATCACTGTGCGTTTTTCTGAGAGTCCGGCTGGAAAGTAGAAGTGCAACGCTTATGGGTATCTAGCGATATATCTATGTACTAATTCATAATCATTTACACTCACTCAGAGCTACCCTGAGCTTTCCAAAGGTCGTTCAGGGTAGCGACAAGAGGCTGTAAATAAACAAAAAACCGCCCCCACAAGCATGAGGACGGTTTTTTTAGTTTATCCTTTTCCACTACTTCCTAGCATGCGCATTTTTTGTGAAACTACTTTTGTGATGAGATCTTTGGCTGGGGTGAGGATCTTTCTTGGGTCGAATACCTCGGGTTGATCGTGAAGAAACTTTCGTACTCCAGCATCAAAGGCGATGCGCAGATCTGAATCGATGTTTATCTTATCTATTCCCAGACTCACCGCTTTTTTGATGTGGGCGTCTGAGACCCCCTTAGCGTTCTCGATTTTACATCCGTATTTGATGCACTGCTTCTTAATGTCAGACGGAATACCAGATGCGCCATGGAGGACAAGTGGAATCTTCACTAAGTCAGATATTTGGGAGAGCCTTTTAAAATCTAGTTGGCTGTCGCCTCCAAATTTGTAGGCCCCATGACTTGTACCAATCGCCACAGCAAGCGCGTCGCAGCCAGTTCGCTCAACAAAGTCTAGTGCCTGCTCTGGATCCGTTAGGTGAGCATCCTTCTCCTCGACAGATACAAAGTCTTCAATGCCAGCAATTGCTCCCAGCTCTGCTTCTACAGAGATCCCGAGCTTGTGTGCCATTGTGACGATCTTTTTTGTAACCTTAACGTTCTCCTTATAGGGAAGTGATGAGCCGTCGAACATGACGCTCGTGTACAAACCACTTTTGATAGCTTTGACCACAAGGTCATAGTTTTTCCCATGGTCTAGATGAAAGACTACTGGGCGTTTTGACCTTTCGGCTGCTAAATGAACAAGAGCCCCAAGCTCTTCCATGCCAGCGTAGTCGATGGCACCTTCGCTGGTCGAAATGATCACTGGGGATTTTTCCTGTTCAGCTGCCACCATGACAGCTTGGAGAGTTTCAAGATTATTGATGTTGAATGCACCAACGGCATAGCCGCCGCGATTGGCTTTGTTTAAAACAGTGGCAAGTGATGTCAGCATACTTACAGTGCAGTAGGACGATATGATTTATTCTTTTTGATTCTTGATAGAATTTCAGTGTGTGTTAACAGGCCTGGGACTGGTCCAACGTGCTGAACAACTTCTGCTGAATTTATTGCTCCCCATATAAGCCCCTCTTCCACACCCTTTCCATGTAAACGAGCTCCTAGGTAAGCGGCTGCGAAACTGTCACCAGCACCAGTTGCTTCCACTCGTTTTGCTGGAAACATGGGGATCTTCCAGAGGGTTTTTCCATCGTAACCGTAGGCTCCATTGCGAGCATCTGTAATGATAACTTCACTGGGCCCCATTTTAAACAATCGTTTTGCCATTTGAGGTACGCCAATTTTTTTGCTCTTTAAGATCTCTCTTCCTTCACCGACGTTCACAAATAAGACATCAGTAACAGCTATTAGGTCATAGAGCTCTGGTTTTAGGTCTGCTATCTGTTTGTTTCCTGGGTTAAAAGCGAGCTTTGTCTCGCCCTTTTTCATGAATTTTATGACCTGCTTGAAAAGTTTGTCATAGCCATTGCCCATTTCAGAGACAAATAACCATTTTGTAGACAGACGTTTGGGGAGCTTGTACTGCTTTAGGATATATGAAACGAGAATCGTTTTTTCTCCCTGGAGGGTTAGTACGGCACTGAACGCACTTTTCTCTCCTTTGTGTGGAGTGATAAAGCGCGTATCAACACCTTCATTTGAAAGGTCGCGCTGTGCCTGTAGGTAGGTTTGGTCCTGACCCATGTTAGAAATCACTGCCGTTTTGAAGTTCATTCGAGACAGAGCTGTAGCAACATTCGGGGCAGAACCAGCGGTTTGTTGGTCCAAGACTTCGACACTGATCTTTTCACCAAAATCGAAGGAAACCTTTTTTTCTTTCAAATTACATTTTTGTAAACATTGGTCGAGAGAGATGAAAACGTCTAGTTTTACATCGCCTATAGAAACGAGGTCATACATACGTCAGTAGTATAGCAATTCTTGCTATACTGAGCGAAGAGTAAAAAACATCCGCGTAATGCGGATGTTTTTGGTTATCTTGATTTCAGTGAGCTGTCGGGTTTTTTGCCTCCCCATTTTTTTGGTGTGCGAGATAGAGCTTCTTTCATAATGTTGTCTCGAGAGATTTGAAGTAGGTTTTGTGCAGCTGTGATGTGGGCAGGGATTGCTGGCACACGCTTACCAAGTTTTCTTTGAAGTACTCGGTCAGCGGCAAGTGCGATGAATGGAGCTGTTACTCCCAAGCCTTCTTGGACCTGACGAGGGGCGCCCGATTCACCGAATCGATCCTGTGCACCAATTCGTTCAACTGGCACTGGCGTTGTAAGGGCTAATGTTTCACATACGGCCCCAGCGAGTCCGCCTGCCACCTGAGCTTCTTCAACTGTCACAATGGCACCGGTTTCCTTTGCTGCCTGTACGATGAGTTTAACGTCTAATGGCTTGATGGTGTGACAATTAATCACACGACATTCAATTCCATGATCTGTGCTGAGCAGTTCTGCTGCAAGTAGGGCCTCATATACCAGTGGTCCAGCTGCAATAATCGTTAGGTCTGTTCCATGTCGGTATGTTTCAGCGCGACCAACTTTGAACGGTGTGTTTGCCGTAGTGAAGGCTGGTGAGCCTGCACGAGCAAAACGGAAGTAGTATGGACCTTTACGTTTAGCACCCTCCAGGGTGGCTTTTTTTGTTTCGAGATAATCGCAGGGGACTACCACGGTCATGTTTGGTACAGCTCTCATGATGGCGATGTCCTCAAGCATTTGATGAGTTGCACCATCGGGTCCAACGGAGAGACCGGCGTGTGCACCTGCGATCTTTACGTTTGAATTCTGTAGAGCGATGGTCGTTTTAATTTGCTCCCAGTTGCGTCCGGGGGAGAATGCAGCATAGCTGGATATGAATGGAACCTTACCCGCCATGGCAAGTCCAGCACCAATAGAGGCAAGAGATTGCTCTGCAATACCCATCTGAATGAAACGATCTGGAAAAGCCTCTTTAAAGGCGAGAGACCGTGTTGATTCTGTTAGGTCACAACAAAGCACCACAACGTTTTTGTTGTTCTGTCCTGCTTCAACAACACCCTCACCGTAGCCATTGCGGGTAGGAATTTGTTTAAGCTTGGTTGGATCAAATAGATGTCGAACAAGTCGAACGTCCTTATTGATGCCAAGTCTTGGAGCTTTTGTTTTTGCCATATTACTTACGGGAACGTTTCCATTTCACGATAAGCCATACAATGAGAGCGACTGGGATTCCAATGCCTCCACCAACTATAACTAGCCAGATTATGAGATTTACAAAACCTTGGGCTAGAGCAACTACAGCGGCGGCGGCGAGCAGGACTGTGGTACCAGGACGGAATGTCTTGCCAGCGATTTCTATGGTTGGTTCCTCTGAGAGACTTATTGTGATTGTAGAAAGCGATGTTTGTGAGTCGAGATAGTTGATCTGACCTTGGTAACGTTCAATAAGTTCGCGAGTGACAGTAAGTTCACGCTCAACGGACAGAATATCTTCCACGGTATCTGCACGAGTAAGGATTGCCAGGTAACGCTTTTCTTGTGACTTGGCGTTGTTGAGTCGTGCGAGCACGTCAACGTAATCTTCTGTTACGTCATCGGCTCCAACACTTTCACTTTCAACAACATTGGCATATCCCTTCACACCTTCCATTGCCGCCGTGAAGTTTTCTACGGGGACCCTGATGGTAACTGATGCGTGACGTGTTCCGTCCGTTCCTTCGTAAGCATTCTGTCTTTCCACATACCCGTCATTAACTGTCGCAATCTGTCCGATATTGTCGGATGTCTCGTCAACGTCGTCAACGATAAGTTCTAGCGAGCCAGTTTTAATGATTTTTGGATCCACCACGGTTCCATCACCCATGGTGACAGATTTACCTGATCGTACAGAAGTGTTTCCACCGTAATCTCCTGATTGATCAAAGGCCATCATGGACTCAGCATCCGCCATGCCTGAGAGTGTGGTTACAGGGGCGCCATAAGACGCTGTAGAGGCACTCATTTCATATATTACATCTCGACCTGAGATGAAGAAGAAAAAGAGTATAGCTATTAAGCCAATGCCTGCTAGGGCCCATAGACCGTATTGTTTGAAATTATTCATATTATTCGTGTTCGCTTATTATTTTTCCAGAAAGTGTGCGTAGGCTGGTCAAAGCGTCTTGCGCCTCTTTGCCTGGTGCCGGGGGTTTTCCATGCCAGGTAAAGTCATATTCCATAAAGTCGATTCCGTAGCCCGGGATTGTGTCAGCTAGGATGACTGAGCATTTTTCACTGACCCCATGAGCACGCTCGACCGCTGTTACGAAATCACGAATGGAGTTTCCGGCGCAACGAATTACATTTAAGCCAAATGCCTCCAGTTTTTCTTGGAGTGGCTCAAGTGGCATGACGTCTTCTGTTGTCCCGTCGATTTGAATGTTGTTGCGATCTACAATAAAAGTCAGGTTGTAGAGTTTATTTGCTCCTGCGAACATGAGGGATTCCCAAGCGATACCTTCATTGAGCTCTCCATCACCTGTGACGCAGTAAACGCGCCAAGGTGATTGGTCCATGAGTCCTGCGTACGCCATCCCCACTGCCTGGGCCATGCCTTCTCCAAGTGGGCCAGAAGTTGTTTCTAGGGCCTCCATGTATTCTCGTTCTGGATGTCCTTGGAGGGGGGAACCTAGTTTGCGAAGGGTCATCAGGAGCTTTTTTGGAAAGTATCCTGCATGAGCCATGGTTACATAGCGCACGGGGGTGATGTGTCCATTTGATAGTATGAGGCGATCACGGTCTTTCCAAATTGGTTTTTTTGGATCGTGGACAAGGACGTGGAAGTACAGGGCAGTGAAAATATCTGCCATGCCCAAAGGGCCTGCACTGTGACCAGAACCTGCTTCGACTAACATGTCGATTATGTCCTCGCGGATGTCCCCAGCCTTTTTCTCGAGTGTTTTGAGTTTACGGTCATGTAAGTGCAATGGTTGTCGCACTTTTGGACCTAGTGTTAAGTTTGGCATAGTGAGTGTATTTTAGCATGACTGTGGAGTTCGTGGAGAGGGAGGGTTGTGGTGAGGGAAGCTGGTCACGGGAACGAACTTGTGAGATCGGTCGCATATTGCCGACTCAAAGTTGTTCTCGTGCCCACTTCCCCAGGTCGTGCGGTGTGGTGGTGGGGGAAATAAAATAAGGGGCATCGAGCCCCTTATTTTATTGTTTTTTTACTGGGCGGTGATAGTTGCTGTTACTGCTGAGTCGTACTTGTCGTGGTAAGTGTAGGTGCCTGCTTCGAAGTTTCTTGTGAAGTGGCCGCCTTCGTTTAGGGTTCCTGTACCCCATGAGCCGTCGTCTGCACTAGCACCGTGCTTTTCTGCACTGTCGCTTACAAAACGTACAGATGTTCCTGCTTCGATATTGAGAGATGATGGGCTGAATCCTGAGTCACTAACGGTTACTATTGTGTAGATTTGTAGGTCTCTGTCACTTCCGATGTCGAATGCGTCTGCTTCCTCTGCACTAGCGTCATACTGGGATGCGAATTCTATTGTAGAACCCATTGTGTAGTTAGAGAAGAATCCATCTGGTACGTCATCGATCATGGTGTTCCAGTTGGAACCATAGAGAGCTGTGGCAACGCTTTCAGAAGGAATGCTTCGAATGACTCCACCAGCCTCTACTACATATACCGTTGGGTCGGAGTTGATTTTGATCATTCTTACACCTGGCTTGTAGGTAACATTTCCACCAATCTGTACCGTGGACATGTCTGAGTCTGTTAGCCATAGCACGTCATCAAAGTTGTCGTACCATGTGAAGTAAGCTTTGCTGTTAGGGAATACGTATCGGAATCCGTCTGCACCGTAGTAGTAAACTGCGGAGAATCCTTCTCCACGGATTAGGTCACCAGCTTGTAGGTCTGATGGGTCAACGGTTGCAGTTGCGTTTGCCTGTGGTACAGCTTGTGCAAAAAGGATTGTGAACGCCAAGGCGATCGTCACAGAGAGCACGGAGAAAAACGTAAGTCGTTTTGTCATAGGATGCATGTTTATAAAGGATAACGAGAAAATTATAGCATAAAGCAAAAACGGCCGCGAGGGCCGTTTTCCTCAATTACTCCACAATGATGGCACCTTCAAAAGTGTTCCGATCATCAAGTTTTGAGTAGTAAATCCAGGTTCCAGCTTCAGTAAAGTAACGGGTGAAGTGACCATCTGGCTGCATGGTTCCCGAACCCCACAACTTATCAAACTCTGTCGCGGTATGGGTTTGTGATCCGTTGTTGATAAACCGGACCGCTGTTCCAGCTGGAATAGTTATGGTTGGGTCGACATAACCACTATCTGTAATGGATATCTGACGTGCAGGCATAAGCCCCTTGTCGTCATCTATGTCTCTCGCATCTAGACTCTCGGTTTCAACAGAGAACTGCCCAGCAAACTCTAGGGAACTTCCAATGGAGTAGTTTGGGAAGAATCCATCTGGCACATCATCTACCATTGTGTTCCAACTTGATCCATACAGTTCTGTTGCCACAGCTTCTGATTCGATCCCGCGAAGCACGCCACCAGCACCCACAGCATAGACCGTTGGGTCTGAAGTGATCTTGACCATTCTTACTCCTGGCCTGTAGGTCACGTTGCCACCAATCTGGATGGTGGACATGTCTGAGTCTGAGATCCAGACAACATCGTTAAAGTTGTCGTACCAAGTGAAGTAAGCTTTGTCGTTTGGGAAGACATAGCGCATGCCGTCTTCTCCGTAGTAGTAAACCGCAGAGAAAGACTCACCACGAATGAGGTCACCGGCAGACAGATCATCTGGGGAGACTGTAGCAGCGCTGGCTGGCATGGCCATGAGTAGTAATCCAATTGTCATGGCTAGGATTCCGAGGAATTGATTTTGTATTGAAAAGGTTTTGTTCATATATTTGTTGTTATTGGCCCCCGAGTCTCTTGTTTAACTCTTGTAGTTTACCAGCAGGGTCTGAATCTTTGAAGACGAGTGAGGAGGCGCAGAGGCGATTGGCGCCTGCCTGCACAAGAGAATCAATGATCTCATCTGTCAGCCCACCGTCCATTTCTATGATGAGATCCTCGCGATGGTGGCGTGCTTGTTTAATTTTTTCCAAGATCGAGTCCCCCAAGAAAGCTTGCCCAGACGCACCGGGGTGTACCCCCATCATAGTGAGCTGGTCGATTACATGCATCACGCCTTCGAGTGCAGACAGTGGAGTTTCTGGATTGATGGCCACACCAGCCTCTAGTTTCAAGACTTCCTTTATGTGATCTATTACCACGCCTGTTGGTCTGCTTATTTCATCGTGCACGATCGCTCGTACTAGGCCCGGGACATGTTGCTTCCATTCATCGATGATTGGGATCGGATTTTCAACCATGAGGTGCAGCTCCATCTTTACATCTGTACGCAGGGAACCGACTTTTACGGGATCAAACCAGTTGGTCACGCCAAACATTGACCCATCAAGAACATCGACCTGGATTAGGTCTGTGTAAGGTTCAATAAGTCGGAGTTTTTTTTCAAACTCATCGAACGACTCGGCCAGGATAGCTGGGACAATTATGCTCATACTCCAAATTCTTGATTCTCGATTTCCTTAACTTTGTTTAGTCGGCGTATGTGACGTTCTGATCCAGAGAACTCTGTGTTTAGCCAAGCCTCAACGATTTTTAATGCTTCTTTGTTTTTTACGTGACGACCAGGGAGGCAGAGTATATTTGAGTTGTCGTCTTCGCGGGCACTTTTGGCAACTTCTTCGTTAAATCCAGTTGCTGCTCGAACCCCCTTTACTTTGTTGGCGACAATGCAGATCCCTTGAGCATTTCCACAGATAACAATGCCGTGCGATCCTTCATCGGCGATTACTCTTTTGGCAACAGCATGTCCAAAGGCTGGATAATCGTCACCTTCTACAAGATTTTGATTACCCATGTCGACAACTCGATAATCTTCCTTTTTAAGGTGTGCTTCAATTACCTCCTTGAGCTCCCATCCTGCGTGGTCAGCTCCTATGTATATAGTTGGTTTCATATACCGCTATCCTACCAGTTTCATTGATTTTTCTTATCCACATGAGTAAACTCTCTTCTGTATGAATTTTCCTGAAAAAGAAGAAGAGGTTCTCCGATATTGGGAGGAGAACAACATTTTTAAAAAGACCCTAGATAAACAGGCCCCTAAGGGTCCGTTTGTGTTTTACGAGGGGCCACCTACGGCAAACGGTAAACCTGGTATTCACCACGCCGAGTCACGTGCCTATAAAGACTGTATTCCTAGGTTCAAAACCATGCAGGGATATAAAGTGATGCGAAAGGCTGGATGGGATACCCATGGCCTTCCCGTTGAAATTGAGGTTGAGAAGCAGCTTGGATTTAAGAGTAAGTCTGAGATTGAAGAGTACGGCATCGCTAAGTTTAATGAGAAATGTCGTGAGAGTGTGTGGGCCTACAAGGAAGATTGGGAGGCGTTCACTCGTCGACTTGGCTATTGGGTGGATCTTGAGGATGCTTACATTACCTATAAACCTGATTACATTGAATCGCTCTGGTGGATCATCAAGCAGGTTTGGGATAAGGGACTTTTGTACCAAGATTACCGAGTGACCCCTCACTGTCCGCGTTGTGGCACGTCCCTTTCTAGTCATGAGCTGTCACAAGGCTATAAGGATGTGAAGGATTTATCTGTGACAGGAGAGTTTCTTGTGACAGAAGGTTCCCATGAGGCACTCACCTCACAGATACCAACAAGTCTTTTGGCTTGGACCACCACACCATGGACTCTTCCAGGGAACGTGGCGTTGGCCGTTGGTCCAAAGGTTACCTACGTTGTTATTGAAAAAGAAAATGAGGGGGGAGAGGGTCGCGTGCGTTTTGTTCTTGCAAAGGATCTTGTTGAAAAGATTTTTGATGGGTCTGAGTATGAGGTTGTTGCCGAGGTAACTGGTGAGGATTTGATTGGAACAAAGTATAAACCTTTATATAACTTTCTTGGGGAAGTTGCCGATGAGGAAAATAAGGAAAAGATGCAGGCGAAGGCCTATCAGGTTTACGGCGCAGACTTTGTGACCACAGAAGATGGAACAGGGATTGTGCACACAGCCGTTATGTATGGTCAGGATGACTTCGTGCTCGGAAATGAGATCGGGTTGCCAAAGATTCACATGGTGAATCTAGACGGCACCTTTATGGAACCAGCTGGGTTCCTCGCGGGAAGGGTTGTTACAGATGAAGAGGTTGCCATTGATATCATTAAGGACTTAGCACATCGTGGACTCCTGTTCTCCAAAGCAAAGTATGAACACAGCTACCCTCATTGCTGGCGCTGTAAGAACAAGGTGATTTATTACGCGAAGGATTCTTGGTATATCGCCATGAGTAAACTCCGTGAAGAGTTACTCGACGGTAATAGTAAGACTCATTGGGAGCCGTCACATATTCAAGATGGACGTTTTGGTGAGTGGCTACGAGAGGTGAAGGATTGGGCATTTTCACGTGAACGTTATTGGGCAACACCTCTGCCAATTTGGCAGAGTGAGGATGGAGACCGTTTGTGTATTGGTTCGTTTGAAGAGCTCCGCGCCCTAGCAAAGGATCCGTCTCAGGTGGGAGAATCTTTTGATCCACATCGCCCATTCGTGGATGAAGTGATCTTGGTAAAAGATGGAAAAGAATTTACACGCGTCCCTGATGTGTGTGACGTGTGGTTTGATTCTGGGTCCATGCCGTTTGCTCAGATGCACTATCCGTTTGAGAATAAAGAACTGATTGATTCTGGTGAGGCATTTCCTGCGGATTATATTTCTGAAGCCATCGACCAGACTCGAGGGTGGTTTTACACCATCTTGGCCGTCTCAACTTTGCTTGGAAAAGAAAGACCATACAAGAATGTTATCTGTCTTGGGCATGTAAATGATGCGGATGGCAAGAAAATGTCTAAATCGATAGGGAACATTGTTGAGCCAATGGAAATGATGGATAAGCATGGGGCTGACGCTGTGCGTTGGTACATGTATTCCATTAACCAGCCGGGCGAGTCAAAACGGTTTGATGAGAAAATGCTTTCTGACATGGTCAGGCAGAACTTTGGGATTCTTATGAACGTGGCGGCTTTCTATGAGATGTATGCTCAAGAAGATGGTGGTCAAGCGAGTGCAACCCATGTGTTGGATAAGTGGATTTTTGCTCGGTTGAATAAACTCACTCTTGAAACAACCAAACGCCTCGAGGCTTACGTTGTTACCGAGACCGTTCGTGAGCTGGGGGATTTTATTACGGATTTGTCGACCTGGTATGTACGTCGATCAAGAGACAGAATGAAGGGGACAGATGACGCTGATAAAGCGGCAGCTGTTAGTACGCTTGGGACCTGCTTGCTTACATTCTCAAAACTGATGGCTCCATTCGCTCCGTTTTTAGCGGACACACTGTATTCTCAGGTTGGTGGAAAGCTAGAGTCGGTTCATTTAGATGAGTGGCCTGAGGCAGACGAGGGTCTTATTGATGAAACCGTTATAAGTCAGATGGCCCGTGTACGTTCCTTGGTAACGGCTGCATTGGAAAGACGGGCTGAAGCTGGAATTGGGATCAGACAAGCTCTTGGGGCCATGACGGTGAAAGAGGCGATTGATGAAGAATATAAGCAGCTTGTGTTGGATGAGGTGAATGTAAAAACAATTATCTTTGATGAAAATCTTAATAGTTCGGTTGAACTGGATACAACCCTTACTCCCGAACTGATTCGTGAGGGAGTGTCTAGAGAAATTATTCGAAATGTGAATTCGCTTCGCAAGAGTGAGAATCTAACCATTGAAGACAAAATTGCTTTGTACGTAAGCGGTGCAGATGAAGCAGTTGCAGAACATAAAGAAGCAATTCTTCACGGAACACTAGCTGATTCTATTCAAACAGACGGTGAGCTGCCGGCCGTGACGAAGACCTTCTCCACAGGGGAGCTGCAGATCACCGTCGGGTTTGCTACACTGTAGGCGTATGCCAACGGATTTCCTTAAGCTTTTAACAGACCTTGGTTTGTCTCCAACTGAGACGCGAGTCTATCTAGCCTCTTTGAAGTTAGGGCCAACGTCTGTGCAAGAGATTGCCAAAAAGGCAAAGCTGTCACGGACAGCAAGTTACGACGTCATTTCTTCGCTTCAAGAGCGTGGACTCATGTCTACTTTTGAACGCGGAAAAAAGAAGTTCTTTGCTGCAGAAGATCCTGAAAGGGCCGTAAGTTATTTCCGAAGGCGTGTTCATGATCTAGAAGATCAGATTGAAATGTTTTCTCGTTCCGTTGATGAGATGAAAATGCTTACAGGTGGTGAAAGGCCAACGGTAAGATTTTTTGAGGGGAGAGAAGCCTTGTTTTCTTTGTTCAGCGATCTATCTTCATCAAATGCATCAGAATTACTTGAACTTTCAAATGTAGATCTTGTTTACGAGAAGTTGGATCCAGAGATCTTAACTGAGGCAAGAAAGGCCTTTGGTACATCGACGACAAAATTGCGCATGTTGCATTCTGGTGAGATTCGTAATCCAGCGAAGAATGCAGAGTACTGTAGACTGCTTCCAGAGTTTGGAGAGATTGGGGGAGAGATATGGATTTATGCAGATAGAGTTGCGTTCTCGCAGTGGGTGGGGAAGATGGTGGTGGTCATTGTACAAAGTAAAGTTTTTTCAGATATGGCGAAAACACTTTTCAATGCCGCTTGGTCTGTGTGTAGCGCTCAGTCGTATAAAAAGAAATAGAATTGAATTTGCTGTGGCTGGGTGCCTCAAGGCATTCCTCGACCGTCCTCGTCGGACTGCGGGCGGGTCGAGAAATACCTTGTGCCACCTGTGGTTAACTAATGGTTGGTAGTGGTGATGGGGGTGAAAAAATTCGTGGCGTCGAGCCACTTATTTTTTTTTGCAAAGAGCAATCACTAAAACTTGTCACTAAAAAGCAAAGCCGACCCTTTTGTTGGGGGCCGGTCGTCGTGGGGTCGAGCTGAGCTCGAGAGAAACGCAAGTGATCGGGGGTTGGTGGTGTTTGGTGGAGCTCGCCCGGGCCCGGATGCTTTGCTGCATCCGGGACACCGGGGTCGTCGCTCTCCGAACTAGCCTCCCATACCTCACCTCCTCCCTGCGTTACCTCGTCCACAACGATGCTTTGCCGGCCTCGAAGGCTGGCGGACGTCTTCATCGTCTTCAGGTCGTCACGAATGCGCCGTTGCGCTTATGTACGTCCTGATGGTGGGTTGATCTGACGAATCAGCCTCTTTGTTCACCGTTATCGGTGTCATTGAAGTCGACAGTCTGATCTCGCAGGGAGGGTATGACTCTCTTCACGTGTTGGTTTCTCCGTTTTTTGGCCGAGTTTGGCCGATGGAAGTGATGGACTGATTCCTGCACTTCCAGATTCTCCTTACGATCTGCTCTCAATGGGTTCTAGCCTCCGAACATGGTGGGCTCCGGAACAGGCGAGACCGGGATGGTCCGCCAAAACTGCAGAACGGAGAAGACTACCATGAATCGTCCATTGTGTCAATGGTTCACGGACAAATAGATGTTGAAGGTCAAAAACAGCAAATTATACTGTGTTCAGAAAGTTTGAACAGAATTCTTTGCTAAATTTAGTTATATCATTCAATCTTGACCAATATGCCTTGACACTTAGTTTATAAGATGATAGTCTTCTGCCTTGCCTGATGTCAGCCCTGGCCGACAGAAGGTAAACCAACCACTTCACCAGAGAGAGGTTAATCGAGGAGATAACATCTCTCTGGTGAGGAGGCCATTGTCAGTGATACTTGTCCTGATGATGAAATCTGGACTGTTCGTAGATAACGTCCCCACTGCTTACTCAGAAAATGCACGAGAGTATCGTGCAAAGGACAACTGTCTGGCGACACTCCGGCTCTGAATCAATAGATTCAGTAGTAAATATCTCTAGGGGAGATAAACACAATTGAACGGGGCGTTTTGCCCCACGGATTTGGTCCTGTGCCTGAGTTGTACCCCAGCAACTCAGCGTGCGGAGCCAATTCTGTGGGGCGACAGGTCGCTCTGGCCCATGCTTTGTGGAGACGTGCCACAAACTCGCCCTAGGGCGGGAAGAGGTCAACAGGACTTCTCGGGGGATGTTATAAGAGCATCATTCCTCGGTAAGCCTTGGCGAAAGTCAGGGAAGACATCGGTTGTTATCGATGTTCCACTGCCCGTTGTTCGGGAATAGTGGCTAAGGGGAAGAACAGGTGAGTGGAGCCTGCGCCTTAGAAAATAGTTATTGCTCTTTACCACACAGACCTCGTTCGTGGTGCCTAGAGATGGGTAACACGACTGTACTCGGCGCTCAGAGTCGTCGATCCCCAGGTGGGAAAAGTGTGTGCGTAGGAGCCGCTGTCGCGGAAGCTACAATCACAAAGGGTGTAAACGAGGCACCCATACTCTAAACTCCGGCACAAAAGGATGTGTCGGTCGACTGAAGTCGGTGCGTGTGTTTCATCCTTAGTTGGGTGTGCACATGAAGGGAATCCGGATCCCATCATTCCTTGCGCCCTGCACGGAGACGTGACCAGGGATAAATCCGGCGGGGGGTCGTCGGTTGAGTGTTAAAAAACTCAGTGTTGTTACTCAGGAACCAACGGGGAGCTGAGTAATAAAAGGGCGGTCGAAAAGCCTAAATACCCGCCTACGTCGCTAGAAGTCTAAAACTTCTCGGGGATGCATCAGAGCATCATTCCTCGGTACGCCTTGGCCAGAAGCTAAGGAAGACATCGGTCATGATCGGTGTTTCACCCCCAAGTGGGTGGCTAGTGCGACGAGTCCACGGAGCTCGTGCATTAGAAAATGGTTGTTCTTTCCAAACCCACCACAAACTTGTTTTCCGAGAGGAAAGCAAAGTAACCCCGGCGAAGAGTGAACTCGTCGGTTGGCCACAGGCCAGTGCATCCGTTCAGGATCTCTTTGGAGAAGCTGTTCAGATGAAACGTGGGTGGAGATGAAACACTCCTCCGTTCAGTTGTTGTTGAGAAACAATGGCTACGCAAATCCGGCTGGGTGAAGTCGGTTGGCCCTTAGGTCAGTGCCTTGAACTAGGAACCGCCACGGCGGGAGCTAGTAAAAGGAAAGGCGAGATTAACGGACGCCAAATCACCCATCTTCACTGCAGCGCGAGGTCAAATAACCTCCTCCCTGCGTACGTCCACGCTGACGTCGCGCTGCGGGACCATAAGGCTCACAAGGCTTTCATGGTCCCTATTCTCCCCCTTGTCATTTATTACTCTGGTAATGAAGTGGCAAGAGGGAGAACCATGTCCCACAAACCAAGGAGGTACACATGAACACTCTCAATTTGACGCAGCACCTGGCCAGCGAGCCGCAGATCGAAGCCGGTGTGGTGGAGCCCAAGGACAAGGCGGCGGTGCAAGCCCTGCTGACGTTCACGGAGCTGCCCAGCCAGCAGACGCTCCTTCAGCGTGCAAGCGCACTGGCCACCCTGGCCAAGGAGTCCGACTGCCAGTCCGCCATGATCGGCGGCGCCCCCTACTTCATGGGGCACCTGGAGCAGGCTCTGCGAGGAGTCGGTGTCCGTCCGCTCTACGCTTACTCGGAGCGTCGCAGCGTGGACAACGTGCAGGAGGATGGATCGGTCCGCAAGGTCGCCGTGTTCGTCCACCTCGGGTTCGTGGGGTAAGAGCCCGCATGGTGTGATCCGCAATCACTAAGCACAACGGGGAAACCTGGGGGACGCTACGCAAACTGGGGTCCTTTACTGCAAAGCTTTCTAGGGTTAGCTCTGCTGAAAGGACAATAAATAAAAAAAACTTATGTATACACTTGCTTATTTCACTTCATCTATTCTCATGTTTGGTCTTGTACTCGCAGCATAAAATATGAATTCACATTCGGTACTGGGGCATCTTCCTGAGTTTTCGAAAATATCGAATGTTCAGGAAGCACCGTGAGTCTGGACACTCATGATGTATCACATCCAATCCTTTAAGGAGGAACCCATGTCCAAGCCCCTGACCATCGCCCGCGGTCTGCGTCGTGCCAAGCAGGTCCAAGGTCGTGTCGCCGAGATGCGCGCGCGCCTGCTGACCACCACCAGCTGGCAGAAGGACCAGAAGCCCGAGTTCACCTTCGACGAGACGCTCGCGTCCTTCGACGCCGCTGTCGACGAGTTGGTGAGCCTGCGCACCGCAATCGCGCGTGCCAATGCCACCGCCACGGTGCAGTTCGGTGATCGTTCGATCACGCTCGCCGAGGCCATCCGGCAGCAGGCCGAGCTCAAGGGCCGCATCACTCTCTTCCAGTCCTTGGGACTGCGGCAGGGTGAGGAGCGGGTGCACGTCGGCTACGACGAGCGCTCCCGTCCGACCCACGAGGTCGTGGTGTACGAGGCTGTCTGGACCGAGCGCCAGCGCGCCGAGCAGATCGAAGGGCTTCGCGCCCGGCTCGAGACCCTGGGCGAGCTGCTCGAGGAGGCCAACCACACCACCCGCCTGGAGCTCTAGCTTCAGCGCGCGGTGGGCGCCTATCGCTTGGGGCGGGGAGATTCCAACGGATGTGAGACTGATCTGAACCTAGGGCTTGTCCTAGGGGAGGTGAAGTAGGTCGCCAACCAATTTCCGACCCACCGGTTGGAGGATGGTTACCACGCGCAAGCGTGATAATGCACAAAGATTTCGATCGCGATGCCGATGCTCAGGGTTTAAGGCTTAAATGCTAAAGACTCAAGGCTAAGGATTAAAGATTCAGCGATCAGGACTTGTGAAGACCACTTACGTCCCGCGGGCTCCCCGTCCCTCACCGCGATACCACGAAGGGACCACACAACTTACGCCTGGGGTACTCTTCCTGAGTTTTCGACAATTTCGAGTGTTCAGGAAGGGTTTTTTGAACAGAACTTAGAATGACAAGGGAGACAGATGAGCAATTCCAATGGTCCGATGACTTTGACCGCTGGAGTCAAGCGCGCGCGTCGGTGCAGTAGTGACCAGCTCGTGCGAAAGATCAAGCTGGCTGCCCATCGCCGTGTTCGTCGAAGTGTTCGTCAGCAGCTCTGTGAGTCTCACGACGATCAGGATCTGATGATGCGCGGCGCATGCGAGCGGGTGGTCTGCTAAACAACAGGAGAGAGAATGCAAGTTATTCTAATTGGTTCTGCGAGGGGAATTCTGCTGGGAGAAGACATTCACATTCTCAGGCGAAGCAGCAGCAGTTCCTACACCATGGCTGTGGACAGTAGGACATGGTACAGGTACTGCTGCCAGGATGGTTGTTGCGATAGAGGATTGCAGCCTGATGTGCGAGAGGTAGTTGAGGCGGCCAAGGAACAGGGCGCTACACGCGTCATCATTAGGACTGGACAGGGGTCCTATTACCACGGCTCTATTGCGGGCCTTCCTGTCAGTGATGTCTCAAGTCATGTCGGCATGCTCGACGAAGGGCATATGATCATTCGTCGGTAGTTCAGACTTTTTAGGAGGAGACGGTCGGGGAGCAATTCTCGACACGGTGAATGTTACGCATTCACCACGCTCCAGATGTTCACGATTTACTCGTGGGTGCCTGGAGCGTTTTGGTTTGCTGTATAATGTGATTGCTATGAATATGAATAAAACTGTACTTATCGTGCCTCCAAATGATGCGGAGGCCATGATGATCAAAACACTGGCAGAAAAGCTTGGATTACCTACCATTGTTAGCAAGCAGCTTCACGGAGCTTCTTTAGACAAGGGCCATGACTATGTGCTAGCTGTGAAGGAGGGAGAATATACTCAGGTGATAGTTATTGAAATGCCTGGCGAGAAGTCCGAGAAGCAACTTCGTTCAATGGGTGTTGAGGTAACGATTATCGATCATCATCATTACACGGGCCTCGATCGCGCTCATGGTCCAGATGGTGAGATTTTAAAAAGTTCTTTGGAACAGTTTTTGGCGATGTTTAAGATTACAGATCGTCAGATAAAGGGTTGGGGGCTAGACCCCCTTATGGTGAGAGGAATTGGCATTCAGGATCGAGGATATGTTTGGTCTCTTCAAGACGAGGGCTATACCAAGTCACAGATCGCAAAAGTAATGACTTATGCAGATGAACTCACAGCGCATCTACACAACCCTAAGACCGAGGCGCGAAAGTTGCAGCTGGCACAAGCGGCTTGGGATCGAAGTATAAAGTGGAAGGAATTTTATATCGTATCAACGCGTGCAAATTTACAGCTCCGCCCACGTCTGTCAAAGATAGTCGCAGACGAGCGTGGTAAACCAACACCTTTGATCATTGTTGAGCATGGTAGGGGACTTATCTATGTACAAGAATCCCCTTATGCATTACATTTGTTCGAGCGTTTTGGCGGCTTCACTTTTGGTCTCGATAGAAATTGGGGTCATAAGAATGAGCCTGGGGGCGTAAAGATAAATCTTCGAGATGTAAAAAAAGCCATTAATACCGTAAGACACGATTCGTCATTATGAACCCACTTATAGCATTGTCCCTGTTTGCCCTCATCGCTCTTTCCGGACTTTTTTCTGGGCTAACACTGGGACTATACTCAATCAACAAAACAGAACTTAGTAGAAAAACTGAGCTTGGTGACAAAAGAGCCGCTCGTGTTCAGCGAGTGCGAAATAAAGGGAATCTTTTGCTTGTCAGCTTGCTTTTAGGGAATGTCGCTGTGAACTCAGCGATTTCTATTATTTTAGGAACGGTTGCGTCTGGTTTTCTTGCTGGTCTAATGGCAACTGGATTAATTGTCATTTTTGGAGAGATCATTCCTCAAGCGAGTTGTGCCCGTTACGCCATGTGGGTCGGATATCACACCGCTTGGATTGTGGAGTTGATCATGATCATCCTCTATCCAATTGCAAAACCAATTGCATGGACCTTGGACTTGGTGCTTGGGGAAGAGCTTAGGACCATCTGGTCAAAACGTGAATTAGAGCACATTATTCGAATGCATGAAGATGATCCACGTAGTACGGTAGATGCGGATGAAGAAAGAATCCTTCTGGGGGCGTTGAGTTTTTCTGAAAAGACGGTTGAACAGGTCATGACTCCTCGTAAAGAGGTTTATCAGATTCAGAAAAACACAAAGCTCAATCAATTAGAACTTCACAAAATTCGCAAGAATGGTTTTACGCGCATTCCCGTGTACGCAAAAGATCGCAATAATATTATTGGTGTTCTTTATGCAAAGGACTTGATTGGAGCTGATCCAGATGATGCTGTCGTGGTTGAAAAGATGATGCGCACGACAGAACTTATTCATGTCTCTAGACTCAAGAAGCTTGATAGCTTACTTAATATGATGATCAAGCGCAGGGCTCACTTAGCTGTGGTTACAGAAAAGTCTGGAGCGTTTGTAGGGATCGTAACACTTGAAGATGTGGTTGAAGAGATCATTGGTCGAGAGATCAATGACGAAGATGATGTAGAGTAAATAAAAAAAAGTGGGTTTACGCGTTGACCCACTTTTTTTATTGCCAACGGTGTGTTTAGCATTGACATGGCCATACTTCTCGGGTATAAATCAGTGTCACCAAATTATATGGAGGTAGACATGAATCATTCACATGAGACAGCCGTGTTTGCCGCCGAGTTGGGTGAAACCCCTACGGTGGACTTGCACGAAGCACTCGATACTCGCGATGGAGTGCAGGAACTCGAGAGGTTTCTCGATAGTCAGTTTGTTGCTGGAACACCTGTGGTGAGAATCATCCACGGACGTGGCACGGGCGCTATGCGCCAAGCGGTTCACGATGCCCTCAGTACAAGTCCCTACATTGTGTTCTTCAAAGACGCGACAGGTGGGCACAGTGCGGGTGGAGTCACCTTCGCCGTACTCGATACCAGATAGCGCCTGGGGAAACCCCGTTACGACCGAGCCTCTCGCAGGCTCGTTTTATATTTGTCGCTCTAGATTAACCGCGCTACACTGTCTCTATTATGAAACCTATCTTTATTGGTTTAGCGGGGCTTTCAGGTGCTGGCAAATCTACGTTGGTAGATCATTTAGAGGCTCAAGGCGGGGTAAATAGATTTAGGTTAGATGCTTATTATAAGACCGCGACAGATTGCCCAAAGCTTCCAGATGGGAGGTTGCATTGGGATCTACCAGAGAGTCTGTATCTTGATGAAGTCCTCCAGGCGTTAGTAAATCTTCGTGAGGGGAATGATATTTTTCTTCCTATCTATAACCGAAGACTTTGTGAACGGACTGGTCAGATATTATACAAGCCTGCCCCAGTTATTTTTGTTGAAGGACTACAGTTGTATGCCAGTCCGGCTATTCGAGAACTATTTGATTTACGTCTTTGGTTAGATATCGATGAGGATTTAGCGCTGGAACGTCGATTGCAACGCCAGCCAGATTACGATACGGAATATCATCGAACAGTTGCTCTTCCCGCTCAGAGAAAACATGTTGCGCCGTTGCGGATCCACGCCCATGGAATTATCGATGGAAGTCAGTCTATCAAGACGGTTGCAGAAACCACTGACCAGATCATCCACCAGTTTCTTGGGTTGTAGAGGATCATCGCGTACAATAGAAGAACTATGTGGCGACTCGAATCAGTACATGAACGTTCAGAGGCAGAGTATCTCGATCAAGCGATCGAGCGTATTGAAGGTGACCCGCTTTTACGAGAACAAGCTGATGCATTGCTTCATGGTGCTTCAGCTCAGGAGCCGATGATTACTCAGCTATTAGATACTCCGCAGGATATTCGTTTTCACGCAGAAGGACCCATTGTAAAAGATCACCTTCGACTCATGCTTACTGGTTTATATGCCTTGGCAGAAGGAAAACTTCACCTTATTGATATCGAAGAGTTTCGTCGTCTTAAAGGTTTTGAAGGAGAGATTGATGAGCTTGAAGAGATAATAAAAGAGAATGTTGGTTTGTTTGAAGTGTTTACTCTTGTACATGACGTGGCTAAATACTCGACCATAACCTTTTCTGCTCCAGAGGGATCTCGTGGAGCAGATCTGGGTTTCAACTCCCCACAGTCTCACCATTTTGATGAAGCGGCACATGAGCGCGCTGCCCTACGCGGACAATATCAAGATTTATTTAAAGAATTTTCTGCCATGCACTCGACGGCATCTGATCGTGAGATCCAAGTACAGTTTTCGCTTACGTATGGGATTCAGATTCATTATCCTCACCACGGCAGAAAAATTCATGCACCAATGTATGAGGATCTTTTAGATAGATTCTGTGAAGCCCATCAACTTCCATCCCGTGACAGGGATTTGTTAGATGATCTCATTGCCCATCACATGGAGTTCAATACTGATTTTGGGAGAGAAAAAGTAAGTTCCATGCGGCGCTATATGCACCTGGCAAAAAAGCGAGGATATGATGCTGATGATTTTATTGATCTCATGCAAGGTTGCCTGTTTCTCGATGCGGTAATTGGATCAAAGCGATTGGCTCCGCATGGGTACTGGCATGATCCAACACCTCTTGAAAAGTGTTTACGATCAGAACATGATTGGGCACCTGAGCGTCGTATGGAAAGAGCTAAGATGAATGAATCGAAGGAATCTCGAGAAAGAAACAAGGCTTTTCAGGGTGCTGGTCTTGATGGGTTGTCTCTTATGGACCTCCTTGGAATGGATGCGGGTAAAGAATTTGGAATCTCTCTGAGACGTATACAGGCTGCCATTCTTGGAAAAGGAGAGATGCCACGTTTTGAAAAGAAGATAGATCAAGAAATAAGTGTGAGAGCTGGTGAGTACTACAAACAAGTTTTTCAAAAGGGGGAGTAACTAGTTGCTATGATGTCCTATTTACAAGGAACAGTTTTGCATCAGGGGAAAGGATATGTGATCGTGGAAAATGCTGGAGTTGGTTACAAGATTTCAACGCCAGAATCTATGGCACGTGACTTTCATGGGGAAGTCACGTTGTTTTTGCATGAGGTTATCCGTGATAGTGAGCGGGAGTTGTTCGGATTTTCCTCCATCCAGCAGCTGGAACTTTTTTGGAAACTCATTTCGATTTCTGGAGTGGGGCCACGAGGAGCTCAAAAAATTGTTTTTGCCGATAGGATCGATCAGGTAAAAGCAAAAATTATGGCAGGAGATTTAACGGCTCTCACGAGTGTACCGGGTGTTGGTAAGAAAACGGCACAGAAGATTATTTTGGAGCTCAAAGGTGTTTTTGCTGATGATACAGACGTTTCCGCACTTAACGGAGAAGCAATCGATGCCCTTGTGGGGCTAGGGTATGCTAAACGTGATGCTGAGGCGGCCCTATCTGGACTTGAGTTAGATGATACTGAGGCTTGCATACGAGCAGCCCTTAAACGATTATCCATGTGATCGATAAAGAAATTTGGAATCAGTTTGTCTTAAAGAATAGCCCACGTTCGGGCGCTTTTTTGCAGTCATGGGAATGGGGAGTATTTCAACGATCGATTGGGGAGAGCGTGCGCAGAAAAGTTTATCGGGAAGAAGGTGAGATTGTCGGGGTTGGGCAGTGGATTGATCGCGCCATCCCGTTTATTGGAAGTTATAGCTTTTGTCCTAAGGGTCCAATTGGTAAGTGGCAGCCGAATGAAGATGGCCAAATGTTTCTTAGGGTCGAGGCCAACGATTCAGATCTTCCTTCTTACGCTCGTAAAACCATTGATTTAGATCCGGCCAACACACTCATTACAAATCTGTCTTTGAGTGAAGAAGCATTGCTTGCACAAATGCATCATAAGACGCGCTATAACATAGGCCTTGCTAAGCGACATTGGGTACACATCCATGTTAGGTCATCAGATTTCGACAACGCATGGGAGCTCTTTGAGCAGACGGCGGCCCGTGGTGAATTTAAACTACATTCTCGAGACCACTACGAAAAAATGCTTGAGGCACTGGCGAAAGAGCCATGCAGGGCTTTTCTTGCGACAGCTTCCTATGAAGATAGGGTCATTGCTGCCAACATCATGATTGATTTTAAGGGTACACGAACGTACTTACATGGTTCATCTGGTGGCGAACACCGAAAGATCATGGCACCATATCTGCTTCATTGGGAATTGATGAAAGACGCAAAAGCACATGGAATAAAATCCTATGACTGGTGGGGCGTTGCTCCTGAAGGAGCTAAGCATCACCCATGGGCAGGTATATCTAGATTCAAACGTGGGTTTCATGGAGAAGATGTGAGTAGTCCCGGCACATTCGACTTGGTGAATAAACGTGCTGCTTACAAGCTCTACAAGATGGCTCGTAAGATTCGAAGAAAAATATCATAAAAATAAAAACACACCGGCTCGCTTGCCGGTGTGTTTTGTTGTTGACTAACTTGTTGGGCGGATTTTGAATTCTTGATTGAGCTTCTCCATTGAATCCACCATGCCGGTGTAGGAGAGTTCTGCTTCGCTTGCCATGTTGGCACCAATGAAACCACCACGTCGCCATTCCTCTGCTTTTTCTTGAATCTTAAGGCGAGTGTGATCCCATGCAACATTATCAAACATGTCTACGTACTCGTCTGTGAATTTACCTGTAGCATCCATTGAAAATGCTAGGCATGAGACAAGTGGTAGGCAATATGGGCCTGTTACAGGCGTACTAATTGCAACTGGCATGATTGGCATTACGTGAGAGCCACGCGCACCGCCGGTTACATAGTGCCCTAACATGAATGGTTCAAGTGCTTCCTCTGGAGCAGGGAACATTCCCTGTGTCCGAACGATAGCAATCGGATCATCTTTTCCTACGTACTTTCCAGCTACATTGTGTAGTCGTGTGGCACTGATAGATGCGATCTGCTCTTCTGGTGCATGACGTGATCGAATCTTTTCAATTGCGTAACGATCTGTGTTTTGTAGAAGTACTGCAAGGTCCCAGATTCTCTCCGGAAGGTTGATATCAATCACTCGATCTCCTTCTTTGTTTTCCATGTCGATCACAGTGACCATGAATCCCTTGCGGAGCTTTGGATTGAGAAGCAATCCTCCGTTTCGCATTGGGTCGCAGAAAATGGAATAGAGTGGATAGTTGTATGCGCCTGGGCCACACTTGTCAGCGGCAAATACCAGGAACGCTTCGGCTGGACGGTCTTTATTATCATCACTTCTTTCAAACTCGATCTCTGCAACAGCTGGGCCTGCGCCATTTACATTGCCAGCTGGTGCGTCTACGAGCAGATCTTGTCCTGCCCCGTACAGACCATGTTTTGCTGCCACTCCAGTAGCAGAAGTGAATAAGTTCCATGCAAACATATGGATCTTCTCTGCGTTCTTGCCGTGAGTGTGACTCATCATTATGGCAATGTCGTCCCCCGTATAGGTGACAAGGCCGTCAATGAGTAGTCCTTGGTCTACTGCGGCGCGGACTAAAGAGCGGATGTGTTCGAGCATCTTTTCGCTCGGCTTGGTGTGTCCCCCTATGGAGCCGATATCGGCTTTAATCACGGAAAAAGTGATCTTCATAGAACCTTGATAAGGATTAAGACCTTTATTGTAGCATAAGAAAAAGTACCCATGCGTAGGGTACGTGCAACGTTTTTTTAAGGTGTCAGGTGACACCTAGTCTTCTTGCGAGGAGTCGTCATCTCCTTCTTCGTCAGCTGGCTGCCATGGAAGCAGGGTGAGGGAGCCGATGAAATCGACGCCCACCTCCAGTCGCGTGCGTTCTGTGTTGAAGAGTCCGTCAAAGGTGAGAGTCACCCCTTCCAGCTTGATGTATCCCGAGAGGACCTCATTTGCGACGGTCAGCCCGTCGATCTCTTCTGTTTCCGGACCCTCAAACGGTTTCCATCCCCCTCCGTGGAAAAACTCCAGACCTTCTGACAGCCGAACTTGTGCTTCAAGCCTTTCGTCCTCGTCGCCCGAGAAGGTGATTCGGACATTGGCCTCATTGTCCGTGATGCGCACCAAGGCACCTAGGTCTGCGTCGATGAGCATTCCCTGGAAGGCCATACCAGAGAGATCGCCCAGTGAGTTGTCGTCTTGAACCCCATTAGCACACCCTGCAATCAGGAACCCGCTAAGGAGAAAGGGAATAAGCCTCGTGAGGCCGGGTCCGGCGTTCTGCCGCATGACGGGCTCCTTTCTCCTCCATCTCTGAATTCACTATACCACAGGAAAGTACTTATTTATGTAGAAATTCTGTCGGGATGGGTTGACAGAATGTAAAAAATCTGGTATCTTATCCACGCTGCCGCCGGTACATCCGGGGGCCACCAACGGTTCGCGGCTGATCATCATGCCCCGCACCGTCCTTGAGCCGGGCGCCCTCTGCCCAAACACATCAAACCCCTAACGTCGCAACAGGAGGTATAGAAGGTGACCTACAAGTACCCTTCAGAGTTCTTCTAGATCTAGGTTCGTAAGGACCTCGGCGCTTGATAGGATAAAAAAGCAAAACCGCCGATGTCCCCTCGGCTGGGAGAGTGTCCCAGTGTAGCCGGCCCAGCCGTGAGTTCGCCAGGCAAAGACGCCTGCGAAACATTGCCACTGGCCCAGTTATCCTTGAACCCGCGCTCGCTCGATCTACGCAGCGCGGCCCTGGCATAACAACAAGGAGCGTCATGCTTCCGAGCCACTTCCTGTAGCAACTTCAAGATCTCCGCCACCGTGAGCGTTTCACGGTTTCTGTAATATCTCGCACCCGGCCCAGTCTGATCGCGGGCGGTTCGAGATCACAATGAAAACGGTAGGAGGCACCGTGTACCCGTCCCACTTCGGTTAGGTACGCCATGACCCGTTGTTGAAAGACAACCGAGTTGGAAACAGCTCTGAAGACGGCCCCACCCCTCACGCATAAAACGCGCGTGACGGGTGGGGCTCTTTCGTTTAAACAAAAAATAGATCCTCGATGGACCTATTTTTTAGTCTCTACTCCACCCAAACAACTGGTAACAACGGCGAAAGACGTTGGTGACAAATTTTAGTCGGCTTTCTGTCCAGCCGATCTCAAATTTAGTCCCAACGGCTGTTAGCCAAATAATCAACACACTTATCTTATCAACAAACCAGCTAATCAATCACCACCCCCTGTCCAACAGCAAAATCATCTAAAGAAAGCTCAGTAGTAAGTATATCAATTGTCTTGCTCATACTCTCACTAGTCACAATATCAGTAGCACTCATCGAGGTTGTATTTGTAAGTTTAAGGAATCGTCCTACATCCGCATCTGATGGATTGATTGCGATCTCGAACCAGGCTCCAGCATTTTCAATACTTGTGATGAGTTTTGGAATCGTCCAGGTAACAAGACGTGTTGTTGCGTTGTAGCTAACCGTACCAATGTCCGTGTCAGTTGTGTCTAGCCAAGTGACATCTTGTGGAATTGTCGTGGTCATTTTTACATTTTCAAGTGTGTGTAGTGAGTTGGCCATGGACCAGTAAACACGAAACGATGTTGTCTCGCCAACTTCAGGGGGTAGTGGACCAGATCCGATTGCCGCTCCTCCCTCAGAGAAATATCTAGCATGAGCCCCAACTCTCGTATCAGAGTTCATGGAGATCACTATTGGAGTCGACTCAAGTGTTCTGGTTGAGATTACGTCACCAACTTTGTTGATTGTGAGAGTCACGTTAATTGTAAAGCTATCAGCATCATCATCAGATAGACTCGAGTTAATTGGAATGCTCAGGTCTATCACACCAGATTGTTCAGAATCTAAACTCTCAAGACTTTCTATTTGTCCTGAGCTCCAGTGAACTGTGTCTCCAGTCCTTACACCATCGCCAAGATTGGCGTATGCCCAGTCAACAGGCACTGATCCATCCTCTGTGGAGAGTTCAAGATCGAATGAAAGCCCTTCTACAGAATCTGCTCCGTTATTTGCGTAGTCCAGAGAGAGTCGGAGTGAATCGCCAAGTTCTGCACTTTGACTAGAGCTTGAGCCGTTCACAATAACTGAGTAGGCAACAGAACCACCAAGAACATCTGTCACCAACTCCTCACTTACTTGCTTCATATAGAGATCATCTGCAACAAATCCAGTGCTCACACCAAGGGTTTGTTCTCCACTTGCTGTGGAAGTGAAAGAACCGGTAATGGTGATAGCGGTAAGTTCACCTGGTTGCAGTTGATCAATAGACCAGTAAGTTTGACCCTCTTCAACGGCTGGTTCAGTAGAGGTTATTGGGAAATCTACGGATAGATAAGGAACGACTCTTAGGTTATAGATTGGGTCAGGGCCCGTATTTTGAATGTTGATAACGTATTCGGAAGTGTCACCCACGAGAGCTTTTTCTGGACCAGTAAACGATAGGGCTACGACAGAATCTTCAATATCGACTTTCTGCGTAACTATATCTTGAAATTCTGAGGAGAAGTTTGCTGGCTTATAAGTGAACAATGCTTGGAGCCGTTGAGAACTCGGTACTTCTGCAAGGAAGACACCGGTTATGGTTACAGCACCATCAGAACCTGCACTCAGTGAGCCTATGGTCCACTCTCCAGTTGTATCTGATTCAGGGATGGCACCATACACATGGAAGCTTTCCGGAACATTGAGTTTCATCACCAGGCTGGCCACTGGAACGTCACCAGTGTTTTCATATCGGAATGTATAAGAGAGTTCTTCCCCAGCCTTTACTTGATCAGGCCCCTCTATCGACAAGGTTAGGGTCTCACCTGATTGAAATAAGCCTTCGGTGAAGAGAAAAAAACCACCCCAAGCAATAGTGCACAGAACTGTTAAAAGAATAATGCTCTTAACAAGAAAACTTGTGAGACCAGACTTTTTACCTTTATCAAGTTTTGTTAGATCTGGCACATTACCGTCTGCATCTGCGTAAATGGATCTAAGATCCTTTTTTATCTCCCGTGATGTGAGTCGTTTTTTCATAGGGATTCAAACAAGGTCGCGAGTAACGCATCCGAATCATTATCAATAGTTGTTCCCGCAATATCATGAGAGCTCCAAAGGGTCGATAGGGTACTTGGCACGTTAACAGTAACGTTCGTTGTTCTTTCAAGTACTCCAGGCTGCTTTTGAACTAGGAGTGTGTATTGATCTGTTTGTGGAAGGCCCATCCAAGATTTCATGGCTGCCATAAACCCCTCTTGTGGTTCGAGTGCGTCTATGGTTATTGGGAGTCGGTAAGAGAATTGGATAGTGGAGGTAGTTCCAGGTTGTGTCTGAACCCAGTTTCCAAATACTGTTTTTCCATGCTCTTCCGTAATATCTGTATGGCTCAGTGGGTCGGAAGAGTGAGTGAGTGCTGCGTACGTTAGATCGTCATCGAGTACCCAGTCATCCTCCGGTCGATCAAATAGATAGTCATCCGGCTTTTCAAAACCTGTCGCTGAGAGAAGTTCACTTCCCTTAGGGACATACACACGTAAGTAATCCACGTTATTCACGCCGGTGAACAGTAGTCCTCGAATTCCGTAGTGAGTCCGAGCGATCGTAACGGTATTGATAATTGAACCATCCTCTGCAATGTCTACTTGAACATCAACATTCTGTTTGATCACACCGTCTGTTTTTCCTCCACCTAGGTTAGTGTCGACCACCATGAGGTAATCTCCCTCTGTCCATTTTAATTCACCACCCCAGCCACGAGCGATGATTTCACGCTGAAGATTCTCGTCGTCTAAATAAAGCTGAACATGCTTTTGACTCAGACCGGTGTTGAGATAGTCCACGACAGAGAGGAAATCTTGAGATGTTTTTTCTATGGCACGTTCAACAAGCTTTGGGGCTAAGTCACCAATAAAGGCCTTCGGTCGGTTTTCTTCTCTGTCGTACTCGAGTTCAACAATTTTCTGTGCTTCAAAGATAAAGTTGTCTTGATCTATGGTGCGACCATATTCATCCATGGTGACAGGTCCCAAAATGGCCAGCAAGTCTGCCACAAACGTTGCGTTGATTGCCAAGACACCGTCAACGCTTGGTCCGCCAGCATCTTGATAAAATTGCATGAGCTGTCTGGCGCTGGTTGGGAAGTCAGGGAACCAGTTACCATCTTGGAATTCCCATCGAGCACTCAGCAATTGAAGTGGCTTTGGGGCGATAAGGTTCTCTTGCAAAGTGCCCTGGAGATCATAAGAACCTCCACCTGGGATTTGCATATGTTCGATCACTCCGTCATGAATTTTAATTTCAGCGAAACTTCCAATGAAACCTCCTGTGGGTCGGATCTCTGTATTATTTTGAAAAACAACTAAGTAACGCTTAGTTCCATCTGCGCCTAGTAGTGGAGCGGCCAATGCATACAGTTCTTGGAATTCCTCCACTGTCTCAATTAAAGCAGGCAAGGCCGAAGCTAGCATTCTGAGTTGATCAGCTTGGTTATCACTGAGAACCTCTGGGGTGACATTTGTAAGCGCGGCACGTGCTTTGTGAAGATGGGGAAGCGCGGATGATAGATATGCTTGTAGTAAATTGAGTCGAGAGATTGGGGTAGGTGAGAGCTCCTTCTCAATGGCATGATACCCGTCGGCGATACGCTCACCAGCGATGGCGAGTTCTTCTCCTGCTGTGATCAGGGAGGTTCCTGTTTGAAAACTTTCTTTGGTATTAGGTAGCGATGAAAGAATAAGGCTTGTAATGGTTCCAAGATCACCGACCGTTTCTTTTGCTTCGTCGAACCGTCTTCCGGCATTTGCAAAGGCGTGACTTGCTCCAGCTCCATCTCGTTGGATGGCTGATTGGGCGGCGCTTGATAGTAGCTCGGCTCCCTGCGCTCCCGCATTTTCAAGATCAGACTGAGTTTGTCGAAGTCCTTGCACCACACTCATGGCATGCAGAGGCAGGACAAAAATAAAAGATAGGACAAGGAATGACGCCACGGCCCTAAAGGTCCCATTGGGGAGCATGAAGGCTGGCATTTGGAATGACGGAAGTTTAATTGAGGGCCAGGTGAAACCAGGGGCGACAATTTCTTCATCAATTTCTTCTGGATCTTCTATAAATAGAAGATCCTCGATATCTTCCTCGAGCTCGTCCAACTGAGAGAGAGCTTCTTCTTCTGGAAAATCAAAATAAGCAAAAATATCTTCTGGAACTTGTGAGGGGGCGAAGGATTTACTTGATGTGAGTGGTACAAGTGGTTGTTGGGCAAAAGCTCCCTGCGCAATTGGTTGCTCAATACGTTTTATGGAAAGGGTTGGTTCAGTGCTGCCCAAAGGGAGGCTCAGCCTGTTCCATCCATGTGTCGCAAGCACTTCCTCTGCGAGCTGCTCAGCAATATCCTCATGTGAGAGTGATAAGTTACCAATATCAACAGCAGCGTTATCAGAAACTTTTTGTACAAGTGGGATCATCGAGTGATTACGACCCTGTAAGAGGTTTAGGCGAATCAGCTCAAACTGTGCCTCCTCGATTAGGGCCTTTGGGGTCTCTAATTCACTACGCAGAGAAAGAACAAATGGGGATGTCTCATGCTCTCTGCTATAGGCAACAGCTGGAGACTGTTTGTGGTTTGCTGTAGCGATAACCCCTTGAAACAACAAAGTCTCCGGTACACTGTGGTCCATTAGCTCGGTGTGATTCTTTCGTGTTTTTGCCCGTGAGAGAGCACGCTTTAGTTGTGCATCGCTAGCCTTAGCGGTAATAAAAACAGGCTTCGCGGGTTTGCGAGTGGATCGGCGGGCGGTTTTTTTGGTTTTTTTAACCGGCACAGTTGTTGTAAATGGTTTGGATTTCCTCAGCCATGGTCTGCCAGGAATACTTCTTGATCTGTTCTTTACCCTTAGCTATCAATGTTTCTCGTAGACGTTCATCGCTGAGAAGGCGACTGATCGCCTGCGACATGTCTTGGGTATCTTGTGGGTTGAAGTAAGTGACTGCGTCACCAAGAATTTCTGGTAAGCAGCTGGATCTTGCTGCGGCGACCGGCACGGAAAAACTCATTGCCTCCAGTGGTGGCAGTCCAAAGCCTTCTGATAGAGATGGAAAGACGTACCCCTTTGCTCCTTGATAAAGACTGGCAAGTTCACTGTCTGTTGGGTCCGGACGGAAGGTGACTCCGTCCGGCGCAGTGGCCTTTAGTCTTTGGTAAAACACTCCATCTTTTCCAGCGAGTACTAGATTGATTTCAGGATGTGTGCCCCGCACGATCTTGAATGCCTCTAAGAGTCTTTCAAGATTTTTGTGAGGGTAGGCGTTGCCGACGTAGAGCAGGTAAGGGGTTGTGTCTGTATTTGGCGGCGCATTCAAACGGACAAGATCTGTTATTCCTTCATGAACAACATGAATTTTGCCTGGGGCAGTGTCTGGGAAAAAATGTAGGATGGAATTCTTCGTGTACTGTGATGGGGCAATGATGGCACGCGATTTTTTCACAGCGTGGCGCAGGACGCGACGGAACAGGGCGTGCTTGACCCAGTACATCAGGGGTCCACGGGTCGTGGCTCTGGCGGATCTGGGTTGCTCGAGCAAGATGAGGTCGTGAATGGTCACGACAAATGGAGTCTTAGCTCTTACGGGGATGTTCCAGTGTGGGTAGTGAATGAGGTCGAGGTCTTCTTGATCAATTTTGTGTGGCATGATCACCTGTTCTAACAAGGTGTACCAGTGCACATCAGCGATGCGATGATCAAACGTATTTCCCCCTGTGGTAGGTAACTGAGTTTCGCTTTTCAGAAATAAAACATAGCGGTGCTTGTGGTCGAGTTGAGAAAGTCCACGCGTGAGCTCTTCAACATATCTTCCAAGACCGCCACCCCCCACCGTTGGACCTAACATCCTGGCGTCGATGCCAATGTTCATGGGTCTATTGTACCAAAAAATCCTAGGTTTGTGCCCAGGATATCCACACGGTTTAGGCTAGTTTTTCAAAGATATTGAGTGTTTGCTGTGCAGACTTGCTCCAAGAGAACTGTTTGGCGCGCGAAAGACCTTTTTCAATCAATCTGGAGCGAAGCATGTTTGATCCAAGAAGGTGTTCAAGGGCGCAGGTGATGTCTGCGCGGTTGTATGGGTCTATGAGTATGGCTGCATCGTTTGTTACCTCAGGAAGTGAAGATGTGTGCGTGGCGATGACTGGTGTGCCACAAGCCATGGACTCAAGAGCTGGTAAACCAAAACCTTCATAGATCGATGGGCACACAGTGACAGCTGCTGAGCGGTAGAGGGCAGGAAGGTCTTGGTGTGGGACATAGTCTAGAACGTGCACCCAGCTTTTCGTGTCCTGTTTCCATAGTCTGCGACGAAGATCATGAGATCGCCACCCCCATGAGCCAGCCATAACGAGATGAAGGTCTTCGCGAGTTTTCTCGCGATAGGTTTTTACCGCTTCAACAAGTGTAAGTAGATTCTTTCTGGGCTCTATGGTTCCCACATGGAGGGCAAATTGCTTTGGGAGCTTTAATCTGCCTCGGACCCCGTGGTCTTGTGCACGCATCGTGTGTGAAAACTGTTTGTCGAATCCATGGTGGACTGTGTGGACTCGATTTGAATCGACTCCCATGTGGGTTTGCAGATCTTCTGATGTTGACTCAGATGGGGCGATGATTGCGGAGGCTTGTTCGACTAGCTGATTGGGTCGCGTAGCTTTGTGCCATAGCTGCATCTTGTGAGAGTAAAATTCTGGATATAATTTCCACGACAGGTCATGAATGGTGAGTACTGTTGGAATGTCTGTTGGGAGTGTTGTGATATTTAAGTTCGGGAGAAAAATCAGATCGATGGGTTCTCTGGCATGCCAGTTAATGACTGGGTGGTGTAGGAGTAGCGTTTGCAGATTGAGGAGCTTGTTTGGTGTTGGAATGTGGATGCGGGTTCCTTGATCTAGTTCAGGAAGACGGTGTTTCTTTGATCCACTAGATAGAAGTACATACTCATTATTTTTATCGATATCAAAAAGAGCACGGAGAAGATGGATGGTGTATTCCCCCACGCCCGATGGCTTTTCTGTATTTAAATGTCTGATATCTACCAGTATTCGCATATTTATGTGCGTCTGGCCCACTGCTCTTCAACAAATGACCTCATTTGTTGTTCAAAGCGTTTGCGAGAGAACTGCTCGGCGTGAGCTTTGATGTCTTGTGGGTTGTAACTGCTGTTATCAAATCGGATCATGTGATCAGCAAGCTCTTCCCAAGACTGCTCATCAAAAAATTCTCCAGAGAGTCCTTCGACAACCGTCTCTGTGGCCCCACCCTTACGATATGCAATCACTGGTCGGCCTGTGGCCATGGACTCTACTGGTGTAATTCCAAAGTCTTCTTCTTGCGGGTGAATGAAAGCGCGGGCTCCAGCGTAAAGCTTGGCTTGCTCTTCATCACTAACACGTCCAAGAAATTCAATGTTCTTTTTTGCACTGAGGCGAAGATCCTTTTCTACGGGTCCAGATCCAAATATCTTTAATGGGATGCCAGTTCTGTTTGCAGCTTCAACAACCATGTCATAGCGCTTGTAGGCAACAAGTCGACCACCTGTAAGAAAATAATCTTTAGGGCCGTGGTCGATCGCAAAGCGGTGTGTGTCCACGGGTGGGTGAATGACGTGAGCATCACGACGATAGTATTTTTTGATTCGACGACGGACAGTGTCAGAGTTTGCAACAAATACATCCACGCGGTCAGCAGCCTGTCGGTCCCAGACTCGCAGCCGCGAGAGTAGGGGCGGTAAAAGCATTTTTACAATTCGTGGCACGCGCAGTTCTTCAATGTAGGAGTGGGTGTCGCTCCAGAGGTAGCGCGTAGGGGTGTGGCAGTAGCAGATATGCAGAGCATCGTCTCGTGTAAGCACACCTTTGGCAAAGGCACTGGTTGAGCTGACAACAACGTCATAACCCGATAGATCATAGTGCTCTGTGGCTGTTGGCATGAGGGCCAGATACCACTGATACTTGCGCTTACCCAAAGGAAGACGTTCCAAGAAGGAAGTTCTAATATCCCGACCTTTGAAAGCCGGGAGTTTATTTTGGTCGAAGAGGAGGGTGTAGATAGGGCTGTCAGGCCAGAGGCCATGCATTACATCTACCACCTTTTCTGCTCCACCATCCTGGATGAGATAATCGTGTACCAGCGCAAGTTTCATATCGACCAAAGCCTACCAACGATTGACGTTTTTGCCAAAAAAGACTAGTGTGCCACCTTACATTCAACCCGCCGTTTCCGTGTAGGCTCTGATAAGCTAACGGCACGAACATCCTTTACGGAAAAGAGGGTGATGAGTATTTTGCTCGTCACCCTCTTTTTGATTCTTACCTAGCACACGCTTCAGGTATGAGTTGAATTAACAAGGTTTGGAGGACGGTATGGAGGTTCCGAAGCGTTTGCAAGCGATCTGTGATCGAGTGGAAGCGGAGAGCAAATTGGATATCGAGATGTTCATGAATCATTTCGTCTTGTTTCTTGATCTTGCTGGCATTATCCGAAAGAGCCCTGATTTTCTCATGGTTCTCGATGGACTTATCGAGTATCACAAGCGGGTGCAAGGAGGTGGAGTCAGCTCCCCTCACAGGGCGCGCACCGCAGCAGCCAGGCGTCTGTGGGAACTCGGGTTTGGAGAAGCTGCAGGAGCCGCAAGTTTCGATGAGTATCTCCATGAGATCCCACCGATTCCCAACCAGCTCCTGTGGTTTGATCACAAGGTCCCTCTGATCTCGCTGGCAGACCCAAGACCTGGTCTGTCTCGCTGTTGTCAGTTTGCTAGTGTTCAGTTCTCGGAGCTGGGACTGCAGGACTGGTCGGCAGTGCCGTACAGTGATCAGTTCAAGCCTCCTGTCACACCATTTTGGTTCCGGCACGATGCAGGAATCGAGACGTTGGGTCTTATCGCGAGCGACGTTCGTGATCAGCAGAGAGGTTCCATCAAGGCCGGTATTGCCATTGAGGGATTGTTCGCTTACGTGCATCATCCCTTCGTGATTGAGGAGGGGGTGCGGGTTGTAAAGATGCCCGGCACGGTAAAGAAGTTCGCGCGAAATCTCGGGGCCTGCATCGGAATCTGGGACGGCAAGGTTAAACTACATCTTGATTCGGGGATTGAGCTGCCGAACCAACGAAGTGGCACGCTTCTAGTTCGTCACGGGACGTAGGATCTCAACGATGGACATGTTACGCATGTCCTTTTTTTATTGGCACAAATAGCAATGATTGACGTTTTGGGCAAAAAAGACTAGTCTGACCAGTCGTCTGCAGAGCTGGAAACAGCCAGTAATGTGGAAACCCGCGCACGCGGAACCGTGCATCCTGCCCGAAAGCTTAGGTGTCGGCTGGCGAGAGCTGTCTGACATACATGCCAAGGTTGGGAGAAAGGTACGGCCATGAGGCTGACAACAGGACAGATGAGAGAGCTGCTCGCGATCGATGCAGCTGGAAGAGGGATCGGGAGAGAGGTTCAACAGCTCATCGCACGTCTATCGTCCGGAGGTGTGAAGATCAATGCTGATGATGTTCGGCGTATTCAGGCCAAGCGCCTGTGGAACCTCGGTTTCGGCAATGGGCACAGTTCGTTCACTGGGTACCTCACCACCATCCCTGAGATCCACGAGAGTCTTTTGGGGGTTGATCCAGAATCCCCCATGCTTTCACTGGCGGATCCAAGACCGGGTCTTGTGGCTATCTGTCAGATGGTCGGTGTGGATTACGATCCTGCTGCCAATGGTCAGGCTATGCCACTTTCGGGCAAGCCAAGACTCGAGGATCCAACAGAGCCCTTCTGGTTCCGTCATGATGACGGACGCCCGAACCGGAATCGCAAGCCCGAGGACTGTATCCGGAATGTGAAGAAAGGAACGATCGCCGGTACGGCACTGACTGGCGTCATTGTTTTCCTGCATCACCCTTTGATCTTCTCGGGAGAAGAGTTCTGCATCGATCTCCCTGGATCTGAGAGCTCAGTGAGCAGCAGGGACTGTGCGTCTCTGCGGATGAATGGAGAGACTGTCACACTGGAAGTTGATCGGTGTGCAGCTGTCGGAGAAGAGAACAGTGGTTCTCTGCGAGTACGGCGGGTGTAGAGCCCAGCAAACACGTGCGTCAGGTCCTCGGACCCTGGCGCTTTTTTCTTTATCAAAAAACCGACTAGATCTAGCTAGCCGGTTTTGTTTTTTCTACGATGCGCCTTTGGAGAAGATGACGACCAGTGGGGTCTTGAATAGGATGTACAGGTCTAACCATGGACTCCAGTGTTCAATGTAATAGGTGTCGAGCCTCACCTCGTCGTTGAAGTCTAGGTCAGCTCGGCCTGAGATTTGGGCCATGCCAGTGATGCCCGGCTTGATGGTAAGGACTTTGCGTTGTTCAGGTTTGTACTGATCAACTTCCTCGGGCAGGTGAGGACGAGGGCCTACGAGTGACATTCTGCCTGTGAGGACTAGGAAAAATTCTGGGAGCTCATCGATTGAAAACTTGCGGATGAAGGCTCCTACACGGGTGACGCGTGGATCGTGTTTGATCTTTACTAGAGGGCTGTCCTTGCGAGTGTTGTCGCCGGAGAGTTCATCGTAACGCATGGAGTGGGTGCCTGGGCGCATGGAGCGAAATTTAAAATAGGGGAATGGGCGACCGCTTTGGCCGATACGTTGGGACTTTGAGCCATCATCTAGAGTTTTGAAAAAGACCGGACCTCGAGAATCAACCTTAATGGCGATGGCCGTAATTATCATGATCGGGCTTGTTAGGATGATCAGTAGCAGAGCGCCAACTACATCGAATACACGTTTATAAATGGCCCCCCAACCATCCAGTGGCGTTTTTTGTACTTCGATCACGGGGACACCCGCATAGGTATGAACAATGCTTCTACCCACTGCGGCCGTAAACAAGTCGGCGCTATAGCGGAAAGTTAGATGTTCTTGTTCTGTGAAAGCGATTAGTTCCAGGGTCTGCTGGCGAGTTGCTTCTGGGTCAGCAAGAACGATCTCATCGATCTTGTCGGTGCGTTTCATTTGGCGCAAACGTCCAGCTAGAGCCTTGGTAAAAGTTTTGTGGTGAGCCACGACACGGAACCCCAGTCGGCGCTTGCGAGCAAATTCGTTCATGAGAGCTTTGGCAGCTGTGGTGTCGCCAATGACAACGATTCTGTGCGTACCAATATCTAAATGAAGAAGCGATCGCTGTAAACCACGAAGCGTCAGGCGAGTGACAGAGACAAAGAGTATAGAGAGGACCCAAGCGGCCAGGGCAATGAATCGAGATTCAAACAGTGTGAGAGAGAAAAAGGAGATCGCAAACACGGTGGCCATGGAGGCTGAGCAGGCTAAGGTGACTCTGGAAAGTTCGCTGCCGATTGAAGACCTGCGGACACTATAAAGACCAGCTACGGCAAATACGGCAATGAACATCAGAACGATAGGGGTAACAACGGCAAGGTAACGCTGGAGATCTAAATCAAAAATCACCGGACGTAGTGCGGTGAGGGCTGGATGGAAACGGGCAAAGAAGGCTGCGGTGGCCGCGGCGATCAGTGCTAGGAAATCAAAAGGTAAGAGGGCTAATGTAAATGTCAGTTCTGAACGTTTCATAGTTGTTATAGTATAGCAAAAATGTTTGGGTCTGGCTGGGTTGGTGAGTTGAGAGTTGGGCGAACAGCCGTCGGGACTAAATTTGAGATCGGCTAGACAGAGGGCCGACTAAAATTTGTCGCCTACGTCTTTCGCTGGTGTGGACCGTCTGGTGGGTGGGGGGAGAGGGGGGTGACAAAACACACGGCATCGAGCCGTGTGTTTTGTCGTCCTAGGAGCTATCTGTAAGCCGAATTTTGTCTGCTTGTGGCGACTGCCGCAAGGAGATGACAATTTATCTAGCCCAGCTATTGCTAGCTGGATCGTGCGAGCTACCAAATTTGCTCTTACACCAGAAAGGGTTTACCACGCCTCCGTGTCGCCACGGGGCGAGACGTGTAGCCATCCTAACCGATCCCGCGAAGCGGGACCCCGAACCAACTGGCGTCGGGGCTGATCAGGGGACACCACATCACTTTTCACTTTTCACCTCACCCAAGGGTGAGGTTAGTATTGTCTCTGTGGCACTTTCCCTAGGCTTTGATCATGATGCTCGGGAGCAATATTCCAGCTCCTGAATTTCAGAACTTATACCTGGTTGTCGTTAACAACTTTCTTTTTCGATGCCCCTTACGAGACATCGGGTGTTCGGACTTTCCTCGAACTGGCTCTCACCAGCCCGTAGCCATCCGATAGTCCTAAGACGGAGAGAAGATACCAAACAAGAGGGCAATTGTCAATGGAACTGTTGACAAATTGGCCATTTTTAGTTATCTTATCGCGTTCGTGAACCAGAGCATTTTTGCCGCGGTTCCGGCGCCATGGAGGACAGAGGCATGCAGAACAAGGGACTTTTGGTCGCACTGATCACCGTCGCAGTGGCAGCAATGCTCATTGTGGGAATGGCCGTCAGCTACAAGAACAGCGAGGTCGGTCTGCGCAACACCGCAGCCGCTCAGCAAGAGAAGCTCACGGTCGTGTACGACGCGACCTGGAAGATCATCCAGCAGAAGGCTGGTGTGAGCGCCCAGTACGCTGACAACTTCAAGGAGATCTACCCCGCCCTCATGGAAGGACGCTACGGCGACAGTCGTGGTGGCGCCATGATGAGCTGGATCACTGAGAGCAACCCGGACTTCGACACCTCGCTGTACGCGGACCTGATGCGGTCAATCGAGTCCGAGAGGACCAAGTTCGCACGAGAGCAGTCGCGGCTAATCGACATCAAGCGTGAGCACGACGACCTCCGGCTCAAGATCCCAAGCTCGCTGTTCGTCGGTGGCAAGCCCGAGCTGGAGATCCAGCTGGTCACCTCCGGTAGGACCAAGGAAGTCTTCTCCACCGGTGAGGAGAACGACATCGACCTGTTCGGTAACGGCAAGTAGCCACAGGAGGTCGACATGATCATTTGGGGAGCCATGGCTGTGCCAGTTGTGACAGCACTCGTGCTGCTCGGCTGGTTCAGACACAAGACCGTTGCATGGGAATTCCTGATCCCCTTTGCGGTGTCTATTGTGTGTATCGGCCTCTTCAAGTGGGGGGCTGAAAAGCACGAGACAACAGACACCGAGAACTGGGGTGGCTGGGGTGCAGTTGCAGAGTACTACGAGCGTTGGGACGAAGAAGTCCCGTGTTCGCACGTAAAGTACTGCACACGCTCGGTCACAAGGACCAGATCAGACGGAACCACCTACAGTGATACAAAGCAGTACGACTGTGGGAGACTGGATCCATACGATGTCGACGACCACCCGGCTTACTGGCGGGTGACCGACTCCAATGGGGAGACCCAGAGGATCTCATCGACCAAGTTCGAGTGGTTTGCAACTCGGTGGGGAGAGCGACGATTCGTCGACCTCAATCGAAACTACCACTTGATCGACGGTGACAAGTACGTCGCCAATTGGGACAGGGACGACGTCACACTCGTTCCGATCACCACCAAGCACACGTATGAGAATCGCGTTCAGGCGGCCTCGAGCGTGTTCAACTTCGAGGAGGTTGATCCGACAGTTTGGGGACTCTACGAGTACCCGTCGATCAGCGGCTTGGATCAACGGGCCGTGCTTGGAGCAGTACGCGACGCTGACAAGGCTGATACAAGACTGCGCTTCTGGAACGCCAAGCTCGGCGCAGTGAAGCAAGTGAAGATGTTTCTCCTGGTGTTCGGACCGGAATCCACCTTGGAGACTGGGCTGGCACAGGAAAACTACTTCAAGGGTGGAAACAAGAACGAGTTCATTCTCACTCTGGGTGTCGACGCCACTGGCAACGTGACCTGGGCGCATGTCATCTCTTGGACGGAGGAAGACAGGCTCAAGATCGATGTGCGGGAGTACGCTCTGGACCAAGACAAGCTGGACCTGGTCGACCTGGTCGAGTACATGGCAGCTGAGGTGCACAAGAACTTCGAGCGCAAGGAGTTCGAGGACTTCTCCTACCTCATGGTGGAGCCACCCCTGTGGTCCGTCCTGCTCTCCTACTTCCTGACCATCTTGATCAACATCGGGCTCAGCGCCTGGATCGTGATGAACAGACATAGCGAGTACACACGCCCCTCCTGGCGAACGTACTGAAGCAACCCTCGGATACGCATCCGGGGTTTTTTAATTCTCAAGTGGAATTAGTAATTCTAAAGTTTTCCTGAGGGGCCTACTCATGGTTGGATGATGTATTGAATATAGAACATGGTTGTCAATGGAACTGTTGACAAATTGGCCATTTTTAGTTATCTTATCGCGTTCGTGGGCAGTTGTAAGGTATGACTGTTTCGACGATTTGGAGGATGAATCATGGCACCAAGGCAAGGCGATACCCGCAAGGGTTCAAAGCGGCGCTGGTCTTCATGGCCATGCACATCATGCAGTGTGCAAGTCGAGATCGGCTTGTTCTACACTCGCTGGCAGGCTGGTGAGATCTCCAAGGATGCGTTCGACAAGACTCGAACTCATTGCCCCAACTGCGGCAATCCCAAGTCTGAAGAGGCTGAGGGTGAGGCATACGAGGCTCCAGCGCAGACGGTGCTCATCACAGACCGTGCGACCTACGACCGTACGGATCGCGGTGCCAATGTCGCGTGTGACTACTGCACTGGCGAGAGCACGGTGATTGATGTCGATGGCGCTGCGCTGCGCAGCTGCGTCAACTGTGGTGCTGGAATGGACGGACGTGACTACGCAGATGGTCCGCTCCCAGATTCAACACCGACACCTGCTGCAGAACCGGTGTCGCGCCAAGAGCGCCCTCTGCCACAGGCGCCACTTTACGATGATTCAGGTCCAGAACCCAGCTACGGCGATCCATTCGCCAAGGTTCTGTGGCTGCTGGGGATTGCCTTGTCCCTCGCGTTGGTCATCTGGCTGTGCGTGTACCTCTTCGGGAAGCACGAGACCACGGCCCAGGTGAGTTCGATCGGTTGGGAGATCACACACGTGGTTACCCAGCGGAAGGTCAACACGGATTCGGACTGGAAGTCCAACATGCACAGCGGCTCCTACGCCGAGAGCTGTACCAACAAGTTTCGGGAGACCGAGGCCTGTTCACACGAGGACTGCAACCCGCATCAGGTGGTAGGTCCTGATGTAGATTGCAACTGTGGGTATGTCGGAACCGGCACATGGAGCGACAACGGTGACGGGAGTCAGACTGAGATTGAGGTGTACACGTGTGACACCTGTCCAGGTCCCTCTGTCACGGAGTACGACCTGTGTCACCCCGGCGGAGACGACATCTACGAGGACTGGTGCGACTACAAGTACGACACCTGGCCAGAGCTCGCTCGCAAGACATCCGATGGAGAAGACCATTACCCAGTACCTCCATCGCTGGTGGCTGTCGGCAATGACCAGCGTCTCGATGCCAAGCAGACCCTGACGGTCAAGTGGAACGACCCCGAGGGTCTCAATGGTCCGTGGGTTGACCATCCAAGTACCGTCTTGGACTACAGCAGGTACGACAAGGGCGACTACTGGATCGTCGACTACAACCGCAGTGGGTCCATCTGGCCCAAGCAACGAATCGGCGACAGCACATCCCGCTGACGCACCCCCCGGACACGCATCCGGGGTTTTTAAATTGGATTTTTTTCAAAGAAAAAACCCACCGAGCGCCGCGTTGGCGTGGTGGGGTGTCGAGCGTGTGCTCGTCGTGTCTCACGGGTTTTCGACAACCTGAGAGATGTAGTTCTTGGTCGGCGAAAGCGACCAGGTATGAGCGAGTCCGCGGAGGGTCTCGTTCTCTACTCCGTAGAGCTGCACGTGCATGCGTACATTGGCACTGTCGAGGCGCCGTCGCAGGCTTTGAGAGAGTTCGTTGTCCTGACCATCCGTGTGGATCATCAGGTCGGCGGTATCAACACCTGCCGTCAGGAGATCGTCGATGGCAACGTTGATTGCCGCTGAGATCTTGGTTCCTTGTTGACTGAAGCTCTTGATGTACTTATCCAGACCCTCTACAGGGGTTCCTGGCGTCCAGGTGAACAGCGGGTAGACTTCGCTGTCAAACCCACGGCAGAAGAAGGGGACTCCCTCTTGTACACACCTTTCCAGGACGGCGTGGGCTACCCGGCGGAGCAAGCGCATGCGCCAGGCTGCACCTCCTCCCGCTCTTGAGTACATCGAGTAGGAACAGTCCATCAGCAGGTACACCGCGTGTTTGCGCTTGCGGGTGATCGGCTCGTGGATCGGCTCCCAGATGGTTTCGATGACGTCTTTCCATTCATCATCCATCACCGGTTCGGTGACATCTTCCCAGACGGGTTCCAGCACGTCTTCCATTACCGGTACCATGACCGGTCCCATGATCTCGACCCTGCGGTCGTGGGTTAGAACCTGTGCTCGACCAGTGAGGATACGCATCTCCTGCAGGTCTTCGGGAAGGAGCATCTCAGACGGGCGTCGTCGGTGCGCTTCATGGAGACCACGGATGGACCTCAAGCGAATGCGATCAGCGGGAATGGGTGATTCTTTCCATTCAACCCTCACCACCTCTTCACCCACTTGTCGTTCGCCGACCTGTTTTTGTTCACCTGTCTTTCGGTATTCGACAATCCTTTGGTCTACGACTCTTGTGTCGACCTGGATCTGCCTTCCTGTTTTTACTCGGTCAACAACCTCATCGCGGACAGCCCTTTGGCCTGTGACCTTCTGTCCGATGGTGATGAGGGTGTGTGTGATGACAACGCGACGCGCCATCTCTTTGACCATATCGCGAACGGAGAACCGTTCGTAGGTGATCGGCTGCCCTGAGGGGGTCGTCTTGGGGAACCCCGCCTTCAGGATCGCCCGGTACAGGGCAACAGCTCCGGCAACTCCACCAATCGCGCTGCTCGCCCCAAGGACGGCAAGCGCCGCTAGAGTGAGCGGATCCATCAGGATCCCGGTTCGTCGTCAGGACCCGGTTCGCTGGTTTCCGGATCGTCGCCCGAGGGCGGATCGACCGGCTCCAGATCTGCCCCTGAGGCGATGAGCTCTTCCTTCTCGGTTCTGGGAGTGGTCACTTTCTGTACAACACCCCAGAGCATCGTTTGATGCACCTCGACCATTGCTCGCAGGCGCCCGTGGCGATCGCGGTTCTGTGAAGAGGTCATGGTGGCCTTGGCCAGCGTTGCCTCGGCAGCCTTCAGATCTCCCAGCAGCTTCATGAACTGACTCGCTGCCCGTTCACGAATGTCTTCCTCGCTGGGGATTTGACCTTCGATCCGATCGAGGTACTCCTCTTCCACCCTGATGCGAGCACGGTGTTCCTGCTGCTTCCACTTGCCCTCAACCACCCTTGCGATGGCTTCGTCGAAGGCTTCCTGCTCTCCCGGACGCCGAACGAGCGCTAGACCCGTGATGCGAAGATCATCCAGAGTGACTACTTGCCGGCCGTTCATCATGGCCTCCACCTCGGCGAGCTCTGCGATCTTGCAGAACATGCGGTTGGTGAGGGTCCGCCCAGTGGCTTCGCAGAGGGTCTGGTAGAGCTCGACGTAGGCCTGCTCAATGACCGCGTCATCGAACAGGTCGCTTCCGTGGGTGATTCCACTGACCCGAACGATGTCTCCCAGGGACAGCGGCGGCATCGACTTGGCTCGCTCACGCGACAGGTGCAAGCGCAACATGCGCGAGAGCTGATCCGTTTGTGTGAGCGTGGCCACGGGGACGAGGAACATGTACCGGTCGATGACCGGAACGAACCTGTCGTCTTTCTTCATGGCCTCGATGGGATCCACGTTGGTGTCTGCAAACGTTGAGATCAGCGGGCAGTGCGTGAGCACCTGCCTGCCGCGACGGAAGTCACGATCCTCGAGGAAGTCGTTGAGCGACTCCAGGAGCTGCCGACCACCATTGAGAGTCTCTCCCAGGTGCACGACATGTGCATTGAGGATGGACCCTTCCACCTGGTGGCGTATTTCTCCAGCCTCGCGCCAGTGCTTGCCATCGGGATCTCCGAAGACTCGGTCCTCGATGGTCTCTGCGGTCAGGCCCAGTGAGAACCAGCGCATGTCCGTGGTACTACCCACGATCTGCTTGGTGATGCTGGTCTTGCCAGTCCCCGAATCGCCGTAGCTCAGCACGTGCTCTCGTCGCAGGAGTGCATACTCCATGCGGGTAATGAGATCGTCGCGACCCACGTATTGGAGTCTCAATGCAACGAAGAACGCCCTGATGCGCCTCGTGCTCGCCAGGACATCGTCCCAGCTTTCTTGGGTGGTTGTCCCATCCAGCTGCAGACAGTCAAGAAGTGGTCTGGACATTCTGTCTTTCCTCCAGTGTGAAGTTTTATACAACCAGGCCCGGAATAGGGCTGTTTCTAGCGGTTGTAACGGGAGAGCTTGCCCCAAATTGGGGATTTTGTCAATGCAAAAGCAGGGCTAAGCCCTGCTTTTATAGTCTTTTGTGTCTTTAGAGCGTTACGCCAATTCGGTCGCGGACAATGCGCATTTTTTCGCTTGCTATAGCCTTGGCCTTCTCAGCCCCTTTGTCCAAGATGGCTATCAGTTCCTTTGGGTCATCCAAGTGGGCGTTAATCTTCTCTTGAAGAGGTGATAGGAAATCACTGAGCGCTTCGGCTAGACCAACTTTGAAATCGCCATAGCCCTTTCCTTCATATTCAGCAACGATGGCGTCAGTGGACTTTTCACTGGCTAGAGAATAGATGGTTAACAGATTGGCCAGACCAGGTCGGTCTTTGGTGTATTCAATGGTGGTGCCAGAATCTGTGACCGCGGATTTAATTTTCTTTAGTACCGTCTTTTCATCGTCCATGAGGGATATGAAGTTTTTCTCGCTTGAGGCGGACTTGCTCATCTTCTTGGCTGGATCGTCCAGGCCCATGATGCGGGCGCCTTGTTTTGGAATGCTTGGTTTTGGAACAGTGAAGGTATCTCCAAATCGATTATTAAAGCGTTCGGCCAAATCACGCGCAAGTTCAAGATGCTGTTTTTGATCTTCTCCAACAGGCACAATCTCTGTGTCATAGAGCAAGATGTCTGCCGCCATGAGTACGGGGTAATCAAACAAACCAACACTGACTCCTTCACCTTTGCCCGCAGCCTTGTCTTTGTACTGGGTCATGCGCTCTAACTCTCCCATGTGAGCGATCGTGTTTAAGATCCATGCAAGCTCTGTGTGCTCGCTTACTCGGGACTGTTGGAAGAGGGTGGTTTTTTCAGGATCAATACCAGCGGCAAGATATGTGGCTGCTGCAAACAAGAGGTTCTTGCGAAGTTCAGCAGGGTCTTGTGGGACCGTTATGGCGTGATAATCGACTGCAAACAAAAAGTTCTCGTTTCCATCTTGGAGCGAAACCATCGGTGCAATAGCGCCGAAGTAGTTGCCGATGTGTAGGATGCCCGATGGTTGTAGGGCGGTAAGGATTCTTGACATACGTCAGCTATCCTAGCAAATGAGGGGGAAGATTCATAGGATGATGGGGGTGTTTTAGTTGAAAGTTGGTCGAACAGCCGTTGGGACTAAATTTAAGATCGGCTGAAACAGAGAGCCGACTAAAATTTGTCGCCGACGTCTTTCGCCGGTGTGGACCGCGTGGTTGGTGGGAAAAATAAAACAGGGCCCATCGAGGGCCCTGTTTTATTTTGGTTAGACTTCTATGATCACTGGGAGGATCATTGGGCGGCGTTCTGTTCGTTTGAACAAGAGTTTGCCTACCTTGTCTCTGATCTGGTCGCGGATGTATTTAGGATCTGCGGCAGATTTTTTGTCGGTTTCCTCAGTAACTTTTTTGATCAAGTCACGTGTGTCGGAGATGAGTTTTTGATTATCCTGCATCATGACAAACCCTCGACTAACAATGTCTGGGCTGCCAAATAGTTTGCCTGTCTTTTTCTCAATCTTCACGATCACGACAACCATACCTTCTTCTGCCATATGGTTTCTGTCACGCAATACGACCTGTGATACGTCGCCCACTCCAAGTCCATCTACAAAGACGTACTCAGTCGGGACCTTCTCATTAGTCTGGCGTCCGCCATCTTTCCAGAATTCCATTACCTGTCCGTTGTCTGAGACAAACACATGTTCTTCGTCCCATCCCATGGAGTAAGCCACAGAAGCGTTTTCACGCAATAGGAAGTGGTTTCCTTCGATAGGTACGTAGTACTTTGGTTTGAATAGAGCCAACATTAGTTTGATGTCTTCCTTTTTGGCGTGGCCACCTGCGTGTACATCCATCATTTGATAGTGCACAACCTTTGCGCGCTTTCTATAAACGGTGTCCATGAGCCTCTGCACAGAAGCTTCGTTTCCAGGAATAACCGATGAAGAAAAGATCACTGTGTCGGTTTTCCTAATTTGGACGCTGCGGTGCTCTCCGTTAGCAATACGGTTTAAAGCAGCACGTTTTTCTCCCTGGGCTCCAGTACAGATAAGGATGACTTTGTCGTCAGGATAGTTATCCATCTGTTCTGGTTTGATAAGGGTAGATAGTTTGCATTGGATGAAGCCAAGTTCTTTGGCGATCTCTACGTTTGTACGCATTGAGAAGCCGTCGATGGCAACTTTCTTTCCAAGTCTTTCTGAGATTTCAATGAGCTGTTTCACACGAGCTAGAAGGGAAGCAAAGGTTCCAACGATCACACGCCCCTCTGCTTTTTCTAGAATTCGTTCCAACTCTTCGCCAATGACCCTTTCAGATACTTGGTGCCCTTCACGGTTGGCGTTTGTTGAGTCTCCCATCAGACAGAGTACGCCCTCTTTTCCAAGAGCAGCGATTTGCTGGAAATCCGCGTGTTCTGTGCCAGAAGGGTGGAAGTCAAACTTCCAGTCACCTGTGTGACAGACACGACCAACTGGTGTGTCGATCACAATCCCCACTGAGTCAGGGATGTTGTGGTTGATGTGGAAGAAAGAAACGGTGAAGCTTCCAAGCTTTAGTACGTCGGTGGCTTTTGTCACCTTTAGGTTCAGCTTCTTAGTGTGGAAGTCTTCTTGGCGACGCTTGATGATGGCCGCTGAAACAGGGAGCGCGTAAATTGGTGGGTTACCAATGTTTGGCACCGTGTGGGGGATTGCCCCGATGTGGTCATAGTGACCATGAGTGATAATGACACCACGAATATTTTTTTCCTTACCCTTAAGGTATGTCATGTTGGGGATAATGTAGTCTACTCCCGGCATGTTTTCTTCTGGAAACTCCAGGCCCATGTCAACGATGATGATGTCGTTCTTATATTCAATCAGCGTACAGTTGCGACCAACTTCTTCCAGGCCTCCAAGAACGATAATTCGTAACTTGTCGCCACTAGGAGATTTAATTGTTTGCACGCGTGGTTGGTGTTGTGGTCGGTTTGGTGTGTGTGGCTTCTTAGGGGCATCTTTAGAACGAAAAACTCGTCCTTTATGCTTGGACTGCACGCCACCTTTCTGGGTTTGTGGGCGCGGTGTAGGTTTTTTTGTAACCATAAAAAATAATAGGTTGTTTGGTAGTTAATAATATATTCAATTGTGAAAGAACGTGTTTCAGCCGTGCAATCGCTTTGCTATAGCGCTGGCTGGAATCTCTCTCCATTAGACGGACGTGATCTTTTTGATCCGGCCGCATGTTGCAGCAGGACTGAAAAGGGCACGTACCTGTACACATGGTGGGCGAGGGGGGACTCGAACCCCCACGAGGTAACCTCACTACGCTCTGAACGTAACGCGTCTACCATTCCGCCACTCACCCAATATGTGGACAGGTGTTATCGTAACGCCTTCTTTGTTTTGATGTACCAATCACTTATATTTGTGAATCGGTCTGCTGGACTGGTGATAGTTTGAATTGGCTCTAATGTAATTTTTTTTGCCACAGCTGCGCTGTAACGGGAGCGGTATAGAAACACGGCTGGTAGGTCTTTGGCAAGAAGTTCTTGAAATTGTATATATTTTTCTGCACGAACCGCGTCATCTGTTTCTGTTCGAGCTTCTTCTAGAAGTGTGTCTACATCATCATTCTCGTAGTTTACCAGATTCAGGCCCAGACCATTGCCTTGGCTTGAATGCCAGAACGGATATGGATCTGGATCAGCTTGTAGCATTACTGATGTAAGTAGCATCTCAAAGTTTTGTGGCTCGATAACTTCTGAGAGCATGAGTTCTGCTGGTATTAGCGCGAGCTCGATATTGATTCCGATGTTGAGCAAGTCCTCTTTTATGCGTTCTGCGACTACTTTCATCTCTGATGAGTCGACAGTTGTAAGGGTTAATGAAAGCGCTGCTGGATCAGAGGAAGTCTCTTCCCCTGAGTCTTCCTTAGAAAGTTCTTCTACAAGACTATTTTTCAATTCGCGCATTCCAGTCAAGATATTTGCACGATAACCGGCTTCAGTTAGATTGGACTGTGAAAGATCTGGGTCTAAGACGACCGTGAACCCTTCGTTGTATCCCAGCATTCCATTTAAGATCGGGCCATGGATGATCTCTGCGTACCCATCGTGGAGTTCATCGACAATAGCCTGCTTGTTGATAGCTTCGGATATGGCCGTGCGTACGACCAGATCACCTAGAGCTGGGCTGAGTGTCTGGTTCAAATATAAGTTGGTTTCACGTGGAAGCTGTGGTGTGAGTAGCTGGACGTTTTTATTCTCTTCTACTTGGACAAGATTATCGTAACTGACAATACTTGCACCCTCTACATTTTTATTTCCAAGGGCTTCAGTCAGAGCATTCACGTCAGAGTAAAATTTAAAGGTAAGGGTTTCAATGAATGGGGGTTGAAAATAGTAATCTTCGTTGCGTGTCAGGCTGTAACTTCGTACGGATCCTTTCTTATCTTTTGTGAACTCGTGAAATTTATATGGCCCAGTCCCAATCGGCTGAAGGTTGAGGGCGGCCAGGGGAACATTTTGTGGGAGCACATCCGCCCAGAGACTTGCGGGTAGAATGCCGACCGTTAAATGCTGCAAGAAAGGAGCGAATGGTTCGTCTAAGATGAACGAAACGGTTTTGTCATTTTCTTGCACAACCGTAACTCCTTGAAAGTTAACAGCTAAAGGACTTCGATAGCTAGACGTTTGGATGGCATTGATGGTGAATAGGATGTCGCGAGCTCGAACCTCTTCCCCGTTGTGGAAGCGCGCCTCGTCGCGGATGGTAAACGTGTAAACCGTTTTGTCTTCGTTGATCAGAATGTCGCTTGCAAGATCCGGGATAAACGATCCCTCACCGTCCCAGCGGACAAGTCCTGAATAGACAAGTCTTGATATGTCTTGATCCACGTCATTCGTGGATGCATACAGGGGGTTGATGAATTGAGGCTCTCCAACAAGTCCTTCGGTGTATTCTCCACCGACGGCTGGAATTTCAATACGGTGAGCGGCTAAATATCCAATCGTACTAACACAAAAAGATAGCACTAGTACGATCAAGGCACTCCCCACTATTCGTTTTTCAGAGATAGAGAGGATGCTTGGAAGTTGTTTCCACTGTCGCCAACTTGGAAGCATGTGGGTTTTAGAAACGGAAAGGACCTGGCGCATCGTCAGATCTTTGACGGAGTCAGTTTTCTTTCCTGTTAACTGTCTGAAGAATGTACGTATGTCTGGCACAGATTAGATCAGTGCATTTGCGAGCGCTACGGCAAAAAATAAAATGGCGAGAATGACTGTAAGCTGAAACAGTTTTTTCTCTGCGCCGCGCTTTGTGCGGTAGACATTGCCACCACCCCCGAAGGCAGCACCAAGGCCTGTTCCACTTGCTTGTACCATTATAGCGGTTACGAGCAGGATAGCGAGCACGATTTGAGCGATATTGAAAACAAGATCCAAATTCATAGTCGTCTATTACTAACGCACGGAAGGCTATCAGTTTTTGCTTGTTACGTCAATCCTTACGCTTGGGAGTCCGTTTCATCCCTTTCCCAGACATGCGCATTTTCGGCGTACGTTTTTTTATTCTCCGAGCGCTACGTTTTTCCTCCTTCTGCTGTTGATGAGAGTCCTCCATATAGATACCTCCTATGATATACTTTTTCTTATATGGAGACCATACAAAGCGATGAGCATGTTCACAGGGCTCGGAGTTGGGTTGCCACAATTGTGACAGTGATCCTCTTAGCTCTTCTTTCTGTTTTTGTTTGGCGCGTGCTGCATTACGTGAATCTCATTAAGTCAGGAGAGTTATCTTCCGGGAGTTATAATTTTACAGAAAGCTTTACCACCTCTATAGATCTTGCCTCACAGCCAGTCCGTGATGGAACCATCGATGTGGTCACGAGCGATGATCCTTCTCTTGGTAATCCCTCTGCACCGGTCAAGATTGTGGAGTTCGCTGATTTCCAATGCCCCTACTCAAAAGAGGCGAGTTCCACTCTTCGTGAGTTGGCTTTGAAATATCCAAACGAGGTGTATTACGTCTACAGAGATTTTCCTTTGACTGAGATTCATCCTCTTTCTCAGAAGGCAGCGGAGGCAGGAGAGTGTGCAGATGATCAAGGAAAGTTTTGGGAGTATCACGATAAGCTTTATCAGAATCAGTCACGGTTAGACGATGATTCATTTGTTCAATTCGCCATGCAGTTGAATATGAACGTTAAACGTTTTGAAGGATGCCTTAGCTCTGGTCAGCATA
>JABMNZ010000017.1 GCA_013204395.1 Parcubacteria group bacterium
GGGTGGGGGAGAGGGAAAAAATTCGTGGCGTCGAGCCACTTATTTTTTTGATAATACACGCATTGAATGCATCATTTGATACTCAACTTAGCATTGAATGATGCATTCAATGCGTGATTTAGAAATTGTTGTAAAAGAAGAGCCCCGAGTAAAGTCGAGACCGAGTTACTACTCGGGGCTCTTCTTCACACGGGGCGCGTGCGTTGCGAGGCTGGCTCGCCTGTTCTAGGCCGCGGCGGGGCCGTTGGGCTGGGGGCCGTCGGGCTTGGCCTGGGTGGCCTTGGGGGTCGGGGCAGGGAACAGGTCCGGGAACGGAGCGTCCTTGGACAGGATCCTGCTGGCCCAGCGGGTTCTGTCCTCACCCTTGATGTAGCTGAATCGCAAGGTCCGGGCGTCGGTGACCTTGGTGAGTTCGTGGCCGACGATCGCCATGTTGGCGTTGATCGTGCAGGTGTCGTCCGGGTTCTCCCAGACGAAGACCGACCGGTAGTGCCGTCCGAACATGTCTTGCATCACCTGCTTGCAGGCGGGCGACGGCTCGAAGGCCTTGACTCCCTCGCGGAAGACGATGACCAGGAAGCCCATGCCCCGCTGCTCACCGTCGCGCTTGAGGATGTGGACGTCCGCGATGACGTAGCCGGCCGCCAGGAAGTCCTGGAAGACGGTGTCGACGCGGATCGCCTTGGCGGGGTCCGCGAAGATCTCCTTGTTCGGGTTGTTCGGGTTGAACTCGATGCGGAGCTTGCCCGAATCCCCCTTGTCCTGGCCGGCCGCGTTGGTGCGGTTGCCCAGACGCAGGTAGTGACGAGGGCCACGCTGGTCCTTGTGACCGGCCTGGATCTCGTCTTCGCGGGACGGGGTGCGTCGCACCAGACGCAGCCCGGCATCGGTGAACCGATTCACCCAGGTCTTGTTGATCCTGAGCTTGAGCATCGCTCGCTCGAACGGGAAGACGAGGGTCTCATCGGTGGACGTGGTGTCGTCCCCTGAGGAACTGTCGTTGGCTGCCATTGCTGACTCCTTCTCTAAATAGAGGTCCGAGGACCTGGAATGCTGCAGTTGCAGCGGGTGGTTTTGAGAAACGATGGATTTTGTCATTTCTCAAGAGCACCTGCCGCGCACTGAACTGGAGAAAGGTACACGAATTTAGGGGTTTTGTCAACCCCTTTGGGCTAAATAGAGCTATTTTTGTGGAAATGATGCTAATACAAATAGGGGGGATAAAGGGGTGTTTACACATGCACGGGCATATGTTTTAATCCTTTGGCAAACATAAAGGAGGAACAATTATGAAAATAAAAGATCTTTTGAGTCTCGAGGTCGGTGAAAGTGTGAGTGTTTTTAACGAGCCATTTGAGTACGTTGGGCACGCGCAGATCGAACTTGATGGCGGACAGAAAATGCGTTGGATGTACGGTGAAGACGATCGAATGCTTTCTGTCACACCATCAGACGATGAGTTGATGCTCTTCGAGCAGATCGAGGATGATCTGGAGCCCGAAGATGAAATGATCCTGTATCTGGGAAAAGAATATGAATTTTCTTACGAGGATGCTGGCAGCGTTGTCGGCATTGAGGGTGATTCAGTCACAGAAGAAGAGGACCGATTCATGTTCGCAGACTACGAGGCGGCCGGTGGTCTGATTGTACGTCTGATCAGCAATGAGAACACAGGAGAAAGCAGTGTCTACTTCGGACGGATGGTCTCAGAAGACGACCTGGCTGCCCTCTAAAGAAAAAGGTAGAATAGAGATGAATAAGCCCATCTCTATTTTGTTATGAAGCATTTTTTTACTCTATTGCTTACGGGAGTGTTGGTCGTCATGGCGTTTGTGTTTGCTTCTTACGTAGTATTCATGCAGTTCAGACCAGAGAGAGAAATTTCATTCATGCTTCGAGAGATGGCACAGCTTCAAACAGTTTCATATGATGCAGGCTTCAGTTGGAGCTATGAGGTGGATGGTGATCGTGTGGCAACAACCTTGTATGCCGCTGGTGAGACAGATATCACTGAATCGGAAAATATTGAATACAGAATTGAGTTCAGGTCCGTTCATTTGAGTGAAGATCCAACATACAACGATCTGTCAGGTGAAATTAGAAAGGTAGATGGGCTCACTTACCTCATGTATGAGGCCCCAGGTCCGGATGTGGAGAAGATAGAATTTAATAATGAGAAGTGGATTGAATTTACAAAAGAAGAGCTTCCTGGGTGGGGGGCCATCGTACCAGGGTTAGATGCTCCGCTTGAGTCAATGTCAGATTCTGGTCCATGGACCGGCGAGGGGGTACAGCGCATGCGTCAGCTTCTTTCTTTTACCGATGTATTTTATATTGAGTACAACGGCCTGACACAGATTATTGACGGAGCCAACACAAGAATTATTGATGGTTATTTTGATCAAGATGCCGTCGAGGTATTTCTACTAGACTTAATACGAGCCAAGGATGGTCGTGGTCCAGATGATGAGCAGCGAATATTGGCGCATACGCAAGCTGAACAAATATCAGGAATGACTGTTCGTTTTTGGATAGGGATACAGGATCATCTACTTTACAGGATCCAGGGGGCCGGTGCGTTCATTCAAGAGGAGACAAACGACTTGATGCCAGTTGATATCCGTGTTGATTTTTCAGATCACAACCAAGTTGTAGAGATTAATGAGCCTCAAGGAACAACGGCATTCACTCAGATTCTTACGGATGCCTTTGGTGGTTTACCTGAGGCTGGTGCAAGTTCGTTTGGATCATCGGGGAAAGCAACTAGCGTTTCACTTTCCTCAACGGCCAAACTTCCGGTGACTCAAGTGGAAGTGACAAACGATCCTGATAACGATGGCCTTGATAACTTGCTTGAAAGGTTTTATGGAACGGATATGAATAATCCTGATACAGATGGTGACGGGATGACTGATGGTGAGGAGGTTCGTTCTGGTATGAATCCACGAGGAAAAGGTTCTTTATTCAGTTTTGGATTAGGTTTTTAACTATGGCAGGAGGATGGCGACAATCCAAACGAGGGGACATGGATGGCCGTCTATTATTTTTTCGTTACGCGATATTTTTGTTTGCAGGGGTGATTATTTTGAAACTCATTTTTATTCAGGGTATCCAACATGGCCTGTACGAGGCACTCGCCAGCGGTCAGCATGAGCTCTATCAGGAGCTCATTCCCGACCGGGGAGTTATTTATGTCCACGACATGAAAGATGAGACTCTCGTGCCTGTGGCAACCAATCGCAAACTTTCATTTATTTACGCAGATCCTCGACTTGTTGACGAGCCAGGTGATACGGCTGAGGCCTTGGGGGAGCTGTTTGGGTACGATGCCACGTCAACGGCAAGACTTGAAGAAAGACTTGATCAGCCAGAGGACCCGTATGAACCAATCGAACGTGATGTGGATGAGGACATGCTCGCAAGAATCCTTGAGCTTAATTTGCCAGGCGTTGCCTATATCAGAGAAGCCTCGCGTTTTTACCCTGAACCAGAGATGAGTGGACATGTGATCGGATTTGTTGGAACCAATGAGGACGGGAGTGAGTCTGGTAGATATGGTGTTGAGGGATACTTCAATGAACTTTTAACGGGGACTCAAGGAAGTCTGCTTTCAGAGCGAGACATCGCTGGAAGGTTGATAGCGGTGGCAGATCAGTTTTTAGAGCCGGCTGTTGATGGTGCTGATATCGTTTTGACGATTGATAGAACCATTCAGTATCAAGCCTGTAGCACCCTGAAAAAGGCCGTGGCCAAACATGGTGCAGATGGCGGTTCCGTTGTCATTGTTGATCCACAGACCGGAAAGATTCTTGGTATGTGTGGGGCTCCAGATTACGATCCGAATATTTATAATAAAGTTGATTCGATTAGGATTTTTAATAATCCAGCTATTTTTCAGGCCTATGAGCCTGGGTCAATTTTTAAACCTATAACCATGGCGGCGGCTGTGGATGCTGGTGCTGTGACACCAACAACAACATTTACAGATACAGGAACGGCGATGGTAGATGGGTGGCCAAGGCCAATTGGAAACGCAGAGGGAAAAGTTTATGGGCTTGTAGATATGACAAAAGTTTTGGAAGATTCCATTAACACTGGAATGATTTTTTCTATGCGAGCTACTGGCATGGATACTTTTGTGGAGTATGTTAAAGCGTTCGGGTTTGGAGAGTTGACCGGAATTGAGTTGGAGACGGAGGTTACGGGAACGATTGATTCGCTAGATATTGGTTCAGAGATTTACGCCGCAACAGCTTCCTTCGGCCAAGGAATCACAGTAACACCACTTCAGATAGCTATGGCTTATGCCGCTATAGCAAATGGTGGAGTGCTCAAGAGACCGCAAATTATTGATGAGATTCGTCACAGTGACGGAACGGTTGAAGAGAGACCAAGTGTAGACATTTCCCAGGTGATTGATCCCAAGACGGCTCGTACCCTCTCTGCTATGCTTGTCTCAGTGATTGAGCACGGGCATGGTAAGCACGCGGGTGTGCCTGGATATTATATCGCCGGGAAGACTGGTACGGCTCAGGTGGCTAGGGCTGAAAGTCTTGGGTATGACGAAGACAACACCATTGGTTCATTTGCAGGGTTTGGGCCTGTTGAGGATCCAAAGTTCGCCATGGTGGTCCGGATCGATAATCCAAAAGATGTCGTATGGGCGGAGTCTACCGCCGCACCACTGTTTGGTGAGCTGGCTGAGTTTCTTTTACAGTATTTTGAAGTTCCCCCCGTACGGGCAATTGAATGAATTTATTCTCTCTCAAAGAGGTCTCTCGAGACTATTTGAATGGCGAGGTTGTAACGAGCGCATTGCGTGGGGTTTCTGTTGAAGTTAAGAAAGGGGAGTTTTTAGCCATCATGGGGCCGTCTGGATCAGGGAAGTCAACGCTGATGCACATACTTGGTTTCCTGGATTCACACACAGGAGGCACGTATCTATTTGATGGCAGGGATGTGGCTGGAATGACTGATGATGAACTAGCAAAACTTAGACAGGATCAAGTTGGCTTTGTCTTCCAGGCGTTTAACTTGTTGTCTAAGTCTACGGTGGCGCAGAATGTCATGCTGCCACTTGTCTATGGTGGGCTTACGGTTAAGGAGCGCCACACCCGTGCGGATAACGCGATCAGTGCCGTCGGGATGGAACATCGACGCAATCACTACTCCAATCAGCTCTCTGGCGGTGAAAAGCAGCGAGTGGCCATTGCTCGCGCCTTGGTGAACAACCCGTCGGTTATTTTTGCTGATGAACCAACGGGTAATCTGGATACAAAAACAGGAACACAAATTCTTGATTTGCTAGCTGAGCTTCATGACGAAGGGCATACGATTGTGATGGTTACTCATGAGGAGGAGGCAGCTGAGTATGCTTCTCGTATTTTAAAACTCAGAGATGGAAAAATGGAATCAGATACACAAAATGTTAATAGACGTCGGGGAGGGTATAAAAAGTAGGTATGCAATATCGTGATTTGTTTACAACAGCATCCGAATCTCTCTTGCGGACAAAGTCACGCTCACTTTTGACTATACTTGGAATTGTGATTGGAATCGGGGCGGTTATTTTAATGCTGTCTATTGGGCAAGGGGCAGAGAGATTTATTTTGAATCAAGTCGCAGACCTTGGAGCAGATTTGGTTTTTGTTGAGCCAGCAAGTGGAGATCCAACATCCGGACCACCAAACCCATTCATTGAACAAACAGTCACATTAGATGATGTAACTGCAATGGAACGGTCTGGGCTTTTCTCTACAATCTCTGCAACTTTGTTGACCACACTTCCGGTCACTGTGGGGGAGATTAACGAGTTCACGCAACTTCAAGGAACTGATGAGAATTATTTAGATTTGTTTCCAGGAGATTTACAGTACGGGACTAACTTAGACGAATCGGATGTTGAGGGGTATGCCAAAGTAGCTGTTATTGGTTCGGAGATCTCTGAAACATTTTTTGGAGATGCAGACCCGGTTGGCCAGAAAATTAAAATTAAATCGATGAGCTTCAGGGTTGTGGGGGTCATGGAGGAGCAGGGGTCGAGATTCTTTCAAAACTTAGATAAACAAATATCTATTCCGATAACAACCATGCAACGCGATGTAATGGGTGTTGATTCAGTGGCTTGGATTACAGCTAGAGCCATTGGCGATGTGGATGAAGTTAAGGAAGAGTTCCGGTGGTTGATGCGTGACGCCCATGATCTTGATAACCCAGAAGGAGATCCAAGCAAAGACGATTTTTTCGTAAGCTCACAGGATGACGCCACAGAAATGGTTGGGGTAGTTGGTGGTGTGCTTACCGTGCTGTTGTCATCCATCGCAGCGATCTCTCTGCTGGTTGGTGGTATCGGTATCATGAACATTATGCTTGTGTCGGTTACAGAGCGCACAAGAGAGATTGGTTTGCGTAAGGCTGTGGGCGCGACTTACAAAGAAATCATGCTTCAGTTTTTAGTCGAGAGTGTTTTGCTAACTCTCTTGGGTGGACTACTTGGGGTCCTCGGTGGGGTTACAATTTCATATTTGGTTGGTTGGGTTTTGATTGAATATTTTGTTGCAGATTGGACGATTGTAATTCCACCAAACGCCATAGCCCTGGCGGCAATTGTTTCAACTATTGTTGGTTTAGTCTTTGGGATTTATCCAGCTCGTAACGCGGCAAGGTTGAATCCAATCGATGCACTGAGGTACGAATAGTATCTTACGTCTAACACTACAAACATTTTTTTAATAATTTTCAAAAAACCCCCATTTTACGGAAGCTAAGCTTCCGGCCAGTGGAGGTATTTTTGTTGGGTGTTTTGTCTGTGGAGATTGACAAATAGCACTTTCCGTGCTATTTTTGCTAGTCCGAAATTCGGAATAAGGAGGCTGCAGTGAAGCACCAATTCGACGTGAATGGATGGCGATACGGAACAAGTCAGATCGAGGATCTGGCTGACCAGATCCGTGAGCGCGTCTCCGATGAGAATTTTCCCACCGACCAGGGGGGCAAGGTGTTTGGGCTTTCCATCGCGGACCCGCTCGCAAAGGACGCCTTCAGGGTTCCAAGGTGGATGCCTTTCACGGCACAGACCGATCCGTGTGGAAGCTGGATCTGGACCAACTCCACTTGGATGGTGCGTAGCAACGCAGCCGACGAGGATTGGGTTGGCCCAGGTGCCGGCGCTCACACGAGCATGACACGAGGACCGTCATACGTCGCCGAAGCTGCCCGAGAGCTTCTGGGTACCTGTGGTGGTGTTGTGCTTCAGGGCAAATCGGATGGTGTCGGTCTCGTTGTGGACTTTGGCTGGAGCGAGTTGCTTCAGCGCAATGTCCTGCGCGTCGCCATTGGTATGCCTTCGATGAGTGGTAGCGGACTCAGCTACACAAGCCCCACGTGGGACAACGAGGCACGCGTTGGACTCTTCGACGCACACACCGGCGAAGCCATCGTCGATCTGAACACCAACTACTTCGATGTCCAGGCCGTGGTCCGTCCATTCGTGGACGTGATCGTGCCTCGGCTCATGGAGTGGAGAATCAAGTTCGGGCTTCAGTTCGAGCTCATTGGTTCTCTGAGGGAGGGTGTTGCGGACCTGGTTCAGGTCCGTCCTAGTCCTGGATCGATCCAGGGACAGGTGGTACAAGCACCTTCAGGCAAGGAACCTCTTGTCACAACCGGCATGGTGAACATGCCTGGCGAGGTGCTGGCCGAGGTGTACATGGTTCTGGACGGTCACGGTCGCAACCAAGACCCGTTGGAAGTCACGATTATGACTGGTCAAGCTGGACGTCGCATGCCTACGGCTGAACATTGGGATCCACTCAAGGAAGCTCTCTGTGGCAAGATCGTCTTCTGGTTGCCGGGCGCACTCCAGAAGTACAGCGGTAGCCTGTTCCAGGCGGCCGGTGCGTGGCGTCTGGGAGCCGTGGCTCAGATTTCAGCGTGGGCCATTCTCACCAACTCTGCCCACGGGACGTCAACCAACTCGTACCTGAAAAGCGAGTTGTCCAGAGCCGCTTTTGAGGAAGCGAGGGCTGGTGGTCCACTTCTGTGCATTGGCCGAGAGCTCACAAGGTTGCTCAGACGTGAGTGCAAGGGCGAAACGCCTCCCGTGCTGCACATCGTCTCCGACGGCTTGGTCGGGCAGGTCTACCGAGGCTAGCCCACACCAGGCATACACAGCAAACGCGGCTTTTACAGCCATCCGGCACCCATACGAGGGGTCGGTATTTTGTTTTACCCCCATTTAGGTTGACAAAACGCCTAAACTGGGCTATTATCGTGTCTTGGTTTGAGGCTTTTCTCATACTCAAGACATCACTTCAAAGGAGGCGTACATGAACCGCTTTGCCCTGATTCTGGCCCTTGTGGTCGCTGGTTGCAGTCCCCAGATCGAGGACGGCCCGCCGTTGGATTCCACGGCGGTGACCGTGAACGTGAACAAGCAGGCCCCGGCCCCGACGTCGGCCCCGCGTCAGGTTCGCGAGCCGGAGATCAACGAGGTCTTCTCGAACCCCGAGACGCTCGCTCAGTGGCACGACAGCATGGACGCGGAGATCACCTCCGTTGCCGCCGAGCCCGATCCCCGTGAGATGTTCGAGGCCATCGCAGCCACGTACACCATCTCCCTGTCCAACCTCGAGCCGTTGTTTGGGAGCAAGGACATCTGGGGGGCTGACTACAACCCCAACGATGAGTACACGGATCCTGATCCGGATCCTGTCGCCGAGCTCGATACCCTCGAGCAGGCTGGGTACCTGGAGCGGCAGGACCAGAAGTGGCACGCCGCCCAGATCTACATCGCTCACGGCAACAACGCCGACGCCAACCGCTGCGCCAAGCTCCTCTTCGACGAAGGGAGCTACAAGGTCGCGGCCATGGTGGCTGTGATGACGGGCGACATGGACATGATGACCGCGGCCACGACCAAGATGGTCGACGCCCGTTACGTCACCAAGGTCTACGACGTGGTTCGCTACGCGTACGACAACGACAAGATCCAGGCCGGGCGACACATTGTCGACACTCACGGATACGACTTGGTCGATGTTCTGGGTGAACAGACAGTGGGTTACCTGGCTCGTACCAGTCAACCGGACCTCCTCGCTCCGATCATTGAGTCTTCCCTCGCACTGAGCGGTGGGGACTCGTGGAATGCCGATCAGTACGGGTCCGGCAACCTGGCGGCCGGCATTGTGACTCTGGGTCGAACCGATCCTGAGCAAGCACGAGCGTTCGCTGCTCGCTACATCAAGATCCCACACATCAACGTGATGCTGTTGTGGAAGTGTGGTGAGGGGTGCTACGTGAGCCCCCTGATTGGAACGCTGGAACTGTACCAGCTGATCAAGGGTGATCCTCAGCTCAAGCAGATCTATCTGGACCGCACTCGCGAGTTTGCACAGGAGGCCTTCCCAGCAATCCACGTGGATGGCGAGGAACGGCCGCGGACCAAGTCGGTCATCCACGGTGTGATCGAGTACGCAGAGTGGAACAACGGGGAGATGAACGAGAGCTACGTGTTCACCTACCTGATGGCCGTCAAGGCAACTGGCGACCAGGACCTGATCGCTCTGTGGACCGAGATGGTGAACGACTTCGGTCATCGTCAGGGAGACTACAGTGGCGGGCCCATGGCCTTCGAGCGAGAGATCGGTCGAGGGATCCTGGGTCTGTCCGTGAACCCCACGGCCCCGGATCTGGACCTTTCCCAGCAGTACCTGCTCGCGCGTCTCACCGGTGCTTCGGCCCCGGATCTGAGCCCGCTCTGGGACGAGCCTCGTGACAGCAGGCGCTACTACAGCCACGACCCACCCAACGCGTCGCTGACTTGGCTGCTCAACATGTTCCTGAATGGGAGTATGGATCAGAACGCACAGGCGGCACTCTTGGCTACGTACGAGCTGGTGGCGGAGAACGAGTACAGCACTCCAACTCGGCTGCTGAGCAAGAAGTTCGAAGCAGCCATGAGCGCCCACTACGGCGTTCCGAACACGCTGAACGCTCTCATGATCAAGCCCGACCGGGCTTTCTACACGAACAAGATAGCTGTCGACGAACGACAGCGTCTGATGCTGCCACCCATCGACCTGTACCCGGTTACCGAGGACGATGTCCTCGAGATCATCGCGCCGCACCTGCTGCGCATGGAGACCGAGTTGCCGGTCGCACACGCACGCCACATGGCCGCGCATCCGCCGCGGCCCTGAAAAGACGGCGAGGTTCATCCTCGCGACCGATCATCCCCCTGGGGCGTGATCGGTCTTTTCTTTTTGGTGGTATTATAGGATTAGATTGTGTTTATCTAGAAAGATGCAACGTTTTGGCTCTGAGAGCGATATAGTTATTGCAAGGTCGAAACATGACTCTTTAGGCGGGGTCAAACTGGGCTCGTGGTAAACCCCCGAATATCACGAGCCCGTAATCTATGTCCTTATGGAAAATGAATTGGAGGTGATTGCACATGCACAAAAAAACCCTGAGATGTTTGGTAGGTTGTACGACACGTATTACCAACCCATCTTTGGGTTCATGTATAACCGCACGGGGAATGCTGAGGTTGCAAAGGATTTAACCAGTGAAACATTCTTTCAGGCGTTAAAAAATCTTCATAAGTACAAGCCAAGAGAGGGTGCCAAGTTTAAATCCTGGTTATTCTCAATAGGCGTGGCTCAGGTGGGGAATTACTATAGAAGTAGATCTAAGGTGCTAGAGGTCACAACAGATGAAGCACCAGAGCTAGTGAGTAGAGATGAGTTTCGTCCGGATATTGCCTATAGGATGGGTGAGGACGCCGAAGAGCTTCATGCTCAGATTGAACAGCTCCATCAAGTCATGAAGCAACTAAACCAAAGACAACAAACCATACTTACATTGAGGTTCTTCTCTCACATGACTGTCCCTGAGATTTCTTTGACAATGGGAATGAAAGAGGGAACCATTAAGTCTCACATTCACAGAGCTATTAAAAAAATGCAGTCCCTCATGATAGGGGATACTGCTGTAGATCAAATACAAACGACAACTTCTCATTCTTATGAAACGCGAATCGCTCAAAATTGAAGATCTCCTTGAACAAATGGGGAGCCAGGAACACCCCGGAGATCCTGCACATCGCTACGAGCTTCGTCGTAAACTTTTATGTTCACGTTTCTTTAATGGGTGTGATCGACAAGGACGTTGGGATCGGATGCTTACCTACACAGCCCCTCTTTTGGCGGGAGGTATGATGGTCGGTGTTATGGTCGTATTTGCAACGTCATGGCCTCAAGGGGCTTTAGACTCAACAGGAACTATTTCTTCACACACCATGCCATCGGCCAGTATTGAGCTAGCTGATATTACCGTTGACGTGGGTGACTTTGTTTCAGATGTTCATGCCCCCGTTGTTCGTTTGGCAGATTTTAATACAAATCCACAGGTGCGATTTCTCCCACTTGCTAACAGGCAGATCGTAAGAACTCGTTAATGGTAATAAAAACAGTCTTGGACTGTTTTTTGTTTTAGTGGAGTTGCAAAGCTTTAGAGGGGTTTGGTATAATCTAATTGCTCCACGGAACTAATTTGGGCAAACACTTGGCATTAGGCTTGGAACCACTACTGCTTTGGCAGAGTGTGAGAGCCTCGCGGTTATCCCTTAGGGGACAAGTTATTCAGAACGTCATATCGGCATTGCTGAATTGAATGTATCTGAGGCGCGCTGTGCTACAGCACGGGGCCCGACTAGAACCAGCCAAATGTAGGGCTGTGGAGTGATAAAAATACCGAGCAATAGCTCAGTATTTTTTTATTTGGTTTGTTGCAATTATATCTTGTCCAAGACTCCTGCATCTAGCAGGGCTTGATGATGCTCAGGGAGATATCTAGCCATGTATTCGATTAGCTTCCCTCGAACACGCCTGGTATCAAGATCGATTGATTTCGCAAATGCGCTAATGCGATCGTTGGCTTCTTGCTGTTCTTCCATCGATTCAATAAGGAGCTCAATCTCTACAACTGCATAACCAAAGTCACAGTTATCTAGATCTATTCTGAGCCCATCCCGAAGATAACTTCGACGAGTTTTTTCTATTTTTGCGAAAGGTTTGTACCCAGCGATCTCGATTTCTCTCGTTAAATCCATTCCAGGCAATCCAAGTTTGACCGCTATTGATAAATCATCCTCAAGTTCCACATGTGTACGTGAAGACACTTTAGAATTCTTGTTCTGACCAATTTTTAGTTCCCACCGATCGTTACGAAGTCTGAGCCACAGACTTTCTAAACCGAGCGTGTAATCTTCTGTGTCATAGTACGTATCGATGTTTGTTTTTTCATAGTCGAACGTAGCTCCCTTGAGAAGTTTTTCTTCCTGCTCAGGATTTAACAGAAACTTTTGTTCAACTTCAATCATAGATCTCCTTTACTAGATGCCCTGTTATCGATACCCTTATGGTACTCATCCTAAGAAAAAAATCGGAATTTAACAACTATGGAAATGGAGCGTGATAAAATTCTTAAAGGTGCTATCACTATACAGTCTAGATGGTGTTGATGTGATTGTAAAAATGTAGAGCCGTTAGTCAAGTTTATTTCTTAACATTAGCTATTGTCGATCAATGTAAAGTGGCGTATCTTTGCAGCGAAATAATATTATGCATTTAGCAATTTTAGTCTTTGAACAAGAGGACAATAATCTGCTACCAGGCACAAAGATGCTGGTTAAGCGGGCAAGGGCAAATAAACACACGGTGAGTGTTTTAAAGGAGCGAGAGGTCTATATTGTGTTTAATGACAATAAACATTCGCTTCATAAAAACGGAAAACCCATTAAGCATTTTGATGCCGTGATCGTCAGGCCTTCGTTCAAGTCTGATCCTTCCATTCACGCTTCTTTGATTAGACAGTTTGAATTGGAGGGTCAACTTGTGATCAATACACATTCGGCTGTTCATCGAGCAAAGAACAAGGTTAGAACTCTTCAGCTTTTACATCACTACGATATCCCGATGCCACGGACGGTAATTATTTTTGATAGTGACGTGTTGGATAAAGTGATGGGAGAGTTTAAATATCCAGTGGTGGTAAAATCCGCTTATGGGGCGGGAGGTTCGGGGGTATTCATTGCAGAGACCAAGAGATCTCTCAAGCCGGTTGTTGAACATCTGCTTCGAAAGAGAGAGGGGGTTCGTGAGCCGATCAAGATTCAGGAATACATTGCAGAATCAAAAGGAAAAGACTTACGACTTTTTGTCGTCGGTAAACGAGTGGTTGCTACCATGCAACGTTCTGCACAAAAAGGAGATTTTCGATCAAACTTTCATAAGGGAGGATCGGTTAAGGGAGTCGAACCAACTGAGGAAGAACGAGAGATGGCTGTACGGGCGAGTTTGAACTTAGGGCTAGACGTTTCCGGAGTAGACATTTTGCGAACAAAAAAAGGACCCGTCATAATTGAAATCAATTCGCAGCCGGGTCTAGAAGGAATTACACAGGCAACTGGTGTTGATGTTGCCGGTGAGATTGTAGAGTATGTGGAACGACGTGTTCGTCGACGGAAGAAAAAACTAAGAGAGGTTAAAGAAAGAAAGAAGGCTACTGAAGGTTAATGCGACTTCCTACCAGAAAATCACAGAGTTTAAAGATCCCTCATGACGAGGGTCCTTTATATTTAACTCAGGGAGGCATTGAAAAATTGGAACGGAGACTTAAAAAGATTGAATCATTAGAATTGCCAGAGGCTATTGAAGATGTGCGTAGGACTGGGGAATTCGGAGATTTTTCAGAAAATGCTGAGTATCAGGAAGCAAAGTGGCGCATGAGACGACTCCACAATTCAGTTTTGACCATTAAAGATAAACTAAAGCGTGCGGTATTAATTGAGACCGATAAGGGGGTGGGGGGTGTTCAAATTGGCTCAACTGTGGTACTTCAGACAACACAGGGAGATCGTAAGACATTCGAAATAGTGGGTCCAAGTGAAACTGACCCAACCCGCGGACGTCTTTCGTACAGATCACCACTTGGCGCAAGCTTGATGGGTCGCGAAGTTGGAGAGTCTGTTGAGGCCGCGTTAATTCACTATACTATCGTAGATATCACCTAGCCGTGATACGATACAACTACATGTCAAGACAAGAATTAGAAGATAAACAGTTTTATGGGCTCGGTATCGCGCCCACGTTACTAGAGCGTCTTGATTCGCTCGGTTTCGTTCACCCAACACCAATTCAGTACAAGGCCATTCCAATTGCGATGACAGGAGATGATGTTATTGGAATCGCACAAACGGGAACGGGTAAGACTCTTGCTTTTTCCATCCCACTTCTGCAACAGATTTCTGCAAAAGGAAAAACGGGATTAGTTTTAACGCCAACCCGCGAACTGGCAATTCAAGTAGAGGAAACACTCCGTAAACTTGCTTCTCCACTTGGACTTCGTACAGCTATCATTATTGGAGGTACTCCACAGCACAAGCAAGTGAAACAGCTAAAGGCACGACCACATGTAATTGTGGCAACACCTGGTCGTCTTATTGATCTCATGAATCAAAAGCATGTTCGACTAGAAAAAGTCGGCGTGCTCGTTTTAGATGAGGCTGATCGCATGCTGGATATGGGGTTTGCTCCACAGTTGAAAAAGGTCATGGCCATTGTCCCTGCAGATCGGCAGACACTTCTATTTTCAGCAACCATGCCTGAGGAGATTGCAAAGATTGCTCGCGAATTCATGAAGAAGCCTCTTCGTGTAGAGGTGGCTCCATCTGGAACGGCAGCAGAAAAGGTTGAGCAAGAAGTATATATCGTTCCTCGATCAGAGAAGATTGATCTACTAGAGAAAATATTGGAGGAGTATAAGGGAACCGTTTTGGTTTTTTCACGAACAAAGCATGGGGCAAAGAATTTGGCGGCAAAAGTTCGACAAATGGGACACAGCTCCGCTGAGATTCACGGTAATCGTTCCCAGAACCAACGGCAGATTGCCCTTTCGGGATTCTCGTCAGGAAAATTCCGTGTCCTTATTGCTACGGATATCGCGGCTCGTGGAATCGATGTAAAAAATATTGAACTTGTTGTGAACTTTGACCTTCCTGATCAGTTGGAAGATTATGTTCATCGTATTGGCCGTACAGGACGAGCAGGATCTACTGGTAAAGCTATCTCGTTTGCCTCACCAGAACAGAAAAAGGATGTTCGTGCCATTGAAAGATTGATTAAAAAGCAGCTCCCAGTTCTTACAACTGAAGGAGAACCAGTAAAACGAGAGGCTGATACGGGAAAAGAGGAACGATACGGAAGCCCACGAAAACGAGGTGGATCAGGAGGAAATAGAGGGGGTCGAGGTGGACGAACTGGTGGTGGCTACTCGAAATCTGGATCAAGCGGAGGAGGTCAGCGTAAACGACCAGGAGGACGACGATAACCGTATGCTTACAAAGGCTCAGGAAAAGTTGATTAAATCTTTGCATAGAAAAAAAGGCCGTGTTGAAAACGGTCTTTGTTTAGTAGAGGGTTTAAAAGTTATCGGTGTTGCTGCTAGTGCTGTTGAGTATGTATTTACCAAAGATGACTCTCTGATCTTCGATAAGCTTGTCACAACAGATACCCCGCAGGATGCAGCAGCCGTTGCCCAGATTCCACGATTCACGCCGGAAGAGGTGTTATCGAGTGAAACCATACTTTTACTTGATGGCCTTCAGGACCCTGGCAATGTTGGTGGAATTTTTCGCCTGTGTCAGGGGTTCGGTGCGTCGCTTATACTCATAGAATCAGCAGACCCGACGAGTTCAAAAGTTATTCGGGCGTCTGTGGGTTCGATGTTCTCTGTGCCGTGGGTTACGGTTTCTCGTTCAAAAGTGAGTGGCCTTATTGAGCGTGCTTCTCATGAGGTGCTGCGACTAGAGTCTCCATTGGTGGCGGCCGGTTCGTACTTTCAAAATGAAGGAGAAGTGGCTGAAGAGTCTGATTCATTTAAAAATAGGGATGTGGGGGGCGTTGAATTGTTCGCAACAAAAAAGCCAGCCATGTTAATTGTTGGTTCTGAAGGACGGGGGATACAGCTCCCACTGAAGGCTCCATCTATATCGATCGTTCACGACAAAGCTCTGGAATCTTTGAATGTTGGTCACGCTGTGGCCATAGCCCTGCACGAGAGATACAAAGTAATGAATGGTTAAAGCGGCAGGTGCTGATCCATTTGAGATTCTAGCTTTCCGTACACATTTTTATTCTGATACGCAGTCCAAGCGGCACCCTCAAGGGGGCCGTTTTTTGGTCGGTCGTCTACATTGAGTGCAATTACACGCTTGTCACTGATATTGAATTGCTGTCTAAGAGAATCTTCAACTTCTGGATGCACGGTCACAATCACATCTGCCAGATCAATTTTATCTTGAACCTCTTTTTGATCTTGAAGCACACCTCCTGTTTGGATGCTGTAACCTTTGTTTTCTAGGTACTTTTGTAGATGAACACTACGGTTCATGCCAAAATGGCAGAGAATTAATACATGCATATGGGTAAGTATATCAGAGCTTGACTTGGTAGGCTCATTAACCTAACCTCCGGACGTCGTTGAGCAATTCGATGCGACTGTGGAGGTGTACGATGGCCGACTTTCGGCAACTTGTGACGGGTGAATCTGTGCACGATTGGATCGCCCGACGCGTCGGGGAGATTCTCTCGGGTGCGGGAACAGCATTTGAGTGCGTGGCCGCGGTGGGCATGGACCCTGAGTTGACCAGTGTCTACTTCGAGGTGAGTGAAACACGCCCCAAGGGTGATGTTCAGCTTCTCTCGGGTGGAGCAGGTCTCTCGGTCAGCTTGGGCAAAGATCCCAGCAAGCTCTTTCCCGAGGACATCATCAGCCTGTTTGGTGGCGTGACCCTCAAGGATCAGGCGCTGGACTGCAAGCAAGTGGTCTTTCGGCTGCCGCTGCAGCACATCGATCCGCAGTTCGCCGCCATGGGGGTGCAAGGGGCACTTCTTCGTGGGGATGAACTGCAGACCAAGGTCACGAACCTCGGAATCGAAAGGGTCATCTTCTTCGCAGAAGAGGATCAGTTCCCGGCGATCGAGAAGGGGTTGGAACTCGCGCGCGCAGCCAACGTCAGTCGCTGGCTGAGCGCCATGCCCCCGAACCTTCTCAACGTGACGGCTTTTGCAACCTTGGTTGCCAGCCGCTTCGCAGAGATGGGTTTGGAGGTCTTTGCACCCAGCGCGGACGAGTACACCAAGATGGGTCTGCTCAAGGGTGTGGCTGCCGGCAACGGTGGGCACTTCCGCGTGCTGGCCGTGCGTATTGATCCGCTCAGCGAACCGACCGAGAAGGTGATCGCCTACGTGGGCAAGACGCTGGTATTCGATGCCGGCGGCTTGAACATCAAGGGGGCACACGCACGTGGCATGAAGGGTGACATGGGTGGAGGTGCCAGCATCTTCGGCTCGGCCAGCTACCTGGCACAACACCGTGAGCTCCTCACGCGTTCGGTGGTTTTTGTCTGGACTATCACCGAGAACGTGATTGGGCCCGACGCCTACCGACCTGACGACGTCCTCACCGCCTTCAACGGGGTGACGGTCGAGATCGACAACACGGATGCAGAAGGACGCTTGGCTCTGGCTGACGCCATGGCCTGGATCTGCACGAAGGTGGAGGTGACGCAGTTGGTGCCGGTGTGTACCCTCACAGGAGCGGCAGTGGTCGCCTTCGGGTCCGCGGCGTCTGCCCTGCACTTGAAGGACAGCCGTCGCCGTCTGGATGAAGTCGGCCGCTTGGAACGTCTCTCCTTTGACTCTGGTGACTCGGTGAACATCATCCATCATCACCCGCACGCTGCGGCAATCCTTGCGTCGCACATCGCCGACATCAAGAACGCTGGTGGAGGCAACAAGAACGGTGGCTCCTCACAGGGCTTCGCCTTCCTCCTGAACTTCGCACCCAACGGTGTGGACGTCATGGAGCTGGACATTGCCGGCAAGGCGGGTCTCGACTTCGCGGGAGGAAACGGCCTGCAGGCTGGAACGAGTCTTCCGGCTGCCGTCTGGTTCGTCATCGCGATCGAGGGCACTTACGAGGTACCCGTCCAGTAGACACGAGCCCATTCGGGCATCCCACTTTGCATCCGTGCAAGTGGGTTTTTAATTTGTCTTCAGCTGAGTCATCTAATCAATGAAGTCTTTTCGATTGCGAGATTCTCACGTATAGTGCTTTTATCTATGACATTCATTTACATACTCGTAACCACGTTAGTGATATCCCTCCTATCTCTTGTTGGGATTCTAAGCTTGGTGATTTTTAAAAAACACTTTCATGAGGGCCTGTTAACACTGGTAGCTCTTTCAGCGGGAGCCATGCTTGGAAACGCTTTTTTTCATCTTCTACCCGAGGCGTTGGAACTAACAGAGTCAGGGCCTGTTGATGTGTTCGGGGTGATGTTGCTTGTGGTGGGATCGTTTGTTGTTTCATTTTTGTTCGAGCAATTTTTTTCATGGCACCATTGTCATAACTCTGAGACCTGTGAGGTAGCAGAAAAGCCCTACGCACATCTTGTTCTCTACTCAGATGGCTTGCATAACTTTATTGATGGACTTGTTATCGCCGCTGCTTACATGGTCACCCCCGCTCTGGGGCTTAGCACAGCTATTGCCATTGCCTTACATGAGGTCCCTCAGGAGCTTGGGGATTACGCCGTTTTAGTTCACGGTGGGTTTTCCAAAGCAAGGGCAGCTCTTCTTAACTGGGTTACATCGTTGACGGTTGTTGCCGGTGGTATTGTTGGCTACTTTCTTGTGGGTCAAGTGGATTGGGCTGTACCCGTACTTCTTCCAATCGCCGCTGGTGGATTTTTGTATATTGCCGCAGCAGACTTACTTCCAGAGCTGAAGCACAGTGAGAATCCAACGAAGATTCCTCTCCACATCCTGGTCTTTCTTACAGGACTTGCGATCATGATAGTCTCAGCCTTAATTTAGATGAAAGAAAAAAACAACCGATAGGTTGTTTTTTGTTTGGGTAGATTATTAGTACTGACGCTGAAGATCGAAAGTCCTTGTTCCGTTTTCGTCACGGAGGATGACGGCCCATGTTTCACCAGAGCCCGTATAGGTAGCAGTGTGAAGCGCCGCATTATCTGTTGGTAAGATTCCCCATCGTCGAGAGATAGTATAAGAACCTTTAGCCATTTCACCTTCAAAGAAGGTTTGTAAATCATCTATAGGGGTATCAGTATTCCCAAGCACACCTACAGCTAGATCGTTATCAATTATGACGCGAATGGTTGAGTCAGTTGGTAGAGAAATGTCGAGCAGTGCTTCTGCTTCAGATCGAGTGTGACCACTGGCTTCCATTGTGGTTTCGCCGGTTTTATTTGTGTTTTGTTTAGTGGCCCCATTATCGTTTGCTCCTTTCAAAACAAAGAAGAATCCTATGATGACTATGACACCGATGATAATAAGTACTTTTTTCATAGGGCTAGAGGTTATCGTTAATTGATTGTACAGAGGCCGTTTGTGCTGCTACGTCAAAGTCATTGGCGGATTCAATGTGTGTACCATAGGTGTAGTTACCATAAAAAACATCTGAGATGTCATGGATCATTTGGTTCCAATCTTCTCCATAAAGATCGATAGCGATATCCTCACTTGTAACAGCACGTAGCAATGAATGCTGCTCAACCACGTAGACGGTGTTCATGGTTGGAAACTTCACCATGAGAGTGCCGGGGTGATAGGTCACGTTTGAGCCGAGTGGGAAGTCTGACATGACGTCAGTTGAAACGATGTGAAGGTCATCGTACCCTTCATACCAGGAGAAAAAGACTCGTTCGTTTGGAAAGGCATGTCGGTAACCCAAGTTGTCCAAGAAGTACACGGTGCGGCAGGTATGCGTGAAGTCCTCGCCTCCAGGACAGGCGGTCTTGATCAGAACAGGGGACACAGCCGTCACTTCAGAGGCTGTCCAATCTGTTGCGTCTACTTCACTTGCTTCTGGGTCAGTAGATGAATCACCGTCAGTTGTTTCGATCGGAGCCTCGGCAACAGAGATAATTTTACTAGGACCAAGCAGTTCATTTCCAGCACCGTCTGTGCATTTGGCTCGGATGCTGTTTGCAGATCTAAAAGTTGTGAAGGTATACACCACTTCCCACACATCGGTATCGGCGTTATACGACATAGGAGTCTCGTAGGTACTTGAGATCACAAGAAGACAGGATGTCACTCCATCAACATCCGTTGCTGTAACAGAAAACGTACTAGGGACATCGTAAGTTGCAGAGAGTGGTGAGACGGCACTCATCTCTGGACCAACTTCGTCGGCAAGAACGGCGGACAGTGGAGTCAGGAGAATCGCTAAGGAAAGGAGGAGGAATGTTTTCATAGGTAGGGAGGGTTAATTTAGGTAGGAATCAAATCGGATGGAGTGACAGGTGTATCCGTCCGGGTTTTTTTGTAAGTAATCTTGGTGATGGTCTTCTGCAGGGTAGAACATTGTGAGTGGCTCAAGGGTGGTTACCACAGGACCGTCCCAACGCCCAGATGCGTTTACCAGATCAATAAATTGCTGGCCTTCAGCTTTCTCTCTATCATCTTGGTAAAAGATGGCTGATCTGTACGAGGTGCCACGGTCATTTCCTTGTTTGTTAAGTGTGGTTGGGTCATGGGCTCGAAAGAAGAAATCAAGTAATTTTTTAAATGAGGTTGTATCAGTATCGTAAGTAATTTGTACGGCCTCAGCATGATCAGGGTGATTCTCGTAGGTTGGGTGGTCATTGGATCCACCTGTGTATCCAACCTGTGTCTCAATAACTCCAGGTTCATTTCGGATGAGCTCCTCGATTCCCCAAAAACATCCTCCGGCGAGTACCGTTTGTTTTAGCTTCATAGTATCTATATGATTTGCAGGTGGACGACTATGTCACATAGTATCAAAAATATCGCTATTTGCCTTGTAGCTGAAGGCTTTAGGCCTTTCAGAATTTAGTGTAGTATCTATAAAAAGCAATCATGTTAAGAAAAGCCAACAAAAGATCGCCTGAGGAACTGCGAAAACGGTTAGAGGCAGAGACGTTTACAAGAACGTCCATTTCTTTTTATCGCTATGTACGTATTAAAGATCCGGAGGCACTGAGAGACCAGCTTTATGATCTCTGGGATGATTTGGGAGTGTTGGGACGTATTTATGTGGCTCACGAAGGAATAAACGCTCAATTGAATGTCCCTGATCATAACGTGAAGGTTTTCAGGATGGTCGTTGATCAACTGTTGGAATTCAATGGTGTTCCGTTTAAGATTGGTATTCATGAGGACGCACCGTCATTTATAAAGTTAACGATAAAAGTACGGGAGTATATTTTGGCAGATGGACTTTTACCGGGGGAGTATGACGTGACTAATGTTGGAAAGCATTTGAGTGCCAGGGAATTCAACGACGCTATTGACCAAGGGGCTGTTGTGGTTGATATGCGGAATAACTATGAGAGCGACATCGGTCGCTTTGACGGAGCCCTCTTGCCTGACGTCACTACATTTGCAGAGGAATTGCCTGTTGTCAGTGAGATGCTAAGAGGTCAAGAGGATAAAAAGATTTTGTTGTACTGCACGGGAGGAATCAGATGTGAGAAGGCTAGTGCTTATTTGCGTGAGGGAGGATTCAAAGATGTGAATCAGCTTCATGGAGGAATTATAGATTATAAGCACCAGATAGATAGGGAGGGATTGGAATCAAAGTTTAAAGGAAGAAATTTTGTGTTCGATGGGCGTAGCGCAGAGCCAATTACCGATGATGTGCTTGGTGTGTGTTACCAATGTAGTGCTCCTTCAAGCACTCATGCGAATTGCAAGAATACAACATGTAATATTTTATTTATTCAGTGCGATGCCTGTAAAGATACATTCAACAGGTCTTGTTCTGGCGAGTGTCGTGATATTTCCTTCTTGCCCATTGAAGAACAAGAGAAGCTGCGTAAAGGGGTGAAGGTGTTTGGAAGAATTGTGGCGAGGTAGCCGTTGGTACTCTCGGGCATATACGATGTATAATAATCGTATATGCTGGCACATCTTCGTCGTTTTTATACTATTCTTGGTCCGGGACTTTTATTCGCTGGAGCGGCGATTGGAGTCTCCCATCTTGTGCAGTCTACGAGGGCGGGGGCCGAGTTTGGGTTCGCTCTCATCCTGTTTGTCATTTTGGCAAACATTTTTAAATATCCATTTTTTGAATTCGGATCTAGGTATACAGCCGCGACGGGGAAGAGTTTGATTGAGGGTTATAAGTCCCTGGGTCGTTTCGCCCTACCTCTTTTCGGAATCTTTACTCTTGCGACAATGTTTATCATTGCCGCTACAGTCACAATCGTTACTTCAGGTCTCGCCATCCAGGTGACAGGATTAGATCTCCCAATCATGTATTGGAACATGATTGTTGTGGCGCTCGTTACAGGGATTTTGATGATAGGGAAGTTTAAGTGGCTCGAGAGTTTTTTGAAAATTATCGTACTGTCATTGGCTGGGATCACGATGGTTGCTCTGGTGTTTGCTCTTGTAAATGGTATGCAGGGACAAGCAAACTTTGTTGGGCCAGCCGTTTTATCAACAGCTGGTGTGACGTTTTTAATTGCCCTCATGGGTTGGATGCCAGCTCCAATCGAGATAAGTATTTGGCATAGTGTTTGGGCAACAGAGGAAAGGCATGGGGGACATAAGGTTTCCAAAAAAGATTCTAGCCTTGATTTTAATATTGGCTACATTGGAACAGCCATCTTTGCCCTAGTCTTTTTAGTGTTGGGAGCGTTTGTGTTGTATGGGACCGGGGAAGTGTTTGCTGATTCTGCCGCTGGTTTCGCCGGACAGTTGATCGACATGTATACCAATGCCTTGGGCGACTGGGCTTGGTGGGTTATCGCTATTACTGCACAGGTGACAATGTTCTCAACCACACTCACGGTCTTTGACGCCTACCCACGAGTCATGAATAAATTAGTTCGAGTCAGTAGTGGGTCGACGAAGTATGAGGGGCGTGTGGGGTACATCATTTGGCTCCTATTTCTTGGGGTTGGCTCACTACTAATTCTAGCGACCTTGGTGAATAACATGAAAGCCCTCGTGACGTTTGCGACCGTTATGAGCTTCCTCACGGGGCCATTATTTGCCTATCTCAACTATAGAGTTGTCACAAAAGGGGACATGCCAGAAAACATGCGCCCAGCTCCATGGCTGCGCGCATTAAGTGTGCTTGGATTGGTCTTCCTTGTGAGCTTTAGTATTTTCTATATTGGCTGGGTGTTTTTCTTATAGTTTGGGCTTACTAAAAGAAGTAATAAAATAACCGATAAGCGGTTATTTTTGTTTGGGTAAAGTTTACAAAATTTGCATTGAGGCACCGGTAATAATCATGATGACACCAACGACCCCGATGAACTGTTCAAGACGCATGTCTTCAAAAACTTTTTTGTCAATCTTATGATCGTGTAGAACTCGGTGATGAACCCTAAGGACGGTGAAGGCTATGAGTAGTTCGCCAGACGTATGTAAAAGAAAGCCGATAGTCGAGAGTTGCATAGAAGGTTTATTCGGTAGATTACGATCTTTAATGAATAGTATACCAGGTATTTACGCTAATCTACTCTTATTATCTCTAGGTGGGGATTGATAATATATCTGAAATCTGGTACAACCTGCCCTGTTATGGCACAAACAAATGTAGTTGTACGGTTTGATGATGTGACCTTTGGTTACACCAAGGAAAATCCTCTTTTGAATGAGGCTAGTTTTTCTGTACGCGAAGACGCAAAGTTTACCCTCATGGGTCAAAACGGCGCTGGAAAGAGTACGTTGTTTAAACTTATTACTGGTGAGTTCAAAGCAGATAAAGGAAAGATTCATCTTTCACCCTCAGCAACGACGGCAACGGCAAAGCAGGTAATGGCACGCGAGCATTTGTCTGAAACCGTGCTGGAATACTTTGCCCATGTTTTCGATACGGTTCCTTATAATATCGACAAACAGATCGCTGATATTTTAGATGTTGTTAATCTGTCAGCTCCTCTTGATAAGAAGATTGAAGATTTCTCTGGTGGCCAGCAGGCACGACTTCTCCTGGCCTACGCTTTGATACAAGCTCCAGACATCTTGCTTCTTGATGAGCCTACAAACAATCTTGATCGTGATGGGATTGATCACCTAACAGCTTTCCTCATCATGTATCCAAAAACCGTTCTGGTTATTTCCCATGATGCAGATTTCCTAAATAGTTTTACTGAGGGGGTTCTTCATTTAGATGTCTATACGGGGAAGGTGGAGCGTTACGATGGAAACTACTCAGATGTCGTAGAGGAGATTGCCGCGCGTGTAGAGCGTGACCGTGCAAAGAACGCACGTCTTTTGAAAACAATCCAAGACAGAAAAGATAAAGTAAACTTTTTCGCACACAAGGGAGGTAAGATGCGTAAGCTTGCAAGTAAGCTTAAGGATGAGGTTGCTGAGGCTGAGGAGAACATGGTCGGGGTTAGGCGGGATGATCGAACGATTAATGATTTCACTATTCCAGTTCAAGTGTTTAAGGAGCCGATGGTGGAGATAACGGGTGTGAAGGTTATCCTGAATCATGAACCACACCATGCCGATATAAACCTCGTGCTTAGGCGTAAACAACACTTACTCATCGAGGGACCCAACGGAATTGGAAAGAGTACGCTGCTGCGGACACTGGCCAGTGGACAGTCTGAAGATGCAAAGATTTTTCCTGGAGTGAAGGTCGGATATTACAAACAAGATTTTTCCGGACTTGATTTTAGCGAGACGGCCTATAACTCACTTGCGTCGATGATGGATCAGCCTGACAATGAGGTAATTCGCCGCACAGGAGCGCAATTCCTCCTAAATGGAGACGTGCTGGCTACAAAGGTGGGGGCGTTGTCTGAGGGGCAAAAAGGATTGTTGAGCTTTGCACGATTCGTATTGCAAGAACCTGGACTACTCATATTTGATGAGCCAACAAATCATATCAACTTCCGTCACTTGCCAGTGATCGCTCGAGCGATCGATAAGTATGAGGGATGCATGATCATGGTGAGTCACGCCCATGAGTTTGTCTCACAAATGAAGTTTGACACGACCCTCGATCTGTCGAAACTCATAAAGTAATCAATCAATTTAAAAAACACCCTCGGTATGTCCGGGGGTGTTTTGATTTTAGGCTGCCAGTGGTAATTGGTCTTGTTCGACTTCGTGAAGTGATAATCCAAGCTCTTCGGAATGTTTTTTTAAGAATTGAGCAGCAAAGGTATCAGCATACCGTTCTGGTTCAGAGGCTCTATATTCTTCTTCTTGAACACGGATAAGATCCTCAACAGTTTGCATTTCCTTAAAACGAGGGTGGGCAGCTAGCTTTGGATGGTCGTTAAGAACAGCTTCAAGCGAGGTTACGTTTCTTAAATCTCCAGTGAGCCCTGTCGGAGAAACGTTTGGAATTGGCAAGGTGTTGAGTATTGCCGATCGATGGAAAGCCATTTCATCCGGTGCATCCCAACCACTGAGATCTGGGTCTCTTTGATAATTAGAGACGAAATCTAGAACGTGTCCCATTTCGTGAGCGAGGATAAAAAGCTCAAGTAATTCTGGAGTCATTGCTGACGGATCTATACCAAGCGCTTCTGCATTGATTGCTACAGATGCTTTTCTAATTTCAAGAAGTGGTGCATACGACTCAGCTCCACCCTCTGCCACATGAATGAACGGGATGATAACCCCTTCTTCAAGTTCTTGATCAAGAGTGTAGAAACCACCGGCATCATAGGCATCCTCTGGTTTGAAAGTTCTCATTTGAGTCTCAGACAACTCAGGATTCTCTCTTACGATAATTTCAAATAAACGCCGGACTTCAGGCCTAAGTTCTGTTTCGATCGTTGGCTCGGCCTCGACAAGGTGTAGAGCTCCAGGATCTCTTTCAGGTAAGGCTTTTTCCATAAGTATTGTTTTTAACAGTCAGATAATAGCATAGCCCTTTAAGCAAAAACACCCTTACGGGTGTTTTGAATTGCTTTGTTAATCTTTGAACCACTCGATATCATCTAGATCCTTCGGTGGCTTTGGTGCAGCAGCGAATTTTCTCTCTGGTGCCACATAACTTTCAGCTCGTGGCTTAGGGGTACTTGTTGAGCGTGATGGAGATATTGGTGCCGCAGGAGCACTCTTGCCCAGTATGGCGAGGATACGATCAAGCTTTGTATTGATCTCATCGATTTCTCGTTTCATGCTTGGTGCTGATGGGCGGCTCTCAAATGATGGTCTGTCATTGGAGCGCTTAAAGGCTGGTCGATCTCCGAACGATGGCTTTGAGGGTGATGGTCCGTTTGTTCTAAAACATGTGCTGCAAAGCACAGGCTTTCTGCCATTTGGTTTAAATGGAACAGAACATGGATCTCCACACTCGTTGCATCGAGCTTTGAAGCTTTCTTTTTTCCCGCCAAAACCAGCATTCCAAGAAGGTGAACCCCCATGGGTACTTCCCGGTCGTTTCTTTGGGCCTCCAAAACTTTTCTTAAATACTTTCATAATATATACGTTTGTATTGACAGTTGGAGAGACTACGCCTGAAACGTGGGAATGTCAAGGAACATTGGGCTCTCTTTAATGAATGGCAGAAAAGCTGGCGGTATAAGAACACCCATTGCTTCCTGTAATGGTAACGTATCCTTCAACCAAATTCTCCCCGGTCCCATAGAACTCGTAATCTGCGTTGAAGGTGTCATATTCGTAATCAAGCATGATATCCCCATCATTGTCTAATGGTATTCCAACTTCTGTTGAACCTGAGGTTTGTGAATAGATATTTGGATTTTCGTTCGATTGAAAGAGCAGACTATCATTTCCCATTTCAACATAGATATCTCCAGACGGGTCCCCGGTATCAAAATCATGTTCAACATCCATGTCCATGGAAGAAGGGAGTCCAGGAAAGTCGGCTGCACCATCCTCGCAGTCTGATTCCACATCATCATAAGTCATAGCATAGGTGCCATTACTTAAATCTTGTCTTTCATTGTCAAGGAGTTCCGCCTCAATCAATTCCATGTGAAAGGATTGAACACCGCCACCGCCACCTGCTGAGCTGTGGTAGACAGAGCCATCGATCACATCGGAATCTACAGCGGTAAATTCAAAATAGGCCGTCGCTCCTCCTTGTGTTCGAGGGGTGGTTCGATAGAAGTAGGGGACCATACCCGATAAGTTGTTGAAAAATAATCGTTGTCCATCGGCTTCAAGAACAACATACTGTGAGTCAGGGTCTGAGTAGATATACGCGGATCCGAGATTTCCAATATCTAACTTAAATGACCAGCGTCCGGATGTTGGAACTCCTGTGATCGACGGAAGGTCTGAAACGATGTCCCCCTCTTCAATATCAGGTCCGACATCGGGTCCGGTGACGCTGTACCCGGCAAAAGCCACTGCACCGAAGAGGAAGACTACAATCAAAATGATCAGGATCTTCCTTATTTTTTTATGAGGAGTAGAAGTCTCTGGCATAAGAGTTTGGTTAGGTGTATTTATGGCTGAAGTTGTGATCGGAGTAAGTCAATCTCTTCTTGGGCAAGAATCCAAAGTTTTTCCAGTGAAGTAAGTTTATCATTTAACTCAGAAAGACGCTGGGCCCTATGAGGGGAGTAATCCGTTGGGTTGTCAAAGAAGAACTTCAGGATTTCACTTTTTTCTATATCAAGGTCCTTTATTTGTTTGTTTGCTCTTTCTTGAGACCGTTGATGTTCTTTGATGCGAGCATGTAACTCAACCCGCTCAAGTGAACCAAGAGTATCTGGTTGGTTGTCACTGGTCGAATCTTCAAGGAGTGACGATTCCATGAGGGAGGTGAGGTCGTCGACATAATCCTCATAAGAGCCCATTGACCGTCTTAAGGTCCCTCCTCTTATCTCGTATACTTTATCTACAAGCGTGTTGATAAAGGTTCTGGCATGGGAGATCACTACCACAGTCCCCTTATATTCTTTGAGGGCAACTGCAAGTGCATCCGCTGTCTCAACGTCTAAGTGGTTGGTTGGCTCATCTAGAAGCAATACATTGTGCTCGTGCAGTAAGACTCCAGCCAGGCAGAGACGAGCACGCTCACCCCCGCTTAACACACTTGTAGATTTGTCTAAGTCATCATTTCTAAACAGAAAGTTCCCAGCCATCATCAGGAGTCGTTCGCTTGAGGCATTGCCTGGTGCCATGGCAGTTAGATACTGAAGAACTGTTTCAGTTCCTTTTAGAGTGGTCTCGGTGTGCTGGTCGTAATATCCAATATCTGCTTTATGCCACCACTTGAAGGATCCGTTTAAGTGAGGGATGTGCCCGGCTAGAGTTTTTAGAAGGGTTGATTTTCCACGACCGTTCTCACCAGCGATGACAACCTTTTCTCCACGAATGATTTCTATATCTATATTTTCCACAACCACATGTTCAGCGTAACCAATGGAGAGTCCTTGTGCACGGACGGCTGTGCCGGCGGTAAATCGTGGGGAGGGGATAGAGATACGTGTCGTCGCCAGGGCTGAATCGATTTTTGAGATCTTATTCCTGAGAGTGGCGATGTGTTTAACTTTGCTTTGAGCACGTGAGGCCATGCTTGCCTTAAATCGAAAACGATCGACGAATTTTTGCTGATGAGCAATTTCCTTTGATAGTTTCTTGTTACTTCGTCGATCAAAATCTAACTGTTGCTGTTTAAACTCCAGGTACTCCTGAACGCCCCCCTTATAGCTTGTGAGAGAACCACGTTCGATTTCAAAAGTATGCGTACAGGTATTCTGCAGGAATGTTCTGTCATGAGCTGCCAGAAGAAACGCTCCACTGTAGTTTTGAAGAAATCGTTCAAGCAGCAAGAGTGTCTGAAGATCAAGGTAGTTTACTGGCTCGTCCAAGAAAAGAATATTTGGATCAGCCAACAGCATGGCGACAAGTTTGACGCGCATGCGGTACCCACCAGAGAGGTGAGTTGGGGGTTGGTCAAGATGTTGTGCATGCAAACCAAATTGAGAAGCCTGCTTTCTTATCGTCCATTCAGGCTTATCCGTTCTTGATTCAAGATATTCGAGCGTTGTGATTTCAGAGGGCAGTAGCTCGTGTTGTTCTACGACACCGACCTTGGCTTGGGGGTAGAACTGCACTTCGCCACCATCGGCATTCTCCGATCCCATCAAAATTTTAAGGAGGGTTGATTTTCCAGCCCCGTTGCGACCTATGAGAGCAATCTTTTGTTTTTCTGTAATTAAAAAAGACAGGTCCTCTAATACAACCTGCAAGCCGTAGGCTTTTCTGATTTTACGCCCTTCAATAAGTGGATGCGCCATATTGCTCAAAAGTCTATCATAGTTCTCGTTTAACGAAAGAGATTGGCAAACAAAAAACCATCCGTTTAACGGGATGGCTTTTTAGACAATTAGGCGCGCTGTACATTTGTAGCACGAGGTCCCTTGTCAGAGTCCTCAGTGTCAAATGTGACAGTGTCACCCTCTCGAAGTTCGTCAAATGTTACATCAACGAGCTCAGATGAGTGGAAGAACAAGTCCTTCTCTTCACCTTCGATCCCGATGAAACCGAACCCCTTGTCAGTCAATCGTTTGATTGTACCTGTCATAGGTGTATGTATAGTGAGTTATCCGCAAATTCCGACTCTGTTGGAAATTCGACGGATCTCCACGCTGTTGAGTACGTTTTGCACGGCGAAACAATACCCCATATTGCAAATTTTGTCAATGGCCTGATGGGGATAGCTAAATGCTTTATAATTGGGGGTATAGACCCATAGGCTGAACGTTACTATGCTTAGGGTAAAGGTATGGATTTGCATGATGTAAAAAAGCTCCGAGTTTAATCGGAGCTTTTTGTTATTTTAGCGGGGCTGGCTTCTTTTTGTCTTTCTTTGGTTTCTTTACCTCTTTTCTTGAGTCTTTGCCTTTGGCCATATGGTGAATGTTAATAATGTTACTTCTATAATATCACTAAGTATTGATTGTGTGGAGATGGTTAGAGTTATTATCGCAATTTAAGCGACGAGACAAACAATCCCTCGTGTTTAGTGTTTGGGAGAAGGCAGTACCCGTTCTTCATTGGTTTACCCGTAAGAGGGGAGGTGACTGGCAAAAGCTTTAGCTTTGGGAATTCCGTTAGCAACCAATCGATCATTTGTTCGTTCTCCTCAGGGGCAAGAGTACAGGTTGAATAGACTAGGCGGCCACCTGGCTTAAGGCATGGCACAGCCGCTCGCAAGAGAGATCGTTGTAGTTTTGCATGCGCAACAATATTTCGTTCAGACCAAAAATGAAAACTGCGTGGGGCATTTAAATCGATGCGCCCTTCTGCAGAACAGGGGACGTCAGCAAGGATGGCGTCAAAAGTGCCATGAAGACTCTTGCATACACGTAGAGCATCTCCTTCGATTTGTTCTACAAAATCTGATCCCTGTAGGTTTAGGGTGTATTGAAGTTTTTGAAACCTTACCGTGTCTTTTTCAATGGCAAGCAATCGACCTTTCCCTTGCATCATGTTTGCCATCTGACTTGTCTTGCTGCCAGGGGCGGCACATAGATCAAGAACAGTTTCACCAGGTTTTGGATCAAGGATAACTGGTGGAACCATCGATGAAAGTCCTTGGACATAGATATGCCCGTCAGTACATAGGGGAAGTGCGAGGACTTCTTTGCTGGAGAGTTTCTTCGCAATAAAAGCGTGGGGAATAGTTTTCACACGTTCGTAGACAATGTTGTGATCCCTCAAGAAGTTCATAATGTCTTCGTCTGTGGCTTTTTTTGTATTGACTCTAAAAGTGGTCGCGCGTGTCATTTTAAAACTAGCCAAGATCGATTCAGAGCCTTGTCTACCGAATTGGTTTACTAAACGGTCAGTGAATGCCGTTGGGAGCGAATGTTTACGCATGTCATTATTTCGTGAGTCTGATTGAATCATTCATGTGGTGAGATCCAACGGAAGTCCGTTTTAGCTCAAAGAGCAGAGCACCACAACCAAGTTGGTCACCCAGTCTATGGGCTAGTGCTCTGATGTACGTACCACTAGTGACCTTGAGTGTGAGGGTCGCCGTGAGGAAATATTCGTCGACACTCTCAAGTCTATTCCAAGATTGAATAACTTCTTTTTGCCTAAAGTCTTTTTTAACAAGATCAATCCGTTCAAATATATTGTTCTTAATATCCTTGAGAGGGTATGTGGACACTAAGACATCACTCTGCTCCAACACGGTCATGAGCTTGTTTGGAATCTCGATCTCGTCTAGTCGACCCTCACGTGCCCACAAGAGTAATGGTTTGCCACCCACTTTATAGGAACAGTAAGGGGGGAAGGGAAGAAGATGTTCTCCTGTAAGCTGAGATAGAGCGGTGAGAATTTGTTCTTCTTTAACGTCTTTGCCTCGTTTAATAATTCCAAGACTATCGTAGGTATCAGACGATAATCCAAAAAGAATCGTGGCTTCGTAAACTTTATCTAACTTCTGATATTCAGGTTTCTTGAATCGATCTTCATCAGACAAAAAAACAATAACCCCCTCAGCCATTGGATCAAGTCGACCTGTGTAGGTGATCTGACTATCCACCAGCTCTGGATGAGTTGCTTTAATCTTGTCTATGCACTCAAGCGGAGTCCACCCAAGAGGTTTGTAGATATTGAGGATTGCCATGTATTTGTATCTAGGCCTCACTGGGGATCCACTTTTTATGCTTTGACATGATTTCATCAAATAAATCTGACTGCAAAAACGTCCCAAGCCAAAGATGAACGTTTTTATACGGCGATGACCCTAGCCAGTCAGGTTCTACAGAAGCAAATTGTCGAACAAAGGGGAGTAGGGCCGCATCGACAAACCGCATATGATCGCCAGATAAAAACGTGCTATGAGAAAGAAGGTCATCAAGCTTCTTTATAAATACCTCACCGAGTTGTCTGTAATGTTCCTGGTTATTTTCAGGGTGACTGTTGTGATACTTATACTTGTCTAAGTGCATTTTGAATGTTGAGTCGTTTTCGTTGATCAAGTCCATGTTGGCCTCGTCCAACCAGGAGTCAGGATCATTTTTTGTCAGAGCCCACTTCATGATCTCGAGGCTTTCGTCGATAACGTATCCATCCGGAAGAACAAGCACAGGCACTGTTCCCTTGGGAGAGAATTCAATCATTGAAGATGGCTTATCCTTTAGCTCTACTTCTCGTAACTCAACAGTCTGGCCACTTATTGCAAGAGCAAGCCTGGCACGCATGGCATAAGGGCATCTGCGAAATGAGTAGAGTATTGGAAGAGTGCCTTTCATGTGGTCGTAAATATAGATGGGGTCGTTATTCAATCAAACAACCCAGAGCTCTCATTGCTTCGACAAGTTTGGCGGCGATTTCTTCTGGACGATCAAGTTTACCAAGAAGTGTTGTCTTTCCTTCCGTTGCCGCTACTTTGAAATCATCTGATAAGAAAAACTCTTGAGTTACGTCAAAAAGATCAGCGATGATTTTTACTCCTGCATGGTTGCCACGTCTGATAGTCTCAAGCATGCTTATTTTTGCAAGATCTATGAGATCATCATCTTGCAGATCTTCTTTTGAGAGCTCGTATAAATCAAAGGCTTGTTGAACAGCATTGGCCGCACGCTTTTCTAGGCCACTAGCAATAGATCCTTTTGCCGCTTCTCTTGTTTCTGGCAAGGCAAGAAATTCTTTCCTTGTTTGTTCATCTAAAGCATCGAGTAAATCTACGACGTCGTGGACTTTTCCGTTTCTCACAGCAGCCGTGAGAAATTCAGCTTCGGTTCTCTTTAGCTCTGCATTAAGTCTTCTGGCTTCGTTAAATTTTCCCTTGCCTAAGGCTTCTGTCATTGCCCGCACCTGCCCTTCTTTGACCTCGGGGGCTTCTGGACCTGAGTCACTGTACATATCAATTGTTCTTTATTTCAATAATTAGTTCACTTTTATGGAGACACCCTATCAATCAATGGGGATTGCTGGAAGCCTGGGACTGGTGGTTTTGGTGGGAAGGAATCTAGTGTTCCTTTGTTACAGCCAGCACCAAGAAGGATCAGGCAGAATATAACTGTTAGTAGAACCGAGTTGTTCATTAGATATTTCATGTCAGAATGTTGTCATATATAAAAAGAGACTGCTGGAAACGGTCGCTTTTTTAATGATAGTAGATCAAGAGATTGCCAGTAAGCATTTGATAGCCATGGAGCCGGTGCTGAGACAAATTGAAACGCTACAACATCTAGGAAATAAACTTTCAGGTCTCAGTAGTGTCATGACCATCGACCTCAAGAGCCTATTCCCAGAAATTGAACGGGTCGAAACAGCTAAGATAGCTATTGTCCCGCCACAGAATAGACTTGTCACATTGAATGATACAAAAGAACTGGTAAAAGAAACCCTCGATAAAGTTAAACATTCAGCAGTTGAAGGAGTAATATCTATTTTTATAGATCCAGATAAAAGGGAGGTGTTTCGTTATCCACGGTCAGAGAACAGCTACTTCTTTAAATCAGATTCACGGATACTTCTTTTACTGTCTTTGTCCTATCAGTACACGGAGACTTATAAACTCTCCGATCGTGCAGGCTATTCTACAAATCGATCAGTTACGACAACAATTCAAAAAATTCGAAAACAAATTTCAAAATCATTAGATGTTGATGACGACATTATCGAAGGAAGTGCGCATATAGGATACCGAATTTCTCCAAAATTTAGGATACTACTTGTAACCGATTTTAAGGAATACGGTGCATAAACTTTTTTTTTGTTATCCACAGCCCGAGAATACCGCTAAGAACAGCGGTTTTTTTATTATCCATCTGCATGATGATCTATATACGGTGCATCAGCCTTTTTGATGTAATTGAAATAGGTAATTCATTAAAAAAAGACATTATGCAACAAGATATCAAGATCCAATACGTTCCGATCACAAGTCTTAAATCAGCCGAATATAACCCTCGCTCCTGGGACGATTCAGCTAAAGAAAAGCTCAAAGCGAGCATTAAGCAACACGGTTTTTGCGATCCTGTGATCGTGAATAGTTCACTGGAGCGGAAGAATATCATCGTTGGTGGTCACTTTAGTACTGAATGCGCGAAGGAGCTTGGTTTTACAGAAGTTCCTGTCGTTTACGTTGAGTTAACACTAGAGCAAGAGAAGGCTCTCAACTTAAGATTAAATCGTGTTTCTGGAAGTTGGGATTTTGAACTCTTGAAAGAATTCGATATTGATCTTCTTCTTGATGTCGGGTTTGACGACACAGATCTTTCCAATATTTGGGACGATATTCTGTCGATCGAAGACGATGACTTTGATGTTGAAGGAGCTGTAGATGAAATAAAAGAACCAACAACTAAACTTGGTGATCATTATCAGCTTGGAAATCACAGGCTTCACTGCGCGGACTCGACAGATTTGGAGTCTGTGAAACGACTTGTAGGTGATCAGAAAATTGACATGGTTTTTTGTGACCCTGTCTACAATATTGGATTCAGTTATAAAGACGGACTGACGACGAAAGGAAAATATGGAGGTAAAGCAAATGACACGAAATCAGATGAGGATTATCGGAACTTCATCAAAGCTTCGATGGAGAACGCTCTGTCTGTAGCAAAACCTGATGCTCATGTCTTCTATTGGTGCGATCAGAAATACATTGGGCTTATGCAGTCGCTGTATGCAGAACTTGGCGTTGCGAATAAGCGTGTGTGTATGTGGATCAAGAATAATTTCAACATGACACCTCACATCGCTTTCAACAAAGCGTACGAGCCATGTGTGTATGGAACGATCGGGTCGCCTTATCTTAATCCTGACGTCACAAACATTCATGAAATCGTGAATAAGGAGGTTGCTTCTGGGAATCGGTGCCTTTCAGACATTATCGACTTATTCGATATTTGGCTCGCTAAACGAGATAACGGAAATGAGTACGAGCATCCGACGCAAAAGCCGTTAACGCTTTGTGAGAAGCCCTTGAGGCGTTGTACGAAGCCAGGGGACAACGTCCTAGACTCTTTCGGTGGTGGCGGTAGTGTGTTGTTGAGCTGTGAGCAGATGAAGCGGAAGGCATTTTTGATAGATATAGATCCGATTTTCTGTGATGTGATAATTCGCAGGTTCGAGGAGATGACCGGAATCAAGGCTATTAAAATTAACGACTAAACTATGGATATCAAAACCGGAGATATTATCAGGCTTGGAGATCACTATCTTTTCTGCGGAGATTCAACAAAACGAGAGAGTGTAGAAAAGCTACTGAAGGACAGAGAGATCGATTTAATCCTGACAGATCCTCCGTACGGAGTGGCCTACGTTGAAAGTAAGGAAGGTTTTACACAAACGATCGCAAAACCGAAAATCATTAAAGGTGACGAGATTCAAACGGAGGCGAATTATCGGAGCTTCACTTGTGCGTGGCTCACGCAGGCTCAGCCTTTCATGGCAAACAAAAACTCTGTCTACATCTTCAACTCGGACAAGATGGTCTTTGCTCTGCGTGAAGGTTTCCTGCAGGCTGGATTCAGATTCACACAACTCCTTATTTGGGCAAAGACTCACGCGGTGGTGGGGAGGATGGATTACTTGCCTCAGCACGAACTAATTATGTACGGCTGGTATGGCACGCATAAGTTCCATAAGTCTAAAGATAAATCCGTACTCATATATCCAAAACCAAACAAATCGAAATGGCATCCTACAATGAAACCTATTGGTTTACTTCGGAGGATGATTCTGAATAGCTCAAAGGTGGGTGACACGGTTTACGATCCCTTTGGAGGGAGCGGATCAACCCTTTTGGCATGCGAGCATACGAACCGTAGGTGCGTCATGATAGAGATCGATTTAGAGTATTGCCAAACGATCGTGATGCTTTGGGAGATGTTTACTAAGCAGAAAGCAGAAAAGGTCTATGAATGAACATATCCCATCACCGTATCCTGCGGTGGCAGAACGACAGGATAAGCAAAAAGAGCTTGTTATTGAACAGCTAAAGAAAACGCCGATCATTCAGATTGTGTGCGAGAAGGTTGGAATATCACGCGCGACATTCTACAGATGGAAACAAGACGACCTGGTATTCGCAGATGCACTTGAACATGCAATCTTTATGGGCGTTGAGCTTGTAAACGACATGGCAGAGTCACAGTTATTGTCGGCGATTCGTGATCAGAATATGACAGCCATTATCTTCTGGCTGAAGCATCGACACCGATCATACGGGACACGCGTTTCGTTGGATGCCAATCTAAACGTAAACAGAAGCTTGAGTACAGAGGAGCAAGAGACAATCAAGAAGGCTTTAAGTCTCGCGAAATTAATTCCTGAAAGCATTGCGTATGACGAACAAGAAACTGAGTGATCAGATACTGCAGGACAAAGGTATCCGTACAGGGCTGACAACGGGAAGTCATATGTGGTTCTTTCATACCTATATCAGCGATTATGTGCAGTATCCGACGGCGCCATTTCAGAGACAGTTCTTTGATATCACCGAAGACACCTCAACCAAGCTCGTCGTCTTAACAGCGTTTCGTGGATCGGCGAAGTCTACAATATTCACTATGTCGTATCCGATTTGGGCGATTCTTGGAAAACAGCAGAAGAAATTCGTTTTGATTTTGTCGCAGACTCAGTCGCAGGTAAAAATGCATCTTGCAAACTTAAAGCGTGAGCTTGAGTCAAATAGATTGTTGCGCCAAGACCTGGGACCATTCGAAGAGCAAGATGAGGAATGGAGTTCTGGAACGATTGTACTTCCGAAGTATGGAGCACGCATCACCGCGCTCTCTATGGAGCAAGGAGTTCGAGGATTGCGCCACGGGTCGCATCGTCCCGATATTATCATCTGTGACGACATCGATGACATATCATCTGTAAAGACAAAAGATTCACGGGATAAAGTGTGTAACTGGTTTTTGGGCGATGTCGTCCCAGCAGGAGACACGGATACGCGCATTATTGTTGTTGGTAACTTGTTGCACGAGGATTCGCTGATGATGAGGTTGAAAAATCAAATTGAATCAGATCAACTGGATGGATCGTTCTTTTCGTTTCCCATTGTAGATGAGATAGATAAGCCTATCTGGCCAGGAAAATTTAGGAAGCCAGAAGATCTCTTGAATCTGAAGAGGAAAATCGGGAACGAGGTCGTATGGCAACGGGAGTATATGCTTCGCATAATATCCAATACAGATCGCGTAGTGCATCCCGAATGGATTCAATTTTATGACGAGTTACCAAAGCTCGCTGGAAATGTTGAACTGCGAGGGATCTATAGCGGGGTGGATCTGGCTATCTCTGAAAAGACATCAGCTGATTACACCGCGATAGTCACTGTTGCCGTTTACGTTGTCGACAAGGAAGTTAAAATCTACGTCTTCCCAAACCCAGTGAATCAACGACTGACATTTCCGAAAACTGTAGAACGCATAAAGATGCTTTACGACAACATCCATGAGAGTAATAGTAGAAACAAGATCTATATTGAGGATGTTGGATATCAGAAAGCCCTCATACAGCAACTTGAAATGGAGCGCTTGCCCGTTGAAGGCGTCGGGGTTGGCGGTACAGACAAAAGATCCCGCATCGCGCTCACAAGCCCACATATCGAGTCTGGAAAGGTTTTATTCCCCAAGAAGGGGTGTAAAGATCTGATCATGCAGTTAGTCGATTTTGGTGCGGAAAAAAATGACGATTTGGCTGATGCATTTTCCATGGTAATTAATAAGGCTGTCACAATAAAATACTGCACATTCGGAATCTGGGACTTGAATCAGGATGTAGGACCCATGATTGTTGGAGACATTATGAATAGAAGGTTCTAGCAACCTACCTAAAATGTAGGGCCTAGACTTACCCCACCGTAGCGGTATGTTGTGTGCATATGGAAGGTCTCGAAACAACTGCACTACATTACGTCTTATACGCGCGAAAATCGTCCGAAGCAGAGGAGAGACAGGCTTTGTCGATAGAGTCGCAGGTTAAGGAGATTTCAGCCTTTGCAGAGCAACAGGGGCTCACAATCGTGGAGATAAAGAGAGAAAGCCATTCCGCAAAGGATACAGGGCAGAGGAAGGTGTTTAACTCCATGATCCAAGGTCTTAGAGACGGCAAGTACCAGGGAATCGTCACATGGGCACCAGACAGGTTGAGTCGCAACGCAGGCGATCTTGGAGCGCTGGTTGACCTTATGGACAGCAAGAAGCTTCAACAGATCAGAACACCAAGCCAGATGTTCACCAACTCTCCGAGCGACAAATTCCTGCTCATGATCCTGTGCTCGCAGGCCAAGCTCGAGAATGATAATAAGAGTGTGAATGTGAAGCGCGGACTACGTGCCAAGTGCGAGTTGGGTGTGCGTCCAGGCGTTGCGCCGCTTGGGTATCTTAACAATCCAAATCAGACAAAGGGACAAAGGAAGATAAATCTAGATCCAGAACGCGCGCATGTCATAAAAGAAATGTTCGAGCTAGTTGCAGAGCATGGATACAGTGGGCGCGACTTGTTCGTGTGGATCAATAAGGAAACGGGAATGCGTACACGTGGTGGAAAGAAGGTGTCGCTAAGTTCGATCTACCGCATGCTAAACACGCCGTTTTACTACGGTGAGTTTGAGTACCCACGAGGTGGGGGAGTATGGTACAAGGGCGACCACGATCCGTTAATATCAAAAGAGTTATTCGAGAAAGTACAGAAGCATTTAGACATACCGACTCGCGAAAAGAAAAGGTCTCACACGTTCAACTACACAAGGCTCATACGTTGCGGGGACTGCGGGTCGTTTGTGTCTGCTGATCAAAAAATTAAGACATTAAAGTCTGGTGAGCAAAAGCATTACATCTATTACAGATGCTCTCGTGGTCGCGATCGTTTCTGCGCTCAGCCTCCGATCACAGAGGATGATCTTGTCGGCGAGATGTACAAAGTCTTCGATCAAATTAAGCTGGATGAAAAGAAACTCACACAAAATCTCAAGCGTGAGTTTCTTAAATACCGAAACTTCATGAGGGATGTATTCGGAGCAGAAGTTGCGCGTCAAAGCGATGACAAGCTGAATGTGAATGCGTACGCGCAGTACTTGCTCAAGACAGGATCGCGCGAGGAAAAGCGGGAGTTGCTTAAAAGCCTAGAAACTAAGCTCGTTCTTCAGAGTAGATGTCTAAATATCCCTTGAAAACAGCTTGTTTTAGAGGTATGGTGGTTGACAGAAGTCCATTTTTCTGCTACATTTAGCCGTTGTTCTTTACTATCTATCAAGTTCCAATATCTCTTGAGAGTGGCGTTTTGCAGTTAGTGCAGACTTCAAAACGCCACTCTTAATGAACAAAGGCAGGTTTCCGTGAGCGCATAGGGTGCGAACGGTGGCTAGTCGGAGTTGGCACAAGGAGGCAGGTCTTATGGCCGGTCCCGATCCTGACCAGAACGCTGAGTTCTGGCGTCGTTTTCGCCGCTTCGGCGGCACCGATCCTACCATGAAGGAGCTCCTCGGAGACGATGAGCTCATGGAGTGGTGGATCACGTCGCTCAACGAGCGACGCAACTCCAACCCGTTCGAGATCTCTGTGAAGGAGTCCCTCGATCGTCTGCGAGCCGCCTACGACGACACCTTCTGTCCGCTGGGCGCGAAGGAGCCGACGTCTTCGGAGCTCACTCACCTCGAGCGTATGGCGCCCAACTGGCCCAAGGGCAAAGACGCCTTCCGCAGCTTCCAGGTGCGGCCGGCGGCCTTCGGCGAGGGTCGCGATGGGGTCATCAATACCTTCGAGGCGACCTGCGCGAGCGTCAAGCTCATCCACGACCCCAAGTTCTGGCGATGGGAGTTGCTCCTCTCGGGAGCGCATCCGTACCAGGGCGAGGACGTGGAACGCCTGCGACTACTGGGCGGCAACGAGCGCCACACTCCGGGGGTCTGCTGGGTCACCTTCAATCTGTCGGAGGGTCGGCAGCGCGCCGATGTCACGTCCGTGCGAAGCGGTCGGTCACTCTCGGACGCCGGGATCTTCGCTGCGCGGATGTTCCCGGATCGCGCCAAGGCGATCGACTACGAGAAGAAGCCGGCTTGGTTCTGTGCTGGCTACGAGTTGAACGTCCCCGAGCGCGCTGATGAGCCGTGGCAGTACGTGCCCTGCGTGCACCGCAACGTGCGCTACGGCACGGTGCCCCTGCGCGCCCACTGGCGCGGCGATGCCAACTCGCGCTACTCGGTGCCCTCCGTCGGGGAGTAGGCACTGGGAACTTGAACGCTTTGCGCTCGGAGGTTCTTGGGACTTGTCTCTTGACCCTTCGTTCGCGAAGCGAACTCGCCACGAAAAAGCGCACGCGCTCTACGTGGCACTGCGGCATCTGGAAAACGCTCAATAGAAGAGTGTCACTCCCAGGTGCCGCTCTTCTATTTCAACAATCTTTGATAAACTAGTAGTGGAAAGTAGGTCAGTGAGCCCGTGTTTAAGAATACTGGTCACCGAAATCTCTTGTTTCCCAATATACCGGCAGAGTTTCATTGTTCACGGATAATGAAAGTGTACGGTGGGACTAACAAGCACTCCGCATTTCATCTTGGAATCAACCTTCAGTGAAGGAGTGAGTTCCGCATAAAATTCAGAAGTCGGATGCGTCTGACTTTGGTGTCATGGAAGGGTGAAGTGTAAAGTGAGGCGTCCCCGAGAACGATAATGAGCCGTGGCAGAACGTGCCCTGCGTGAACCGCAACGTGAACAACGGCACGGTGAACCTGAACGCCAACTGGCGCAGCAATGCCAACTCGAACTACTCGGTGCCCTCCGTCGGGAGTTCTTGTGTAGCAAAGAAGCGCTCTATCGCGCTTCTTTGTCTTCCTAGTTCTTTTTGAGATCCTCCTGAGTGCGTTTGATCCAGCCACCTAGCATCTTTCCTGTTTCAATAAGTCTGGACTCAATGTGGAGATATTGATTGTTCCCAATGCACTTGCAGTCCTTGGATAGTCGTACAAGGAGTTTAGTAAGATCAAGTTTTGCGCTTGCTTGTTGCAGAGTCGTTAGCTTCTCCTGGTCTTTGGTACTTGCGCTGGCGGTAAGGACCAATTCAAGCACCGTCAGAGCATGAAGCGAGACGCGTTCACCCAAAGTGTATCGTTGTACTTTTGGAAACTTTACTATGATCTCATTCCACTCAGCATAAATATCGTATAGCGTATGAGCAATTGGGATATCACCAGGACCGCCTCTGAGCAACTTTCGATCTTTCCTAATAATGCGGGGGGGGGGGAGAAATAGGCGTCCTCATAGGTTGGATAGTTATGATTTGTTTTCACGGATCACTTCAATAGAAAACCTTTTTATCGCATGGGAACGTTTTCGTAAAGGTAAGCGAAGTCGCCAAGACGTAATGTTATTTGAACGCCATCTTGAAGACAACTTGTTTGCCCTACAAGCCGAACTTGCCTCAGGTGCTTACCAGCATAGTCCCTACGAGCGATTTACCATCCACGACCCAAAACAACGTACTATTCACAAGGCCGATGTAAAAGATCGCGTTGTCCATCAAGCCATTGTGAATGTTATCGAGCCCTTATTTGAGAAGCGATTCATTTATGACAGTTATTCATGCCGTGTAGGAAAAGGTACGCATGCGGCGGTGAAGAGGCTGAGGACGTTCTTGCTCAGAGATAGTATCAACAATATAAAAACAGTCTACGCTCTCAAATGTGACATTCAAAAGTTTTTCGCGAGTGTGAATCATCGAAAGCTTCTTCATCTTCTTGAAAGACACATTCACGATCCCGAAACCATGAAGCTGCTTACTGGTGTCATTGAAAGCTTTTCTGTTTCGCCTGGCGTGGGAATACCTCTGGGCAATCTCACAAGTCAATTATTCGCAAACGTGTACCTTCATGAGTTGGATTGGTTCGCGAAGCAAGAACTAAAAGTGCACCACTACGTTCGGTACTGTGACGATTTTGTGTTGCTCGCAGAATCCCAGGAAGAATGTGATGTATTCACTGAACGAATTGAGATGTTTCTTAAAAGTCATCTCCACATGCATCTGCATCCAAACAAAGTACACGTGAGGACCTGGAGGCAGGGTGTAGATTTTCTCGGATATATATTGTTACCACACACGACCATTTTACGACCGTCTACAAAGAAAAGGATGATCCGCAAAATCAACAAGGACAATGCAAGTTCGTACCTTGGTTTGTGTCAGCACGCAAACGCCTTTGATCTTGAACGAATGTTAAAGAACCTAGTTTGATACCGATTCTCGCATTCCTATATTTCCGTAGTCTTCCCCCCGGGACTTCTCTGTTGCACATGATTCTCTACCTTGACAGCCTGCTCTTTTGCGACAGGATTCGGTTTGGATTCCTTGACCCTAGGTTTCTTTTTTGATGAGTCTATGGGGCTACTTGGTTTTTGGGAAGCTATCGATCGTGGAAGCTGGATAGAAATTCTGCTTAGATTTTTTAGGGTAATCAGAAATTATTTCAGAACAAACTCGTTGACTGATTGCTACTGATAAAATATCTGCAATTTGAATATGAGTTCGCATACTTGTATATGCATGATTGGATCATTATTATTCTTTTGAACTGTTTGGAGAGTTTATCAAACTAAAAATAATTGACTTATATTAATGGTTTTGGGATTCCAATGATCAACCCTTGATAATACCTTTTTTTGCGAATCGTTCTAAAAGTTGTTTGGCTAGAAAAATCGCATAATCAATATCTTGATCTTCTGTCATTTCAAAATAACTAATATCTTGATTCCAATGCTCCATACTTTTCTCAACATATTGAACTTGTTTTTCAGGATCGTTTACGTCTTTAGGTTTAGTCCTCGTCATGTCCATGCGTACTTTCGATTTATAGATATGAATTGCAACAACATTTACATTTCCAATTTTGTAACCAATATATTGTTTTGTAGGTGCTTCTTCAAAACGAGAATCTAAAGATAGTAACTTATCTCGCAAAGAATCAAATAAATCGTGAGAGTTATTCCAATCAGATTTGAAATGATCAGCTACGGTGTAGGTTTTCACCTCACGACTAACCTTACTCACAGTTTCATCTTTTGTAACTGTCTTTATTGATTCTGCTGTATGGATGGCTTTGATCGGATTGTATGAAAATAAGCTGTTCTCATATTTTCGAACCTCCCACAATTCGATCGGTAAATCCTTGAAGTTTATTGCCTCGCGCTGATGTGTCGTGAAGCTGTGGGCAAGGAATAGAACACGTGATTGTGACCAATCTATATCGTCGCGTTTTAGACTGCCTTGCATCTGCTCGTTATACTCTAGGATAAAATCTGCCTTGTTATTGAGCATAAGTGCGAGGTATGCAAAACCTTGGTCTACTACACTAAAACTTTTGTCACGCTTGTACTCAATAATCACAAAAGCACTCGTCTCTGTATCGAATGCTAGCGTATCTATCCGGAGATTATTTAGTTGAAATTCTGTCGCAACGAACTTTAGGTTAAATACGGTTTCAATATTATTCTCCGTCAATTCTTGCAGATCTTTTTCAAGTCCAATCTTCAGCTCTCGGACAGTTTCTAAATTATTCTTTGATTGTTTAAATACAGGCATAGTATTCACATTATTGCAGAAAATACACTTACCCACAATGTGAAGTAACTAAAAACTCCTTATCAAAAGGAGTTTTTAGTCTGCGTGTAAAGTCTAAAATCCAAGACTTATCTTAGCTTCTTTGCTTCCAAAAAGTGATAGATCGCCAACGATCAAAGAAAATCCCTCAGCATCAGCTGGAACTTCGTACACATCTGCAAAGGTGAACGGTAAGTTTGGATTGAGGTTTTCTAAAATAAAAAGCTGTTCAGCACCTAGGTTCTTAAAACTGCTTGATGAATTTGTAAATTCACGACCCTTATTATCGACAAGTTTTAGATTCGACGTCGACTTCATGTCACTTCCTAGATTTTCAACAGTTGCGTTTATGACAATAAATTTTCCTTGAGTCGTCTCTGATCCACCAAAGGCTCCAGAAAGTGATGTTTTAGAATAGGCGTCTGTGACAACCCATTTTACTTCTCCTACCGTTACTTCATCGTTCAATGAATAACTCACCGTTGCTTCGCTTTTGTTTGAGTCTCCTGATGAGCCTGTATTAGAAGTTGGACTGCTATCACCACCAATTGCACCGATGAAAATAAAGAAGATTATCACCGCACCGATACCAGTGAGAATCTTGTGTTTTGCGAACCAGTTTTTACTGGAGTCTCTTGAATCTTTGCTCATATTTTTGCGTAGGGATTAATTGATATTGCTCAGGAACACAAAAGGCCTCCCTGAACTGACGGCAACAATCTTTCGAAAGCTACCCCGAGCCCTTGCGGAACTCGACCCTACGCAAATAGATGTCAGCCAAGAAGGCCGTCAATATTTGCGTAGGTGTTGCCATGCTCACAGGACGTGAGTTTAGGCAATTTGTATTGATATAGTAGCTTACAATCTTATTACCGTAAAGATATTCTGTGTACTGAAAGTTAAAAACAGGGAATGGGATTCGAACCGAGATTCTTCTCTCACCTTAGGGACGAAACAGGATTTTGGACAAAATGACCGACGGTGGGACTCGAACTTTTTCCGAACCGAAAGCGACGAACAAGACGACGACGCACTCGAGTCTCGAACTTGAGCCGTGTGCGTTTTAAGTAACAAAGACGGGTAAAACAAAAGCACTCGACCGAAGTCGAGGCTCTGTGCAATCTGACGGACATGGGTCGCGTCAGAACTTTTTTGCTTTTGGCTCGGGGGGAGGGATTCGAACCCTCGACCCATTGGTTAACAGCCAATTGCTCTGCCGCTGAGCTACCCCCGATTGTAAACGGCTCAATATCGGTGACCTTTCAACTTCTCGCTCCGCTCTTCAGTCGAAGACCGTTTTAGGTCATCTCCTTCAGTGCTCGCTCGGGCGTTGAAATCTCATCCAATATTGAACCGTTTACTGAATTCTCTAAGAGAACGAGACGAGTATAGCAAGGGGATTGGTCCTGTGCAAGACCTTCTGGGGAGAAATGATATACTTCTTTCATGATCTCATTTGTGAAAAATTTTCTGCGTTTTCGCGCACTTAAGCGACTTTATGCTCGTCATGAGAGGTTGATGGTTCCTGGCATGCTTTTGATTGGTGTGTTGGTCGACGTGCTCACTTTTAGGACGATTAGCGTGAGTACAGCTTTCATTGTTCTGGGAGTGTATGCCGTTATAGCCGGTGTCATGATTGCCCTGATGCATTGGTATGACTCGGGGAAGAGGTTGATCGAGAAACCAACCGCTCTTGGGTATGTCCGCCTTGTTGCTCCTCTTATTGTTCAATTCACATTTGGTGCACTGCTGAGCGCGTCACTTATCTTCTATTGGTTCTCCGGCGCGTTTACTGTTTCATGGCCATTGATTTTGGCTCTGATAATTCTAATCGGTGCCAACGATGTTTTTCGAGAGCATTACCTTAAGCCCATAGTGCAGTTGAGTGTTTACTACTTCATTCTTTTCTCAGTTCTCTCGGTCGCGCTTCCGTTTGTTTACAATTCTGTTAGCCCATGGGCGTTTGGATCAGCTGGACTTGGAAGTCTATTATTGGTTGCGGTGTATGTCGCAATACTTTTTCGCCTGCGACCGGATCTCCGTCACTTACAACCACACCCAGCTATCCCGATCATGATCATTTTTGCAGTCATGAACGGCTTGTACTTTTTCAATGTCATTCCACCAATCCCACTTTCTCTGACAGACACAGGCATCTATCATTCTGTTGAACGTTCAGGTGGTGGTTATACGGTTCTTGCCGAGCAAGAATCTCTACTTGAGCAAATACTGCCAGGGCAGACGATTCACGCATATGCAGGTGAGCGCGTGTATGTGTATGCATCGATCTTTGCTCCAGTTGATTTAGACACAACCGTTGTGCATCACTGGCAACACTATATAGATGGAGAAGGGTGGGTGAGTATCAATGCATCTTCATACGGAATTAGTGGTGGCCGCGCGGACGGTTACAGAGGCTATTCATATCTAACTGGCCACAGCCCCGGAAAGTGGCGAGTAGATGTCGAGACTGTCCGTGGGCAGGTGATCGGAAGAATAAGGTTCTCAATCGAAGAGACAGACGAGCCTGTTATAGTCAAAAATCTTACAAAGTAAAAAGACTCCCGAGGGGGGAGTCAGTGGAACACCGCTTCGTCGCGGTGTTTTCTATCTGATCTCACGGAGGTTGCCGCCCCAGTGATGGGTCAGGCAGATCCAGGCGAGATCCTCGATCCAGCTAATGATCTGCAGTCGACCATTGTGTTGCATCCGACCGAACCCACCGTTTACCGGAAGCGGGATGGTGTCGGTGACGATGAGCTTGGAGATCGGACACCCAGCAGCGGTGAATCGCTCCTCAGCCTCTCCACAGAGAACGGCATGTGTTGCCGCACCCCATACATCTGCCGCTTCGTTGCCAGCAAGTGCCTTCAGCTCGTCCGTTCCACGAAGTACACGGGCGAACTTCATCATTGAGCCAGCGGTGGCAATCTCGTCGTCGAACATGACGGCGATTCTTCCTCGAACCAGTCGAGGGTCGCCAACAATGCCGACGATCTTGGTCTCTGTTGCACTCAGACGTCGTTTGAGTGCCGTGACGTCAGGGAACGTGAGCCCCATCTCAAGCTCGATTGCACCACGTGCTGTATCAAAGCGCTTGCGTGCACTGTCGTCTGGGAAGACGAGACACAATCGTTCCGGATCCGGCACCAAAGAGATGACGTGCTTGAGCACGCGCCGAGTGAGGTACACAGGAGTGACCTGCCCAGGTCTTCCGACCATGGAGATCTGCTCGCTGTGCGGATCGACGCAGATCCACCGGTGCAGTCCAACGGCTCCACATGCTGCTTCTACCAGCGCCATCAGCATGGGCGGCATGGTCAGCTCGGTGTCACCCTCGTCCTTGTCAGAGCGACACAGTGGGAAATAGCCGGTGATGAGCGTGATGCGAGCGGCGTGACGACCTCCGACATACGAGAGCGTCCAGAAAAGGTCCATGAGCATCTGGTCCGTTCCGGGACCTGTGGTGATGACCATGACGTCGTGCTCGCGGACATGACGACCACCGAGCCTTACGAACGTCTCTTTGCTGGGACGACGACTGAAGTCCGGGGTAGCGATGTCTACGGGCGTCAGTCTCTCGCCGGGTCGACGTCCGCGCTCTTCAATGAGCCTTGCGACGCTTTCTACCACGGGCTGAAAACTCGGAGTTCCAGGTACCAGGGAAAGTCCACCAACCCTGTTGAAGGGGGGGGCGCTTCCATCTCTTGTACGCGCGGAGCCAAACGGACTCATCGCTCGACAGGCCCAGGATTCCTGTTGCCCGCTTGATTGCATCTTTCAAGTGGGCTGGTATTCCATCGCGGCCAAAGGGCAGTCCGGTCATCGGGTCGTCTCCATCCTCATTATTGAGGAGCGAGTTAACCTAAGCAAAAAACAGCCCTATGTCAAGGCTGTTTTATCTGTTGGATTTTGGATTCCAGGTGTCTCGAGGTTGTTACATTCTGTGTGCCCAGGCTTCCTTTCTGTCTACTTCTTGTTCACGCCGCTGTCTCTCTTGATAGGGAAGGTAGTCCATACTCACCAATTCTATCAGTTTGCTCGATCTGTTCCCAGGGAGCTGCACTGTTTGTGAAGTGTCCGTGTGTACAATTTTCTTGATAGTGAGGGCTGCGCAGATCAAGCAGATCGATAATTGCTAGCGGACGAAAATCATATTTTGATAGAAGGTGATCGAGTGAGTTGTCGTCTTGATCTACAGCACTCACCATGAGGGGCTCAGCACGGCCAATGGCATAGGCAACTGAAACGAGCACTTCCTCTGCAGCTCCGGAGGCGACAATTTGCTTTGCAACATAACGTGCCATGTAGGCGGCAGAGCGATCTACCTTGGTTGCATCTTTTCCAGAAAAGGCACCGCCACCATGGGGAATGACACCCCCATAGGTATCAACCATGATCTTTCTACCCGTAAGACCAGCGTCTGCTTCAAAACCACCGACAACGAAACTGCCTGATGGATTTATAATTAGATTCTTTGGTGGAGCAAGTCGATAGTGAGAAAGTACTGGGATAACTACATGCTTGACCAAGTCAGAACGGATTTGGTTAATACTGACATCCTCATCGTGTTGAACGCTGAGTAGAATTGTTTCTACCTGACCGTCACGAACAGTGGCTTGGCTTTTTCCATCGGGTCGTAGCCATGGGATTATATTGTCATGCCTAACGCTATCCAGACGTCGTGTGAGGGCATGGGCAACAGCTGTGGCGATCGGAAGTAATTCTGGTGTTTGGTTACATGCATAGCCATACATGATTCCTTGATCACCAGCACCACCATCATTTATACCAGCTGAAATTTCAGGAGACTGTTTCACAACTCGTTCAATCACATCGATTGGATCCTTATGTCCTATGTCGCTATAAACTTTTAGTGCCAGTGCAGTAAGATCCACTTCTGCGTTTGAAGTTATCTCACCACCGATAACCAACATGCCATGTGAGCCAAACGTTTCAACTGCAACTCTAGACTTAGGGTCCTGTGCTAGGTGGGCGTCAAGAATTGCGTCTGAGATTTGGTCACATACTTTGTCAGGGTGACCAGAGGTAACAGACTCGCATGTATAGACTGAGGGTAGGGTACTCATAGAGTTCTATGTTTAAAATAAAACGACATCTCGCAGGAGATGTTCATAAAGAATTATCGTTCCCGCTAAGGCCACGTAAAAACTCTTTCGAGTCACGTGGCAGGGCTGGATGGCGCACCCTTCGACAAGCTCATGGCCTGTCGGGGTTGCGGGTGGGTCATAGAGCCAGAACTCTCACCACACTCTTGATAGTTAAATTGTGAATGAAGAATAACAGAAGTATTTTTGATTTACAATGGCATATCTGTGGATGAGTATTCGTTGCACCCTGCTCATCTCCTTTATTTGATACAATGATCCTATACATTCATTCAAACAAGAAAAAAATATGAAAAAAGTTCTTTTGGTAATGATTATGGTCGTCGCAGCGCTTGGCGCAGTGGTATTGTGGTCGGCGGTGGGAGTTTGGGATGTTGTGGATACAGGGCTTGGTGATGGAGCGAAAGAGGGCACCTCTTCCATAGAGATCCCTACAGTCAACCCAACAGAAAATACGAATCCAATCAGAGAAAGTTATACAAACCCGTTTGAATAAAACTATGCGATATTTACCAATACTATTTATTACTCTAGGGCTGTCTTTATCATTTACCGCATATGCTGGGATAGATGACATTGTTTTCCCAATTGACGCACTTGGTAGTTGTGAAAGTGAAGATGCTTGTTTTACTTATTGTGAGGATCCTGACAATTGGGATGCTTGCATTGCTTTTGCAGAAGAAAATGATTTGTTAGAGGAGAGTGAAGTTGAGGAGTATCACAAGATGGAGGCGTTGCTAGCGGAAGGTGGCCCAGGGGGTTGTTCTTCTGATGCTGAATGCGAAGCTTTTTGCACCGATGTCACTAACATGTCTGAATGCATCGCGTTTGCAGAGATTCATGACATGATGGACGATGGTGAACTTCATGAGGCTAAACAGGTTTTAGCGGCTCTTGATGCTGGATACCAAATGCCTGGTGGCTGTTCAAATGAGGTGAGCTGCGACGCGTATTGCAGCGATCCGTCTCACATGGATGAGTGTCTAACATTTGCGGAGGCTGCTGGGTTTATGAGTTCAGAGGAGATTGAAGAGATGCGTACAATGAAAGATGTGATGCTCTCGGGAGATACACCCGGTGGATGTACTGATAGAGATAGTTGTGAGGAATATTGTGAAGATCCAGTAAACATGGATGAGTGCGTTGATTTTGCTATTCGTTCAGGATTCATGACAGTAGGGGAGGCGGAGATGATGAAAGAACATGGCATGAGGGATCGTGGTGATTATGTCGGTCCTGGTGGATGTGTTGGAGATACGGAATGTAAAATATACTGCAATCAACAGGAAAACATGGAGGAGTGCGCAGAATTTTTTGGAGATGATTTTACAGAACACGATGGAGGAGATGATGATTACCAGTCGCAGGGATATGAATTACATGGTGATGAAGATTCATTTGTTGGGCCTGGTGGATGTGTTGGAAAGGATGAGTGTAGTGTCTATTGTTTTGACCCAGTCAATATAGAGGAGTGCATGTTGTTTGCTGGGGGTATGATGTCTGGTGATGATTACGGTGAGCATGGTGATTCCGTTCTAAAAATAGGTGAGGATACAAAAGATGAATGGCACATGGACGTGGAGCTAGAGATTCATGAAGGGGAAATAATGTTAGGAGACGATCATGAAAAGTATTATGATTTGTCAGATATTGATATTGATCTTGACGCGGCAATGGATCAGCTTAATGATTTCTATGATGGTCATTCATCAAATGATGCTGATGAATATGATAAGTATGATGACTATGAGGAGGATGATCGCGGGAACAATGATGAAGACACACATGACGATAATTAACCTTATGGAAAGATAGGGGTTATATGAAAAGGATATTGTTTATTACTTCGTTGATTATCGCACTTCCAGTTGCTTGGTACTTAATAGCACCAGTCTTTATTTCAACAGAGGTTGATGATGTTTCTCCGTTAACGGCCGTGGTTGATGTAGAAGAAAACAAACCTGAGTTTGATGATGCCATGGACGACATGAATCAAGATGAACATGATTCTTTTGATGTCGCGGTTCAAGAAGTCCGGGAGATGGTTGTGGAAATAGAAGATCCTATGGACATGGAGAAGGGGCCGGAATTAATCGCGAGTGGTCTTTTTTTGCCACGGGCACATGAGGTCGAGGGGATTGCTTTGGTGATAGATACGGGTGAGGAAACAATTTTGCGCTTTGAGGATTTTGAAACGATCAATGGTCCCAATCTTCACATCTATCTCTCAAGCGACTTGGGGATTTCAGACGCTATCGATCTTGGTGAAATCAGGGCAACGAAAGGAAATGTGAACTATGAATTACCAGATGGGGTAGACTTAGAGAGATATAATAATGTCCTCGTCTGGTGTGAGCCATTTAAAGTGTTATTTAGTTACGTTGAATTATAGTTGCTAGAGTTTATATGACCGATGAGCAAGACTGGGAAAAAAACTGACCCCGGAGCAATTCAAGGTTCTTAGAGAGAAGGGGACGGAGCCACCGTTCAGCGGTGAGTTTTTAGATAACAACGCTGAAGGTATGTATCATTGTGCTGGTTGTGGTGCAGTTCTTTTTAAGAGCGATGGTAAGTATGAATCAAATGCACCTGGTCTTGTTGGGTGGCCCAGCTTCTCGGAGGTGGCAAAAGATGGTGCAGTTGAGCTTCGAGATGATGATTCATTTGGCATGCATCGCACTGAAGTTATTTGCAAGAACTGTGGAGGTCATTTAGGTCATTTATTTGACGATCAGGAATCAAAAACGGGAAAACACTTCTGTATTAATTCTTGTGCACTCGGGTTTAAAAAACAAGACGTATGATCGAATTATATCAAAAGGAAGATTGCCCATTTTGTGCAAAAGTGCGCAGAAAGCTCGATGACCTTCAGTTAGATTGGATTTCACGCACTAGTCCTAAGGGGTCTCCACAGCGAGAGTTTCTTCTCAAGATTGGCGGGAAAGAAATGGTGCCATTCTTAGTTGATCAAGATCATGGAACATCGATGTATGAGTCAGATGACATCATTGAGTATCTTGAAAAGACTTACGGTTAACCTATGATCAATTACATTATTATTGTCTTTGTGGCTTTTGCTGGATTCATGTTGTCCAGTTATCTCTTCCACAAGAAACGCGAGAAAAAAGAACATTTTGTTTGTCCACTAAGGGGACATTGTGCCGAAGTGATTCAGAGTGATTTTTCCAGATTCATGGGAGTGCCCGTGGAGAATTTAGGAATGCTTTATTACGCGTGTATTGCGATAGGGTATGGCATGTTTCTTGCTTTTCCGTCTGTCTTCAGTTGGTTAGCGGTTCTGCTCCTTGTTGCGTCTGCGTTGGCATTCTTCTTTTCTATTTACCTTACGTTTATTCAGCTGGTAAGCATAAGGAAGCTTTGTACTTGGTGTTTGCTCTCCGCGATGTTTTGTACCGTTATCTTTTTCTCTGCTCTCCATTCTTCTCTAGATATGGTCGAGCCGCTGTTGGTTCAGTATCGTTCGTTCATTATTGCAGCCCATGTATTATTTATGGGAATGGGCCTGGGAGCAGCAACTCTTACAGATGTGTTGTTTTTCAAATTTTTGAAAGACCTTCATGTTTCAGAGAAAGAGGCTGATGTACTTTCAACCGTGAGTGAGTTTATTTGGTTTGCTTTAGGATTTATCTTGTTAACAGGTCTAGCTCTTACGATCCCTGAGGCCGGTACCTACCTGCAGACTCCAAAGTTTCTTGCAAAGCTTCTGGTTGTTGGTGTCATTATTGTGAACGGGGGATTTCTCACTCTTTATATTGCTCCAAAGTTAGTAAAGATTTCATTTGGTCAGGAACATGACCATAGGCCTGGGGAGATGGTTCGGGCAAGGAAGCTAGCATTTATTCTCGGGCCAATATCTATTGTCTCTTGGTACAGCGCCTTTCTACTTGGGATGATCCCAGCAAATGTTCCGTATACTTTTTTTCAAATCTTAGGTGTGTACATATCATTGATTATAGCGGGTATTGCTTTGGGTTGGGTTACGGAGTGTAAAATTTCTGCAAGGGAGTGTAAGGAATGATTATGGAAAACATATTGCCACTAATAATCCCAGCTTTCATTGCTGGAGCCCTAACGATTCTTGCTCCTTGTACCCTTCCTCTTGTGCCGGCATATCTTGGATTCATAAGCGGTGCCAGTGCAAAAGACATGCAGGACCCAACAAAGATGTTGGCGATAAGGAAGCGAGTTTTTATAAACGGAATCTTTTATGTTCTGGGATTCAGTTTTGTGTTTGTCGGTCTTGGTATTTTGTTTGGTCTTGGTGGTGTTGCATTGGCAAAGTACCAAACCGTCCTCACTAGAATAGGAGGAGGTTTCATTGTTTTCTTTGGCCTGTATTTAATGGGCGTCATGGACAAGATACCTGGATTAAGACGTCTGCTTTCAACTGAACATCGTTTTCACCTTCCTTCTTCACTTACCCCAGGTACACCACATAGTTCATTTCTTTTCGGTGCGACTTTCGCATTTGGTTGGACCCCATGTGTGGGACCTATTCTCGGATCGATTCTTTTGCTTGCATCGTCTACATCGACCGCGCTTCAGGGAGCGATTCTTCTTTCGGTATTTTCTTTAGGCTTGGCAACCCCCTTTCTTATAATAGCCTATGGGGTTGGGCACGCATCGCACACTATAAAGAAGCTTTCAAAGGTTTTGCCCTATATATCGTTTATCGGCGGAGCGTTCTTATTAATGCTTGGCGTGTTGTTACTAACAGGTTCACTTGGAATCTGGCTATCCTGGAGTTTCCAATTTTTAGAAGTGTTTGATTACGAACGTTTACTTGATTACCTGTAGGTTTGTGCCAAAAACATGATTCTAGATTTTTTTTCACGTGCTGTGATATACTGCCGCAGCTATGAAAAAAACCTTATTTGCCTTACTCGGAACAGTATTATTGATCGGTGGAGGTTGTATTGGAAGGGGTTCTGATCCCACACCTACGGTTGATGTTGAAATAGATCGCGAGGCGATTTTATTTGAAGCGAAAGAGCAAGGTTTAATTATGAATGACGAAGAGGTTCTTAAAATGGGACAAGTATTAGTTAATGATGGGGGAGTCTCTCTTGATGAGGTAGAAGCGTATTTGACTCAAGATTTTACAGATTGGAGTGGAGCAGCTTTAGCTGACGTCACGGGGGGAGGGAGTTACGGGATAGCGCATGCATCGTACATAAATGGCTCATTTAACATCGTGGCGGACATGGGAAATGTCCCTTCCCCATCAGATGGATACTTCTATGAAGGATGGTTAGTTCGCCGAGGAAATAATATGTCAGTGATAAGCACTGGTCATGCACAAGTGATCGAAGAAAAGTTAGTGAACGTTTACACCTCCTCAACAAATCTCTCAGATCATGATTTCTATGTGCTAACACTTGAGCCAGATGATGGAGATCCTGCACCAGCCGAACATATCCTTGAAGGCACACTGCGATAAACTAAATTGAAGAAAAACTCCCCGACAGATTGGGGAGTTTTTGGTACAATGTGAATATATGGAAGGAACATTACTTGTCTTGCTTCTTATCCTTTTTGTGGGGTTGGTGGTACCTGAGCTCTTTAGGAAATTGCGACTCCAATTTGTTACATCTCTCATTTTAGTTGGGGCTTTTTTTGGTCCGCATGGAATGGCTCTAGTACAAACAAACGAAACCGTTGATTTTTTTGGGTTTCTTGGCCTGACCTTCTTAATGTTCATGTCCGGACTCGAAACCAAAGTTGATGAAATCGAACACGTAGCTGGGCGCGTCATCTTAATGGCCATTGTCAACGGTGGAATTCCTGCTCTGGCGGGTTTTTTTATTGCCCAGGCCTATGGATATGGTTTTACGGCATCAATGGTGGTCGCGGTGATTTTTATAAGTTCATCAATCGCTATTGTTATACCGTCTCTACGTGCAGAGAAATTGTTTAAGAAAGAAGATGGCCAACTGATCGTCTCAGCAGTTGTTTTGGAAGATGTTATTAGTCTTCTGCTCTTGGGTGTTTTGCTTCAAAGTTATTCTCCGATCACAAGCTTGCCACTACCTCTCTACTTTGCGGTTTTGATTGCATCTGTTGTGGCAATAAAAATGTTTCTGCCGCGTATTAGCAAAGCAGTATTACAGAAAGGGTTTTTTCCGCATAAGGAGCATGAGGATCAACTCAGGTTCGTCATTGTGTTGCTAATGGCCGTACTGTTATATTTCAGTGCCTTAGGGGTACATCCTATTGTGGCAGCATTTCTTTTGGGACTTGTTTTATCAAGTGCTATCACTTCTGAGAAACTCGTCACACAACTCCATACACTTGGATATGGATTGTTTGTTCCCGTCTTCTTTTTTCTCATTGGTACGCAAATGGATTTGGCCGTGTTTAGAACAATTGAGGGGTCCTTGTCTTTTCTCATCGTCACCATTGTTGTTTACACAGGCACAAAATTCCTGAGCGGTTTTCTTGTTGGGCGATTGGTTGGAATTAGCAAAGAACACTCAATCATGTTCGGAGTGGCCTCAACAACGCAGCTCACAACGTCTCTGGTTGCCTCGCAGGCGGCCTATAGTCTTGGAATTGTAGACATAACTTTTCTGACAACCATGGTGGTTCTTGCGATTGTGACAGCCATCTTTTCTCCTATAATCCTACATTTGCTAGGCCACTCTTGAGGGGATACAATGACGTTATTATGAAACGATTGTGGATAACTGGAGCCTGTCTCCTCTTTTTATTACCGTCAGCTATTCAAGCCGAGGAGGCAGATTTTTTGCTTCCACAAGTTCATGCTGTTGAAAGGTCTCTGGTATGTGAGGGTTGGGATGATGGTGGATGCAGAACGATTTTTCTTATTTCAGGAAAGAACTTTCTTAATTCGAATGGAGATCCTGGTGTAAGGGTTGGTGATGAGTGGGCCGACATTATTCGACAAGCCGACAATTATTTAGTAGCGGTAGCCTCTGAGAGCTCATTTGATCTGACGCCGTCGATAGCTGTAGATAAAACGCTTCAACGTCCAGTGATGCTGACATCTGACAACACTCTTTCAACCATGTTCGCAGAGAGTGTTGAAGTCGTTCTTGAATCGATCGGTATTACTGATAAAGGACTTAGGTATGTGACAGCTGGGCCTAAGTATGGAAACCCTGAGCGTGTCTATTATAGGGATACCTACTGGACCAGTGGAATGGTGCTCATGATCGAGCCATATATTTTAAGAGACCAGATTGAACTCTTAGCACGTGGCATAGAACCAAATGGCTCTGTTCCAAGCGCAATCCCCGTTGATCCAAACGATGCGATGATTCCTTTGTGGATTGATCATCAGGATGCTGGATTGTATTTCATAAGACTTGTTTACGACTATATTGCTTGGACTGGAGATGATTCAATTTTGGCAAAGCGCGTAAACGGCAGAACAATCTTCACCGCCATGGAAGATATCGTTTCCTATCTTTCAACCAAAGATCTTGATGGCAACCATCTTCCTGAAAAACCAGAAGGTTCACTTCAGGACTGGTTGGATTCCATTCCTAGATCAGGTGAAGTCATTTCAAATCAAGCACTGTACTATAGGGCCCTGCGTGACCTAGTCGAGTTTTCTGAAATATATGGGGAGCCAACGCATGCAAAAGCATTTCATAGGCAATCTCTTTTAGTTCGTTATCAGATCAACAGCTTGATGTGGAACGAAGACGGAGGGTATTTTTATGAGCGATGCGATGCGGGGGTATGTGAAGATCGAATTACAAACGAATCAGCCCTTACAATTTTGTATGACGTAGTTTGGCCAGAGAGACGTGCGGAAATGTTCGAGGCACTAGGCACACTCGAAACTGCACGAAATGATGAGATTCCATATGGTGACTGGGGAACACTAAACGCGTGGCCACTGTACGATGGGTTCACGCCTCATGATTATCAAAACGGAACGGACTGGCCGTTCCTAGATGGGATCAACGCAGGGGCAAGGTTGAAATACAATAATGATGATTGGTGGTATCCCATGACACGATGGTGGAGATATAATCAAGAAAATAGCAGTAAGACATTGCCTGAGTATGTTTCCCCAGTAGATGACGATAGTGGTGACCTGCAGGCGTGGTCTGTGAATCCGATTGTCAGTTTTGTGAAGTATGGGCTGGGTCTCGATCCGACACTAGACGGAACTTTCACAACTAAGGGCTCGCCAGCTGGTGATATGCGTCTAGAAAATGTGGCATTGAACGGCACCCGATCATCTATAGATTTTCCAGCAAGGTAATATGACACTATCTGAATATCACCAAAATTATCAGAATCGATCAGACGACAAGATTGTAAGACGTATGGCAGTTAAGCGTCTTGAGATGGAAGATGTTATTAAAAGAATGTCATTTGTTCCAGATCATGGACCGGTTAAGATTGGTATTCTTGGTTGTGGCGATCGACGTTTTGTTCAGGCCCACCGTGAGTTATTTGAATCATTACTTTCAAAATCAGTTGAACTTACAACGTTTGATATTACAATTGAACATCTTAGTGGAGAAGAGGGGGTGGTCGAGCATGATGTAACTACACCGCTACCAGGAGGCCCGTTCGATCTGCTCTTGGGTCATGTGTTGCTTAAGTTTATTCCAACAGAGAAGCAATGGAGTGTTATAAAGAATGCATATTCAGCTCTCACTTATGGTGGAATCGCAATCTTTGTTCAAGGAAAACAAGAGTTGGAATATTCTGATCGTGTAGAGAACTATCAAGCTCACGATGCTTTTCAATACAAACTAGGTCATCTAAATCCAGTGAAGATTGATGACCTGAAAGACAAGTTAACTGATGCTGAGATTGAGTTCAAAAGTTGGGATAGTTTAATTGAGGGGATTGAGGCCGTTCCAATCACAGCCAACGTACTAGCTATTAAAAAGTAAAACCACCTCTTACGAGGCGGTTTTTTCTTCTGCAGCTTTTGCTTTTGCAGCAGCTTTTACGAAACGAATTGCTTTCTGTTTACGATTCGCAGAGAGAGCTACCTTTCGGTCTATCTTCCATTTGTCCCGCATTTGTTTACGTTTTCCAGGCATAGATATAGTTTATTGACGCGCGAACTATAACCGATCAGGTCCTTTGGGTCAAGCCTTGTCCCCGTGCATAACCTGCTTACAGAGAATCTGAATAGCTTCTAGGCGCTGCATACTTATTCCTGTTTGTTGATGGACAGTATCTATATTTGTATTTACTAGGTCCCGGCAAAGCATAATATCTGCTTTTGCAAAAATTTCAGATTCTGAAGGTTTGAGATCTTTCAAAATGGTGACTGGGTATAAAGCATCTAAATCAACCATTTGAGCAAAAGTACGTTCATGTGGATGGTTCCACCCTATTAGCTTCATGTTCTTGCAATGTCCGAACTCTAAAGATTGATCTGTGAAGCGTGCGTTGGTTACGATCCATACCTCGTCAAAGTGAGGACAGAGCCCAACCTTTGATCCATCGACCAAGTCTAGGAATCGTGCCCATGTGGCCATGGTGTCTTTGATGGTAACAGATGCACCAAAATCATGGCGGAATTTCGCCTCAATGAAAGCAGTGCGTCCGTCCTTCTCAGCTGTAACGTCAATCTCGTGCTCTATACATGCACCCTTGTAGGTCTCTGGCGTGGCGGTCTTGTATCCGTAAGCAGATAAGATGGATGCAACATACTTTTCAAAATTGTATCCAGCAGGACCCATTTTTCTAAGTGCATCACGAAGATCATATCTTGCAGCTGCCCAGGGTTTACGTTTTTCTAGCTCTTCAGAAATCATTTTATAGATTTCTCCTGTGTGCATGCGTGGAGTGAGCCCCGATTCTACGGCTTTTAGAATATCTTTAGCTGTTTTTTGATCGACCCCAGTTCTGGATATGGATTTTAAAACCCTTGCAGGGTCAAAAGGGGTCAGTTGGCCATTGGACTTCTTGATCATCTTCTTGTGTTGTTTCTTTGTCATAGTGGAATCAGTATAGCAATTCTTGTACAATGGGTCTTGTATGGATCTACTCTCGGTCATTCATCCAGGACAGATACTTTTTGGACTCACGATCGTTTTGTTTGGTTCGGCATTTACGCTAAGTTTTTTAATGAGATCAAAGGCGGAAGTAGTGCGTCCATTAACGGGCGTTCTTTTTGTTATTCTGTTCTTATTGATTGGCACGGTGGCTATTGAATTCTCCGCAGCCGCAACTCCATCATACACATTTGGAGAGTTTGCCTCATTGTCGGAGGCTTTATCCACACACCGATGGCTTTTGTTTCAATTGCCAATTCTGCTGACCATCACATCGCTCATGGTTCTATCTGTATACAGAGAACACATTGCCCATAAGCATGCATGGCACTATCGCGCAGCCGTCATTTTTTCCATCGCCATTAGTTTTGCCTCTGTCGTAATGATTCTTTTAGAATCGATGATATAGATTTATGCCACGTCACTTCAATGATCGCATTCATGAGTCACTTGCCACCGCCGCTTTGCTAGCCGGGGGAGTTGCTTTGAATGTGGCATGGATCGATAACTTACTGATCACTCGAAGTGAACTTATTGCTTCTTGGATTACCATCAGTCCAACCATTGGTCCTATCAGTGGTGTCTACCTCGATACCATTGGAGCATTCTTTGTGTCCTATTTATTTTCGGCGGCGATGTGGAGAGGGCGTGATGTGTCACACTGGCGTTCTCAGGTGTTCTGGTTCTTTTTTACAAGTGTCGTGATCTTTATTTTAATGACCCTTCCATTTGTCTTTGGCTTTGTCATAAGTTGAGAAAACTTCTAAAAACCGATAAGGTGCCTTCATAAGGCATTTTTATATTACTATGGATATATCAGTACAAAAGGGAGATTTGATTCAACAGGAATGTGACATGCTTGTCTTGGGTGCGTTTGAAGGCGGTAAAGAACCTTATGGCGCCGCTGGAGAAGTGAATGAGGAACTGAACGGTAGATTGTTTGGATACTGGAAAGCTGAAAAATTTAAGGCCAAGCAAGGTGAGATTTTTCTTATGCGCACGGATGAAAAGATCCCTGCCAAGAGAGTGCTTGTAGTGGGCTTGGGGAAAAACGAAGACTTTTGTGTTGATTCTGTGCGACAGGCTGCCGCGACGTCCCTGTCAGTGGCAAAACAAATGCGTTGTAAGAAAGTTGTTTCTGTATTGCATGGTGCTGGATATGGCGACCTTCAGGCGCGTGACTGTGCTCGTGCAATGGTTGAGGGTGTGCGTTTGGTTGATTATAAATTTGCAAAGTACAAAAAGGACAAATCTAAAGCTCCTGAGAAATTTGAGATTGTTTCAAAAGATGGGCGGGCGGTAAAAGCGGCACAGCGTGGAGTCGTGGATGGTGAGGCAGCGGCGGCTGGGACAGTGTTCGCTCGAGATCTTGTGAATACACCTGGTCAAGATATGCATCCAGACACACTTGTTGAGGCAGCCAACCAGATTGCTCATGGCAAAGGATCTATACGTGTACGTGTTTATAACAAGGAGAAGCTTCAGAAGATGGGTGCGGGCGGGATCCTTGGGGTAGCTCAAGGGTCAGAATGTCCGCCGTACTTAGTCCACATGGTTTACACACCGAAGAAGCCCTCGAAAAAGAAAGTGGCTCTTGTGGGTAAGGCGGTAACCTTTGATTCAGGAGGCCTTTCACTCAAACCAGCAGGATCAATGGAGACCATGAAAATAGATATGGCTGGATCAGCTGTTGTGCTGGGTGTGTTCTCGGTTATTGATCAATGGGCACCAAAGGCAGAGGTGCACGGCATTTTTGGGGCTGTTGAAAACATGCCGTCAGGAAAAGCGATTAGACCTGGTGATGTTCTTACGGCAATGAACAAGAAAACGATTGAGGTTCTAAACACGGATGCAGAGGGTCGCCTTACTTTAGCTGATACACTTTCCTTTGCTGTAAAACAAAAGCCTGATTTTATTATCGACCTAGCTACCCTTACTGGGGCTTGTGTCGTTGCTCTTGGCGAGGAGATTACCGCCGTGATGGGAAACAACCCTGAGCTTTCTCAGAGGATTTTAACAGCTGCATCTGGGGCGGGGGAGAAGATGTGGGAGATGCCACTTGAAAAGAATTACAGAAAGCTTATTGATTCAGATATCGCTGACTTGAAGAACATTGGTTCCCGTTGGGGTGGTTGCCTAACCGCAGGGTTATTCTTGCAAGAGTTTGTAGACAAGGTTCCTTGGGCTCACCTAGATATAGCTGGGCCAGCTTATGCCGAGCGCGTAATTGATCCTTATACAAAAAAGGGGGCTACAGGTCATGGGGTCCGTACTCTTCTTGAGCTCCTTAGAGAATTATAATTATGAGAGAAGCGGATCTGAAGTACAAAAAACTCGTCTTGGTTTGCACCAATGATAGGGAAAACGGCAAAGAGTGCTGTAGTCAGAAAGGATCGGTCGATCTTCATCAAAAATTAAAGCAAGCCGTGAAAGCGGTAGATCTTCAGGTTCGAGTAAGTCGAACGGGATGTCTTGGTAACTGTTTGTCAGGTGCTTCAGTTGTCATTATGCCCGACGATATCTGGCTTGGGGAAGTGACAGAGGACGACATAGATGAAATAATCCAGTTAATAACATCTTAAAAATACCTATGAACATAACTGTCTATTCAACGCCAACTTGTCCATTTTGTAAGCAGACCAAGGCTTTTCTTGAAGAGAACAAAGTGGAATTTACAGACATTGATGTTTCATCTGATCAAGAGGAGGCACAAAAAATGATCAAGTTATCAGGGCAGATGGGGGTTCCGGTAACGGATATAGATGGAGAAATAGTGATCGGGTTTGATCGTGACAAAATCTCAGGTCTGTTAGGTCTCAAATAAGAAAAAAGACGATCCTAACGGATCGTCTTTTTGACTGTGATTAGTTTTAAGCTTTTCCAAGTGTGTCCCCACCTTTCTCCCATCCAACGGGACAGAGCTCACCGGTCTGGAGTGCCTGTATAACACGAAGGGTTTCACTCACAGATCGACCGACACCGAGGTCGTGATAAAGCGCATAACGGAGAACGCCCTCTGGATCGATGATAAATGTTCCTCGTAAGGTAATCCCTTCATCTTGGATAAGTACTCCGTAGTCGAAGCTCATGTCATGACTCATATCAGAGAAGAGGGGGAAGTTTAGATCGCCAAGTTCCTTAAGCCAGGCCTTATGTGAGTGCACGGAATCTGTTGACCCGCCAAGCACCTCTGCGTTGAGTTCCTTGAATTCGGCATCACGTTTTGAGAATTCAGTGATCTCCGTTGGGCAGACAAAAGTGAAGTCAAGAGGGTAAAAGAAGAGGACGAGCCACTTTCCCTTATAGTCTGAGAGTTTAGCGCGGCTAAATTCTCCTCCGGTGATGGCAGTTTCAACGTCAAATTCTGGAGCTGGTCGGCCAACCATGGCCAATTGCGGTGTGTGCATTTCTTCGAATGTATCAAGCATAAGTTTGTTTTGTTATGAATGAAAGTCAAGTACCATAGTAGTTGATATGGATATGCCGTCAACTAAAAAAGGGTATCGCATGGGGCTTCTGATCGTTGCCCTTGTATTGCTTGGGGCTGGATGTACTGAACCCACCGGAATTGGTGTTGATATTGGGCAGGAAGCACCAGATTTTGTCACAACAGATTTTGCTGGACAAGGGGTGTCTTTGAGTGATTACATAGGAGAAAAAGTTCTTTTAGATTTTTGGGCGATGTGGTGTTCATTTTGTGCCAAGGAGATTCCTGAGATTCAAGCACTTCACGAACAGTACCCAGACATGAACGTTATTGGAGTGCATCGCACGGCAACAGAAAGCTTGGCAGACGCACAATCTTTCATCCAGGAGCTTGGGGTAACATATCAAATGCTGAGTGATGAAGATAATTCTATCTACAACACGTTTTCTGGTGGAAGACCGTTCATGCCATTAGCGGTGCTCATTGATGAGCAGGGAATAGTTCAACATCGTCTTATTGGACCTAAAACAGAAGAGCAAATTAAACAACTTTTCAAATAGATATGACTGGTCAACAATTCAAAATCGGGTTCATTCTTTTCCTCACCCTGTCGGCAGGTATCATCTATTATCAATATCAATTTTATCGAAGTCCCGTGCTGGAACTAAATGATTCAAATGCGGAGTTGTCACAAGGAAGGGGTGGAGCTCCTGACGTGATTTTGGAAACAGATGGTGCTCTTCATGTTATTCCACTTGAGGATATTGTTACGGGAAATCCTGTGAAGGACGGCATACCGTCAATTGATGAACCCAAGTATGAATCAGTTCGTGCGGCAGATCAGTACCTTGATAACTACGGCTTTGGCCTTGCTGTAGAGGTTGGTGGTTTATATCGTTTTTATCCGTACCAGATTCTTGTGTGGCATGAGATTGTAAATGATACGTTTGGTGGTGAGGATTTATTGGTTACGTATTGCCCACTGTGCTTCACGGGAATTGTGTTTGAGCGTGAGGTCGCTGGGGAGACCGTTGAGTTTGGAACATCTGGTAAGTTGTACGATTCGAATCTTTTAATGTACGACCGGAAAACAGAAACATTGTGGTCTCAGGCGATGGGTAAGGCCGTTGTTGGGGAGCTTACCGGAGCAAGTTTGACCTCATATCTGTCCCTTACAATTTCTTGGGCAGATTTCAGGAATCAATTTCCTTCTGGACAAGTCCTCTCTCGAAATACGGGTTACACGCGTGACTACACATCCGACCCCTATGGCCCAAGTGGGTATTATGAAAATGCCTCAATTATGTTTCCCATTTCTCACGAAGACGGTCGTGCACATCCAAAGTTGGTTATTTATGGGTACAAGGCAGATGGGGCATCAAAGGCCTACGGACTAGATGCGATTAAGGATGTTGGTCTTGTAAACGATGTGGTTGGTGGCGATGCTCTGCTTGTTGTTTGGGATTCCACACTAAACGCAGTCAAAGGATTCTCTCGACAGTTGGACGCGGATGTGTTGGAATTTAAGCATACAGCCGGTTTTTTCACTGATATAGCCACTGGCTCACTTTGGAACGACACTGGTGAGGCGGTGAGTGGTGAGTATCGTGGCAGGCAGTTAGAGGTCGTTTCTCTTGAAAATTCATTCTGGTTTTCGTGGGCAACCACCTACCCAGAAACAGATTTACTTACTAAGGAATAGCTATGGAATTTATTATTTTTCTTGCGATTGTTTACATCGCATCCACCATACGTGTCATTTACGAGTATCAAAGGGGGGTCGTCTTTTTTCTAGGAAAATTTACAAGAACCTATCAACCTGGACTTAAGTTTATTCTTTGGCCTCTTCAGACAATTAAGAAGGTGGATATCCGAGTTAAGGCTGTTGATGTTCCAGATCAAGAGGCCATTACCCAAGACAACATTTCTGCTCGGATCAACGCGGTGATTTATTACAAAGTAAAAGATGCTGGTCGTGCCATCATCGAGGTTGAAAATTATCGACATGCCGTCAGTCAGCTTGCACAGACAACCATGCGTAACGTTGTTGGGGAGATGGATTTGGATGAGCTGTTGAGCAAACGTGAACAGGCATCTAAGAAGATTCGTGAAATAGTAGACACTCTTACAGACCCATGGGGCATTCAAGTTGAGAACGTTGAGCTTAAGGACATAACGCTTCCAGAAGAGATGAAGCGAACAATGGCCAAGCAGGCTGAGGCTGAGCGCGAGAGGCGTGCTGTGGTTATTAAGGCCATGGGAGAAGTTGAGTCTGCAGAGAATCTTGCTAAAGCAGCTACAATGCTTGCTCAGGCGCCTGGGGCCCTTCACCTTAGAACACTTTCAACTTTGAATGATCTTTCATCTGACCAATCAAACACCGTCGTTTTCGCAGTTCCTTTAGAGGTGCTTCGAGCGCTTGAGGGTCTTGCAAAGAAATAGCTATGCCAACGCTATACGTAGTAGCAACTCCAATCGGAAACCTTTCTGACATGAGCGAGCGGGCCAAGGCCACGCTCTCTTCTGTTGGTACGATTCTTTGTGAAGATACTCGTGTCACTGGAAAGTTACTGCACGCGTATAAAATCGACACGCCAATGCTGAGCTATCATCAGCACAGCGGACAATCAAAAACAAATAAAGTCTTTGAGCTATTAGAAGAGGGACAAGACTTGGCGCTCGTGACTGACGCTGGCACTCCATCGATCTCTGATCCAGGAGGGAAACTTGTCGAAGAGTTGGTTGCTCACTTTGGTGATGAGCTAACCATAGTTCCAATTCCTGGTGCCTCTGCTGTGATCAGTGCTTTGTCAGTGTCTGGCTTTCCCGCTGACGAGTACATCTTTATGGGGTTTGCTCCGCACAAGAAGGGGAGACAAACTTTTTTTGATCGCGTTGCCAGTATTAAATCAACAGTCGTTCTCTACGAGAGCACGCACAGAATCTTCAAGACACTTGCTGAAATCGATGCACGAAGTCCAGATCGACTCCTTATGGTCGGACGCGAGCTCACAAAAATGTACGAAACTCTCTATCGGGGAACCGCCTCTCAAGTGACAGCCGCGCTAGAGTCATCTAGTATTAAAGGCGAATTTGTAATCGTATTACGTTCATTATGAATCGATTTTATATCACCACCACCTTGCCGTATGTAAACGCTAAGCCTCATATCGGGTTTGCTTTGGAGATCATTCAGGCTGATGCGGTTGCACGATATTATCGTGAGCGCGGGTTTGAAGTGCTGTTTAATACTGGTACAGACGAGCATGGTCAGAAGATTTACGAGAAAGCTATCGAGGAGGGGAAAGATACTCAGGCCTATGTTGATGAGTATGCCGCCAAGTTTGACGAGCTTAAAATTTCGCTTGATCTGAGCTACACAAACTTTATCCGCACCAGCGATCCAGATCACAAAAAAGCTGCGCAGGAATTCTGGAAACGATGTGATGCCAATGGTGACATTTACAAAGATCGCTATCAGGTGAAGTACTGTGTCGGTTGTGAACTTCCTAAGACCGACTCAGAGCTAGTTAATGGACGTTGCCCTGTACACGTAAATCTAGAGTTGGAGTTGCGTGATGAGGAGAACTATTTTTTCCGCTGGTCAAAGTATCAGCAGCCACTTCTTGATTTGTACGCTGCCAACCCAGATTTTGTCGTGCCTAGTAATCGCTTAACTGAGATACAAAAGTTTGTTGAAGGTGGATTGAAGGACTTCAGTATCTCTCGACTCAAAGAAAAGATGCCATGGGGGGTTGGTGTCCCTGGTGATGAGGGTCACGTCATGTACGTTTGGTTTGATGCCTTAGTCAATTATATTTCAACCTTAGGTTGGCCAAACGAAGACGGAAATTTCTCAGATTACTGGCCGGGAGTGCAGGTTGCAGGAAAGGACAATCTTCGTCAGCAGTCTGCTATGTGGCAGGCCATGCTAATGTCCGCTGGCATAAAGCCGTCTAAGCAGGTATTCATTCACGGGTTCATTACATCGGCTGGAGAAAAGATGTCTAAGAGCATGGGTAATGTCATCGATCCGTTCTCTGAAGTTGCTGAGTATGGAACAGATGCAGTTCGTTATTATTTGCTGCGCGAGATTCCTTCACATGACGATGGGGACTTCTCTAGAGAACGAATGGAACTGCGATATGCAGAGCTCGCTAATCAGCTTGGAAACTTGGTAAGCCGTGTGGGTGCCATGAGTCAGAAATATTTTGATGGGGTATTGAATGACGTTGAGGTTGATTGGTCAGCCCAAGAGGCTCAGCTGTATGCGGCAATGAAAGATTATGACTTTAAGCGCTATCTCGATTTGGTTTGGGAAGTTGTAGCTGATGCCAATGAGGTCGTTGATAAGAAAGCTCCATTCAAATTAGTAAAAGTAGACGAGGCTGCTGCTAAGGATGTTCTTTCTGAGATAGCAGATAAAGTTAGATTTATTGCGCGCAGCTTGGCGCCAATCCTTCCACAGACAAGCGCCCAGATTACGGAGCGCTATGGTAAAATAGTTTCACAGGGGGAGCCTTTGTTTCCTCGTAGAGATCAACCATCAAACTAGGAAATTGAGTTATGGGATTCATTGACATCATTTTGCTCGTTATCGTAGGAGCATTTATCCTCTTCGGACTGTTTTTTGGACTTATCCATACACTCGGATCCCTCATAGGAGCTGTCATTGGAATCGCGATAGCTAGTCGCTTTGTCGAGCCAGCAGCTGAGACATTTAGCTTTTTAGTCGGCGATGGCAGTGGAGGAAAGGTCATCGTCTTTATCATCCTGTTCCTTCTTGTTTCGAGACTTGTTGGTTTGGTTTTCTGGATTCTTGAAAAAGTTTTTGGATTTGTCTCTATTGTTCCGTTTGCTAAGTCGATTAATCGTTTGCTTGGAGGCATATTCGGTTTTATTGAAGGCGTGATCGTTGTTGGGGTAATCTTGTTCTACGCAATGCAGGTTCTTCCGGAGGACACATTGCTCACACTTATTGAAGGATCATCGGTGGCGAACTACCTTGTTGCTGCAGTAAGTGCTCTTCAAGTTCTATTCCCAGAAAGTTTAAGAATTGTTAGTGAATAAAATGGAGTTGTTTGATTCCCATTGCCACGTCCACTTCAACGCCTACAAAGATGATATGGATGAAGTGATTACCAGAACCCTGGATAAAGGGGTTTTTATGATTACGGTCGGGACTCAGCAAGATACTTCCAGAATGGCCCTTGAGGTGGCTGAGCGGTATGAGGGTATGTGGGCAGCGGTCGGGTTGCATCCTAATCACACGGTTGAGCAAAGTTTTTGGGACGACGATGAACTTCCGGTGGGTGAGCAAGTAACACCAAAGATCAAAACTCGCTCGGAAACATTTGACACAGATTATTATCGAGAGCTCACAAAACATCCCAAGTGTGTAGCAATAGGGGAGACAGGTCTGGATTATTATAGAATCCCAGAAGGTCTGAATCGCCAAGAAGTGATCGATAAGCAGGTGGTAACTGTGCGAGCCCACTTTGATCTTGCGACGGAAGTTGGTTTGCCTGTGGTGATTCACTGTCGTGATGCCTATGGCCCACAGGCCGATATGATTAAGGAGTACGTGGATGCGGGGAAGTTACCAGGCCTTGGGGTGATCCATTGCTTTACCGGCACTGAGGCCGAGGCAAAACGATTCATTGATATTGGTTTCTACATTTCATTTTCTGGCATCGTGACGTTTTCAAAAGAACTTCAACAAGTAGCTAAGGCCCTGCCACTAGATAGACTTCTTGTAGAAACGGACTCCCCATACTTATCTCCAGTACCGGAGCGAGGAAAAAGGAATGAGCCATGGAAGGTCGAGTATGTTGCTGCAAAAATTGCGGAGCTACACGGAGTGAGTGTTGAGAAGGTCGCAGAGATAACCGTTCAAAACACAAAAGACGTTTTTAAAATCTAGTGACCTCATATCACGCATTCAATGCAACAATCATCGCTAAGATTAGTGACGAATGATGCATTCAATGCTGGTGAATAAGAAATTTGGTAAAAGAAAAGGCCGAGCGTCGTTGCTCGGCCGTTGTGTTTCTAGCGCTGCGTGCGTCTAGACGCTCTGTGCGACTCCGTCACCCTCCACGTCGTCACCCTTGGGGGGTTCGGTCGAGGCGGATTCCGCTGCCGCGGGCTCCTCTGCGGCCCCGTTGACTCCGTCGTCCGGGTCGGAGGCCTCTTCGCCAGCACCCTCGAGGGTGTCGGTCAGCGGCTCGGCCAGGACTTCCGGGTCCGCCTTCTTGCGCGGGGGCAGCTGCAGACCGTCGGCCTGCGACTTGGCCAGTTCCAGGAGCAGGTCCTTGCGGGCCTGCGTCAGGACCCAGCATCCCCAGTCCATGATCTCGAGTCCCAGGCGCTGGGCCGTGGAGCTTTTGACGATGAACTGCGCGAGCGGGCACTTGCCACTCTGCTGGCGGAAGGCCTTCAGCAGAGCCTCGGGGGTGAGGTCACCCGAGAGGATGTCGCTGATGGTGGGCATGCCGCCGCTTTCGCGTCCGGCCGGGCCACCACCCATGCTGTGAACCAAGTCCTTGCGGGCCTGGTGAATGGCGTTGCCAGCCTCGGTCGTGAGCATCTGGCCAAGACCGCGGATGTGGCGCCCTTGCACTGCGCTGTCGGTGTCGGGCTGCAAGTGCCCATGCTCGATCAGGTAGCTGAGCACCGGGTTCTTCTCGTCCAAGGGGGCGTGAAGCGCCTTGCGGACGATGCCCATGACGTCTCGCGGGCCGACGTCGTACAGGGTGATGCCCAATGCGCTGAGCGCATCGATGACACCACTGGCATCGGCTCCCACTTCGTGGATGCTCGTCTGGGTGCCAGCTCCCCACAGGCCATCGACGCGGGCGCGGATGTTGTTCCATCCCTCGTCGATGTGGAGCTTGTGGGGCTGAAACCCCTCGCCGTCAGGCGGAAGAATCAGCTGCATGCCCTTGTCCCAGGCGACCACGCTCTTGCCAGCCACGCGGCCGATGATGAGCGCGTCTCGCGTTCGCGATCCGCCACGTCCACGGTGTTCGGTCCTGAGCACCGCGTACCCACCCTTGAGAAGCGGGTGGCCAGCGGGGGTCAGCTTGAGCACAGGTCGGCCGTAGAGATTGTGGGCCATGGGCACCACGAGCTCGCGGTCGATCGGGTAGTCCGGATCCTGGTCGGCGCGGCGCACGACCAGCTCGTTCCAGTGCCGCACCGTGTTGTGACGTGCCAAGGCACAGGGAACCGCCTTGTAGACGGGGTTGCCTTCCTTGTCGGTCCGCGGCTTCCAGGTCCACGGATCGATGTCCTGGACGAAGAAGGAC